>CAJVYQ010000004.1 GCA_913009825.1 uncultured Deferribacteres bacterium
TGATGATGCCCAGCAGTTACGAGTATTGGAAAGAGCTGGCGCAGGATCGGACGGCCTACAAGGAGAAGAAAGACCAGATAGCGCGCACCGTGGTGGAACTGCTGGACCAGCGCTTCCCCGGTATCTCTCAACAGGTGGAGATGGTGGATGTGGCGACGCCGTTGACTTTTGAGCGTTACACGGGGAACTGGAAAGGCAGTTTCGAAGGCTGGCTGCTCACGCCGCAGAATGCGTCCACTATGATGCACCGCATGCGCCAGACCCTGCCCGGCCTGCAGAACTTTTATATGTGCGGACAGTGGGTCGAGCCGGGCGGCGGTCTTCCAACCAGTGTCATGTCCGGCCGCAGGCTTGTAAAAGCGCTGTGCAAACAGGACGGGAAAAAATTCCGGACGACAGTGGCGTAGGTCAATGGGGTTTGCTGTTCACAGTTGGCAATATACTGAACGGGTAAGCAATTAATCAAGTTATTAAAAGGAGAAAGCGAAATGACCTTCCTTATTTACTACGTTATAGGTTGGATAGTCGGGCTGGCGGCGATGTTCGTAACAGGCTCGACGAAAGATATTTCGAGCGCTGCATACATACTTCTGCTGTACCAACTCACCGTTACGGTCGGGTTAACGGGAATTTTGGGCGGGTATGGACATTTGTTCATGGGGAAACGGGTCGCGCCGCAGCATTGGCTGGCATGAGGGGACTCTCTTTCAGGTCGAGCTGGGATACTGCTGTTTGGGGATGGGTCTGCTCGGAGTAATGAGCTTCTGGTATCGAGATAACTTTTGGCTTGCTGTGATTGTCTTTACGACTGTTTTTCTCTTAGGCGCCGCGATGGTTCACATCAAAGAAATGATTAAGAAAGGAAATTTCAAGCCCGGGAATGCAATAACGACGATACCGGATTTTCTGATTCCGATTACGCTTTTCGTGCTATGGTTTCTGGCAAAAAAATAAGGAAAAATATTGCAAGCAAAAAACAAGAATTTCCTGACATTCACAATCCTTACTTATGTGGTATTCTGGCTGTTATTAGCCGTAACCGGTGTCCTAATATCACTAAAATCACCTGCTTATATACAGAATATAATGAAAAATATATGCGCATGGGCCCCAACTATTGCTGTTGCTATTTTATTCAGGAAATTATACCCAAACACAACTGTAATTGATTATTTAAAAAGAAACTTTCTATCAAAAGTTAATCCACTGACCTTTAACGCAATCTTGGCATTACAACTTGCTATATCCGTTGTTGCGGTTCTATCATATATTTTGCTTAATAAATCAACCATAGGATCACTCTCATTAATGAGCTCCGCTGCAATACTGCCAACTATTCTAATACTAATAACGAGTGGCCCGATGGGTGAAGAATTGGGCTGGCGCGGTTACGCTTTAAATGAACTGTTAAAGAAGAAAAATGCTTTCAATGCATCAATTATTTTAGGTTTCATTTGGGGGTTCTGGCATTTACCGTTATGGCTTTTATCAGGATACTCAGGAATCAATTTAATCCGGTATATTTTCTTCTTTCTTTTAGGGATAGTCTCTTTATCGATAATGATCACGATTTTTTATATAAGAAGTAAAAATATACTTATCGCTGTATGGATTCATTTCCTTTTCGATTTTTTACTCAATATACCGAATATAGATGTACTCTATATGTTCAAATATACAGCGGGTGTGTATTTTATTGCTGCGCTTCTATTATTATTAATCTTTAGAAAACAATTTTTTAAGCCTATCCCAATTTGAATATTCTGGCCAACGGAAATATAATATGACTAAACCGAGAGTGACTGAAACCGATCAGGGAATTCAAGGTGATTTTAATGTAAATATCTATGATCAGATGCAGCGAAGACTACGAGATAAAGGTTGGATTGAAACAAATAATATTATTAAAAGTGGAATAACACAAGGATTAGCACTCGAAGTTGGTCCGGGTCCCGGATACCTTGGGCTTGAATGGCTAAACAAAACTCAAAATACAACTCTTAAGGCATTAGATATTAGTAGTGATATGCTAAAAATTGCAGAACGTAATGCAAATGAATACAATTTGGCAGACCGGGTTGAATATATAGAAAGCACCGGTGATAAAATGCCCTTTGAAGATAATTTGTTTGATGCAGTCTTTACAAATGGTTCTCTTCATGAGTGGCGTGATCCTGAAAATACATTTAACGAGATAGGCCGGGTCTTAAAATCAAATGGAAAAGTTTTTATCTCAGACTTAAGAAGAGATATGAATATATTTATGAGATGGTTTCTATGGATTAATTCAAAACCCAAAGAAATACGACCAGGGCTTATTAATTCAATCGATGCAGCCTATACTCCTAATGAATTAGAAGAATTAATAAAAGAGACAAAATTATCGAATTGTAAAGTTACCGGGAATATAGTTGGAGTTAAAATTACAGGTTTTAAGCAGATGTAAAAAACGGCACTCAAGCAGCAAAATATATAAAATGGAATTGGGCGCTGTTGAAAGATCATTTGAAATTGGAAGAATAATTGCTGAAAAATACGCGGCAGGAGAATCGGGGTAAAAAAAACATAAATCTCTCGCGCTGTAAAATAAGCCCCTATTCCGCCCCGCCTCTATAAAAAAATATACTGCCGGAAAGTTCCGGCAGGAATCAACAAATCGTGCGGCGCACGATAAATATTTTAAAAACAGATTTGTTTGTTTTGCAAGTTTTATTTCTTTGTCTAAAATCTGTGAGAATAAAATAAATACCTTTTCATTTTGAGGATTTGGTTTTTTCTGCAATCAATAAAAAAGAGCAGCAGGGCATTTCAAAGGCCGGTGCGTTTTGGCAGCATCGGTGCGCTAACCATTGCATTCAGTGGATTGAAACCGCCGATTCGCTCAGGAGTTCTGTATTTATTACTATACATCATGATCAAAAAATAGCAATGACAATTTGCAAAGTTAGTCAAAAACTTTGGAGGTTCTTTACGTAAATTAACAAACATATAAAAATGTCGCTTGCGAACAAAAAAATTGTTAACTTACTATAAATATAACTGGAATGGATACAAAATGAATGAAACAGATAAACAGAATTCAGAGACAACAGATATTAAAATAAATGACGATAGTACTGATCAGATGGTTACCGGAGCAGAAGATACATCTGAAAAAAGCGAAAAACAGGCTCCGGATTATTATGAAATGCTGCAGCGTCTTCAGGCTGATTTTGACAATTATCGCAGACGTACGAATAAGGAGAAGGAAGAACTGGCCAATTATGTCCGGCGTGAAATGATTCGGCAGTTACTACCTGTTATCGATGATCTGGAACGGTTATTAGAGGTAAAATCCGGTCAACATGATCTTGAACATGGAGCTCGGTTGATCTATAAAAATTTTCTAACTGTCCTAAAAAATCTTGGTATGAAAAGTTTTACGGATCAGGGGAAAAATTTCGATCCCAATATTCATGAAGCGCTGTCTGTAAAGAAGTCTCCGCTGGAATTAGATGGAAAAATCGTTGAAACTTTGCAGAAAGGGTACTGGTTAAAAGACAAACTTCTGCGACCTGCGAAAGTGATTGTCGGACAGAACGATGGAACTGAATGAGGCGATTTGGATAAATGAATAAAGATTACTACAAAATTTTAGGTGTTTCCGAAACGGCGAATCCCGCAGAAATAAAAAAAATCTATAGAAAACTGGCAAAGCAGTATCATCCGGATTCTCATCCTAATGATAAGCAGGCGGAGAATCGGTTCAAAGAAATTTCTGCAGCTTACCAGGTGCTCTCCGACCCGGAAAAACGGCGCGAATATGATGAGTTTAGAAAGTATGGGGGTGCCATGCCGGGCGGCGGCAATTTTGGTGATGTCCATTTCAACTGGGGTTCTCCCAAAGACGCTTCAGGAATGGGAGGAAGTACCTTCGGCGATCTCTTTTCTCAGTTTTTCGGCGGCTCCGAAAGTGGCAGAAGAACACACAGCAGCAGACCGGTGCGGGGGCAGAATGTTGAAGCGGATCTGACGATCCCATTTGAAGTGGCTGCTCTCGGCGGAAAGCAGCCTTTTGCGGTTAATTATGGCGGCAAGAAGAAAACCTTTTCCGTAAATATCAAGCCGGGAATCGAAGACGGGGAAAAAATCAGACTGAGAGGACAGGGTTCACCGGAATACGGCGGACAGCCGGGCGATTTGATATTGACGGTGCATATTTCGCCCCATCCGGTTTTTTACCGCGAAGAGTTAAATATTATCTCAAAGGTTAAAATAAATTTGGCTCAGGCGTTGTTGGGAACAAAAATACAGGTTAACACAGTTGAAGGAAAGACAGTGCAGTTGAGAATTCACCCGGGAAGCCAAAACGGGCAACGGCTTCGTCTGAAAAAAATGGGAATTAAAACAAAGGATGGTCGGGTAGGAGATCAATTTGTAGAGTTGGAAGTGGTTTTACCGGAGAGTCTGGATCGCTCCCAAAAAAAAATGATCGAGGAATTTGCCCGGGCCAGCAATATGAGTTATTAAACCTGGAGGAAATGTCATGGATCGAAATAAAAAACTGGGATTATGGGTAGCGCTGGCTTTTGTATTGGGGGCCATTGTCACTGTTGTTCTAACGTCTCAATTGGATGTGACAAATCGCGTTATCGCATCATCATCGGATAAACCAAAGGTAACGGAAGCGGACAAATCCGCATCTGTCGCAAATTCCTTGTCACAGGATCAGGAAAATCTGATTAACCAGCTAAACGGAGTCTTTATCCAGGCGGCAAAGAAGGTGAGACCTTCGATTGTGACCATTTACAGTGAAAAAATCATCAAAATGCGCGGCTATCGCAGTCCGTTTGATCTATTTTTTGGCGACCAATTTTTTAACGGAAAACGTCCTCCGGAAAAAGAGAGAAAATATGTACAACGCGGCATGGGCTCCGGTGTTATCGTTAAGGCAGATGGAATTATTTTAACCAATTATCATGTTGTTAAAGGAGCAGATGATATTCGGGTTAAAACCAACGACGGGGAGGAGTATGAAGCGGAGGTGGTTGGCTCGGATCCTAAAACAGATTTGGCCATCATTCGAATTGAGAAATCCGGTCTGCCGTTTGCCACATTGGGGGATTCCGACGAGTTGGAAGTTGGCGAGTGGGTTTTGGCCATCGGTAATCCGTTTTCCGAAGAATTGCGCTATACGGTAACACAAGGGATCGTCAGCGCGAAAGGAAGAAAAGGATTGGGAATAGCCGAAGGGCGCGGCTACGAGAATTTTATCCAGACCGATGCGGCTATCAATCCGGGCAATAGCGGCGGCGCTCTGATGAACCTGCATGGAGAGGTTGTGGGGATTAACACGGCAATCATTTCTCCCACCGGCGGCTTTGCCGGAGTGGGTTTCGCCATTCCTATCAATATGGCCAGCAAAGTGATGAATGATCTGATCACCAAAGGAAAAGTGGTGCGCGGTTGGTTGGGCGTAGCTATCCAACCGGTGGATAAAGATATGGCCAGAGCCCTTAATTTGAAAGCGAATGAAGGCGTCATTGTCAGTAATGTTACGAAAAATAGTCCCGCTGAAAAAGCGGGCATCCAACCTGCCGATGTGATTGTAAAATTCAATAATGAGAAAGTAAAAAGCGCTGATCAACTTAGCTTTTTAGTCGCGGATGTTCCTCCCGGAAGCGCTGTGGATGTAATCATTAATCGCGATGGAGAAAGAAAGAAGCTGAAAGTGACCATTGCTGAAATGGGCGGTGAATCAACACCTGTAGCGCCGCTCGCCGCCAGGAATGCTGAGAAAATTGGTATTAAAGTGGAAAATTTGACTCAGGCAACCGCAAGCAAGCAAAATTATGAAATAGGCAGCGGTGTTCTGATCACCAGTGTGGATGTGGCTAAAGATGGCTACCGCAAAGGTTTGCGGGAAGGTGATCTGATCAAAGAGATCAATCGTAAGAAAGTACCGAGTGTGGCTGAATTTAATAAAATAATGCGGTCCGTTAAACCCGGCCATGTTCTCCTTCTTATGGTGCAGCGGGGCAAAAACAATTTCTTTGTGGCGGTTGAGGTGCCGAAAAAATAACTGACCTGATCAAAGAACATTCAGGACTCAAGTACGATAAATCTACATCCGGATGTACAAAAAATTGTGTGGCAGAGAAGGCATATCTGTTTTCCTTTGCCACACAGTTTATTTTGCGGCTGCTTAACGGAAATGGTTCCCTGTTTAAAAAATAAATGGTTTGATGCTCTTAAATCGATGAGTATTCGGAATGATTGGTTTGCAAATACATGAAAAGAAAATCATTTTTTCGATTTTATTGGCTTTTGTTTTTGTCACGGTTCTATTTGCCTCGCAAACCCAAAAGGGATCGCAGAAAAATATTAAATATTTTTATCGAATTTCCAAATTTCCCACCCTCTATCCCGATAGTACACTGGTCCGATTTGATATCGCCATTCCATATAACGATCTGGTTTTCATCGCTTCTGATTCTGTGTATAAAACAGGAGTTAAATTTAATCTGTTTGTGACAGACAAAGAATACAATGCTGTTTTTGAAAAAAACTGGCGAAAAAAAGTAGAAGCTGATAACTATCCGGAAACACAATCGGAGACTACTTTTTGTCGTTTTGATACGAAAAGCGTTTTTCTTTCGGGAAAATATAAAATTATTCTGGAAGCCATCGATGAGAATATCGGCATCTCGGAATTTACAGAACTGCAGGTAAAAATTCCGGATCAATCGAAGAAAAAAGCTGTTTTGGGAGACTTGCTCATTTATCCTGAAAAGCATGATTTTTCTGTGGAGAATTACGAAAATTTCACGCCTCAATCCGGCAATACCTGTCGCACCGATTTTACCTTACTCAGTATCATTTATCTGAGGCAACCCATTGAAAATTTTAAAACAGAGGCGATTTGGTGGGGAAAAAACCGGGAAATCAGACAAGATTCTGTGTGGTGCAAACAGGATGGAAATTTTCTGATCCTTTATCGGCCCTATTCCATCAGAGATGTACCGCAAGGATTATCTTCCGTGCAATTTCGTGTAAGCGGGAAAGAAATGAAAAAGACAGCCAGCGAAATACAGTTGGAAGTAATTAAACAGGTCGATTATTTTGATGAAGAATCCATCGACGACGCGATTGAACAGATGGTTTATATCGGCGAAGGCGCGGCATGGGATTCGCTCAGAAATGCCGATACGTTGGCTGAAAAGAAAAAGTGGTTCAACCGGTTCTGGCAGGAGTATTCTCCGGCATCGGACAGTTTAAAAAATCCGGTTGAAGAGGAATACTTTCGCAGAGTTCGTTTTGCCATTCGCCAATTTGACGAAGGTGATATTGGCTGGCGGACAGACCGGGGTAAAACCTACATTTTGTATGGGCCGCCGAATGATATTCAGAAAAGCATGGACAGCATGATGCGAAATATGGAAATTTGGGTTTACAATAATATCGAGAAACAATTTTTATTTGTTGATATAACCGGCAGCGGGACCTACCGTTTGATGAGGGTTTATGATTAACGAATAATGGTTGCGATCGGTTACATTCTAAAAATAATGGAGTTATCTGAGGTCGCTTTTAGAAAATGTGCTTGCTATTGTTGTATTTATAGTATATATTTCATTCTTATTTTTATGTGGAGGAAAGTGAAATGCCAACGTATGAGTATCGTTGTGAATCATGTGATTATTATTTTGAGAAGTTTCAATCGATCAGGGATGAACCGGTAAAAACCTGTCCCAAATGTGGCGGGCCGGTAAAAAAGCTCCTCACCACGGGTGTTGGCCTGATTTTTAAAGGAAGCGGATTTTATGAAACGGACTATAAACATAAACACAGTAGTTCGCCATCAAAAGATCATGATAAAGACAATGGCACTCATAAAAAGGATGCCGATGAAAGCAAAAAAACATCCGCAGATAAACCAAAAGCGGCTGCGGCCGGTTAGTATCGGTTCTGATGATGTAGATAGCAAATGGGATGTTCGTATCCCATTTTTTTTTGCCGGAGTAAAATGTTATTTTTCGTAAAACCTCAGTTACGGGTGGATAAAAGTGGTTTCGCTTCATTATTTTGTAGCCTGAGCTAGCCATTTTAGAGTTCTGAAAACCTTATTTTTATCTTTTACACCTTAATAGCATGATTTGCAACTAAGTCTCTAAACCTTATTACCTTAGTTGTGATATGAAAGCATGAAAAATAAGGTAATAAGGTAAAAATGGGGTGGGGCTACTTGCAGCTATTAAGGTTGAAAAAACAAAAATAAGGTTTATGCATACTTCCACCCGTAACTGAGGTTTTACCATTTTTTCACTCACCGCTTATTTCTGCCACATCGTCTGTAATTATGACATGTTGACCGGTAGTTTGACACCCCGTACAAAAAAAATGGTGTGAGAAAATGCTGAGTTCTTTGTAACTCATTGATTATTAGTAGAATAAATAAATATTCCCTTTTTTGGCACGATGCTTGCTTTTAAGAGAGCGAAATAAAAAAAAGGAGAATATTATGACATTTTTAACGAACACATATCCCGGGGAAAATACGGTCGTGGATCTGATCAATCATTTTTTGGCACAGGATAATTGGGCTGCGAATGAAAATGAATCTTCATTATCTTTCGGCGTAGACGCAGCGACAAATAATTTTCCGGCAGTTGATATTGCCGAATCGGACAATACTTATTTGTTCAGAGCTGAACTGCCGGGATTTAAATCGGAAGATTTGGATATAAAGCTTGAAAAAGGAAATCTTGTCTTACGGGGAAAGAATGAGGAAAATCCGGAAAATGCCCAATATCTTCACCGCGAGAGGTTCAGCGGGGAATTTGTGCGGCATTTCCTGCTTCCGGATAACGTATTATCCCGTGATTTGAAGGCGGAGTTGAAAAATGGAATACTCACTATCGTTCTGCCCAAAAAAGAAGAAGCAAAAGTGAGAGAAATAAAGATTCAATAAGTGATAATTTCATTGAAAATAAAATGAATTTGTAAACGAATACAAAATAATCTTTAGGAGGTTACTGAGAATGGGAAAGATAATTGGCATCGACCTGGGAACAACAAACTCATGTGTGTCTGTGATGGTGGGCGGTGAGCCTGTTGTAATTCAAAATGCAGAAGGTATGCGCACCACGCCTTCGATGATCGGTTTTCTTAAAACCGGTGAAAGAGTTGTGGGACAGCCGGCAAAACGGCAGGCTGTAACAAATCCCGACAAAACGATTTATTCGATTAAACGTTTTATGGGGCGAATGTTTAATGAGGTCAACAATGAAATTGAACAGGTTCCTTACAAAGTTGTTAAAGGGAAAAACAATACGGCGGCAGTTAAAATCGATGACAAAGAATATACGCCGCAGGAATTATCCGCGATGATTCTGCAAAAAATGAAACAAACGGCGGAAGATTATCTCGGAGAAAAAGTGGTAGAAGCCGTGATTACCGTTCCCGCTTATTTTAACGATAGTCAGCGAAAAGCGACGAAGGAAGCCGGTGAAATTGCCGGTTTGACTGTGCGGCGAATCATCAATGAACCGACAGCCGCTTCTCTTGCTTACGGATTGGATAAGAAAAAAGATGAAAAAATCGCCGTTTTTGATTTGGGCGGCGGCACTTTTGATATTTCCATTCTGGAATTGGGCGAAGGTGTGTTTGAAGTAAAATCCACAAACGGGGATACTCATTTAGGCGGCGACGATTTTGACAAACGAATTATCGATTGGATGATCGACGAGTTTATCAAACAGGAAGGCGTGGATTTGAGCAAAGATGCCATGGCGTTGCAGCGTTTACGGGAAACGGCGGAAAAAGCCAAAAGCGAACTATCCAGCACGGCTCAGACCGATATTAATCTGCCGTTTATCACCGCAACGGATGCCGGACCAAAGCATTTAACCATGACTTTAACCCGGGCGAAATTCGAACAACTGTGTGATGACCTGTTTAACCGGACCATCGAACCGTGCCGTATCGCGATGAAAGATGCCGGATTGACGGTGAATGATATCGATGAAGTAATTTTGGTTGGTGGTTCAACCAGAATTCCGAAAGTGCAGGAAATTGTGAAGGACTTGTTCTCTAAGGAGCCCAACAAGGGTGTGAATCCCGATGAAGTTGTTGCCGTCGGCGCTGGGATCCAGGGTGGCGTTCTGGCCGGTGATGTGAAAGATGTTCTCTTGTTGGACGTTACGCCGCTTTCATTTGGCATTGAAACGTTAGGCGGAGTTTTCACCAGGCTGATTGAAAAAAACACCACCATCCCGACGAAAAAAAACGAGGTTTTCACCACAGCTGCAGATAATCAAACCTCGGTGGAAATTCATATTCTGCAGGGTGAACGGCAGATGGCCAACTACAACAAATCGCTGGGCCGCTTCCATCTGGATGGCATTCCGTCTGCTCCGCGGGGAATTCCGCAAATTGAAGTGATCTTTGATATCGATGCCAACGGCATCCTCAATGTTACCGCAAAAGACAAAGCCACCGGCAAAGAGCAATCGATACGCATCGAAGCTTCTTCCGGTTTATCGCAGGAAGAGATCGACCGGATGGTAAAAGATGCGGAAGCACATGTTGCCGATGACAAACAGCAGCGGGAAATTGTGGATACCCGCAACCACGCGGATCAGTTGATTTATCAGACTGAAAAAGATCTGAAAGAACAGAGCGACAAAATTTCTGCCGACGATAAAAACAAAACTGAAACTGCTATCGGCAGATTGAAAGAAGCCATTAAAACAGACAATCTGGAAGAAATGAAATCGGCCACCGATGCATTAAATACAATCTGGGCAGAAGCTGCGAGTAAAATGTATGCACAAGCGCAGCAGGAAGAACAGGCTAAGGCGCAGGCCGATGCAGGGCCTCAAGCTCAGGCTGCAGATGAAAGTAAAGAATCGGGCAAAAAAGTTGAAGATGCGGACTTTGAAGTGATCGATGACAAAGACAAGTAATTTTAACTGAAATTGACTGATTCTGATTCATTAAAACGGCGAGTTAAGAATTACTTCTCGCCGTTTTTTTTTAATGGGGAATGAACAGGAAAAGGAGGAACGGAAAATGACGATCGATAAATTAACGTTGAAAGCTCAGGAGGCGATGCAGGCTGCACAGCAGATTGCGCTTCAGTATAATCATCAACAGATAGATGCGGAGCATTTGCTGCTGGCCATGTTAAACGACACAGAAGGAATCACTATTTCCATGTTGAAAAAACTGGGTGTGGATCCCGGTCTGCTAAGTTCGCAACTGACGGAAAAAGTGGCGAAAATTGCCAAAGTGTACGGCCAGGTGTCCAACCTGTACATGTCACAACGGCTCAATAAAATTCTTGAAAATGCATTTCAGGAAGCGACAAAATTTAAAGATGATTATGTCAGTCTGGAACATGTTCTGCTGGCCATAACCGGGGAAGACGGAGAAGCTGGAAATTTGCTGCGCGAAAACGGCGTTACCAAAGATAACGTGTACCAGGTGTTAAAATCGATCCGCGGCGGGCAGAGAATCACGGATCAAAATCCGGAAGACAAATACCAGGCATTGCAGCGATACGGCCAGAATCTGACCGATTTGGCCAGGAAGGGTAAATTGGATCCTGTCATCGGCCGGGATGAAGAAATTCGCCGGATTTTACAGGTGCTTTCCCGGCGCACCAAGAACAACCCCGTTTTGATCGGTGATCCCGGCGTTGGCAAAACCGCCATCGCCGAAGGTCTGGCACACCGGATTGTCTCCGGGGATGTGCCGGAGAATCTGAAAAACAAACAGGTTGTCTCGCTGGATATGGGCGCGTTGATTGCCGGGGCAAAATTCCGCGGCGAATTTGAGGAGCGTCTCAAGGCGGTTCTGCGGGAAATTACCGAATCGGACGGACAGATCATCCTGTTCATCGATGAACTGCATACGCTGGTAGGCGCCGGCTCGGCGGAAGGCGCCATCGACGCCTCCAACATGTTGAAACCGGCTCTGGCCCGGGGCGAACTGCGTGCCATCGGCGCTACCACAATCGATGAATACCGCAAATACATCGAAAAAGATGCCGCGTTGGAACGGCGTTTTCAGCCGGTGATGATCGATGAACCCAGCGTGGAAGATACTATTTCCATTCTGCGCGGTCTGCAGGAAAAATACGAGGTCCATCATGGTGTGCGCATCAAAGATTCGGCAATCATTGCCGCGGCAACTCTTTCCCATCGTTATATAGCCGACCGGTTTTTACCCGACAAGGCTATCGATTTGATCGATGAAGCTGCTTCCAAGCTGCGTATTGAAATTGACAGTATGCCGGAAGAGTTGGACGAAGTGGAAAGAAAAATCAAACAGTTGGAAATCGAGCGGGTAGCAGTTAAACGGGATAAAGAAGAAATGTCCCAAAAGCGGCTGGGGAAAATAAATGAAGATTTAGCCAACCTGCAGGAAAAACAACATGAATTGCGTAACCATTGGCAGCTTGAAAAGAGTACTATTCAGAAGATTCGTAAAATAAAAGAGGAGATGGAACAAACCAAAATACTCATTTCGCGAGTGGAAAGGGACGGAGATCTGAACCGGGCCGCCGAATTAAAATATGGCAAATTGATTGAATTACAGAAACATCTTCAAGTAGAGAATGAAAAGTTACAAACCATCCAAAAGAACCGGAAAATGTTGAAAGAGGAGATCGATGAAGATGACATTGCTGAGATTGTTGCCAAATGGACCGGTATTCCTGTTCACCGCATGCTGGAATCCGAGCGTGAAAAATTGCTCCACATGGATGAGCGTTTACAGCAGCGTGTAATCGGCCAGGATGAAGCCACCGTTGCGGTGTCCGATGCCATTCGCCGCGCACGTGCCGGGATGCAGGATGAAAACCGGCCGATCGGTTCCTTTATCTTTTTGGGTTCAACCGGTGTAGGAAAAACGGAATTGGCACGGGCGCTTGCCGAATTCCTTTTTGATGATGACAGCGCGATGGTGCGCATCGACATGTCCGAATATATGGAACGGCACTCGGTAGCCAGGTTGGTCGGCGCGCCTCCCGGCTATGTAGGATACAACGAGGGCGGTCAGCTTACGGAAGCAGTCCGGCGCATGCCCTATTCGGTGGTTTTATTAGATGAAATCGAGAAAGCCCATCCGGAGGTGTTCAACATTCTGCTTCAGGTTCTGGACGAAGGCCGGCTGACGGACAACAAAGGCAGAACGGTGAATTTTAAAAACAGTATCATCATTATGACTTCGAATTTGGGTGCGCAGATGATGATGGAGAAGGCGCAGAGAATCACTGACCAAAATCGGGAACAAATCTATCGTGAAATGCGGTATGAAGCATTTGAGATGTTAAAACAATCGTTGCGGCCGGAATTTTTAAATCGTATCGATGAAATTATTGTTTTCCATCCCCTCAGCAAAAAAGACATTCGCGAAATTGTCAGATTGCAGTTTGCCATGATTCAGAACAAAGCCAGGCAGATCGGTATATCGCTGGAAATTACAGAGCGTGCACTCGATTTTCTGGCCGAAGTTGGTTTTGATCCGGTTTTTGGTGCAAGGCCATTGAAGCGGGAATTGCAACGTTTGGTGACTAATGAATTTTCCAAAAAAATATTGGCAGGTGAATTTGGCAATGGAGATATGATTTCCGTGGTTCTGAAAGAAAATTCACTTGATTTTAAAAAAAAATCTAATTAGTTTTAACGCTGTTAAATTTTTATTATTAAAAGGTAACTAGTGTTTTACTGAAAACTTTGAAAAATAGTAGAAAACGGTATTCCCGCCGTGCCGGAGACAGGCGGGGAAGCCAATAAAATCACAAACTTATAGATTCCCTGCCTGCGGCGGACAAGCCGCTTTCGCCCGTATGCCTCAGGCACGGCGGGAATGACTGAAAAGTGGGGTTTTCGTTCAGGCACTAACTACTCAGGTGTGCTTGTTTTTTATGATGTGCAGGGAGCCTTCGACTAAGTTTATCCTGAGCTTGTCGAGGGACTCAGGCTGGTTTAAACAACTATGCTGAGCGCCTGCCTGCTGCAGGCAGGGAGTTCGAAGCGTGATTACAATTAATCCATGGAGCACGCCTGAGTAGTTACATTAAAAGTATTATTGTAGTTAAAATCCGTTGAACCGTGGAACGGAAAAATTGGTACGAAATGAAGGAGGCGCGACCTTTATGAAAAAATATGGTTTAGTATTCTTTGTGGCGGTTTTGGTATTGTTTCAGATTTTTGCCTGTGGCAAAAAAATAACAGAGCAGCAGTATTATGATAAAGCCGTCGAATATGAACAGAATGAAGATTTTGTAAACGCCGCAGATACTTATTTGACTCTGTTTAAACGATTTCCGTCAGGTAACCATGGTGCGGAATCTTTATTTAAAGCGGCGCTTATTCAATCCAATCAATTGAAACAATTTGACCGGGCTATCGAAACGTACCGGCGCTTGATCAGGGTATTTCCGGAAAGTGAATTTGTGCAGAAATCGTTTTTCATGATCGGTTTTATGTATGCCAACGATATTAAAAATTTTGATAAAGCCAGGAAAACCTACCGGGAATTTCTGAAAAAATACCCCGACAATGAATTGGCATCTTCCGTGAAATGGGAACTGAATAACCTGGGCAAAGATATCAACGATATGAACTTTTTCTCCGGAGATTCTTCGGATAACACCCATTAGAAATAGCGTTGTAGATAAGATGTACGGAATATGGGTCAAAAACGTTTGAAATTGTTTTCAAGCGCTTTTTGACCTTTTTTTTGGCATGATTATTTTCCAATTTGTTGCATGGAACTTTTTAAATAAGTAAGAGTTGAAATTATTTGATTTTGGAGAGAGGAATGTTTAAACGGGTCGGTATTGCAGAGAAATTAATTTGCGGGAGCTTTCTGATTCTATCCCTTCTTTTGAACCGTGCACCGTTGGCGGCTCAGGATTCCACCGGTTCACAAATTCGCATTGCAACTTCCGTCAATCAAACCAAAGTTCCGCTGAACCGGAATTTACAACTAAGGGTTGTTGTTTCGTGGGTTGGAAATTCCGATCGATTTGACGTTCTCAATTTTGACAACCCTGCTTTGACCAATTTTGAAATCATTGGCACTGCCACTACAAGCCGTACTGAAATCGACACGGTTTATAAAGAGTACGATTACACTTTAAAACCGAATCAACTTGGTATGGCCTATGTTGAGGGTGTGGTTGTCAAGGCGTATGATAAAGTTTTGGCTAAAGATGAAAGCCTGGTAACACAGAGAATTCCCGTCGAAGTGATCGAGGCTGTCCCTGAACCGGGCGAGACCGATTTAACCTGGCTGTTTGTGGTTTTAACAATTTTCGTCATCTCAATTTTTGTTTGGTTTATTATCCGGCAGCAAAAAAAGCGCAAAAAAGCGCACACTGTTGCTGTGGAACAGGCAATACCTCTTGAAACCCGGTTTCTGGAAGATTTACGCGGGCAATTTAGCCTGGATCATCCGGATCTGCATGAAGATTTTTCCCGGCTTTCCAAATTACTGCGCCGGTATTTAACTGAAAAATTTAAAATTCGCGGCATGGAAGCAACGACCAATGAATTGCCGCAGCTATTAGCCGGTACTGCCCTGGAACCGAATCGAATCGAAAGTGTACGGGAAATTTTAATCCGTTCCGATGAAATTAGATTTTCCGGCATGGAAGGAAGCAAAGAAGAAATGAGCCGGTTTTATACGCTGTTTGAAGGAATATTGGAGTCTTTTTTACGCAAACCGGAAACCGAACAGAACGAGAGCGGGAAGGAATAATAAAGTAATTGTAACCATTTAGCAGGCAACCGGAATTGTGCCGGCTGATGTTCCGGAATGAATGATTGTTGAGTCTTTAAATTATCAATTGTTGTTCGTCAATTGATGATGAATGAGGAGGATCGATGAACAAAAATATTCAAGAAATCAATGAAATGATCAAAAAAGAGAGCGAATTTATCGACCAACTTTTATCCGAGATCAGTAAAACGATCATCGGTCAAAAATATATGGTAGAGCGTTTGGTAATCGGACTTTTGAGCAACGGTCATGTGCTGCTGGAGGGAGTTCCCGGTTTGGCGAAGACACTGGCGGTCAGAACCATTTGCAGTGCGATCCAGACAAGATTCCAACGGATTCAGTTCACACCGGATCTGCTGCCGGCGGATCTGCTGGGCACGCTCATTTATGATCAGAAATCCGGTGACTTCAAAACAAAAAAAGGACCTATTTTCGCCAATTTTATTCTGGCGGATGAAATCAACCGTTCGCCGGCAAAAGTGCAAAGCGCGCTTCTGGAAGCGATGATGGAACGGCAGGTAACCATCGGCGAGAATACGTTCAAACTGGACGATCCGTTTTTGGTCTTGGCCACACAGAACCCCATCGAGCAGGAAGGAACCTATCCGCTGCCGGAGGCTCAAATCGATCGTTTCATGTTGAAATTGTCCATCGGTTACCCTAATAAAGAAGAAGAGTTGAAAATCATGCGGATGAATGCCGGCAATGGTTTGCCGGAACCGGCTCCGGTCATCGATCCTGCGCAGATTATCAAAGCAAGGCAGGCAGTGTCGCAAATTTACATCGATGAAAAAATAGAGCGGTATATCGTAGATATTGTTTTTGCCACCAGAAATCCGGCTGAATATCATCTGAACGACCTGACGGATTTGATTGCCTATGGCGCTTCGCCGCGCGCTTCTATCTACCTGTCACAAGCCAGCAAGGCGCATGCTTTTCTGCGGCGCCGCGGTTATGTTACGCCGGAAGATGTGCGTGCTATCGGTATGGATGTGCTGCGCCACCGGGTTATTGTGACGTACGAAGCGGAAGCAGAAGAAACTACTCCCGAAGATGTGGTGCGCAAGGTGTTGAATCATATCGAAGTGCCGTAAATTTGGCTGTACTGTATCTTCGAAAACTAATATTTTCTAACCTAAATTGAGCGATTCTCTTGTTTTTGACCTTGTTTTTGTTACTAAACGGATTTTCATTTTTAATACAAATACGGCCGGCGATTCAGCGAATCGCCCTGCAATCGCTCAATTAAGGGTCAACGGCAATTGACGAGCAGGCGGATTTGTTTATTACCAACGAGTTGAAACTCAAAAATATCAAAGAAATACAGGTTATTTTGCTGAAATATTTAACGAAAAATCAGACATGATCCCAAAAGAGATTCTGAAAAAGGTCAAACGAATAGAAATCACCACCCGTGGGCTGGTAAATGATGTGTTTTCCGGCGAATACCACTCCGTGTTTAAAGGCCGGGGGATGGATTTTGCCGAAGTGCGTGAATACACCTTTGGTGATGACATTCGCTCTATCGATTGGAATGTGACCGCGAGAATGGGGCATCCCTATGTGAAGGTGTTCGAGGAAGAACGGGAATTGACTGTGATGCTTATGGTGGACGTTAGTTCTTCCGGAGAATTCGGCACGCAGCAGCAAATGAAGGGAGAAATTGCCACCGAAATTTGTGCTTTGCTCGCTTTTTCCGCCATCAAAAATAACGATAAAGTAGGTTTGATCATTTTCACAGACAAGGTGGAAAAATTTGTGCCGCCGCGGAAAGGAAAAAGCCATGTGCTGCGAGTGCTGCGGGAATTGCTCTATCATGAGCCCCAGAGCAGCAAAACAGACATCGCCGGGGCGTTGGAATTTTTGAACCACGTTACCCGGCGCCGCAGCGTTGTTTTTCTTGTTTCAGACTTTATCTCGGAAAATTATGAAAAAGATTTGCAGATTGCCAACAAGCGGCATGATGTGGTGGCCGTCACCCTCACCGATCCGCGCGAAGTGAAAATTCCCAATGTGGGTTTCATCGAGTTGGAAGATGCGGAAACCGGGGAAATATTTCTGCTGGATACCCGGGACGAATCGATCCGATCCTCTTTTATCGAACAGGCGGATTCTAAGCGGCAGCAGCGGGGAAAGCTGTTCAAATCGATGAATATCGATTCCATCGATATTTACACGGATCAACCTTACATAGAACCGTTGATGCGATTTTTTCGCCTCAGGGCAAAACGGTTTCGTTAATTGACAAAAATGTAAATATGTTTTTTTGACAGGATTAGGCGGTAAAAAGTATCCGGTAAATCTTGTTCATCCTGTCAAAATGGCTTGAAAAGTTACGAAAAATAGTGATCTTTGCAGCGAGGTGAAAATGTTTAAAAAGATGTTTTCTGTTCTCTTTGTTCTGTTTCTTCTGACCGGCGGCTGCGACCAGGGACAAAAGCAGAACATCAGTGGTGACAAAATCCGCTCCTTTGCCAATGAACTTTACAACCGCTATCTCTTCAAACAGGCCATCGAACAATATCAATTTTATCTGACCCATTACCCGGTGGATGAAAATGAACAGGCAAATATTACTTTCAGAATCGGCAATATTTATTATGAAAAACTGCACGACTATGAAAGCGCCCTGGCGCAATTTTTGAAAATTCGTTCCATTTATCCGGAAAGTAAAATTGTAAAAGATGCAGATAAAAAAGTTGTTGCCTGCCTGGAGCGGCTGCAGCGTTCTGCCGATGCGGAACAGGCGTTGAAAGAAAGCGCCGACCTGGAGCCGCCGAAACGGGAAAACAAACCCGGTGAAGTCGTGGCCAAAATCGGCGACCGTAAAATTACCCAGGGCGACCTGGATTACAAAATCAAACAATTGCCGCCGGAAATTCAATTACAGTACAAAGATAAAAGCAAAAAACTGGAATTTCTGCGCCGTTATGTGGCAACGGAATTGATGTATGATTCCGCTAAACGACAGGGACTGGACAACGACAAAGATGTGATCGAAAATGTATTTCAGGCGAAAAAAACCTTCATGGTGCAGAAACTTCTGGAACGGGAAATCAGTAAAAAAGTGAAGATTACGCCGGACGACATCGAGCTGTATTACAAAGCTAATCCGGACAAATATGCAGAAAAGGATAAAGATGGTAAAGTGATCCGCCAGCCGGCGTTGTCGGATATTCAATCACAGGTAGCACAGGATCTGATGAGGGAGAGGCAGCAGAAAGCGTACAACGAGCTGATGGCTTCCTATTTACGGGCTGAAAATGTGAAAATTTATGATGATTTAGTCAAATGAAAAATCAAACAATGAACATCCTGAACAACACGCATCAACAAGCAGGACACGCGAAATTTTTCCGCCCCGTCGAAGATCGATCCGAATTTTATCTTTTCGGCATACTATTGCAAAGAGCGGCGTTGTTTCTTTTGCTTTGCACCTTTCTTTCTCTCTATCCGCAGGTCTCGACGGCGCAGGGTAAAATCTCACTTTCCGCAAGTGTGGATCGTGCCACCATCACCATTGGTGATTTGATCACTTACACGGTTACCGTAATACATGATAAAGATGTGCGGGTTTTCATGCCCTCGCTGGGGGAAAATCTCGGCGGTTTTGAAATTCGTGATTATACAGACCACGAGCCCAGAGAAGAAGATGGAAAAATTATCAAACAGGTGGATTATATAATCTCTACTTTTGATGTGGGAGATTTTGAAATTCCACCGGTTGAAATCGGTTACATGATTCTGCCCGATTCAACCAGGGAAACACTGAAAACGGAAAGCATCAAAATTGTTGTCGAAAGCGTAAAACCAAGCGAAGATGGAGATATTCGCGAAATCAAACCGCCCTGGGAAATACCTTACAATTGGAAACCGGTGATCGTTGGCAGCATCATTGCGCTGTTTGCCATTCTGTTCATCATTGCCCTCATTTACGTGATTCGTAAGCGCCGGAGAGGAGAACCAATCCTGCCGAAAAAAATAGAACCGCCACGACCGCCCCATGAAATCGCCTACGAAGAATTGAAGCGATTGGCAGACTCCGGCTTTCTGCAAAACGGAGAGATAAAACAATATTATTCGGAAATTTCCGATATTATCCGGCAGTATATTGAGGGCAGGTACCAGATTATTGCTATGGAATTGACGACTACGGAAGTGTTGGATCAGTTGAAAACCACCGACGTGGCTGATGAGCATTTTGACCTGTTTGTCCGATTTTTGGAAGCCTGCGATCTGGTGAAATTCGCCAAATATGTTCCGGGCAAAAAAGAACATGACGAGATTATGCGGCTTGCCGTTGAAATTGTTGATGTAACAAAATGGACGGATTCGGTTGCCGGGGAGACTTCAATCGCGGCCGGAGAAGAAAAGGCCTCTGATTCCGAAATCCTTGTTGAAACGGAAGAGAATGAAGAATCTCACCCGGAATCCGTCACTGAAGAATGTAGCGATAATGTGAAAAATAAGGACGAACAAGACTAAATCATGTATCGATTTGCAGACCCCTATTTTCTTTATTTATTGGCGATTGTGCCGGTATTGGTTTACTTTCATTTGAAACAGAAAAAACCGCAAACGGCCACTTTGCGTTATTCAAATCTGGAAGTGGTTAAATCCGTTGGCAAATCACGGTGGGGACGCTATCGTCATATTTTTTTCGGGTTAAGAACGGTGGCAATTGTATTTCTGATCATTGCCCTGGCCCGGCCGCAATCCGGCAGTAAAGAAGAAGAAATTACCACCGAAGGAATCGACATCATGTTGGCGCTGGATATATCCAGTTCCATGCTGGCGGAGGATTTTAAACCCAAAAACAGGCTGGAGGTGGCCAAAATTGTCGCCAAGGAATTTGTCCGGAGCCGTGCCAATGATCGCATCGGTCTGATCGTTTTTGCCGGCGAGAGTTACACCCAGTGTCCACTAACCATGGATTACGGCGTGCTGCTCAATTTTATCGATGATGTGAAAATCGGCATGGTTAAAGACGGCACGGCCATCGGGATGGCGCTGGCCAATGCTGTGAATCGTTTACGCACGAGTAAGGCCAAAAGCAAAGTGATAATTCTGCTGACGGACGGCCGCAACAACGCCGGTGAACTGTCGCCTATCGATGCGGCGCGCGTTGCCGAGGCATTGGGTGTGCGGGTTTACACGGTTGGCGCCGGCAGCAGGGGAACGGCGCTTTACCCCATCAACGATCCGATTTTGGGAAAACGGTACCAGCGGCTGCCGGTGGAAATTGACGAAGGATTGCTGCAAAAAGTAGCGCAGATGACCAATGGAAAATATTTTCGGGCAGTTGACCGAAAATCTCTGGAGAACGTATTCAAAGAGATCGGCAAATTGGAAAAAACAAAAATTGAAGTGAAAGAATTTACCCGCTACGAAGAACTGTTCTGGGTGTATCTGGCCATCGGGTTGGTTTTTCTGGGTCTGGAAATTCTGCTGGCAAATACCAAGTTCAGGAAGATTCCGTAGCTGAGCGGGAAGCGGAAAAGATTGGGATGTAAAACAACTTCTAATATATTGGTTTGTATCCTGAATAGTAACGTAAAATGTAACAAAAAATAGAACGGTGTAAAGATGTTTCGATTTGGTAATCAGGGATTTTTGTGGCTTTTGCTGCTGATTCCGGCGCTCATTGTCTTTTTTATCCGGGTGCGAAAATCAAAGCAAAAAGCGCTGCTGCGGTTTGGCAGTCCGGAGCTATTAAAAAAATTAATGACCGCTTACCACAGCGGCCGTCAGAACATGAAGATATTTTTACTGATTACCGCCCTGTTTTTCTTTTTGGTTGCTTTGGCCCGGCCGCAGATCGGCACCAAATTAGAGGAAGTAAAAAGAAAAGGGGTGGACATTTTTGTTGCCATCGATGTGTCCCTTTCCATGAAGGCGGAAGACATCAAACCCAATCGTCTTGAGAAAGCCAAGCACGAAGTTGCCGGACTCATCGATCGCCTGCAGGGAGACAGAATAGGGTTGATCGCTTTTGCCGGCGAGGCATTTGTCCAAAGTCCATTGACGCTGGACTACGGCGCCGCCAAAATGTTTCTCGATATCATGGATCCCAGTTTGATTCCTGTTCCCGGCACGGCCATCGGTAAAGCTATCGAAAAAGCGGTTCAATCTTATGTAACGACCGAGCGAAAACACAAAGTGCTCATCCTCATCACCGATGGGGAAAATAACAGTAAGGATCCCCTAAAAATGGCCGAATTGGCGGAGAAGGAAGGTGTCGTAATTTATACGGTGGGCATCGGATCGCCGCAGGGGGTGCCGATTCCGCTGTACGATCAATCCGGAAGACAGATCGGCTTTAAGAAAGACAGGCAGGGCAATGTGGTTATGAGCAAACTGGATCAACTGACGCTGGAAAAAATTGCGCTGCAAACAGGCGGTAAATATTACAACGCCACGCCGTCCGAAATGGAATTGGGAAAAATTTACGATGAAATCGGCAAAATGGAGAAGAAAGAACTCTCTTCCAAAATATTTTCTCAGTATGAAGACAGATTTCAATATTTCCTGTCTATCGGTCTGATTTTGCTGCTTATCGATGTTTTTTTACCCGAGAGAAAGCGAGTGAAAACGGAATGGAAGGGGAGGTTCGAGTAGGAAATTATGAAGAATAAATCATCCTGTTTTTTGATTCTGTTTTCTGCACGTGCAAAATGTGAGGTGACCTATGCAGAATAAAATTGTTTTTTCCGTGATTTTTCTCTTTCTTGTTACCGGATTTGCTTTCGGCCAATCCGTACGGAATCGGGTGAAGAAAGGAAATCAACTTTATGCCGCAGAAAAATATGATCAGGCATTGAATAAATATCAGGATGCGCTTCTGACTGATCCGAAAAATGAACGCGTTCAGTTTAATATTGGCAATACAAAATATCAGAAGAAAAAATATGAGGAGTCACTCAAAGATTATCAGCAGGTAATCGGCACGGAAGACCTCAATCTTGAAGAGCAAGCTTATTTCAATTTGGGGAATACGCTGTACCGTATGAATAAATTGCCGGAGAGTATTCTGGCTTATAAACGTGCGCTTAAAATGAATCCCGACGATGTGGACGCCAAGTACAATCTGGAATATGTGCGGCGTAAGTTAAAAGAGAATGCCAAAAAACAGCGGCAAAATCCTCAGCAGCAGCAACAGCAACAGAATCAGGATCAGAAAAAAGATCAGAATAAAAGGGATCTACAAAAACAGGAACAACAAAAGCAGCAACAGGAACAACAACAGCAGCAGATGAAAGACAAAAAGAAACTTTCCAAAGAAGACGCGGAAAGAATACTGGAAGCGCTGAAGAATGATGAAAAAGATATTCAGAAAAAGCGCAAAATGAAAGTAACGGGAAGACGGCGGGTAACCAAAGATTGGTAAGCCGGGAAAAATGAAAAATAGATATCTTTACAATGTTTTTGCAATATTGTTATTCTTCACGTTTGGAAATGTGGTACAGGCCCGGGACCTGAAGCTTAGGAGTTATGTGGATCGCGCCCGGATTGCGGAAGGCCAACAGTTTACCCTGACTATCGAGTTTTCCGGTTCCGACGCCCAGGCCGCGCCCACCCCGGAGCTGCCTGATTTTTCTGCTTTTGCCGATTATGTCGGCAGCAGCACTTCCCAGAATATCAATTTTGTCAACGGCCGGATGACGGTATCTAAAAGCACCATGAATTACTACCGGGCGCGGGTTGCCGGTAAATATCGAATTCCTGCTATTCAAATGATGTACCGTGGCAAGAAAATCCAATCCCAGCCTGTTACTATCGAAATTGTAAAAAGCAGCGCGCCATCCTCTACAACACCTGGCCGGCAACCGGGTCAGCAACAGGGGCGCCGGACGCCCCGGTTCCAGATTACACCGGCGAGTTCACTAAAAGGGAATATCTTTTTACGCGCCGAAGCATCGCCGCGGATTGTTTATCAGAATCAGCCAATTTTGGTAACGTACAAAATTTATACCCGTGTGGAGGTAGCCAATTATTCTATTTCAAAACTGCCTAATATGGTGGGTTTTTGGAATGAAGAATTTTCCATGCCGCAACAGCCGGTCACATACGAGAAAGTTATCAATGGCAAGCGTTTTTTGGTTGCCGAAATCAAGAAGATGGCACTTTTTCCCACGGATGCCGGAGAAAAAGTGATCGGGTCGATGGAGATTGATTGCGAAGTCCGGTTGCAGAACCGGAGAAGGCGGAGTATTTTTGATGATTTTTTTAATGATGATTTTTTCAACAACAGCCTGTTTGGCCGCCGGGTGCGAACCAAAATAAAAAGCGATTCCGTAAAAATTAATGTGAAGCCGCTGCCTGCGAACGGAAAACCCGGTGATTTTTCCGGTGCGGTAGGGAAATTTAATATGAGTGCTTCTCTGGATAAAAATCAGGTGAAAGCCAATGAAGCGATTACGCTGAAAGTAAAATTTTCCGGCACCGGCAATATTAAAATGCTGCCGGCACCGAAAGTTGTTTTTCCGCCGAATATTGAAACTTATGAACCGAAAACATCCACCAATATCGACCGTACCGGCGATCGGATCAGAGGGAATAAAACCACGGAATATGTGCTCATTCCCCGGTATGCCGGCGATTATCGCATTAAACCGATCACCTTCAATTATTTTGATACCGCTTCGGGAACTTATAAAACGCTGTCGTCCCCGGAATTTTCCATCCACGTTTCCGCCGGTGCCGGAACAGGATTACCTATGACCAGCGGCATTTCCCGTGAAGAGGTGAAGTTGATCGGCCGGGATATTCGTTTCATCAGAAACAGCACGGATAAGTTTTACCGCATCGGCGGTTATTTTTACCGCAGTTTCTGGTTTGTTTTGCTGCTGATTTTTCCCGTTCTGATTTTTACCGGTGTTGTGGTTTATCAGCAGCGGCAGGAAAAAATGGTTGAAAATGTGGCCTATGCCCGGAGCAGGAAAGCCAACCAGATGGCGAAAAAGCGGCTTGGCCAGGTGCATAAATTGAAGAAAACCGGAACCCAGAAAGAGTTTTATGCGGAAATTTCCCACGCTCTGTTGGGCTTTATCGCCGACAAATTGAACCTTGCTGCCGCCGGGTTGATCAGCGATGAAGTCGCCGATAAATTGAAAGCGCGGCATGTATCTGAAAATGTGATTTCCGAGCTGTTAAGCTGTCTGCAGGAATGCGATTTTCAGCGCTTTGCGCCGGCGGAAACCGATGACGAAAACATGAAACAACTGTATAAACGGGCGCAACAGGCCATTGTAGATTTGGACAAAGCAAAATTGAGTTAGATCAATAATTCTCCGCCAGGTTATTCCAATATATGGCAACGGAAACAGGAACTTCAGAAGAAATGACGTGAACTTGCAAGAGGGTTTTGATGAGGGTTCGTGAATGATAAAAATGAAATTGAGTGTCATTTTATCTTTGATTTTTCTTCTCGGCAGTGTAGCGTATGGAGATCACCAACAGCATCTGTTTGAGCAGGGAAACCAGGCTTATCAAAACAAGGAGTATGCCGGCGCCGTCAAATATTATGAAGAAATTTTGCAAACCGGGTACGAAAACGCCGATCTTTACTACAATTTAGGGAATTCTTATTACAAAATCGGACGGATAGCAAAAGCGATTTTGAATTATGAAAGAGCATTGAGGCTCCGTCCTGATGACGAAGATATTCAATTTAATCTGCAAATTGCCAATTTGTCCGTTACGGATAAAATCCCCCGTTTGCCGGAACTGTTTTATGTAACCTATTTCAATCAGTTCCGCTCGGTTTTTGGCCTGCGCGTCCTGACCATTATTACCCTGTCGCTCTATTTTCTCTCTTTGACCTTTCTGATCTTTTGGCTGTTGGCAAAAAAGAGAAAGCTGCGTTTAATGTTCCGGGCGGTTTCACTATCGCTTTTGCTGCTATTGGTTGTTTTTTCTTTCACCTTTATCGCCAAAATCCGCTATTTGCAGCGCAATGTGGACGCGGTTGTAATGAGTCCGCGAGTAGATGTGCGCAGCGCTCCCAGCGAAGATGGCACGGAGATATTTACAATTCATGAAGGGCTGAAAGTGAAAATTACCAACACCAGCAGCGGTTGGTACGAAATACGTTTGCCGGACGGCAAAGAAGGGTGGCTGCAGGTGAAGGATGTGGAAGTGATTTGAGAATTATGGATATGGTTTTGTGTATAGTGTAGCGTTTGTTCTATTGTGTAAATGTGAGATAAGAGCTAAAAAAGAAAATAAATATATTCTTTGTTTGGTGGACAGGATTTTCGCAATTAAAACGGATAAAAAATAATACCAGAAGGAGGGAAAATGATCAGTAAAAAGTTGGAAGAAGCGTTAAACGAGCAAATCAGAGAAGAGTTTTATTCCGCATCCTATTATCTCTCGATCTCCGCCTGGGCCAGTTCTCAGGATTACAACGGAACCGCCTCTTTTTTCATGATTCAGGTACAGGAAGAAGTTGGACATGCCATGAAGATGTTTAATTTTTTGTTCGATGTGGAGAGCAGGGCGATCGTTCCCGCTTTGGACCAGCCGCCCGCCGATTTTGACGGTCTGGAAGATGCGTTCCAAAAAACATTGAAACACGAAAAATATATCACCGGCCGTATCCATAAATTAGTTGCCCTGGCCAGGGAAGAAAATGATTATGCCATGGAAAATTTTCTGCAATGGTTTGTAACCGAACAGGTGGAAGAAGAAGCCAATATGAATAAGGTACTGGCGCAAATTAAAATGATCGGCGGAGATGCCAGGGCAGTTTTCATGCTCGATCGTGAGTTAGGTCAACGGCAGGCTTTCGGCGGAGAATAGAACCTCCCTGATTGATTCCATCGCTTGAAGCGATGGAATCAATATTTTTAACAGAACCATGTTAACCGATTCCATCACTGCGCGTAGTGGAATCGATTTTTTCCTCTACTCCCTCCGCTCAGGCAGGAGTTGCACCCCTGCTCAAACATGTCTTTTTATTACTTCTTTACGGATTTCCATGTTTTGGCGCAAATTCAATGAAATTGAATGGTCGATTCGGCAAATCGATCTGCTTTTAATTCCGCATAAAAACTGAACACAGCAGAAACATTCTTTCCCACCTGCCATTCAAACCGGATGAACCAAAAAAATGATAATATGTTGTTCTTGAAAATAATGCATGTTATTGCATAATGTAAGGCGACGAGACTCGTCGCCCACCAAACCAACTGATTGAAAAACTTTGCTAAAAAACGTAACACTTTAGTTTTTACTGAAATCTGCGTCCTTCGCGCTATCTGCGTCTCTGCGTTTTAGAACGCCTGTTTTTTAACGCAGAGGCGCAGAGAAAGTGAAAAAATTGCGAACTGAAAATTGTTGGCAACTATTTAGCTCCTGATCGAAAACTTGCAACATATCCCGGTGGAAAGGAGGAGCGCTTCGGCTTATTCCTGAAAAGAGATGCGGTTTTTGTGTTTCAATCCCAAAAAACTGCCGATTTTGCTTAAAATTCCTTGATTGATTTCTTCTTTGTCTTCGGACGATTTTTTAAAATCAATTTCTAAAATGTCATCTTCTAAAGAAGAAGGATCATTGCCGTTGCCCGGCGATAATTTGGGGATGTCGAATTCCATTTCTAAATATTCTTCACTGAGAATAGAGTTGATATCAATTTCTTCCATCACTTCCATATTGTGTAGGTTGCTGCTATTTATTTCCGTTGCCTGACCGTCCGCATCGCTAAGCAGAGAGATCAACTTTTCATCTTCACGAATGTCAAACATCAGCTCTTCGGCTGTTTTATTGGGCATGGTAATCGGACCGGCATCTGTTGGGAGTTGTGACCTGTTTTTCTCGTCCAGTTCACGGATCAGTTCCCTTTCTTTCTGTTCATCGATGAGCAGCATGGCATCTTCGATAGCTTTGGTTGTGTCTTCTATTTTTATCAACAGTGTCTCCATCTCTTCGTCGGGGTTTTCTCCTTTCAGGTTGATCGCCTGAACAATGCGGCTGCCGATTACTTCCACACCTTCGTATCCGTATACCATAGCCAGATCGCTGATGTGATTGCCGGTCTCCTTTATTTGTTGGATTTGCTCCGTCTCGTGCGGACGGTCCTTTAATATCCGGATACAATCGCGAATTTTGGTAATATTGCTGATCATTTCCGTCTGGTAATGGGAAATGAATTCTTCAGCGTTGCTTTTCTTTTCCTCAACAAAGTTTAAATAATCTGAGCCCATTTTATTCTCCAACTCATCCTCGAACTGCCCGGTTACTTATCAATTACGCAGCAATTTATCCACATATTTTACAACATCATTCACCGAAGAAAACCGGGATTTATCATCCTTTTTTTCATCTTTTTCCTTTTTATCTTTGGTCCCGGTTTTGACCTTGTTATCCGGATCTGCATTTTCCGTATGCGATGTCTCAATCTCCGGTTCCTGATTCTTTGCCGGTGACGGATTATTTTGCCAGATATGTTGAAATTCTTTCCTGAATGAATCGGCAGAAAGGATGGTATGATTGGCGAAATAATCCGACAATTTTTCTATCTTATTTTTAAAAGATTTACCCCATTCATTCGCTTCCGGTTCGCCATTGATCATTTGGCGGATTTTTACCGGAATATCTTTTAGAACCTGTAATATTTCCGGCATAAAAAAATCTTTTTCCAGCACATGGACAAACATCTCATCCACAATACCCATCAGGCCGGCAATTTTGTGGAAATCGAACATCTGCGCCGTGCCGGTAATGGCGGAACAGGCTTTTTGCAATTCCTCCCAGTTTGCCTTGTTCCCGATCTCTTTCTCCAATTCTTCAACGGTATCTTCAAATATTTTCAGATCGGCATCGGCTTCTTCTTCCATGATTTCACGGAAGATTCTTTTTGCCTCTCCTTTGGAGTTTTTTTCGCCATCCGTTTTTTCGACAACGGATTCTTCCGTTCCTTCTACCTTGGTCTGTATTCCATTTACCATGTCGTTCGTCTTTTGTACTGTCTTCCTCCGTTTTAATTCCAGCGTGCCCCGGCTGAAAAGTTTGTCGGTCACATGATCCCGCAAACCGGTGGCAATCACCATCACACGTACTTTTTTATCCAATTCCGGGTTGATGCGGGAACCCCAGATGATGCGCGCGGATTTGTCCAGCTTTTTTGCCAGGGTTTGCATGGCAATTTTGGCGTCTTTAATCGACATGTCTTTTCCGCCGGTGATGTTCAACAGGGCATTTTTAGCGCCGCTGATATCCAGATCAATCAAAGGATTTTCGATGGCTTTTTCCACCGCTTCTACAGATCTGTCCGGTGAATCGCTTTCCGCCATGCCGATCAATGCGGTCCCGCCATCTTTCATGATGGTGCGGATGTCGGCGAAATCAAGATTAACCAGCCCCTTTTGTGTGACCAGCTCGGTAATACCCCGCACTGCATTCACCAAAATTTCATCGGCCACTTTAAATGCATCCTCCAACGGCACTTCCGGAGCAATTTCCCAGAGTTTATCATTTTGGATGACAATAAGCGTGTCCGAATTTTTTCGCAGTTTATCCAGACCCAATTGGGCGTTACTCCAACGCAGCACACCTTCTTCGGAGAAAGGAAGGGTGACAATGGAGATGGTTAAAGCTCCGGCCCCGCGCGCCGTTTCGGCAATGACCGGTGCGGAACCGGTGCCGGTGCCGCCGCCTAATCCGCATGTGACAAAAACCAAATCTGCATTTGTCACTAATTCTTTCAGTTCTTCCTGGTTTTCCCGCGCAGATTCTTCGCCAATTTTCGGATCACTGCCGGCTCCCAAACCACTGGTGATGGTTCTGCCAATCAGAACTTTTTCGTGAGCTTGAGAAAATAGTAAATCCTGCGCATCGGTATTGACTGCATAGGTTTCGATCTCGTCCAAATCCATCTGCATGAGGCGGGTGATTGTGTTGTTCCCGGCGCCTCCGGCGCCAAAAACTTTGATTACAGTCTTGTGAGATTCGAGGAGTTTTTGTAATTCTTTATCGATATCGGATTTTATCAGTCGTACTTGTGGTTTCATGTCTGCTTTCCCGGCTTCGCCCGATTTTTTTGGTTTGTTACTTTGATTCATTCAACCCTCCCTGGCATGAATTTTTTTCACTCGTTGAGCATTTGTTTGAAAAACTTTGATGAATCATCAAAGAGAAGAAAATCTAATGGATTTTTCGAATCTTTGTCGTCTGAGGATGTTCCGGCTGCCGGTTCTTTATTTTCATTTTTGGCTTCGGCTTCCGCAGTGGGGAAATCCGTCCATTTTTTCATGAGGGAAGCTTGCTCCCCAAGCCATTTTTGCCGGTCGGGCTCTTGTAATGTTTTTTCCCGTCCGGCTTGTTCTAATTGATTGAACAGGGTAAACAAACCGTTAATCTGATTTGCAGGCAATTTATACCCTTCTGAGATACCTTTTTGGATCAATTTCTCGGAGTCTGTCATAATCCTGCCAATCTGTGCATAGCCAAGTTTGTTTCCAATCACCTTCAGTGAATAACAGGCCAACTCCATATCTTCCAGCGCCTGTTTATCCGTTGAATTTTTCATCAGTTGCTGTAAAGCTTTTTTGGCGAATGAAAAGTACATATCTGCTTCGGAAACAAAATCAAATCCACTGCCCGGCTTATCGATTCCGGTTTGGGATGAAGAAGACTTTTCCGTCTCTTCATAACCGGGATTGTAAGACAAAGCGCGGTAATCACCGGATTTTTCTTCTTTCGTACTTTCTTCCGTTTCAGGGGGTGGTTCATACACGCCCTGTTCCGCCTGCAGATCGGAGATGATCTCCAATAATTCTTCATCATCCTCGCCGGGTAAGCTCAAATCATCCGGAAAGTTTATTTCAGAAAAGTCAGATTTAGTGTCTGGGAAATCCGGGAGTGTCAGATCATCGATCTCTTCTTTGTGATCATTAACCATTTCCGAAAGGATTTCCGACTCACGGATGGAATCGAACAATTCCGGTGCATCGTTCTCATCGATGTTTTCCGGCTCCCGGGCCGGCTCCTGTTGAATAGGTTCGGAAACCGGGGAGTGGCTTTCATCGCTGTTCTCCGAAATGGCCTGTTCAATTTCAAGGTCATATTCTGTGGTCAAACCGGCAAATTCAGTCGGTTCTGCAACGTCATTTTCCGGTTCCGGATCCATCTCGTCCATTGTCTCCTCCGAAAGGTCCAAAATATTTTCCGGAAAACTTGTTTCTGTTTTCGGCGGCGGGTTTTCTTCCGGCGTAGTGGATGTAACCTCGTCGGCGGGAGCAGGAGAGACAGATGATTCTTCGCCGGGTCCCGGTTCGGGAGTGACAAGGGATGTCGCTATTTCCGTTTGGGAATCTGCCGAAATTTCCGGCATGGTTGGTCCCGTTTTTATTTTGGTCTTTTCGCTGTTGTCTTCTTCCGGGTAGCTGCCCCGTTTCTGATCAATCTGATTCACCATCACCCGGACAATATCCAGATGTTCATTGCCGCGTCCGGAACGGCTAACCGCCCGGATAGTTTCTATGGAATCTTGCAAAACAGGGAAAATTTGCACCCGTTTTTCCGGTCCGCGTGTGTAGACCGTTTCGAAAAGCAGTAAAATTTTATGTGATATGGCCTCGATGCCCTGGTCACCCTGGATCATCGACCAATCACGCAAATCCCGGATATCATTTTTTATCGATTTGAATAGCTGCCAGTTGTTTTTATCTTCCGTTAATTTGGTCAATTTTTCTTCAATCTTTGATAACTTTTGGGCAACATCCGTCTGGAAAAACGACCACGGTTCGTTTTCCGAATCAGGTTCGTTGTTTTCGATATCCGATAATAGCGTTGTTTTTTCTTTTATCTCTTCCGGTAACTTTTCCGGGTCGTTCTCAATTTCGCTGGTTTCGCTCAATCCAACTATTTTCAACAATTCTGTTTTGGCTTCGGGTTGGGCCACCAGTTCAATCAACGTTTCTGCCAGCGATCTGCCCAAATTTCCCACTATATCCATCATCTGTTGTGTGGAAAGCTGGGAATCCTGTAAATATTTAATTCCCTCATGGAGTTGTTGATGATAAAAATGAAAACGGTTGAACCGGGTTAACTGATCCAACTTTTCTATTTTATTGTTGGCATTAATAATTTCATCAACCAACAGACCAACAGTTACCGTTTCCAACGGATCTTGCAGCAGGACATTATCGGATTTTAAAAACGACATAAATCCGCGTAAATAATAGCTTTTAGGATCGAAAAATCGATTGATCAATTCCGCTTCAAAATTTGGTTTTATCGCCCGGTTCTGTTGGGTTGTATCAGTCATTTCTACGGAAAATGGTTCCATTTACAACTCATATTTAAATTAATTTTTGTATTTATTATAGAGTTTTATAATTGCAGGAACATAGCGCTGCGTTTCCTGCCAGAGAATGCCGGGCGCTTTGTTGTTCGCCAGCCACATCACGGCTCGTTTTTCGCCACCGTTGTAGGCTGCAAGTCCTCCTTCGATACCGTAATATTCAACCAGAGTGGACAAGTAATAGCTGCCCAGTTGAATGTTGCGAATGGGATCGAACAGGATTTTGCCTGCTTCGTTCCAGTGAAAATTCTCCCCGGCGGCAAGATATTTTGCCGTTTCGGGCATAATTTGCATCAAACCCATGGCTCCTTTGTTGGAGACAATTTTCGGATTCCAGGACGATGCACTTTCATGTGTAATGGTTGCGCAGATCAAATCCACATTCAGATTGTTAAATTTTATAGCCATTTCATAAATCTCGTTGGCTATTGCATATTTGATGCTGGAAGGCATATTTCTATTGTATTTATCGATGATGTTCATAACTCTGCGGACGGTCGCTTCTCTTGTTTGGGAGACCATTGTCATATTTTCCAAAGTTTTCAGATTGGTCTCAATTTCATTCAGGATGCCGGGTTGCTTCTCTTTTTTATCATGGTTCAGTGAAAATCCAATAGCGCTCAAACTCAAAATAACGGCCATGGAAAACACGAAACGTGGAAGTATCTTTTTTTTATTTTTTGATTTACGCATTCTTTCCCTGCCTAATTATTTTTTTCAAGCGACTTCTTTCTGTCTCACTACTTCACTACTTGCTATAATCTCTTTTGCCAAATCAAAATAACTCTTTGATCCTTTACAGAACCTATCGAATAACATAACAGGCCGGCCATAATAGGGAACTTCCGCCAGGCGAACGTTGCGGGGAATGTAGGTGTCGAACACCATCCCTTTCAGGGTGTACTTCACTTTTTCTATTACTCGTTTGGTAAGATTGTTGCGCATATCTACCATGGTTAACAGAAATCCACGGTATCTCAAAGAAGGATTGTGCTCTTCCTTCACTGCCCGGGTCATTTTCAGGAATCTCCCCAAAGCTTTTAGTGCATAATATTCACATTGTATTGGCGCAATGATTGAATCTGCCGAAATCAATGCGTTGAATGTAAGATTCCCCAGAGAGGGCGGACAATCGATGATGAGATAATTATATTTATCTACAACCGGGCGTATGGCGCTCTTTAGTTTCGATTCCGCTGCAGAACCGATGAGTTTGCGTTTTTCCTCTTCATCGGACCAGACGTTGCATGGGATCAAAGCCAGGTTTTCAATTTCTGTTTTGTGAATTGTCCTTTCGATAGGAATATTTTCCGAAAAAATTTCCAGAATCCCTGCTTCTATATCGTATCGGCTCATGCCAAAACTCGCTGCAACGCCTCCTTGCGGGTCCACATCAATTAATAAAGTCCGGTACCCTAACTGGGCAAAAGCAGCGCTGAGATTTACGGCTGTTGTGGTTTTGCCGACACCGCCTTTTTGACTTGCAATTGCTATGATTTCACCCATAACTACTCCTTAGCTTCCTGCAATTGTTATTAATTTCCATATCTTATCATCTATATCGGAAGCTTTTTAAAAAAATTTTACCGTTAACAGAAAATATTTATCATCTTTCATTCCTGTCAACTATCCATCGAGCGAATCTTACCCTTAATGCCGGTCTGTGCTTTAATGAATCCATTTTCCCAACTCATGATTTCATTCAAAGCTTCTTCGCCGCGTTTTTTCCCTAACACAGCACGGTAAATCCTTCCGTATGAGGAGTAGAGCTTTCCTTCGAAACCGTTACGGAAAATGGTCAGGAGTAAATTGGGAGTTTTTTGGGTGCTTAGTAACATCTTCCTTATTTGATGATTCATACCTCCGCCCGGTGGTTCACTATTCATGTCCTCCCCGAGAATGGAGTAGACTTTACGTTTCAGTGTGGAAATTTCGAATGGTTTTTCGATATAAAAATCACAACCAATTTTTGAAATTTCCTCTTTTATCTCTATTGAACCGTACGCTGTCATGACGATGATTTTTGTTAGTAAGCTGTTTTCAATTATATAATTGATCAGAGAGTATCCGTCTATTCCCGGCATTCGCAAGTCGGTAATCAGCAGATCGATAGATCGCTTCTGTAGGAAACGGAGGGCTTCGTCTCCCGAATTGGTGCTCAAAATTGACAGGCGGCTGTTGTCCCTTTTCAGGCTGCGCGAAATACTCCAGGTCAAATCCTCTTCATCATCGGTAATCAAAACGGTTTTTTTCTGATTCTCCACGAATTGCCTTCCTTTTTTTGACTCTTTATGGAATTACATCGATTTTATCTAATTATGAGCAATGATTATGCCAGGCGGGAATGAAGGCTGAAAAAAGAGCTAAAAGGGATTATTCTCAGGGTAGGTATTTGTTTTTTATGAAATTGTCCAAATACAATTTTGAAATTTAAATATTAGTATTTTTACAACTTACTTATCCGGCATAAATCGATCTTCCAAATGGAGTGCTTTTTTTCGGATGGTCAATTTTTGGTCAATAAAATTTTTCCCACTCTGGAACAGATTTGTAAATATCTGTTCCATTATGAAACATGCGTCTTTGATAGGGAGGAAGCGACGGAAATCCGGAAAAACAGAACCGTGTGACTCCATTTTGCCGTTGTTGCAATCTGTAAGATGTTTCACCGTAAAAATTGGTGATAGGGAAGGTAACAAGCGGAAGTTCCCCCAGATCATCGATGGTTTCTATCTTCTTCAACAGGGCGGGATCGCTTTTGACGACCTGTTTTTCTTTCCATCGGCCGGTGAAATCATCGATCGCATTTTTCCGCTTCCGCAGCAAATAATTTTCGCTGAATTTTCCGTTCCAACTGCTGTTTCTTAGCCCCAAACCCCGTTTTCCCCGATGGAAGATGAAGCGATAATTCGTACGACATTTTAAAATCCCGCACGGTAATAGTACGGTTGCCCACCCGGGCGATGATTTTGTTTTCGCCGGTACGGGTATTTTCCGTCTTTTTTGCACAATGGAAAAAAATAAAACTGAAAATTAACGCAGAGATAAAAAACCGGTTTTTTATCAAAAAATTCCACTTTTCGGTAATATTGTTGGGTGAAAGTAATCAAGGCTGGTCAATTTATCAACAGAATTTATCTTTTTGACGGCGCGTCGTTTGCTTCGCTCTATTCAGATCACGAAACACACTAAATAGTGTCTGAACGAAAACCCGGTCCGGTAGTGTCATTCCGGTATATTCTTAGCCGGAATCTCAAATCCTTAGGCACGAGATTTCCGGTAGAAGTATTCGGGAATGACAGAAAGCGGAGTTTTCATTCAAGTATTGATGAGTCGGGAATTTCCACCCAAAAATTAACCGGCTGCCGGATCAGTATTCCACAATCTGCACCCGTTTCTTTAAATTCTCCAAGCCAATTTGTTTCCGGGAGTAGGCCAACAGATCCGCTTTTTTAATCCGGATCATCACATTGGTTATATCCCGGCCGGTAAATCCACTGGTTCCGAAAAGAACAAAAACGGATTGTTTATCCGGAAGAAAGCGGAGCGCAGCACCGTAGGTGCCAAGTATTTTAATGATTTTTTCTTCAAATCCGGATAAACTGTCTCTGTATTTTTTATTTCGTTTCTCTGTTTTTTCTTTGATTATCGCCACCCGTTTTTCACTTTTGTCCAATTCCTCTATTGTCGGTACGAGGGAGGTTTCAATCAGTTCAGTCAGGTTGTTGCTGAAAAAATGATTGCCGAAACTGAACATAACACCTAAATCTTTCAGAAATATTCCGTTCACATTATTTCCAAACAGATAGCGGGAACGGTGTTTGGTGGTGAGCGCTGTTTCAAAAATAGTACTCATCACTTCAATCTCTTCTGCGTGATTGTCGCCAGATACAAATTGACGGGAAATTTTTGCTGCAAACGCTTTATCAGACAACCTTTCTGTGCGGTGTGCGGCAACATCTTTTTTTAATACCCGGTAAATCCGGGCTTTCGGTTGCTCCGCCGATGACCGGTTCAAAAAAACTACCACAGAAATCTTATCGTCTTTCTTCAGGTAGTCACTCAAATCCACATAACTTGACATGAATGTTTGAATTTTTTTATCTAATTTTTCCGTCCATTTTTTGAAATCCTCTTCATTCATACTCTTGCCGGTGGAAAAAGTAAAACTTCTGGAACCGGGGGAAGTAGCAACAACAACGCGGTTTTTGGCCTCCTTTGATTTCTTCTCTTTTGCCTGAGTGGACGATTTCTCTAAATTTTCTAATTCAACTTCCACTCTGTTTTTATAAATACTGAACAACTGAAATTGGTTCTTCAAATTAACCGTGAACAGCAATCCGTAATGATCGAAATAAAATCCTTTGATATTGCGGCCGGTGAAAAATTGATCTCTGGATGCCTGCAGCAATTTGTCCAATACCGCTTCCATGATGTGGATGTCCTCTTTGATGCCGTCCGGCTGCTGCCGGGCGTTCACCAGAGTGACAGGTAGGCTTAGTAAAACCAACAGTAACAAACTGATTATTTTATGTCTCATGATTTTTTCCTTTCGATGTGTAAAAATGCGGCAAAATATTCCTTATTTTTAACCGGGTCTATTTTTTTATCGAGTAATTGGTTTTGGCCACGCTGACCAAATCCTGTAAAATTGAATTGTTATATAAGTTTGCGCTTTGGATTCTCTGTAAATTTTCACCCATATATTCCAGATCGGCAACCCGCTGCTGATCGAACTTACGCAACAACTCACTGATACCGGTCAACAGGAGTTGCTTGTTTCTCTCTTCGCCGGCTTTGAGCATCTGTTGTGTGAAGTAGAGGTTTTCTTGTTGTAATTTTTTGAAGGCGGCAAGCGTTTCCATTGGCAATGCCGACTGTGGCTGATTTTCTTTTGCGCCGATTCGTAACGAGAATTGGCCTGCGGAATAATTGATATCCGTCCTGGCGATGAGGAGGATTAAAACGATTGCCGCGAAAGCGATCCTGCCGGTCCAGCGCAGCAGACCGTGGACAGAGGTGAAAGAACGAAGCCGGTTGCGCAAGCTGTTTTCCCCCGGCGCGATGAAAACCAAATCTTTGCCGGGTTCAACCTGCGGCCATTTTCCCATCACAGCCACGGTTGCCCGGAAATCCTGAAATTCGGCTCTGCATTCCGGACAGGATTTCAGGTGCAGGGCAACTTGCCGGGCTTCTTCCGGTTTCAATTCGGTAAAAAGATAATCCATCAATTTATCTCTGACTGTTTCACACTTCATAATGTAAAACCTCCTCGCTGAAATTTTGTTTTTGTAACGCTTTTTTCAACGCTTTTAATCCGTAATACATCCTGGATTTAACTGTATTGAGAGATTCCTGCAGAATTTCAGCTATTTCTATAAATTTCAGATCCTGGTAAATTTTCATAATAATGATTTCCCGCTGTTCCTGAGGAATCTCCTGCATGGCGTGGGTAAAGATTTTTTTCAGCTCTTCCCGGTAAATATTCTGCTGCGCATCATCGCTCCCCGGATCCGGTAGTTCCAAAGTTATGTTTTCGTTGTTTTCTGACGGCGATTTTCCCTGCATGTCCAGGGACAAAAAAAAGTGCCGTTTCCTTTTGCGCAGTTGGTCTCTCGCTTCGTTGGCAGCTACCTGATACAGCCAGACCCGGAATTTATCGATTTCTTTGAGGCTGGATATCTTCTGGTAGACTTTAATAAATGTCTTTTGGTTCACATCCTCCGCATCCTGTAAGTTGCCCAGAAAGCGATACAGAAAGTTAAAAACGGGCTTTTGCCAGCGCCACACCAACAGGTTGAACGCCTGGGTTTGGCCATTGCGGAATTGATGAATCAACTCCGCATCACTCAGATCATTCATTTATTTCTCCGTATTAAATTCTGCACCCGGGAAGCGATCAGCCTATGTTGAACTATGGTTTTCCTATTAATTGAACCGTTCATTCAATTCGGCAAATCGATATACAATCGCCCGGTTCAGGTTCTATTTACTTTGACGCAGGGAACCGGAAAAAAGTTTTAGGTAGATTGATCCGCTTTATCATTTATCTCTGTAACTGATTGGAACGGCACCGGTAACGGAGACCGGACGTGAAGATCGGTTTGGGGAAAAGGGATCTCGATCCGGTATTTACGGAATTTGGTGATGATATCCCGGTTAATTTCCGACCGAATTTGATAATAGTTCCTGGGTGAACCAAGCCAGATCCACAATTCCATATTCCAGGCGGAATCACCAAAACCGTTGAAAATAATTTTCGGTTTGGGTTTTTTTAACACGTTGGCATTTGACAGGGCAACCTCTGTCAAAGCCTGATTTATTGTGCTCAGATCCGAATTGTAAGAAACGCCCACCTTTACCACCATGCGCACTTTCGGATCACCGTGAGACCAGTTGACTACTTGTGAAGAGATGAACTCCGAATTGGGAACAATGATGGAAATATTATCCAAAGATTGAACCGTGGTTGAACGCATGTTAATTGCCGTAACATCTCCTTCCGTATTGCCGATGGTAATCCGGTCGCCTATCTCGATGGGACGTTCGAATAGCAAAATCAATCCGGAGACAAAATTGGAGGTTATATTTTGCAAGCCGAAGCCGATTCCCACCGACAGAAAGCCGAAAACCACTGCCAATCCACTTAAATCGATACCGACAAACTGGAAGGCGACCACCATACCGGTAATCATGATGAGGTAATGCGTGATTCGTTTGAGGGTGAACCGCAGCCCTTCCTCAATCTGAAACCTGATTAAGAGTTTATTAATAATGGTGTTGGAAAGAAATTTTGAGATGATGAAAAAGATGGTCAACACAAAGAAAAACATGAAAATGGATGAAATGGTGACCGGAGTTTGATTCAGTTTAAAGAGCGTAAAATTGAAAACATCTTTCAGCAGGGCACTAATATCCTGAATTGTGATCTCCATAGTTTGCCTCTCATTTTGAAAAGATAGAACCGGTTTGTTGTTTATTGGGAACTTAAATAATATTTAAATTGAGTGATTTCTCTGTTTTTAAGTTTTCTTTTGTTGCCAACCGGGTTTTCATTTTTAGCATGAACCCATAGAAATCAGGCAGGCGATTCGGCGAATCGCCCTACAACGGCTCAATTTAGGGCCTTCGGCTTCCGGACAATGGTTTGCCGTAGCGGTTCAACCGATTTTGTTGCGCTTAACCAAATATTCGATAAGCGCTTTGTCGAAAGGGTCTGCTGTATTAATCATCACATAGTCGATCCGGTTTTCCCGGCACACTTTGCGGAAGTTTTTGATATAACGGTTCAAATCCTTTTTGTATTCCTGCAGAATATGCACCGGCTGCGTATTGATCTGTTCCTTTGTTTCCATGTCCTCAAAAACGATATCCCCGTGGAAATCGAAGCGGATCTCTTTCGGGTCCAAAATGTGGAAAACGATCACTTCATGTTTATTGTGGCGAAAATGTTTCAATCCGGATAAAATCGCGGCGGGATCATCAAAAAGATCGGATAAGATGACAATCAGCCCTCTGCGTTTGATCCGTTCGGCCATCTCGTGAAAGGTTTTACTGATATCCGTCTGCCGGGAACTTTTTCTGGTGTGCAGTTCAAGTAAAATCTGTTTCAGGTAGGTGTGTACAGCTTTTGGCGGCAGGTAGGAACGTATTTTTTGATCGAATGTAAGCAAACCCACGGCATCCTGTTGGTTCAGCATTAAATATGAAAAAGCAGCGGCTAAATATTTGGCATATTGCAGCTTGCTGATTTTGGCCGAACTGTACCCCATGGAGGCCGAAGTGTCCAGAAGAAGGTAGCATTTGAGGTTGGTTTCTTCTTCAAATTTTTTTATGTAGAACCGTTCCGTTTTGCCGTACACTTTCCAATCCAGATGCTTGATCTCATCGCCGGGCATGTATTGACGGTGTTCGGCAAATTCCACGCTGAAACCGTGGTAGGGACTACGATGCAGACCGATGATAAATCCCTCCACCACCAAGCGGGCGATAATATCCAATTTGCCGATTTTTGAAACGACTTCCGGATTGAGATATTTTTGATAGATGTTGCTTTTTTGAATCCGCATGCGATGCTTTACACTTTTTCAAGAAGTTTTTTGATGATGTCCACCGTGTCGACGCTTTCTGCTTCGGCGTTGAAATTGGTGATCAGGCGGTGGCGTAAAATGGGGATGGCAATTTCCCGGACATCTTCGATCTCCGGTGTGGGACGGCCGTACAAAATACAGCGGGTTTTGGCGCCTAAAATGAGAAATTGGGAAGCCCGCGGTCCTGCACCCCAGTTGATCCAGTCGGCCACAAATTTTGGTGCCTGGTTGAATTCCGGACGCGTCATCCGCACCAGTTTTACCGCATAGTTAACCACGTTGCTGGCTACCGGCACACGGCGCACCAAATTCTGATACAGGATGATATCTTTGGCGTTCATCACTATTTTGGGTTCGCTTTCGTAAGCTGATGTTGTGTGCTTCACAATTTCAGTCTCTTCATCTTCGCTGGGGTAATCGATCCAGAGATTGAACATAAAACGGTCTAATTGCGCTTCGGGAAGGGGATAGGTCCCTTCCTGTTCGATGGGGTTTTGTGTGGCGAGGACGAAGAAGGGTTCATCCAGTGTGTAAGTGATTGAACCGGCAGTTACTTCATGTTCCTGCATTGCCTGCAGCAGGGCAGACTGTGTCTTGGGTGGTGTGCGGTTAATTTCGTCTGCCAAAATAATATTTGCGAAAACCGGCCCTTTGACAAAACGAAATATTTTTTTGCCGGTGGTCAGGTCATCTTCCAGAACTTCCGTGCCGGAAATATCGGAAGGCATCAAATCCGGTGTGAATTGAATGCGGTTGAATTTTAATTTTAGCACCTGCGCCAGCGTGCTGATGAGCAGTGTCTTTGCCAATCCGGGAACGCCGATGATCAGGCAGTGTCCGCGGGAGAGCAGCGCCAACAACAATTCGTTGATGATCTTTCGCTGGCCGATGATCACTTTGCCGATTTCGGTTAACATTTTTTGGTGAGTGTCTTTTAACTTTTCAAGCAGTTCAATATCGTTCATTTTTTTGGCAGACTCAGGCATTTGCTCTCCTTCCGGATTTACAAAAAAACTTTTCTCAGAATAAATAATCATAAAATTAGGATATTTGCGTTTAAATGTCAATCTTTTTTGCTTGCAGGTGACCTTGCAAATTTATACATTTTTTACGTTTACTTGAATTGAGCGATTGTAGGGCGATTCGACGAATCGCCGACCGAATTTACGTTAGAAATGTAAATTCGCTTAGTAACAAAAACAAACTCAAAAACAATAGAATTGCTCAATTCAGGTTTACTAAAATATTACGAAAGAGGGAATTTATTGGCAAATTCAAATAAAATCATTTTAAAAGACCTTGCCAAACAGGAATTGAGCGAATTTGTTGTCCGGCAAGGGTTGGAACCTTTTCGGGCCAGGCAATTGTTTCACTGGTTGTTCCAAAAAAATGTAGCTTATTTTTCTCAAATGACTACGCTCAAAAAAGAGGTCAGAGAAAAATTACAGGCTATAGCGGAAATCAATCTTTTGGATTCCGTTTCCATTGCCGCTTCTCAAAATGAACCGACGCACAAATTTCTTTTTGCCCTGCACGACGGCAACAGGGTGGAAAGTGTTTACATGGAAGAGGCCAACCGGCGAACCGTTTGCGTCTCTTCTCAGGTGGGTTGCGCTTTAAATTGCGACTTTTGCGCCACAGGGAAAATGGGATTCCGGCGCAATCTTTCTGTCGGTGAAATTGTGGAGCAGGTATTGTGGATCGAACGGCACATGGGCAAAGAAGCCACCAATATCGTGATGATGGGCATGGGCGAACCGTTCCTGAATTTTGATGCGGTTCTACGAGCGGCTGAGCTGTTTTCCGATCCCGAAGGGATTGCCGTCAGTAAACGAAAAATTACTATTTCAACCGCCGGCGTGATTCCCGGCATCGAAAGGTTCACACAGGAGGGGCACCGTTTCAAATTAGCCATTTCATTGAATGCAACCACCGATGAAATTCGCAGGAAATTAATGCCCGTTACAAAAAAATATCCGCTTTCTCAACTATTGACCGCAGTGAAAAGATACACGGACAATTCACCCTACCAGATTACATTTGAATACTTACTGATTGCCGGGATGAATGATTCTCTGCAGGACGCCAAAAGATTACGCCGGTTGTTGGCTCACATCCCTTGCAAAATTAATTTGATTCCGTACAATTCGGTGGATTCCCGCTATCAACCGGTATCTGACCGGCGACTCAACGGATTTGTTCAGGCATTGGCAACCTTTTCCGCTCCGGTCACGGTTCGGCGCAGCAATGGTCTGGATATTCAGGCGGCCTGCGGCCAGCTTTACACGCAGAATGTGAAATCGAAGTAGCGGGCACATTGTGTTATACCACATTACGTTATCAAAAAAGAGTAACCTATGTTGTAATAGTTGTCAATTAGGCATAAAAAATGATTTGAAAAATATGGCGATAAATTAAACCGGGAGTAATAAAGTGACTCGAAGCGAAATTCTTGAAATTCCTAAAAGATATAAAAACGAAAACGCTGAAAAATATGGTATTAACAGTCTTGGGATATTGGGCTCATTTTCCAGAGATATGGGAAAAGATGAGAGTGATGTGGATATTGTAATTGAAACAACCGATCCTGATCTTTTTAGGCTTGTCCATATTAAAGATGAATTAGAAAAATTGCTTCATAAAAATGTTGATATTGTCGGGAACCGGCAAAAAATGAATCCTTATTTGAAAAAACATATCGAAAAGGACACAATTTATGTATGATCAGAAGTTGGTTCGTAACATTTTAAATCAAATCCTAAATTGAGCGATTCTTGGCTTTAAACAACCGGCCAAAGAGTTTTGTCATTCTGCCTGCCCGACCGCAGCGGGCCTGCCCGACCGCAGCGGGCCTGCCCGACCACAGGCGGGAAAGAATCTTGTTGGTTCCGTGCACTAAACCAATAAGATTCCTACGGAATGACATTAGAATCGCTCAATTCAGGTAAATATTAAATGCCACTCAAAAGGTAATCAGTCGTTTTGCACCAATAAAAACAGTATAAGATTTTGCTAATTCTCCGGAAGGTATGGAAAAATTAGATTCAATTTGTATGCAATTAATCGCCATTGGTGAAAGTTTAAAAAATTTAGATAAAATTAGCAATAAAAGGCTTTTAAATAAATATCAAACAGAGATGTGCGGATTGGAATGAACAGTGTTAGACAAAACATCTTTTTAAATCCAAAAGTAAGGTACACCCAATGTTCCGTAGCTTATTTTTGCCGTCATACCCGCAATCCCACCAAAACAGAAAACCTCCAAAACGTTTCAATCGGCCCGTTTAAATTTGCTGTGCTAAAATAAAAGTAATACCTCACTTACGGGTTGATAATAAAATGCAATCAGTACCAAAAGATTCATGTTCTGTTTACATCAGGTTTTGATGCTGCTCATTTAATGTTCTGTAACCCCAAATAGCACACGGATTACGCGGATGACACAGATACACACGGATAAAATCTGTGAAAATCAGTGTGATCCGTGTCATCCGTGTTCTGTTTACTATTTTAGTTGAATAGATATAATAACATAAACAAATATTCACACCAATAAGTGAGGTGTTACAAATAAAATCAAAAAAATCTTGATTTTAACTGATATTTTATTATTGTAATAAAATATTCTTTCACCGGTGGTAAAAACCAGGCACTGTTTATGGCAGATATCTACGAGTTAAAGGGAAAATTAAAACATATCCGTATTGCGAAATATCGTTTCGTTTTACGTCCTTATGATTTCATCAAACTCTCCAGTTATGCCGGCAGTTCTTTGCGGAAAGACTTTTCACTCGTATTCAAACAAATTACCTGTACCGAAATAAGCTGCCATTGCAAATCCTGTAAAAAAAAGAAGGATTGTCCCTACTACATCTCGTTAGAGGTGGCACAGGGCATTCCTGATCCGGAATATAAACGGTACCAGACTCCGCCGAAGCCTTTTATTTTTGAACCTCCCCTGAAACGAAAATCATTCTTCAGTAAAAACGAGGATCTTTATTTCGACCTGATTTTAGTTGGTAAAACCCTGGAGTATTTTCCGTTTTTTGCTGCAAGTTTGCGGCGTTTGGGACAGATAGGGATCGGCAGGAACCAGGGGAAATATTCTATGAAGAGAATTTTCGCACTCGATCTTTTACGAAATGTGGTTGCCGGCGAATATGATTTCAATTCGAGTGAGCAGGCCGGAGACCGGGATTTCTCTGTTTCGCTGGGACAATTGTATGCAAAATACAGCCGGGAAAACGACGCTGTAAACCAGGTTAACGTAACACTTGCTACCCCTCTGCGGATGAAAAGAATCGGAGCGGAAAAATGGCATCTCTATTTTCGTACTTTGATGCGAAATATTTTAACCCGAATCGCTAATTTGGCTTATGCTTATTCCGGCTGCACCGATTTTCTCCATTTCCCTGAAATCATTTATGATGCCGGTTCCGTGCATACTATCAGAGAAAATTTTACCTGGGAAGATTGGCGCTCCAGAGCAGTTCGGGAGAGCAGTTCCAATGTGCGTTTGGGCGGTTGTTTGGGAGATGTATCCTATCGGGGTGAAATAACCGCATTTTGGCCCATTCTACGCCTGGGAGAAGTTTTGCATATCGGCAAAAACACCAGTTTTGGTTTGGGCCGTATTCTGGTAGAAAAGAGCGATGGTGATTTTATATCCCACAAAATAAAATTGTAACAACTTGTCTTTCCCTTCTTCAACCTAAATTAATGCTTGACCGAAAACCCCACTTTTCCGTCATTCCCGGGAAAGCGGGAATCTGTAAGTTTGTGATTTTATCGGATTCCCTGCCTGCGGCGGGCAGGCTGCTTTCGCAGGAATGATGTTTTTTACCGTTTTTCAGAGTTTTCGTTTAGACACTAATTATGCTAATTATGTTATTTTACTGCGATTTAGCCATTATTCCATGCGATAGAACAGGAAAGTTCCTGATATTCGGCAGTCTGAACAGTAGGTACTTATTCGAGTTACATCTTTTTCCCTGCAGAAATCTTTCTTTGCCATGTACCGGCAGCACAATTTAAAATTGCGGTGTGTGCCAGAAATTTACAACGCTTGTGAGAGAAGCGGGCAGTTTTTTTTGTTGCAGTTGCTGTATCAACGGAAGCGCTTTGTGGAGTGCGTACAGTGTTAAATACTGATCAATCAGCGTTAACATGGCGCCCGTGTGGTTAGGCCGGAATTGTAAAACTTTCTTGAAATCTTCAATGGCAAAACGATTTTGACCCATCCCCAGCAATGTTTGTCCCCGGTAGTAGAAATATTTTGCTTTGGGTTCGTGAACACGAATAAGTTGGTTGAGATATTTAATTGCCTGCCGGAAAAAATATTCCTGTAATTTTTCTTCCTCCACCCATATCTGGGCGTAGCGCAGGCAGGTGATGGCAAATCCCAATTTGTATGCCGGTTCATCCGGTTCTTTTTTCAGTTTAAATTGAAAAAAAGAGAATTTTTTTCGATAAAACATTTCCACCGGTTTCAACTTTCTGCGTGCTTCAATTTGTACCGCTTCCGAAGAATCGTGCAAAAAGGAACGTAGTTTACTGACAAAGAATCGATTATTCCAGCTTTGCAATTGCCGGATAGCAAATAAACGGGAGGCAGGATTTGGATCCCTCAGCATATTGACTAACGGTTCAAGACAAAAATAGCGTTCCGGGATTTTTTTATTGGCATTTGGTTTCTTGTTTTCATAGTGACTTGTTTGCGGCACCACCTGAAACCGGGCGTTTCTCTCTATTTTTTTTAATTGAGAATATTGATTCATGGGTTTAAAATAGTTCTCTCTGTTTATTTAAAAGCGAACGTACTTTACGGTGTAACCGGTACGATTCCTTGCAGGTTTCTATCATCTGTTTCGGATGTTTGATTTCATGATCCAGCGAGCTGAAACCTAAATGGCAAATATAATCGGCCTGACTTGCCAAATCCATACTTACCAGAAGATTTAGCCGTTCCAACACATAGGCAAGGCCGTTAAAATCGGTCATCGGCAGCAGCACCCAGAAACGTCCCGGTTCATCATCGTCAAAGAATAGATCAATTTCGCGCAGGTTCTTTTGGCAATTTTTTTTGATTTGCCGGGTGAGACTGCTTTTTGTTTTTTCATCTGCCCCTCGTTGTTTTGTTCCTTCAAAAACAACATAGATCAGTGAAAGCTGCAGATCGTTGCGGTTCGCCCGTTTAAATTCAAAATTTAAGGTCTTTAGGAATTGCTGGTACTCGGTCAACAGTTTCGATTGTACCAGGTTCCTTTCCGAAATAATTTTCTGGTGACTACGGACGTTTCGGATGGCCAAGGCAATTAACCGGCACAACCCGCCTACGTTTTTAATGGTTTGACGATGCAGGCGAAAAAAATTAATTTCTTCTATGGCCAGAATGCCGATGAAACGTTTTCCGGAAAAAACAGGTCCGTAAATCAACGCCTTACTGTTGGATTTTTGCCACAATTTGTAGAGTAACTTGTTGTGAACAATTTCCCGAATGGACAAAATAGTTTGGGATTGCTTGATTAAAAACAACACCTTATCGGTTACTCTCTCATTCGGTAAACTCAATCCTGCGGAGTAATGAAAGGATGCCGTTTTCATAAATTCATTCTGAACACTATTGTATTGATAAAATGAAACACGGTTGGCCCGGAGAAATTTGGTTGTCGACTCCACGATGCTTTGCATCAGTTGTATTTCATTGAGGGTGAGGAGGGATTCAAAAAACTGTACCTGGGAATAAAATGTTTCCGAAGTTTCTAAAATCCTTTTTTCCAATAATTTTTTTTCCCGACTTAATTCCTTCATCCGGCGGATTTCTTTTTCCCCGGGCACCTCTCTCGATGCATCATTTTCGTCCGGTTTGGATTTGGTTTTTAACCAGCCGAGAACCCAAAAAGGCAGGAGATGGAAAATAGCCGCAGATTCCCCATAAAACTGACCGGCAATGAAAAGTATAAACAGACCAAGCCAGAAATTTTTATTTTTCCGTATTTTTCCGCGACGGATAAAAAAATAAACGACGATTCCCAGGGAGAGTAGAATGGAGACCGGGGTAAGCCAGTGTTCATGAATTTGAAATTGTGGATAAATAAGCGCTATCTTCATTTTCTTTTTAGTTGTTTAATCGTAAAGTGAGCTTTGTTGTATTGTATGTGAATACCATCCGGCGGGATCGACCGGTTTTTGCCTGACATGACCCATTTCATTCTTTATTTTTACCAGACGATCGATTTCGGTAATCAGCAAAATTTTTTGTAAAATATGAGAAGGGTTGCTAAGAATCAGTTGCTTTTTTCTGACAGCTAACTGAGTGTTTAAGTGGAGGATAAGCGCTAATCCATGCGCATCGATTTTTTGGACGCCCTGCATATCTAACACTACATTTTTTTCAATGGGAAAATGTTGTTTTAATTTTTTGTAGATTATCTGGACATTATCGCGATTGATTGAGGAAATGTGGTTGAACTGTACCATCAATGCATTTTTCATTTCCTGGCAATAAACATTTTCCCGGTTTGCCATCCTTCCCGACAACTTTGCCGCTTTTATTGAAACTTCTTTTCCCATTCTTCCGCCTCTCGCATCCGTTACAAACTTGTTACTGTTTATTATTCGGCAAGTTAGCATTATTTCTGAACCGTTAAAAGCCGTGGTTTAGTGCATGATTAAAAACCGGAACATAGTTTAGCGAACTGATTTAAAATATTAACAAAATGTCATTTGGCTTCGGCGTTATTCATAGTCATTGGTTGTCATTCGATGATCCCGCATCCGTAGAGACAGCGTGGCGAAAAATTATACAGCAGAGTGTTGCAGACAAGGAATTTACTTAAAGGCAGCAATGAATTCCCACTAAAAAAATGCGGAAATGACAAATTCGGACAGACACTAATTATAAGGTGAAATTTTTCAAAGGATTAAAATGTTACAATATGATCCATTTTTTTCAGAGAGATGAAAAAATTGTAAAAAATTGTTTGCATTTCAAAATGCAAACCGTTAAATTATTCACCAATTAGGAAAAAATAAACAAAATATCATTCTAAGTATCTGAAAAAAAGTATGTTACAGCAACACTTTTGGGAATAAAAAGAGCAAATGAATAATTTTTTACCGGATGTTTTAATGATCAATAGAATTTTAGAGGGTTAAAAATGGTAGGAGAACTGGTTCCCATTCTCGTTTTGCTGGCAGTTGCGGTCGTGATTGTTGCCGGTATCATTGGTCTGACTCACCTGTTTGGTCCTAAGCATCCGGATCCGGTTAAGCTGAGTCCTTATGAGTCGGGGATGGAACCGGTAGGCGAAGCCCGTACGCGGTTTTCCATCCGTTTTTATATTATTGCCATGTTGTTTGTCCTGTTCGACATAGAGGTTGTCTTTTTCTACCCATGGGCGGTTGTTTTTAAAAAGCTGTTGTCCATGGGTAGTTTTATTTTGATCGAAATGCTTGTATTTGTCGGTCTGCTTTTGGTTGGCTATCTTTATGCGTGGAAGAAAGGAGCGCTGGAATGGGATTAGAGAGCAAGCTGGGTGACAATATTTTTACCACCCAATTGGATAAATTTTTAAACTGGGGCAGAAAAAATTCTCTGTGGCCAATGCCGTTTGGCACCGCTTGCTGCGCCATCGAATTTATGTCGGTAATGCAAAACAAGTATGATCTGGCAAGATTTGGTGCAGAAGCTATGCGTTTTTCCCCGCGGCAGTCAGACCTGCTAATTGTAGCCGGCCGTGTCAGTATCAAAATGATGCCGGTTTTGCAGAGAATTTACCGGCAGATGGCCGAACCGAAATGGGTGATTTCCATGGGCGCTTGTGCTTCTTCCGGTGGTATTTTTGACACTTACTCCACCATACAGGGGATCGATAATTTTATTCCGGTGGATGCGTATGCCCCCGGTTGTCCCCCGCGGCCGGAGACATTGCTTGACGCAATTATCAAACTGCAAAAGAAAATCGAAACAGAACGTTCGATTCATTATAAATAAATTTTGGCTTGCTAAGAGAATAAAGAGGCTGGGATAATGGCAACTCCCCTGGAAATGCTCCAAAAAGTTCAGGATAAATTTAGCGACAATATTTTAAAAACATCAGATCGCCTTGGTGAAGCAACGGTTTCCATCGAGCGCGATTGTATTGTGGATTTGATGAATTTTCTGCGTGACGATACTGATCTGGCTTTCGATTTTTTAATGGATCTTTGTGGCGTGGATTATCTGGAGATGGGTGGGTTCGAGCGTTTTGGAGTTACCTATCATTTATATTCGATGAAATATAATCACCGGATCAGAGTGAAGGCTTTTATTCCGGAAACAGACCCGAAAATTGATACCGTTTCCCATCTTTGGCACGCTGCCAACTGGGCGGAGCGGGAAGTGTACGACATGTATGGTATCGGATTCAACAATCATCCGGATATGAGGCGCATTTTAAATCCGGACGATTTTGAAGGATTTCCGCTGCGAAAGGAATTCCCGGCAGAGGGTATTGGTTACCGGGATAATTTTGAGAAGATTGAACGTTTAGGTGCGCAATAAATAGCGTTAGAAACGAAGGACTTCCGATGGCAGAAGTAAAAGACATGTTGAAGACGGCAGAAGAATATAAAGACAACTTTTACGATTATGTTTATGATCCGAAAGAAGAGCATATACTGCTCAATTTCGGACCGTCTCATCCGGCAACCCACGGTACATTACGCCTTGTACTGGAATTGGATGGCGAGCGGGTTATTAAATGTGTCCCGGATCTGGGGTATTTGCATCATGGTTTTGAAAAATTAGGGGAGTACAAATCGTACAACCAGGCTGTAACCATCACGGATCGAATGAATTATTTGTCCTCATTCAACAATAACCTGGCCTACATCCTGGCAGTGGAAAAATTGTTTGGCATAGAAGTGACGCCGCGGGCTAAATATTTCCGCGTTATTTTAGCAGAACTTTCCAGAATAAGCGATCATCTCGTCAGCGTGGGGACGCAGACTATGGATTTGGGCGCATTTACCGTTTTGCTCTATCTGTGGCGTGAAAGAGAAAATATTTACAACCTGTTTGAATCTCTCACTGGAACCCGGTTAACTCTGGGCTATGCCCGGGTTGGTGGTTTTGCCCGTGACCGGGATATTCCACCTGATTTTTTTGCCCAAACCCAAAAAGTGCTTAACGGTATTCCCCATACCCTGGATGATGTGGAAAAATTGTTGAGCGGCAACCGGATTTGGCTGGATCGAACCGTGGGTGTCGGCATGATTACCAAAGAGGCAGCGGCAAGTTATGGCATCACCGGACCAAGTTTGCGGGCAGCCGGTGTTCCGTGGGATATTAGAGTCGCAGAACCCTACTCCGGTTATGAGGATTTCGATTTCGACATCGCCGTTGCCGATCACGGTGATGTGAACGACCGGTACGCGGTTCGTCTGGAAGAGATTCTTCAATCGATCCGCATTATTAAACAAGCCATGGAAAATTTCCCGGAAGGGGAGTTAAATGTGGATCCGGACAGCAAAGTGATGATGCCCGCAAAAGATAAAGTTTACGGTTCTATTGAAGGGCTGATTTATCAGTTCGAGATTGTGATGACTAACCGCGGTGCCCGGGCGCCGAAAGGTGAAGCGTATGTGGCAACGGAAGCTCCCAATGGTGAATTAGGGTTTTACATTATCAGTAATAACGGGCGCGGGCCGTACCGCTTCAGAGTTCGCCCGCCTTCATTCTATAATTATCAGATCATTCCGCCTTTGGTGGAAGGAAGACTTCTGTCCGATGTAGTCGCCGTTTTGAGTAGTCTGAATATCATTGCCGGCGAGTTGGACCGTTAAATCTGCGTAAACGATCATTGAGGCTAACAATAGATTTTTTGATAATCGGAGAGTAAAAAAGAATATGGCAATTGAATTTTCCGAAGAAGCCCAAAAAGAATACGAAGAGATATGTAAGCATTATCCGGATAAAGATGCAACGCTGCTGCCGGCGCTCCATCTTGCCAAGCGTGAGTTTAAAACCGCCACGCCGGAGGTGATGGAATATATCGCTTCCCTTGTTGGGGTTGATCCGATTAAAGTGCTGAATGTTGCTTCTTTTTACACCTGGTATCCGAAAGAAAAAGAGGGAAAATATGTGATCCAGGTGTGTTCTACTCTCTCCTGCTCTTTGATGGGAGCTGAGACGGTTGTGGATTACATCGAAAAGAAACTCGATATCAAGGCAGGTGAAACAACCGCGGACGGAAAATTTACTTTGAAAAAAGTGGAATGCCTCGGTTCTTGCGGCACTGCGCCTGTCATGCAAATAAATGACGATTATTTTGAAAGTCTCACAGAGGGAAAAGTCGATCAGATTCTTGATGATTTGAAGTAGACTAAAACTGTTACGGTAATTGGCATTAAAAGTAGGCCTGCGAATGGAAGAAAAATATTTTTTAAAAAACAAAGACAATCCCGAATCAAAAAACATCGATTTTTATGTGAAAAACGGGGGATATAAAGCCTGGGAATCCGTGTTAGAAGGGAAGTCGCCTGATGAGGTTATCGGGGAGGTAAAAAAATCAGGTTTACGCGGCCGGGGCGGGGCAGGCTTTCCCGCCGGGATGAAATGGAGTTTTGTCCCCAAAGATTCGGATAGGCCGAAATATCTTATCTGCAATGCGGATGAATCCGAACCGGGAACATTCAAAGACCGCTACATCATCGAACGTGAACCGCACATGATGCTGGAAGGCATTGCCATCGCATCTTTTGCCATCAATTGTCACCAGGCTTACATTTACATTCGCGGCGAATTTGTTTACGGCGCAAAGGTTTTGGACGAAGCCATCGCCGAAGCTGAAGCCAGGGGGTGCCTGGGGAAAAATATTATGGGCACCGGCTACGATCTGGATATTGCCGTTCACCGGGGCGCCGGAGCTTATATATGTGGTGAAGAGACCGGTCAGATAGAATCACTCGAGGGCAAACGCGGCTGGCCCCGTTTAAAACCACCGTTTCCCGCGGTAGTTGGTGTGTTCAATAGCCCCACAGTGGTCAATAACGTAGAAACATTAGCGAACCTGCCGCTCATCTTCAACCGTGGCGCTGATTATTTTGCCGGCATCGGGCCGAATGCAAAGAATACCGGGCCCAAATTATATTGTGTCTCCGGTCACGTAAAAAGGCCGGGATTGTACGAATTTCCCCTGGGGAAAAATTTAAACGAGCTGATTTATGAAGATTGCGGCGGAATCCGCGACGGACATGAACTAAAAGCAGTGATCCCCGGCGGCTCGTCGGTGCCGGTTTTACGGCCGGAAGAAATTGATGTGAGTATGGATTACGATTCGCTGGCAGCCATCGGCAGTATGCTGGGTTCCGCAGGCGCTATTGTTATGGATGATACTACTTGCCTGGTCGATTCTCTGCTCAATTTAGAACAGTTTTATGCCCACGAATCGTGCGGTCAGTGTACACCATGTCGTGAAGGAACCATGTGGATGGTGAAGATTCTGTCCAGGATTGAAAAAGGTCAGGGCCGGATGGAGGATATGGACCTGTTAGATGATGTTGCCAAAAATATCAATTTCCGCACGATTTGTCCGTTGGGTGATGCCGCTGCCATGCCTGCCATGAGTTTTATCGATAAATTTCGCGATGAATTCGAAGAACATATCAAACAAGGTGGATGTCCTATTCAAAAAGATAAAAGCATAAAGGTTCCAAATGCCGACGCTTAAAATAGATGGAAAAGAAATAACAGTTGAAAAGGGGACCTCTGTTCTGCAGGCTGCCCTCGATCATGGCATAGATATCCCGCACTATTGCTATCATCCGTCGCTGAACATTGCCGGAAGCTGTCGTTTATGCCTGGTTGAAATCGAAAGGATGCCTAAATTGGTTCCTTCCTGTGCCACACAGGCGGCTGACGGGATGGTTGTTACGACAAATTCCGAAAAAGTTGACGATGCACGAAAAAGTATTTTAGAGTTTCTTCTCATCAATCATCCGTTGGATTGCCCCATTTGCGACAAAGCCGGCGAGTGTAAATTACAGGATTACACCTTTCAGTACGGCTCGGCTCACAGCCGTTTTGTCGAAGATAAACGCCGTCGTGCCACCAAGGATTTGGGCGGCAATATTTTGCTGTACCGTAATCGCTGTGTGCTGTGTACCAGATGTGTAAGATTTTATGAAGATGTTGTCGGAGAGCCGTATTTGACGGTCGAGCATCGCGGTTATCATAGTGACATATCCATTTTCCCCGGCAAGGAACTGACCCATAAGATGACCGGAAATATTGTTGAAATTTGCCCGGTCGGTTGTCTGATCGATAAAGATTTTCTATTCCATTCCCGGGTCTGGAACCTGGCCAAAACAAAAAGCATCTGCCCCGGTTGCAGCACCGGGTGTAATATGGATATAGAACATAAAGATAACAAAATATACCGGATTCGCAGCCGGGAAAATATGACAGTAAACCGGCATTGGCTCTGTGATTACGGCCGCTATCTCTATCACCAATATGATGAAATGGATCGTTTTACCACTCCTTTAAAACGAACCAGCGACAAATTAAATAAATCCGGTTGGGATGAAGCCCGGTCCATCATCCATGACCGTCTGGCGCTGCTAAAACGTTCTAAAGAAATCGGCAAAATGGCGGTTGTCGGTTCGGCCTTTGCCAGCAATGAAGAAAACTATCTGCTGTACAAGGTTTTCCATGATGAATTAGGCTGCGACAAATTTTTTGTTCATCAACCGGCTATCGAGGGTGAAGATGAAGTGTTCAAAGGTGGTTTCACTATCCATACGGATAAAAGTCCCAATCAGAATGGCGCCAATCTGATTCTTGGCAAAAAAACCGATTTTTGGCGGGCCATTAAAAAAGGCCAAATAGATATCCTGATTTTCTTTGGCAAAGATTTGGCTTTAACTCTCTCGGATCAACAGAAAGAGTTGCTGAAAAAACTGGATTTTATTGTTGTGTTCGATCATACACTGAATGATTTGGCGCAGCACGCTAATGTTGCTTTGCCTGTCACCTATTTTGCAGAACAGGATGGCAGTTATCTGAATGCCGGTATGCGCTTGCAGAAATTTCAGGCAGCTTTAACGCCGCCGGATCAGGTATTGCCCGGTTGGCAGATATTATTATCGATCTATAAAGCCTTCAACGAAGATGTGAAAATGGTAACCGTTTCCGACATTATGAATGATATGTCCCGCAATATAAAAAAGTTGAACGGAATATCATTTTTCAAAATCGGCGATGAGGGAGTGCAAATTAAATAGCTCGTATTTGAATCGTATTCGTTTGAAAAACCCAGGTAAGGATTCTCATGGAGCAGGCAGGATACGCGTTTGTTGACATTTTGATCGTTTTGGCGAAAGTGATTGTCGTCATTGGTATTAACTTATTGATGGTTATGATTTTAACTTTGGGAGAGCGGCGGATAGCCGGATTCATCCAGGATCGTTACGGACCGAACCGTGTTGGCCCCCAGGGTATGTTGCAACCGGTGGCCGATGGTGTAAAATTTTTCTTCAAAGAAGAAGTGATCCCGTCCAAGGCGGAAAAAGTGATTTATGTTCTGGCGCCTGCGCTGGTGTTGGGTCCGGCTTTGTTAACTTTTGCCGTGATTCCCTTTGGCGGCCCGCTTTCTGTGGTGGGGAAAGAAATTCAGTTACAAATTGCGGAACTGAATGTCGGCATCCTTTATATTTTTGCGCTGCTTTCTCTCAGTGTCTACGGTCTGGTATTAGGCGGTTGGGCTTCCAACAGTAAGTATCCTCTGATGGGAGGTTTGAGGTCTGCCGCTCAGATGGTCAGTTATGAAATTTCCATGGGCTTGGCGGTGATCGGAATCATTATGATCACCGGTTCGCTGCGTCTGAGCGATGTAGTAATGCATCAAAATGAACTGTTGTTCGGTTTTCTGCCGCACTGGAACATATTTTTGCAGCCGCTTGGATTCATCATTTTTATTGTTGCTGCTTATGCGGAGACAAACCGGGTACCGTTCGATCTGCCGGAGGCGGAACCGGAGCTGGTCGGCGGCTACCATACCGAATACAGCAGTATGAAATTCGCCTCATTCATGATGGGTGAATACATTGCCCTGATTACATCTTCCGCTTTGATGACGACGCTGTATTTTGGCGGTTGGGATTTCCCTTATGTAGATGAAAGTTCCCTGGGGATTTGGGGTGTTCTCCTTTCCATAATTGCCTTTGCGGTGAAAACCGGCTTTTTCCTGTTCCTGTATCTTTGGGTGCGCTGGACTTTGCCGCGTTTTCGTTATGATCAGTTGATGGGGTTGGGCTGGAAAGTGATGATCCCCCTGGCATTGTTTAATATCATTATCACCGGCGTGGTGATGAGTTTACTATAGAGAGGTTTTCCAATGGGTGTCAAAAATGTAACACATAAATCCAGATGGATAGAGCGGTTTTATATTCCGGCTATTCTCAGCGGTTTGAAAATTACATTAAAACACATGTTCCAAAAAAAATACACAGTACAATATCCGGAAGAAAAATGGCCGGTGCCTCCCGGACATCGTGGTGCAATTCGTCTCAATAAGGATGAAGAAGGCCGGGTGAAATGTGTGGCCTGCGAAATGTGCGCCACAGCCTGTCCGGCGAAATGTATTAGTATGGAAGCAGGTGTTGCCCCATGGGATGACCGGGAAAAATATCCGGTTTGGTTCAAAATTGATATGCTGCGCTGTATTCTGTGCGGCATGTGTGAAGAAGCCTGTCCTGAGGATGCAATCCAACTCACCGAAATTTACGATTTTTCGACATATACCCGCGCGGATCTGATTTGGGAAAAAGAGAGGCTGTTGAAAAATTACGACATCACCGTCGATGGAAAATATTTCGACCGGTCGAGAGAAGAGACCGGACTATAACCAAACCGGTTACCGGGCATGGTTTAACGGAAAATTGCCCGGCATGAGATAGTAATTTATTATCGATCAGGGATAACAAAACATGGTTACAATCTTCTTTTTTATTTTTGCCGTTACCGCGCTTGTGTCAGCCGTTTTGATGATCACGTACAAGAATCCGGTTTACAGCGCACTGTTTTTGATCCTCACATTTTTTTCGCTTGCCGGCATGTACTTTCTCCTGGAAGCGCAATTTATTGCCATTGTGCAGATCATTGTTTATGCCGGCGCCATTATGGTACTGTTTCTGTTTGTTATGATGCTGCTTAACTTGCGGCAGGAGACGCGCTTACCCATCGGCCGGCCTTTTCAGGTAGCTTTGGGTTCAATATTCGCCCTGATTTTATTGATTCAACTTTTTTTCATCGTAAAAGTAGGCCTGACGGTAAGCAAATTTGGCGCGTTCCCGCCGGAAAAAATTAACAAGATTGGCAGTGTTCAGGTGATCGGTGGTGAATTGTTTACTAATTATCTCTTCCCGTTCGAAGCCGCTTCCATCCTGTTGTTGGTCGGTATTATCGGAGCAATCATTCTGGGAAGGAAGAAATTACCCAACGAAATGTAATTGAGAAGGATAAGTACAAGATATGGTTCCCGTTAATTATTATTTAATTGTTGCTGCAATCCTTTTTGCCCTGGGCGTTCTGGGTGTCCTTATCAGGAGAAATGCGCTGATTATTTTTATGAGCATTGAATTGATGCTGAATGCGGTAAATTTAACTTTTGTCGCGCTGGCGCGTCATTTACACTCCATAGACGGCCAGATTTTTGTTTTTTTCATCATGACGGTTGCCGCAGCGGAAGTGGCGGTAGGTTTGGCGATCATCATTTCCGTGTTTCGCCTGAAAGGCACCATTCATGTGGATGAAATAAACCTCCTCCGCGGCTAAGAGATTTGAAGTAGTTGTGGTAAAATCATGCCGGCTTTTTATCCGGCAAGAATGAAAAGATGTAACTATTCAGGTGTGCTAATTATTTGATGCACAATAAGCTTTCGATTTCTCTCAAACCGGACAGAGGAGCCGTGCTGAACGGAGTCGAAGCGTGATTTGATTAAAATATAGAACGGATCTGAATAGTTAAAAATGAACTCTATTTTTATAGGTGAGTTAAGGCGCTAAGCAGGAGTTTGTATGTTAGATTACGTTTGGCTGGTCCCTTTATTTCCGCTGTTGGGAGTAATTTTTAATACAATTTTTGGCTGGAAATTAAAAGAAAAAGTTGTCGGCATCATTGGAAGCACTACAATCGGCCTCTCCCTTTTAGTTTCCATTTTGCTGCTGCTCGATCTGCTGAAATTGCCGGAGCATCACAAAATTTTTGAGCTGACATTGTTCAAATGGATTGCCGCGGGCAGTTTTGCTGCGGAAATTGGCTTCCAGATCGATCCGCTCTCTGTCATCATGATGTTGGTGGTTACCGGTGTTTCTTTTGTCATTCATATTTATTCAATCGGTTACATGCACGGTGACAGAGGTTTCAACCGTTTTTTTATTTTTATGAACCTGTTTGTTTTTGCCATGCTTCTGTTGGTGATGGCCAACAATTTTCTGCTGATGTTTGTTGGTTGGGAAGGCGTTGGGCTCTGTTCCTATCTGCTCATCGGTTTTTGGTATGAAGATAACAACAACGCCGATGCCGGTAAAAAAGCGTTTATTGTCAACCGGATCGGTGATTTCGGTTTTCTGCTGGGCATCTTTCTGATTTTTACTACTTTTGGTACCATCGATTTTACCGATGTTTTCCACAAGGCAGCTGTCAATTTTCATGTAGGGGATGGCACCATGGTTGCTATCGCACTGCTGCTTTTTATCGGGGCTGTCGGGAAGTCGGCTCAATTACCCCTTTATGTGTGGCTGCCCGACGCCATGGCCGGTCCCACACCGGTGAGCGCCCTGATCCACGCTGCAACCATGGTAACAGCCGGCGTTTACATGATCGCCCGTACCAATGTTATTTACACCCTTGCCCCGGCGGCGCTGATGGTTGTGGCAATTGTGGGTGCGCTTACGGCAATTTACGCAGCAACCATCGGAATAACCCAATTTGATATTAAGAAAGTGCTTGCTTACTCCACTATCAGTCAGATAGGTTACATGATATTAGCCTGCGGTGTTGGCGCTTACAGTGCCGGTATTTTTCATTTAATGACCCATGCTTTTTTTAAAGCTTGTCTTTTCCTCGGTGCCGGTAGTGTGATGCATGCCATGTCAAACAATACCGATATTCGCATTATGGGCGGCTTGAGGAAATACATGCCGGCCACTTTCTGGACTTTTCTTCTCGCCACCCTGGCAATTTCCGGTATTCCGGGTTTTTCCGGCTTTTTCAGCAAAGACGAAATTCTCTGGCAGTCTTTTTCCAGTTCTTACGGAAATTTTTGGCTGTGGATATTGGGTGCCGTGGCGGCGGGTATCACCGCATTTTATATGTTTCGCCTGGTTTTTGTTACTTTTTACGGCAAACTCCGCGCCGATGAAGAGATTGCCCGCCATGTTCATGAATCGCCCAAAACAATGACGGTTTCCCTGTGGATTTTAGCCGGTTTGTCCGTCATCGGCGGTTTTATCGGTATTCCGGCTATTTTCGGCGGTGGCAATCGGTTCGAACATTTTTTAGAACCGGTATTTGAAAAAAGCGCTGCCATCCGGGAAAGCGCCATGGCCGTTCATGGTTATGCTGTTGAACAGGGCCACAGTCTGGAATGGACGTTGATGGGAATTGTTTTTGCCATCGTGCTGTTGGGGATCGGGTTGGCTTATCTGATGTATATCAAAAAAACCGACCTGCCCGGACTGGTCAGCCGGCGGATCAAACCGGTTTATCAGTTGGTTTTCAATAAATACTATGTGGATGAAATTTACAATGCCCTGGTAGTGCAGCCGATTAAAAATGTTTCAGATTACCTGTTGTGGAAATTTGTGGATGTGAAACTGATCGACGGGACTGTAAACGGCACCGGGTATCTGGTGCGTTTTGCCGGCCGGTCGTTACGGACAATTCAGACAGGATTTGTCCAGAATTATGCGCTGGTTTTTATCTTAGGCGTGGTGTTGCTGCTTTTGTATGTCGTCTTCATTTAAGTAAGGTAAGTTAAGAGGCTCTCAACCGAAACGGTGGATGAACGGAGTAAAGAATGATCGATTTTTATTTAAATCATATTTTGACAATTATTACTTTTTTACCCCTGATTGGAGCAATATTTCTCCTTTTTGTCAACAAAGAAAATGTGGGTTTTATCCGTAATTTTGCTCTTTTTTTAACCCTGGTTCTGTTTCTGCTTTCTCTGCCTTTGTATTTTAAGTTTGATTCCGCCTCGGCGGGTTTTCAATTCGAGGAAAAGGTGTCCTGGCTTCCGTCGCTGGGGGTTTCCTATCATCTTGCCATCGATGGGATCAGTCTTCTGTTGGTTCTGTTGACAACATTTTTAACTCCTATTGTGATTTTATCTTCCCGGACGGCCATCACCAAACGGATCAAAGAATATATGATTGTGTTTCTGATGTTGGAAACCGGTATGCTGGGCGTGTTTTGCGCGCTGGATCTTTTCCTGTTCTATATTTTCTGGGAAGGGATGCTGATCCCCATGTATTTCATCATCGGTGTTTGGGGCGGCAAAAGGAAAATTTATGCGGCAATCAAGTTTTTTATGTTCACCATGTTCGGCGGTGTTTTGATGCTGGTGGCCATCCTTTCGCTTTATTTTATCCATTTTAAACAAACCGGCGTGTACAGCTTCGATTTTACCGATTTAAACCAGGTATTGCTGGCTTCGAAAGGTCAGGTTTGGTTGTTTCTTGCCTTTTCGCTGGCGTTTGCCATCAAAGTTCCCATGTTTCCGTTACACACCTGGCTGCCGGATGCGCATGTGGAAGCGCCAACCGGCGGCAGTGTTATCCTTGCCGGTGTTTTACTGAAGATGGGCACGTATGGTTTTTTGCGGTTTTGCATTCCGCTGTTTCCAAACGCAAGCCATAGTTATATCGGATTGATCTCCATCCTTGCAATTATCGGGATCATTTATGGCGCACTTGTTTCTATGGTGCAGCCGGATTTGAAAAAAATGGTTGCTTATTCTTCGGTAAGTCATCTTGGTTTTGTTATGCTGGGTATCTTTGCTCTCAATGTGACGTCGGTTCAGGGAAGCATCATTCAGATGATTAACCACGGTTTGTCCACAGGTGCCCTGTTCCTGATAGTGGGTATGATTTACGAACGGCGTCACACGCGGCTTATTTCCGATTTTGGCGGATTGGCCCGGCAAATGCCGGTGTTCGTCACCTTCTTTATGATTATTACGCTTTCTTCCATCGGTCTTCCCGGATTGAACGGTTTTGTGGGTGAGTTTCTTATTTTACTCGGTACATTTCAGACGCACAAAATATTTGCAATCTTTGCCGCATCGGGTGTTATCTTTGCGGCGGTTTATATGCTCTGGATGTTCCAGCGGGTGAATTTCGGTAAATTAGACAATCCCGAAAATCAAAAATTAAAAGATTTGAATTGGCGGGAAATAACCGTTCTGGTGCCGATCGTGGTTTTTTGTTTCTGGATCGGTGTTTATCCAAGCACATTTCTCGGTAAAACGGAAGCTACGGTTACCAAACTTCTTCAGGATGCTCAGTTGAAGCGGGAAAAAGTAATTACTTATGAAAACAGTTTGAAGAAATCACAAATTGAATGGGTCAGCAACCAGGTAAGTGAGGAATAAGAATGGATTTATCGTTACCTGTAATTCATATTCAGTCAATATATCCGCAAATGATTCTTGTGCTATTCGCTATAATTGTGGTGATTTTGCCTCTGTTTGTGCATAATTTAAAACGGGAGCTTCTGGCTTTGATTTCCGTTGTAGGGTTGGTGCTTGCTTATTTTTCACTGATCAATTTATGGGGGCAAAATCTGACTGGATTTAACGGCATGATCGTTGGAGATAATTTTTCCATCGCATTCAGCATCATTTTTTTGGTGGGCGCTTTTTTGGCCGTCTTACTCTCTCTTAACACGGTAGAGAATGAATATCTAAATTATAGTGATTTTTATTCCATGCTTCTGTTTGCCCTCGTTGGTTTGTTGATGATGGTTTCCAGCACCAATCTGCTGGTTATTTTTATCGGCTTGGAAATTCTGTCCATTTCGCTCTATGTCCTGGCCGGAATCCGGAAGATGCGGGTGGATTCCATTGAAGCAAGTTTAAAATATTTTCTGCTGGGCGCGTTTGCCACCGGTTTTTTGCTTTATGGCATCGCTCTGCTCTACGGCGCCTCCGGTTCCATCGATCTGGTGGAAATTGGCAAGTATATTCAGGCCAATGGTTTTAGCGGCACGTTTATTCTGGCCGGTGCCGCCATGCTGTTGATCGGGCTGTCTTTTAAAGCTGCCTTTGTCCCATTCCACATGTGGACGCCGGATGTTTACCAGGGCGCGCCAACACCTGTTACGGCATTCATGTCGGCGGGGGTGAAGGGCGCTGCGCTGGCGGTTTTATTGCGGTTTGTCTGGACCATTGCGCCGCTCTCCAAGGCAGACTGGACCATCGCCATCTGGATTATCGCCTTCCTCACGATGACTGTGGGTAATGTTGTTGCCATCGCCCAGAGCAATGTAAAACGAATGCTTGCCTATTCCAGTATTGCTCATGCCGGTTATCTGTTGGTTGGCGTGCTTGCCGGAAGCCAATTAGGGCAAGCCAGCATTATGTATTATCTTTTGGTATACACCATGATGAACTTAGGCGCATTTGGTGTAATTTCGTACCTTGGCAACTCAAATAAACAGGAAAACCTGAATCTGAGAGATTACCGGGGATTGGGTTTTAAACATCCCTTTGCCGGTTTGGCCATGGCTATTTTTATGTTCAGTCTTGCCGGTGTACCGCCAACGGGAGGATTTGTCGGGAAATTTTACTTGTTCAATTCCGCTATCCAGGCCGGTTATCTGTGGCTGGTCATTTTCGGTGTGATGAATTCAGTGATCTCCGCTTATTATTATCTGCGTGTGGTGGTAAATCTGTATATGCACGAACCGGAAAAAGAGGTGGCGGTGCCGAAGGCTAGTTTGGGGCTTTCCTTTGCCTTGTTGATTGCAATGGTTGCCGTGCTGCAGATGGGGATCATGTCTTCTTCTTATTTTGAATTCTTCCGGCAGGCCGTTATCGCCATGCCGTAAAAAAAGATATCAGTTAACCTGAAAAATAGCGGGAACAGGAAATCAGTGCTTTGAATTCTTGTTCCCGTTATTTTTTTAAGAGAAGAAAAGGGACTAAAAATGAAATATACAACAATCAGTAAAAATGTTGCTGAAATAAAAACGGATGCACTGCTTATCTTTGCTTTCGAAAATGAAAACTGGCGCGTACTTCCCCTGCCGGCAAAGATTAAAAATTACATTTGTACTGCGGCGGTAGACCCAAAAGATTTTACCGGTAAGGAGGCGGAATTTCTTATTATACCGGTGCAGAAACAGTTTCCAAATTTAAATCGTATCGTTTTAGTTGGCCTGGGGAAGGAAGATAAATATTCTACCACTGTTTTGCGTAATGTGTGCGGAAAAACAGTTCGATTGCTCAAAAATTACCCGGTGAAAGCAGTTTCATTGTTGGTTAGAAAAAAATTGACCGGGAAATATAATTTGTCCCGGTTAGGACAAACAATTGTAGAAGGGTTCAAATTGGGCGGGTACCAATTTGATACATATAAAACTAAAGAGGATCAGAATAAAAAATCGGAACTGCGTAAAATAGAAATGGTTACCGGAAGCGCAAAAGAAATAACCGGAATCCGGAAAGGGGTGAAAACGGGAGAAATTGTTTCGGCGGCGGTTATACTTGCCCGGGATTTGGCCAATCAGCCGGGGAATGTGGCCACACCGCAAATGCTTGCCAAAAGCGCCAAATCGATGGCGGAAAAAGCGGGATTGGCTTGCGAAATCCTCAGCGAAAAAAAGATGCAGAGTCTGAATATGAACGCCCTGCTTGCCGTAGCCAAAGGAAGTAGTCAGCCGCCGGCATTGATTGTTTTGGAGCATAAGGGCGCGAAAAAGCGGGAAGCTCCGATCGTTTTTGTCGGAAAGGGAGTTACTTTTGACAGCGGGGGAATCTCTCTGAAACCGGGTAAATGCATGGATGAAATGAAGTTTGATATGAGCGGCGGTGCAACGGTGATCGGCATTATGCAGGCGGTAGCTCAACTCAAACTGAATAAAAACGTGATCGGTATCGTTCCTGCTGTTGAAAATTTGCCGGATGGTAAAGCTGCCAAACCCGGGGATATCGTAAAATCCATGTCCGGGACAACTATCGAAATTCTGAATACGGACGCGGAAGGCAGAATGATTTTGGCGGACGCCCTTACCTTCGCTGAAAAATACAAACCCGCTGCCGTGATCAATCTGGCAACGCTGACGGGTGCCGTTGTGGTGGCGTTGGGGCATGTTGCCGCCGGGATTATGGGGAATGATGATGAACTGGTTGATGGAATTAAAAAATATGCGGAAATCAGCGGGGAAAAAGTGTGGCAGTTCCCTTTGTATGATGAATACAAAGAACAGATTAAAAGCGACGTCGCCGACATCAAAAATATCGCCCGGAACGGAGCCGGGGTGACGACGGCAGGCGCTTTTTTATCAAAATTTACGGAAAAATATAAATGGGCTCACATCGACATCGCCGGTGTTGCCTGGACCAACAATGCGATTCCGATTGCTCCGAAAGGCGCCACCGGGTTTGGCGTTCGTTTGTTGCTGGAATGGTTGACCGATAAATAAATGGTATTTTCTCAATAAATTAGAGTAAAAATAAATTGCGATTGAGGGTTTATAAAAAAGCGTGTATTAATTGAACTCGCTTGCGTTTGTTTTTAGCTACAAAAATGGGCTGGTGATTATTTGATAACTTTTGGCTCTAAACAAAGTGAAAACAAGAAAAAACCACTTGCAAAACGAAAGTTAATTTATTACCTTTCTTAGTTACAAATTGGGTTGATTGTATTTACCTGGGCGGTTTTGACAGATGTTCGAAGAGCTGAGCAGAAAGCTTGATAGCGTATTTAAAAAGATCAAGGGGCAGGGAAAACTTTCGGAAGACAATATCAAAGAAGCCCTGCGTGATGTTCGGCGTGTTCTTTTAGAAGCTGATGTAAATTTCCGCGTTGCGAAAAAGTTTATTCAGGCGGTGCAGGAAAAAGCGGTTGGCCGGGAGGTGGTTCGCAGCATAACCCCGGGCCAACAGGTCGTTAAAATTGTGTACGATGAATTGTCCCGTTTGATGGGACAGTCTGCGGCGGATCTGCATTTTTCCAATATTCCGCCAACAATTTTCATGATCGTTGGGTTGCAGGGTTCCGGAAAAACAACCTTTGTCGGGAAATTGGCAAAACATTTAAGGAGCAAGGGACACACTCCTTTAATGGTTGCAGTGGACATCTATCGTCCCGCAGCAGTGAAACAGTTGCAAACCATCGGCAAACAATTGGATATATCTGTGTTCTTTGAAGAAAATACCAACCCGGTTGATCTGAGCAAAAAGGCGATATCCTTCTCCCGTCATAACGGGCAGGATTGTGTCATTTTGGATACGGCAGGCCGGCTTCATATCGACCGGGCCATGATGGACGAATTGGTGGAAATCAAAAAAACGGTTTCTCCCAACGAAATATTGTTTGTGGCGGATGGCATGACCGGTCAGGATGCGGTGAAAGCGGCGGAAGAATTCATGCAGCAACTGGATTTTAACGGCGTCGTTTTAACCAAAATGGATGGTGATGCCAGAGGCGGTGCCGCGCTTTCCATCAAAGCCGTAACCGGCAAACCGATTATGTTCTTCGGTACCGGTGAAAAATTTGATGCGCTGGAAATCTTCCATCCGGACCGTATGGCCTCGCGGATTTTGGGCATGGGCGATATTGTCAGCCTGGTGGAAAAAGCACAGGCGACCATCGACCGGGAGCAGGCCGAGAAGATCGAGAAAAAAATACGGCGGCAGGAATTTACGCTGGAAGATTTTTTGGATCAGATGCATCAAATAAAGAAGATGGGCCCGCTTGACCAAATTATCGGCATGATTCCCGGTTTGGGAAATTCACCGTTGGGTAATGTTCAGGTTGATGAAGGTGAGATGGTAAAAATAGAGGCAATCATCAATTCGATGACCCGTGATGAGCGCCGGCGGTCCAATATTATGAATGGCAGCAGACGAAAACGTGTGGCCAGAGGAAGCGGTACATCGGTACAAGATGTAAATCGTTTACTGAATCAATTTTCTCAAATGCAAAAAATGATGAAGCGATTCAGTAAAATGGGTAAAAGAGGTTTTGGAAAAAATTTATTTCCATTTTAATGAATTGATTGCATGAAAAAAGGAGGTAGCAGATTTGGCGGTTAGATTACGCTTAACGAGAATGGGCAGGAAGAAAAAACCTTATTACCGTATTATTGCGGTTGACTCGCGTGCCCCGCGGGACGGACGATATCTGGAAAATCTTGGCTATTACAACCCGCTGCCCGATCCCTTTGAACTGAAAATAAATGAGGAACGTGTGCTGTACTGGCTCGGCGTTGGCGCCATCCCCAGTGATACAGTGAACTCCTTGTTCAGAAAAGAAGGTATTCTGTTCAAATGGGACCTGGTTAAACGCGGATTGTCCGGTGAAGAATTGGACAAGGAGATGAAGCGTTGGGAAGTGATCCAATTAGAAAGAAGGCGGAAACAGGAAAAGAAGCTGGAAGCTAAAACGGATCGGGAAGAGAGCAAAGAAGCTCCGGCAGAAGCGGCTGCGGAAGAGGTTCAGGAAAAAGCCGAAGAAACTGCCGATGCTGCTCCGGAATCCGGTGAAGCTGAAGATGAAAAAACCGTAGAAAAAGCATCGTAGTCACAATAAAGACAATACAAAGGTATATTTTCTAAGCAGTTCAGTACTAAGTGGTATCCTGGAATTACTCAGGTTGTTTTGGCCGGAACCTTATTAGGAGAGAGAAAAATGAAGGAGTTCGTTGAATTTATTGCAAAACACTTGGTGGACAGGCCGGAAGAAGTGCGCGTTACCGAGATTGATGGCGAGAGAACAATTGTATATGAACTCCGCGTTGGTGACGGCGAATTGGGGAAAGTGATTGGCAAACATGGCAATACAGCGAAATCTATTCGCACATTGCTGGCTGCCGCTTCGGCAAAATCCGGGAAACGGGCCGTTCTGGAAATATTGGAATAGTAGTTACTGCATAGTGAAATTTGCACCGGAAGATCATGTTGTAATCGGCCTTATCCTCAAACCTCACGGGATAAAAGGAGAGGTAAAAGTTAAACCGGTCACCGATTTTCCCGAACGCTTCTTAAAATTGAAACGGGCTTTTTTAGTATCCGTACATGGTGCGCGGAAAGAGATTTCTATCGAAAAAGCCAAAGTACTCCGGGATATAGTGCTGTTGAAAATCAGGGGAATCGATTCTATCTCCGAAGCAGAAAAATACCGCGGTGATGAAATTGTGATTATGCCGGAAGACAGGTTTAAGCTGCCGCCGGATTATTATTATGAGTCCGATTTAATCGGAATGCAGGTTGTTCTTTCTCATGGTGAAATGATTGGCACGATTGTCGATGTGCAATCCTACCCTGCACAGGATTTGTTGATTGTGAAAACAGGGAGCGGCAGAGAAATTTTGCTCCCTTTCGTAAAGGAGATTGTTCCGGAGCTGTTGCCGGAGGAAGGGAAAGTGATTGTAAACAATATTTCGGGACTTTTCGACGAGGAATAATGTGCGGTTTGATTTAGTGACGGCGTTTCCAAATTTGGTCGCAGGACCGTTGGAAGAGAGCATCATAAAAAGGGCACAGCAGAAAAATCTTGTTGAAATTGTGGTTCATGATCTGCGGCAATTTGCCTGCGATAAACACCATCGGTTGGATGATTATCCGTACGGCGGCGGACCCGGAATGGTGATGAAACCTGAACCGTTTTTTCGCTGTGTTGAGCAGATCATCGGCGATGTTCCGGCAAAAAAACGTAAAATTATTTTTATGAGTCCGCAGGGAATAACTTTCACTCAGGAAACAGCCAATGATCTCACGAATTGGGATCATATTATTCTTTTGTGCGGCCATTACAAAGGGGTTGATGAGCGGGTGATCGAAGCGCTGGTGGATGAAGAGATATCGGTGGGAGATTATGTGCTGACCGGCGGAGAGCTGCCCGCGTTGATTGTCATCGATGCGGTATCCAGATTGATCCCGGGCGTGATCAGCGATTTAGAGTCGGCCAATACGGATTCTTTCCAGCATGATTTGCTGGACTGTCCCTATTTTACACGTCCGGAAGAATACCGGGGAATGCGCGTGCCGGATGTTTTGCTGTCCGGGCATCATCAAAAAGTTGCGCAATGGCGCGCGGAGCAGGCGCTTGCCAGAACAAAAAAAAGAAGAAAAGATTTATTAAATAGAAAAATGTCAGAGCCGGATAGAATGGAGGATAGAAAAGATGGGTAAGCTTGAAGCAGTAGGTGTTGAACAGTTGCGGGATGATCTTCCGCATTTTCATTCAGGTGATACATTAGCGGTTCATATAAAAGTGCGGGAAGGTGATAAAGAACGGATTCAGATATTTCAGGGAACCGTCATTAAAATAAAAGGCTCCGGCTTGAACCGGACATTTACGGTTCGTAAAGTTTCCAATGGCATCGGTGTGGAGAAAATATTCCCTCTGCACTCACCCAATATTGCCAAAGTAGAAAGATTGCGTGAAGGCAAAGTGCGCAGGGCAAAACTTTACTACCTGCGTAACTTAACCGGCAAAGCCGCCAGAATTGAGGAGAAGCGTTCCAACTATTAGGTGGCTATCAGAATCATCCCTTGCAGTATTTCAAAAGCCGTCGTATGTTTTTCGATGGCTTTTTTTTGAGGTACTACCAAGCAGAGAAGATGTTGCTGTTTTTGGTTTGTGCGCCAGAGTGAGACTCACAGCAAATCCGGTGATTGGTTATTTTGATGGTACTATTTTGCACTTATAGATTTTCATGTAATTGATTCTTTAAGCCATTTCAGATACGGCTGTTTTTCTTCATGAAAACGCCATACTGAAAGACCTGAATGGGAGACTCGGATAATTTAACCCATGCGTTTTGTCGCTGTGTCGAATTCTTTATGGTGTATAAAAATTGCTGATTCGTCTTTTCTGACATCCAGATATTTATCAGCATTTTCCAGAATGACTTGCCTTGATAAACTAACTGCTTCGGCTATCGCTTCTTTAGTGATACTATTGCGCCATTCTTCGATGATCGTTTCCCAATCCAGTCCATCTGCAATTTGCTCTAAAACATCTGCAACCGGAATGCGTGTACCCCGAAATGTAGGTTTACCATGACAAATTTCAGGATCTGAGATTATATATCTGCCATATAATTTTCGATTCATATTTATTATCTTTTTATTTTGGTTTTAGACAGGTTAAGTCGGCATAGGATCATGGTGTTCTTCTTTTTGTAACTTACATTTCAATTTAATATAGAAAAATTGCTAATTCATGCAATTCTTTTGTTCCGTTTTCATTTTTACTAAAATTGAGTGATTTTTATGTCATTCCGTAGGAATCTTTTTGGTTTATTGCTTGGAATTTACCTACCTGCGGTTCGTCGGGCAGGCAGAATAAAAAAGCTCTTTAAGTAGCTGCTGCAAACTGAAGACAATAACCATGCTGTTGGAGTAAAAAAAAGTTCTTGACTTTTGCTATCCGGTTAATTATATTTCGGACTAAATAAGTCGGGTTTATTTTAAGATAAATCCGACAATTTTGATTAAGGTGAATAAGTTAAATGATGATAAATTAATGAAAGAAGATTGACATGTTTGGCAAGAAGAACAATTCAGATAATGCCGTTCTGAGCCGGGAACTGGTAATGGATAGACTAAAAACCATCAAATATCCGGGGTTCAGCCGGAATATTATTTCATTCGGTGTGGTGAAGAATGTAACGATACAGGATTCCACGGTGAAGGTGCAATTGAATTTTACCACGCAAAATGCGGAAATCCGTGAACAAATTGCCATTTTAGTGCGGGAGCAGTTAGAAACCATGCAGCAGGTTAAAAATGTTGAATTGCAAACAACGGCACAGACTGCCCAGGCACCGCCGCAAGCATCGGTTTCCCATGCCCCGGCAGACAGGGAATCGGAAAAATTATTGATGGATACAAAATACAGAATTGCCGTGGCCAGCGGTAAGGGCGGAGTGGGAAAATCAACTGTTGCCGTTAATTTAGCCATTGCTCTGGCAAAACGAGGCGCCCGTGTCGGGTTGCTGGATGCGGATATTTACGGTCCGAATATTCCGATTATGCTCGGCGCGTATGAAAAACCGAAAGGCAGGGATAATAAAGTTCTTCCTTTGGAAAGATATGGAATAAAATTAATGTCTATCGGGTTCTTTTTAGATGAGAATTCGCCGATTATCTGGCGGGGACCGTTGGTTGGTAAAGCAATTGAACAGTTGATGCGGGATGTGGCCTGGGAGGATATTGATTTCTTTATCGTGGATATGCCTCCAGGCACCGGGGATGCGCAGATCAGCCTTTCCAGTCTGACGAAGCTATCCGGTTCCGTGATGGTTTCCACACCTCAGAATGTGGCGTTGACGGATGTGATTAAAGGGGTGAAAATGTTTCAAAAGGTAGATGTGGCAATAATTGGCATGGTAGAGAATATGAGTTATTTTATTTGTCCCCATTGCGGTGAACGGACGGATATATTTGCCCACGGCAATACCGAGAAGACCAGCAGGAATTTAGGCGTACCGTTTTTAGGCAGCATTCCGTTGGATACGGCAATCCGTGAGGGTGGCGATGAGGGCAAACCGATTGTGGCTATGCGACCGGATTCTCCGCAAGCGGAATCATTTTTTGCTATTGCAGATAAAATTTTAGAAAAGATGCCGCTGTAAAGGAAAAGTTATCTTATGATATATTTTGATCATCAGTCAACATCGCCAACCGATCCGCGTGTTGTGGATGTTATGCCGCCCTATTTTTCAGAGCATTTCGGCAATTCGCAAGCCCGGTTTGTCAACGGGGAGCAGCCCCGGCAGGCAATTCAGGAAAACAGGAAACGCGCCGGTACGGAAAATGTGTCCGGCATCATTAGTATGGGCAAAGCCGCGGAAATGCCGCCGCGGCTGGAAAAAATTTCACAATTGGGAAAGATGCTGATCGAATGGGTTCAAAAAAAAATAACTAAAGTGCATTTAACCGGTCACCCGGAGAAAAGATTGCCCGGTCATGCCGGTTTTTGCTTTGAATTTGTGGAAGGGGAGCCCGTGCTGCTGTTTCTCCCGGCTCAGGGAATTGAAGTAGCCAACGGTTCAACCTGTTCTTCTCAGGATTTAAAGGCCTCACATGTTTTGATGGCGCTTGGCGCGGGAGATTTGTTAACACAGTGTTCTTTGTTGTTTTCCCCCGGCAAAGAAAACAGGGAGGCAGAAGAGACAATATTTCTGGAAAAATTGCCGTCGGTAGTTGACCGGTTACGCAGCATGTCACCGGTGCATGAAGGATTCGATTATAATTAGTGTCTGAACGAAAAGTGGAAAACATGCATCTTGCTTGTTTTATAAACTGTTTAGTTTCCTTCTTTTCAATAAGATTATAATTCAAACAAGATGTTTGATATACAATTTAGATACTTTTCGTTCAGGCACTAATTAAGGAATCTTTTAGAGGTTCACACTCGCATTGATAGATGCTGGATTTTTATAAAGAATCCGGTTTAATGTGCCGGTTTCCAATTCATATCTTTTCGGTGCAAGAGATCGGTTCGTTAATAATTCACAGAACAGGATAGACAAAGGAGAATAAAATGATAGATGAAAAAAAAGTTTGGCAGGCATTAGCCAATTGTTACGATCCCGAAATTCCCATAAATATTGTTGATCTGGGCCTGGTTTACGATATCCGGATCGACGACAATGCGGTAAATATAAAAATGACCCTCACAGCGCCGGGCTGTCCCATGCATTCCGTAATTGCCCAGGATGTGCGGGCAAAAATATCCGCCATTGAAGGTGTTGCCGATGCTCATGTGGATGTGGTTTGGGAACCACCCTGGAATCCTTCTATGATGAGTGAAGAAGGAAAGGTGAAGTTGGGATTTACGGAATAAAGCGAGGCAAAAAGTTCATTTATTTCATCATAAAGATTGATCCGTTCCGATCCGGCAGGAATTTTCTGTATTTTAAAGAAAATGATTTGTAACAAAACAACCGGATATTCATCAAAAAAATGCAGTGAAAGGATAATAAAATGAACTATTTCAGAGAAAGATCGTATATATTATGACATTTTCGAAAAAATGAGTGATAACATGAAGTTGGAAAAACGGAATTATTTATAAATAATAGGTGATTTATGCCAGTACTCAGGAGTGAAAACAAAACAACTTTTAAGGCGTCTCTTGCAAATTATTTGCAGGATATTCAAAAAACTCCGCTTATTACCAAGGATAAAGAAGTTGAACTTGCCGAGAGAATTGTAGAAGGCGATGAAGCGGCGCTCAATAAATTGGTCGAATCCAATTTGCGTTTTGTTGTTTCAGTTGCCAAAGAATACCAGAACCGTGGATTGCCTCTGGAAGACCTGATCAACGAAGGTAATATCGGTCTTATTAAAGCGGCGCATAAATTCGACAGCACCAAAGGGTTTCGTTTTATCTCTTATGCCGTTTGGTGGATTCGTCAGGCGATTATGGAAGCCATTGTGAACCAATCCAAAATGGTGCGATTGCCATTCAATAAGGTCTGGGAAGTTTTTAAGGTAGAAAAAACCTACAATAAACTTCGCAAAGTTCTTGGCCGCGATCCCAGTATGGATGAGGTAACCAAAGAACTGGGGATCTCCATTTCCGATCTCTCCAGCATCATGAAGAATTTTGGCAAGGACCTTTCTCTCGACGAGATGATCAGTGATGATTATGATTCCACTTTGATGGATTTTATCCCGGATGATAAAACGCCGCAGCCGGACGACACATTGATGGATGAATCCCTTAAGATTGAAGTGAGCAAGGTGCTTTCTTCTTTGCCACGGCGTGAAGGTGAAATTTTGCGCTTGTATTACGGAATCACCGCAGAACGTTCTTTGACCCTCAGTGAGATTGGGGAACGGTTAAATCTAAGCCGTGAACGCGTGCGCCAGATCAAGGAATTAGCCTTGAAAAAATTGCAGCGAACCAGTAAAGGACGGATGCTGCGGCAGTTTCTGGGATAGAGTTGCTGCAAAAATCCTTTCACATTTTATTTATAAAATGAAAGAAGCCCTATTGTACGACCCTGTTGGCAACAACAGGGTCGTTTGTAATTTATGCCGCCATTATTGTAAAATTTTGCCCGGTCATTGGGGGATTTGCGGCGTAAGAAAAAACATCGATGGCAAGTTGTACACCTATGTTTTTGAAAATGCCATCGCTGCCCACGTTGATCCCATAGAAAAAAAACCTTTGTTTCATGTCCATCCCGGTTCCCTTTCTTTTTCCATTGCCACAGCAGGTTGTAATTTCCATTGCGATTTTTGTCAAAATGCCGATATCGCTCAGATTACGCAGCGGCCATTTTTGTCTGATATAAATGAACCTTCCATTCCGGGAGATTATCTTTCGGTTGGCAACGCGGTTGAAATTGCCCAAAAACGCGGTTGTCGTTCTATTGCCTATACTTACACAGAACCGACTATCTTTTTTGAATATGCTTATGAAATCAGCAAGCTCGCTTCCCGCCATAAAATATTGAATCTTTTCATTAGCAACGGTTATATGAGTCCCGAGGCTATCGACATGATTCACCCTTATTTGGATGCGGCGAATGTTGATTTAAAAGGATTTCATCAGGATTTTTACCGAAAAAAAATCGGTGCCAAATTGACAGGCGTTCTCGATTCCTTAAAACTAATGAAAGAGAAGGGCATCTGGTTGGAAGTAACTACGTTAATTGTTCCGGCCTATAATGGCGATGAAGCAAACCTGCGGGATATTGCCAATTTTATCCGCACTGAATTAGGAATTGAAACGCCGTGGCATATCAGCCGTTTTTTCCCGCATTACAAAATGTCACATATACCGCCTACTCCCCCCGGAATTCTTAAACGGGCCCGTGAAATCGGGTACGAAGAAGGTCTGCGGTATGTTTACACCGGCAATTTACCCGGGGATGACGGCGAAAATACTTTTTGTTATCAATGTGGCAAGGAATTAATTCATCGCTGGGGATTTCAGGTGAGTGAAAATAATATTAAGGATGGGAAATGTTCCAATTGTGGCGCCCTCATCGACGGGCTCGGTATGGATCCTCAGTAAAAGTGTGACAGATCATTTCCTTCCTTTCTTTTCTGTTTCTAATCCCTGAGCGCAATTTAAAAATATACAACACTTTAGTTCTCTGAAAAATTCTATCAAATCCCATTTAAAGCGCATGATTCATAGTTGGTGGTAAGCAGCCTCCCCTAACCTCTCCCTTCGTCAGGCTCAGTAAAGGAGGGGAATTTCCTTCCTTTGCCAAGGGGAGGGAAGGAGGAGTTGAATCCCATATTTTTAAGTAATACCTGAATTGAGCGATTCTCTTGCTTTTGACCTTGTTTTTTTTATTAAACGGATTTTCATTTTTAACACAAATGCGGCCGGCGATTCAGCCTGCCTGTGCAGACAGGCGAATCACCCTACAATCGCTCAATTCAGGTAATAATTGCAAATTTTCCCTTTCTTTTCTGTTTCCTATTGAATTTTTTCTTATAAAAACTTACATTGTTTAAATTTAATTTGAACCTGACCGCGGAGAAGTTTGTCTGTCCGTATGGTTTTATAATGGATTGGGAGATGGTATTCTTTTCGATTTTAACACATTCCATCAGCCCGGTTTTGGTTAGAAAAGATTGCTTTAAATTGGAGGCATAAATGAATCCGGTCTTTTTGTCATCTATTGTTGCACTTGGTGTGTTAGGGTTAACTTTTGGCGCGATTTTGGCCATCGCCTCCAGGAAATTTGCGATTGAAGTAGATCCGCGTATTGAAGAGCTTACCGAAATTCTCCCCGGGGCAAATTGTGGCGGCTGTGGTTATCCGGGTTGTGCCGGTTATGGGGAAGCGGTTGTGACGAAGGGAGAATCCATCACGTTGTGCGGCCCGGGAGGACCGGAAACGGCGGGAAATATCGCCCAAATTCTTGGCGTTGAAGCTCAGGAAATGGTGCCTAAAATTGCCGTGGTCCAATGCGGTGGCAGCCATAATAATGCAAGACAGAAATATGAGTACGACGGCATCAAGGATTGTAACGTGGCTACGCTTTTGGGCGGTGGTTCCAAGGCTTGCGAATTTGGCTGCCTGGGATTGGGTTCCTGTGTGGAGGCCTGCCCTTATGATGCCATGGCCATGCGGGATGACGGACTGCCCATGGTGTTTGAAGATAAATGCACCGGATGCGGTCTGTGCGTTACCGCTTGTCCAAAAGGGATCATGGAATTGATTACGGCGACGCAAAAAGTGTATGTCGCCTGTGTCTCTCACCTGAGAGCTAAAGAAGTGAAAGCGGTTTGTTCTGTCGGTTGCACCGGATGTGGATTGTGTGCCAATCCCAAATTTACGCCCTCCGGTGTAGTTACAATGAACCGTGAAATTAATCTGCCTATCATCCCGGGAAAATGGGACGATTATGAAACAGCCGTAGAAAAATGCCCGACACAATGTTTTGTGGTGCGCGAGATGTAAAATATTTTAACTCACTAAACATCAGCCTACAGCGGATAGGCACGGAATACTCAAAATATATAAGTCAAAAATAAATATTGAAAACAAAAACGCCCGATTTTTTTCGGGCGTTTTTTGGTTTACTTTTTTATCTCTCTGTTTTTTTCAGGAACATCCCAGCGAATTGCCACAGTTCAAACATTTGTAGCAACTTCCGTTGCGAACGGTAATGTGACCGCAAATGTCGCAGGTAGGGGCATCGCCCATCAAATCGGACAGTGAATTACTTACAGCGTCGTCCGGCGCGGTGCTTTTTGAATGACCGTTTCCCTTTACTTTTACTTCGGTGGCGGCCTGTTCCGGCAGGATGATTTCCAGTGGAATTGTTTCGTTGCTTTCTTCATCTTCCATGTTTGCTTCGTCTCCCTCAACGTTGGGTTTAACATGGAGGAAATCGGTGCGGCCCAGGTATTCCATGCCTAACACGCGGAAAACATAATCGAGGACAGACGTGCAGGTTTTAACATTGGGGTGGTTAACCATGCCGGCAGGATCAAAACGGGTAAAGACAAATTTTTCCACATATTTCTCTAAAGGAACGCCGTATTGCAGTCCCATGGAAACGGCAACCGCAAAGCAGTTAAGCAGGCTGCGGTAGGAAGCGCCCGCCTTGAACATATCAACAAAAATCTCACCAAGTTTACCATCCTCATAGTCACCGGTACGCAGGTAAACCTTATTCCCCGCCACATCAGCGCCGATGGTAATTCCAGGCCGTCTTGCCGGGAGATGGCGTTTTTGACCCCGGCGTAAAAAATGTTTTTCCTCTTTTTCCGGCTGCTCATCGGATTGGTTCGACAATGGCTGAGAAAGTTTGGAACCGTCGCGGTACAAAGCCACTGCTTTTATACCAAGTTTCCACGCTTGTACATACAGTTGTTCTACTTCTTCGATGGTTGCTTCATTTGGCAGGTTGATGGTTTTGGAAATGGCGCCGGAGAGAAACGGTTGTACGGCCGCCATCATTTTAACGTGCCCCATCGGCTCGATGAATCTGCTGCCAATGCCGCACCGGTTGGCACAATCGAAAATTGCGTAATGTTCCGGTTTCAAATGAGGTGCGCCTTCAACTGTTTGTGCCCCTCCCACAAAGATCTGAATCTTTTTGACCTGTTCGGCAGAAAAACCACGATTTTGCAGCTCGATTGGCGTAATGTGCGGTGTATGATTATCGAAGACTTTAAATTCGCCGATGTAGGCTTCAGCCTCCTTGATTTGATCCTCACGAAAACCAAGCTGGATTAATTTGGACATGGAAAGATGGGGTGCGCCCTGCAGTGTGCCGTATCCCAGGGCATAGTTGACAATGTCTTCCACCGCTTCCGGTATATAGCCGAGGTTACGCAGCGTTTTTGGAATCGATTGATTGATGATTTTAAAGTAACCCCCGCCGGCCAGTTTTTTCCATTTGACCAGTGCAAAATCCGGTTCAACACCGGTAGTATCGCAATCCATCAGCAAGCCGATGGTCCCGGTTGGCGCCAGAAGAGTAACCTGTGCGTTCCGGTAGCCGAATTCTTCTCCGAAATCGATGGCATCCTGCCAGTCATCTTCGGCCGCTTCCAGTAGTCGAGGTTCAAGGAGATCATTTTTATGGATATTTCCCAGCGCGGCCTGGTGCATGCGCATCACATTTAACATGCTGTTCCGGTTCTCCGGAAAACCGGCAAACGGACCGGTTTTGGAGGCAATTTCCGCAGAAGTTTTGTATGCGTGACCGGTCATAATTGCCGTGAGAGTTGCCGCGTACGCTCTGCCTTGTGCCGAATCGTACGGAAAACCTTTCATCATCAGCAGTGTGCCCAGATTGGCGTATCCCAGGCCTAACGGACGAAAATTATGGCTGTTTCCGGCGATCTGCCCGGTGGGGTAGGAGGCCAGATCCACCAGAATCTCCTGGGCAATGATGAAAATTCGTACCGCTTTACGGTAGGATTCCACATCGAAGGTACCATCTTCGTGCAAAAATTTTACAAGATTGAGCGAGGCCAAATTACAGGCGGAATTGTCCAGAAACATAAATTCGGAACAGGGATTGGAACTGTTGATCCGGTCGGTACCTTTGCAGGTGTGCCATTTATTAATGGTGCTATCGAATTGAACGCCGGGTTCAGCGCTGTGCCAGGCCGATTCGGCAATCAGGTGCATCAGTTCTCTGGCTTCGTACGTTTCATATTCCTCACCCGTGGTACGTAAACGGGTTTTCCATTCACCATGGTTAAAGTAGATATCCATAAACTCATCCGTGATACGCACGGAGTTGTTTGAATTTTGCCCGGAAACCGTGCGGTATGCTTCATCGTTGAAATCAGCCGAATAACCTGCTTTGATTAGAGCGGCCACTTTCTTTTCTTCGCGCATTTTCCAGGTGATAAAGTCAACAATTTCCGGATGATCCATATCCAAACAAACCATTTTTGCCGCCCGCCGCGTGGTGCCGCCGGATTTGGTGGCGCCGGCGCCTTTGTCCAGCACTTCCAGAAAAGACATCAAGCCGGATGAAGTTCCGCCGCCTGATAATTTTTCCTGCCGGCCGCGTATGGCTGAAAAGTTTGTTCCCGTCCCCGAGCCGTATTTGAACAATTGTGCCTCGTTCTTGGCCAGTTCAAAAATAGACATTAAATCATCCTTAACCGACTGAATGAAGCAGGCGGAGCCCTGCGGACGTTCATAACTGTTCTTTACGGCTTTGATCGCCTTTTCTTTAAAATCCCAGGCAAAATTTCCGCCACTGCCTTTTATGCCGTGTTTATGATATAATCCTACATTGAACCAGACCGGCGAATTGAACGCACCTATCCGGTGGATCAATAGATAGGCCAATTCGTTGCGAAATGTTTTGGCATCGCTTTTCGTTGCAAAGTAATTGTGTTCAAAACCAAAATCTGAAATTGTGTCAATAATTCTCGAAATCACTTTTTTTACCGAGACCTCATGGCCTGTTCCGGGCACACCCGCTTTGCGAAAATATTTTGACACGACAATATCCGTAGATAATTGCGACCAGTCTTCCGGCACCTCCACATCATTCATCTCAAACACTACCGTACCGTCCGGTTCCGAAATGACAGAACGGGTTTTTTTGAATTTTACGTCATCAAGAGGATCCGCATCAGCCGATTTTGAAAAATAGTTCTCGATGGACAGGCCGGTTTTGCTTTGAATCTCAGTATCTTCCCCGGAAATGATTTCAGACATAGTTCATTCTCCTACAACTAGAAAGTAAATTGAATCTATCAAAAAATTCGATGAAATTTTGAAAGAAAAAACTGATTTGAGTTAGCGTAAGATTAATGAAATCTATAAGATGTGAATACTACCATATATAGACGGCATTAATTTTAGTGAACAAAATATAGTGGGTTTGAAATAAAAAAACAAGAGAAAAATTAACAGAAAACGGTCGAAAAATGAATCCTTGCGTAAATATTGAAGTTACAAATGCAAAAAATATTTTTATGTTTCGAACCCTTTCCTGGCCGGGATTCCGGCGTTAAAATAGTGTTTTATTTCTCTCATCTCGGTGACCAGATCGGCGATCTCAATCAGTTCTTTCGGCGCTTTTCGGCCGGTGCAGATAATCTCCACTTCTGCCGGTTTGTTTTGTAAAATATGAAGAACATCATCGATGCTGATAAGCCGGAAATAAATCGCTACATTAATTTCGTCCATCACCACAATCCGGTAGTTTCGACTATCGATGGCGGCTTTTATTTTTTGCAACCCCTGTTGCGCTAATTGCACATCCTTCTCAGATGGATTTTTTACATGGACAAAGGAGGGCTGGCCGTATTGCTCTATGACTAATTGACCCGCAAATTGCTTCGCCGCCCGCAATTCACCGTATGCTTGCCCTTTCATAAACTGACCGATGTAGATTTTGTACCCGTGTCCCAGCGCCCGCAGAGCCAGGCCGAGCGCGGCGGTGGTTTTCCCCTTGCCGTCTCCGGTATAAACCTGGATGAGACCTTCTGTTTCTTCGTTTGTTGGCATGATATATCCTATGCAAGTTAATAATTATTTATAATTTATGGTAACTACTCAGGTTCCCGGTTCAGAAGTTCATGGTTCAGAGGTTAACAACACAAATACATAAAAAGCGTAAAAGGATTCTAACAGGTCTGCCGCGGGCAGGGAACTTTGAACTATGAACCTGTTAGCCTGAGTAGTTACAATTTATGATTGTTTAGGTTGGCCAAGAATATTCTTATAAAACTGATTAAACTCGTTTTTTTTCATAGATTTCATCCATTCAATGGCCTCACCCGGGTGTTGGTTGAAAAGACCGGAAAAAGGTATCCTCTCAATAAGTTATGACTAAACTAAGCGATTCTAATGTCATTCAGCAGGAATCTTTTTGAATTCAAGCACAAAAACAACATGATTCCTTCTGAATGACATAGCGCCCTTTTAGTGCCGGTTTTAAGATGAAAATCGCTCAACTTAGGTTATGGTAAAACTTCGTAATCGATAGCTGTTGTACCGGATTGACGAGGTAATTGGCGATCGGTAATTCGAGGGGACAATTTCCTGCTGCTCTGCCGGGTCCAAACAGAGTTCCATCGATAAAATTCACTCCGGCGTTGATTCCGGTAATGGTGTTGGCGAAAGCAAGCTGTTGATTATTATGGAAATGAACCCCGATTTTTTTTGATTCAGGAATTCTCTATATTTTGAGATGAGAGATCGCACCTCTTCCGGATACAGCGCGCCATAACTATCGACAATATAAATAGTGTCTGACCGAAAACTCGAGGAATCTGTATGTTACAATAACTTAAAGGGTTAAACAGATTTCTCTCCGCCTTTTGGCGGATCGAAATGATAAAAAAGTGTATTTTCGTTCAGACACTAAATAGCGTTTGCTTTTGTTTGTGAATCGATCTGTTGTAAAGCTTGATCCAGGCTATCGGGTTTTTCCCGGGAAATGGCCATGATATTGATGGTACATTCATAGCCCTTTTGGGAAGCGTTGTTTGCCATGGCAACCGCCTTGTCGATATCCCTGATGTAGGTGGCAATGCGAATCATATCTACTGCCGAATCTTCGCTAGGGAGAATATCTTCGGAAACAGCTTTGTGGGCGTCCTGCATAATAGCTATCTTTGTCGTGCTTTTGTCTGTACCTTCAACAACTTTTCGCAACTGATCTTCATCGCAAGATCGCCAGGGGCCGTATTCCTCAGGTGAAAAAAAAATCTTACTGTTGCGATATCCCAACTCAATGTAATCAATACCTGTAAGACATGCGACATGATAAACGGCTCTGACAGTTTCCAGATTGAATAGTGATTTATTCATCAATCCCCCGTCCCGGATAGTACAATCCAACAGTTTAATTTTTCTCTGTTCCATTGTTCTCACTTCTAATGTTTGATCTTGCTTTGGTTTTTTATCGCTATTTGTAACTACTCAGGGATGATCTATGTATGAACCGTAACCGTGCTTCGACTCCGCTTTGCTTCGCTCGGAATGACATATTTCTCGAGTTTTCGGACAGACACTATGTAGTTATCAGTATTTTTATTTTTCCTGACCCCGTTTTTTTAAATCAGCTATCTTCTTTGCCAAACCCGGAGCATTAGGATTGATTTTTAATGCGATTTCAAATTGTTGAATTGCATGATCCGGATCGCCGGTTTTGAGGAAAAGATTACCGAGTAAAATTCGTTCGTCAAAATATTTTGGCTTGATTGTCAATCCGTCTTTGAGGATTGAAATTGCTCCTTCCGTTGTTTTTCCACTTTTCGATAAAAGTTCTCCCAGTATAAAACATGCATTTGCATCGCGTGGATTAAGTTCATGTACTTTTTTGAATATTTTAATGGCATTTTTAAAATCTTGCATCTCGATATACAATTTACCCAAATTAATATGTGCATAGATATTTTCGGGGTCTCGATCCAAAATATTATAATATTCTTTGGCGGCGTTGTCGTAATCTTTCAATGAAGTGTACAATCGTCCCAGATAAATCCGAGAGTAGAGATTGCCCGGATCAAGCTTCATAACGGTTTTAAATTCCCGAACGGCTTTTTCTTTTTCATCGGTTTCCGCACAAAGTTGACCCAATTCCAAATGAGCGGAAACATTAGACGGATCAATTTTTAAAATGGCATCAAATTCCTGCTTTGCTTTTTCCTTATTTTTCATAATTGAATAGATGTTGCCAAGGTTGTGATGTGCATCGACATTTGTTGGTTCCAGACTGATTACTTCCTCAAATTCCTTTTTGGCTTTTTGATATTCTTTTTTGTTGATGTAGATATTTGCCAAATTAAAATGAACGCCAATTATTTTTTCCTTTTCCGATTCAAGAGGGAGCACTGCTTTAAATTTTACTTCTGCTTTGTCCAATTCTTTCTTGTTTAGATAAACACTGCCCAAATTGAAAAGTACGTCCATATTTTTTGGGTCCAGTTTGATCGCAGTTTCAAATTGTTCTTCCGCCTTGTCGTATTCTTTCATTCTTAAATAGAGGCTTCCCAGATCGTTGTGAACAATAGGGTTTTTCGGGTCCAGTTTTACTACGGCTTTAAATTCATTTTCTGCTTTTTGGTATTCTTTTTTATTTGCGTATAATGTCCCCAATGAATAGTGGGAGTACGTGCTCCTTGGATTGAGTTTTAATGACTTCAAATATTTTTTTTCGGCATTGTCGAAAAGTCTAAATTGCTCAAAAATTCTTCCGCTTCTGAAATAATTATAGTCATCCAGAAATCTTTCATGGATAATTCTCTTCTCATTTGGTTTGATATTCACAAATTCGGGAATATTGGCGCCGCGATCTTCATTCAACGGTGTGAAATTACGCAAGAGTACGGGGGGCGTATCATTGCCATTTTCATCGATGTGAGTTAAAAAAAGCTGTGTATTCGGAGAAAAGACCTTGGAAGAAAATACCAGCCATTTGCTATTGGGCGACCAGCTATGCCAGGAATTCATTCTATTGGTGTTGCAATTCATTAACCTGGGTTTTCCTCCTTTTGCCGGTATAATGTAAAGCTTGCTATCCGGTTGAAGTAGCATAAAACTGTGTGCCTGTGTGAAAACCATCCATTTACCGTCGGGAGAAAATTTAGGGAAGTAATTGCTCATACCGTTATTTGATGCGCCTTCGATTGGTTCGGCTTTTCCGCCTTTTCCATGATTAAATGGTACTCTGTACAGACTGTACATGAATTTTTTATTTGTCTCCTGCGGCTTTTCCAAAAATTCTTCGCCGCCTAACGCTTCTATCGATTCCTCTTTGTTAAGGATGATTCCCTTAAATTTATCTCCTTTCGCTTTCAATTTTACGGCACGATTTTTTGCAAAAACCACGTTTTTTCCATCCGGTGTCCAAACGCCATCGGCCTGGACATAATCTTCGTCATCAGCACCGGCAAGAGCGTGTATCTCTCCGGTTTGATGATCATAATAGGCTAATATTCCCATCACGGGAAAGAAAATTTGTGAAAATAGAATATCCCTTCTCGGTAGAAAAACGGATCGGTCTTTAACGCCGCTTATCACATATCTGCCGTCCGGTGAAACTCTCGGCAGCATGCCAAATGTAGGTATATCCGGAACAAAATTTGACCAACTGATCAATTTATCCCGTGAAAAAACGGTTTCTTTGTCGAATGAAGTCAATATGTAGGCACCTTTATCGTTACCAACATCAACATCCATCCCCAATATTTTGCCATTGGCAGAAAAGGAATGGCAGTTACCGCAGACCGGCAAGTCGGTAAGCACTATTGGCGGTGGATCGTACGAGGAGATATTACCCAGACGCCATCTGATTTTGTCTACATTTTTAAGCGCTATGCTGAAAGGCAATGGAACATCGCGATAAAAAATTGGGGCGGCTACGGAGTCTTTAGAGGTTGAAAAATAGACTGTTCCTTTTGATATTTTCTTTTCTATTCCGGCAGTTGATTTTAAACCATAAATAGTAATCGATGCTCTCTTTTCCAATGATCTTTGTTTCATCGTTTCCCATAAATTTCTTTCCGGCATCCATTCAGTCGTGTCAACTTCAACTTTTATGGGAGGTTCATTATCATTGAACCTGGCGACAATTTGCCATTTGTTGATTTTCTGTTTTGTATCTCTCCAGATAAATTCGGGAGCAATGATGTCCGGGGGAAAAACAGAATTATTGAATGGATAAACAAAGGCTATTTCTCCTGATATAGGCCAAAATAGTTCCGACGCAATGAAAACAGAAACAACAACGGAAATAAGGATGACGAAAATAGTGATAATTGATTTTGCCCGGGGTTTTGGGGTTGCCAATGTTCCTTCCAAATTTTTACTTTTATCTTTTTTCTGCTTTTTTCCTCCCTGTCGTTTGTCACGTCTATTCTTTCTTGCTTGTGACATGTTTCGTTCCTTTTTTTAATTAAAAATTCGTAACTGTTCAGGATACGATATTATTATATTGGAAGTTGTTCTACACCCCCGTACCCCCCTCAGGGACTATATAGTGTCTGTCCGAAAATACCCACGATATTATCATTCCGGCAATTTTTAAGCCGGAATCTACTTGAGGGCAGCAATGGATTCCCGCTAAAAGTATGCGGGAATGACAAATTCGGACAGACACTATATAGTCCCTGAGGGGGGTACGGGGGGTGTTTGCTCACATTACCCGAATAGTTACAAAAATTCAAAGCAACTGCATCTACTTCAATTTCAAATAAAAGTTCATCCCGGCAAACATCATTATTGCCGACAAGAACAATCGATTGGGTTAATCCGTATTTTTTGCAGTATTTTGTTAATGCCGGAGCATCTTGACGGCGCTTAAAATAGGCAATTGCCCGCATCACATTAGAATAATTCATACAACGTGATTTCAAAATTGCTTCCACCACACGGAATGTTAAATCGATTTGCGCTTCAACATTATTTACGTGAACGGTATTGCCTGCCGAATCTATGCTGGCAGTGCCCGAAATGATGAGGTGACGGTGATCCGGCATCAAAACTTCGACGGCTCTGCTGAAAGAACTTTTATAATAATAAGCGGAACACTGTAACGGAGATGTAACTTCCTTAATCTTTACGTTTTGACTGTGGGGTTTTATGGCAATTGCCCCGGCAATCAAAGCTGAATGATTCGGATTGTCACCGCCGATTCCCGTACTGGCAGGCAAAAACCGATCGAAAATATGTTTTTCTTTGTATATTTTACTTCTTATCGAATTAAATTCCTTGTACCATTCCGGAATGTTTTCGTTGAAAAACCACGTGCGAACAAGGTCGGTCATTTCCATTCCGGCAGACTGCAAGGCTGTTTCCATTTTTCCCAAAGTCTGTTCTGTTTGCACTTCTCGAGTCTCTGTAGTATTTGCTGAATGGAGATTACCCAAAAAACAACATTTGGCGTAATCATTGTCAAAAACAGATCCTACCGGTATGCTATTCAAACGAATCGTTTTCACCGCAACTCCTGAAACAGCATAAATTTGCATACCTGCGATCTTATGATTGAAGCAGCTTTTTCCGTCGATATAATTAACAGGCCGGTTTATAGATGGGAATGTGTTTATCAGGGCGTCTCTGCATTCCCGGAAAAATGCAATCGCTCCCAGGACGTCCATCTTTACAATTTTGGCTTTCTGTTCGGCTAAATAATTTGCCGGTCGTTCAAATAGTGATAGAATCGATTCATTTGAAACCTGTTTGACAGTCAAATAATATTCGGTTATTTTTTCCCCTTGAATAGTTGTGCCATGCATTCCGGTTTTGTCAAATTCAGCAATTTTTGTCTGCGTTCTCGTTTCCATTAAAGTTGTCTTCCTTCCTTCACATTTGCTAATCTTTGGTTATCTCGAATTTAACTTTTCTTGTTTTCTTCTGAAAGGATAATTTATCTTTTATCTTCACAAACAGTTCGTAATCCCCCTCTTTCAATTTGGAAATGTCGATGCTGTATTGCTCGCTCCTGCGCGGTTTGTCGGTTTCCAATTCGTAAGAAAGGCTGATACTGTTTTCTTTTTCCTTTTTATTTTTTTCGCTGCCGGAAGCGCCAATCTCAATAGAGTAGTATGCTTTCCCTTTTTTATCCTGTTGCAGATGGTAAATTTCGAAGTAGATCGTAATCGGATTGTTACGCCAGAATTGCCGAACCGGGTACACCGGGAATGAGTACTCGGAAGTTTTTTTCGCCTCGATTCCCAAAATCAGGTCGCTCAATTCAAGAGAATCCGGCGCTCTGCTCAACGGTGGGGAGATATGCAGGATCTTTCTGCCGTTGGCCAGAATGGTATCTGCCTTGCTCCGGTAAGCTTCCGCAGCAAAAGTGCCGTGAAAAATATCCGGAGTATGTTCAAACTGGAAAACGGAAGAATTGACCACACTACCAAAATAGAGTTTGGTTTTCCGGTAAATCTCCTTCATTTCCCGGTTTCTGATGATGAAAGTACTCAAAAGTTTGTATTCCGGCGCTTTGTATTCTTTCTTGTCCTGCCGGGTGTAATGCTTGCTTTCAAATTGCGGCGCTGTAGAAGCGACAACAGTCAGTTTCGGTTGACCGGCCCGGGAAAGTGACCGGATTTGAAATGCGGCAATGTCGATAGGGTTGATTTTTTCTTCATATTCGGATCGTTCCGGGTTGGCATATTTTCTGACCGGGTTGAACCGGTCGATATTTTTGTTAGCATAGAAAATTTGGCTGATCATATCGATATACGCTTTACGCAGAGACGGCGACTTTCTGCCGGCCAGTTCTCTGGATTCAAATATCTGTTCATATCTGCTGTAGCGGTCGTAAAAATATTCACTGAATTCTTTCAATTCCGCATAATAGATGATGAGACAAACCGCGCGGAATTCTGCCGCATCGATCCCGCCGCGCCGGGGAACCAAATATTCGACACATGGCTGCAAACCGTACTCGCCAGCTCCTTCCCGGTAGGAGAAGAGAAAAACAGCCGGTTCTTTAGTGCCAATCGTTTCGTATGACCAAACTTCATATTGTGGTGTCGGATCATCTAATAGTGACGTTCTGGTGTAACCCCATCTCATCAGTTCGATTTTGCTCATGGAAGAGGAACCCAGGTTGCCGCGCTGTTTTCTGTCCGGTTCGCCGTATTTGACGTAGATGGTACCCCGGTCATCGGTGCGGTACGGGCTGATCCGGTTTTTCAGATAATGCTCCCGGGCATAAGCGATGCGCTGCCAATGTTCAATCAATCTTTCATTGCTTTTTGTAGTGGGTCTGAAATCGTGTTCGAACCAAAAACTCCGGATCAAAAATGAAAGGTGCGGATCGAACTGTTTGATCTCTTCCCGCCATTCTTTTATATCAGTTGCATCTACCAAAGGCAGGACTCTTTTTGCTTCGTCGATAACCATGTTCAAATATTTCCGGGAAGGAATTTTGGAAAATGACCACAGATAAATTTCGCTTGCCGAATCGTAATATTCTTTTGCCTTCTTTTTTGTGGCAAGTTCAATGAAAGCAATTCCCAGGCGCGGATCGGTTTTCCCGTTTTTTTCATAAGCCAATTTGCCCTGCCACCAGGCGTTCAAGGCTTCCTCCCATTTTCCATCTTGCAGTAATGCAAGGCCATTTTTATAGTAATCCGTCTCAAAACAGAAAGAAGATGACGGCGGATAGGAAAAGAGCGCAGCAAGGATAAAAACAGTCTCTAAAAATCGAACAAATTTTCTTTTTGATTTTATCATATCGGACACGCTTCGTTTGTTGGAGATGTAGAATTCAATAAAATATATAGCGTACTGAAAAGAAGATGCCACAAAAAAAACCGGCACTTAAAAAATTGGGATACAAGGCTAAGGTTTGAAGGGATCAAAATTAATTGTTACCGTTAATCAACAAAATCATGAATGATTTCGTTCTAATCGCTATTTATTTTTTCTGTGTCGTCTTTTCTGCCACCGGTTATTTCTCTTCCGTTGCCGGTAATTGGATGCCGGATTCCTCTTTTAATTCCAAAACTTCCACCGGACACCAAATTGAAACTGCCAGCCGGGTATGGTATGTTGACTGCGATAGGCGAACGATTGATTGGTGAGATTGTACCAGTAAAAGAAAACGTCGGCATCTCCGACTTCAAAAATTAGTTTTACATGGAGAAGCGGAAGCGCAGGGAGGGTTTCGATTGTGAATTGCGAAAAATCCTGTGTGAGACCGTAACTGTTCCGCCGGCTCATGTATTCCGTGTAAATCAGGAGGTTGGCCTTTAAATTGTTTTGGAAAAAGGAGTGGGTAGCGTGAACATTAAAAAACAGGTGCTGGTTAGGGATTTCAAGCAGATCCGGTGATTCCCGTTGTGAATAACCGGTAAATTGATAGCGCGTCGTCGCCGAAAGCCAGTTTGTAAACGTGAAATCAGCGCTCAAAAACAGAGAGGAGGAGAAATAATCCGGCGCCGTTTTAAACTGAATCTCCGGCTCCGTCAGGTTGATGGGGTATTCCAGATTGGCAACTTGTTGGAATAGGAAACCGGCGTACAGATCGAACCGTGAAGATGAGTGCCATTTCAATTTGATTTGCCCACCTTTCAATTCTGCCGTTTTATCTGCGTGTGCATGGGTGATGAAGGTTGAATCGGCAGTTTGAACCATGATCGGCCAGGGTTGATTTTCAAAAGGGAGAACTCTGCCGCGGCGCCAGCCCAGAGGCGGCACAACCTGGCGGTAGAAACCGGAAGCGGAGAGGTTGAGACTTCCCGAGATCCCCCTGTTCCAAATGATATTAGTTGTAAACGCCCGCTTATTCCTACTGTAAACAGAGGCTTTGAGCGAAGCGGCGAAACGGTTCGAACCTAAATTGATTTGGTGAGTGAGTAAAATTTTACCCGGAAATTCGCTGATTCCGGCAAAACCATTTCGTGAAGCGGAAACAGCTTCAGCCTGTAAGCGGAACAGCGTGGTGGAACTTTTTGTAACACGGGTAGCCGCTGCGGAGAGATTTGCCCAGCTCATTTTCTCTAATGTATGCCACGGCAGTTTCCAGTCGGTGTATTCCCTCTCGTCCCGATGAATCTGCACCTGAAATAGCGCGCGCCATTTTTGCGAATAGTTGTAGCTTAATTCCAGGGCATGGTCCTGCCGAAGAGCTTTTCGCTGTAAGCGGGAAAATTGGATCTGATAATTCTTATTAATTGCTCCGGGGGTTCCCGTTTCCTGTTTGTTGGAGAGAACCCGGTAGGTCAATTTGGCGCGTTCAGAAAGGGGGATAGTCAGGTCTGCGTGCAATCTGAAAATATTTACTTTGCTGTTCGAATATATCCCGCCATATTTGAAAAAGTCAGCGCCGGTCTTAAATTTGATGCCGTGAGAAAACCCGCGGCGGAAAAGGATGTTCACATCGGTTAAACCGTTGTCTCCGGTGTGATAGAAAACCTGCGTGTACGGTCGTGGTGCCGTAACATTTTCATTGTTGATTTCCAGAGTTGTGAAGTCGATGACACGCAGTGTGTCGATGGGGACAACCGGCAAAAAATTCAGATCGAACACGCCGTAAACCGGATCCGTAAGCGATATTCCCTGCCAAATTACTTGTGTCATCCAGCCTGGAACGGCGCTGTTTTGCAACAACTGCGGCTGACCGAATTGCGGCATGCGTGCAACCCAAAAATGCGGCAGTTGGTTGCTCCATTTCCCTAAATCATAATCACCGAGTTGACGCAGCGCCGTTTGCGAAAAAACAAAATCGGTGCAGGCCGGTTCCTTTTGTACTTTGGTCGAATCGCTTTGCCCCACCGGTTTTTCCTGTCCTGTGGCTACAAGGGAGGTGAAAAGAAAGCATAATAAAACGAAACGGAATTTTAATCTTTTACTTTTCATGCAGTATTTTCCGGATAAAATATTCTGTTGCTGATCTTTGGCATGATAACAGGCAGCAGAACTGCGAAGATTAACATATTGGTTGTGATGTGAAAAAGATAGTAATACATGCCAAAAATCAGGCTGGTCAGCAATTTGGGCAGTGTCAGTCCGGCAAAAATTAAAAAGCCGATGCTGGTGAGCAGGTCAAAAATAAGTGTGAGAACCAATCCCATCGCGCCCAGAGAAAGCTTCTGTTTGATGTGAAATTTTTCCTCATCCCCGTGGAAAGTAAATTTCCCTTTTGCAATGAGGCTGCCGGCGAAAGCCACCAAAGCCATGCCGGCAATCTGCGCCGCCATAAGCGGAGGGGAGGCGATACCCAGCGGATTCAACAGAGAGAAGGTGAATTCTCCAAGAACGGCGGCGGTGATCCCGTTGCGCCGCCCCAAAAAATAGCCCGCCAGAAAAAAGGTAGCGGTCACCAGTTCCAGATTGGGCACCGACAAAAAAAGTAAACCAAGCGCCACCGCCAATGCGGCAAAAATAGCAATGAAAACAATATTTCGCAAAATCGGTTGTACTCCTTCTTCAAGGTGATTCAATATATTTTTATCCCGTTTAAAAATCAAGACGAAATAATTTTGATACGAAAGGTTGTGAAGAAAAGAAAGAAGACGGTAGTTATTCCGGTGTCATTCATGGTTATTTGATTGTCATTTAATTGCCAATCCGTTATCTGGCAGTTTGAAATAATGCCGTTTCCTTTTTTTCGTGATGCAATTACAGTGAAAGCGCTAAAACCGTAGCGCCGGAACTAAGTTTTTTATATGAAACCAATTTGGCTATTCTTCATAATTTACCTATTTACAAATGATTGCGGTTTTTCATTGCGGTTATTCATTTTAGTACGTAAATTGCGTTTGATTGATAATTGTGATCATTTGAACCCGTTCACACACGAGCAGTATTTCGCGGGGAGATGAAAAATTTATAATTTAGGAAATTAGTACTTCTTACTTTACTGGCAATTATATAGTGTCTGAACGAAAAGTGGAAAACATGCATCTTGCTTGTTCAATAAACTGTTTAGTTTTCTATTTTTCAATAAGATTATAATTCAAACAAGATGTTTGATATACAATTTAGATACTTTTCGTTCAGCCTCTATATGGCAAAAAATTAAAATTCTGTAAAAAAAACTATTGACTTTTATCATATTCCTATTAAATTAATTTCAAGCAAGGCTAAATATGCGAATAATGATTACCATAGATACAAATTTATTATACCTCATATAGAAGCGAATGTCCGGCAGCCAATTTTTGAGGAGATTGAGTTGCAATAACACTTGTTTTTACTGCCCCACTATTTTTAAAAATTTGTGATCTTTCAGTCCATGTTTTTATTCACTAATTTTCAAAGGAGGTGATAAATAAAGCAATCTATTGGTTCAATTTATCAAAATGAGAAAGGAGGTGAGAAAAGTTTTTTTCGTCAGTAAGTAGTAGTTGAAGTTCGTAACTAACTGGAGGAGAAAGTAATGAAAAAGATATTCATTGTATCATTTTGTCTTGTTTTTGCCTTATTACCGATGTTGGTACTGGGGCAACAACAGGCACTACTGGTTTCCGGGAAGGTTGTGGATAGTGACGGCAATCCGCTTCCGGGAGCTAATGTTATAATCCAGGATTATGATATCGGCGCGGCAACCGATATTAACGGCAATTACAGTTTCAAAGTTCCGGCAAAGATGAATAAAGGCCAGGATGTGGTTGTAACCGCCCGTTTTATTGGTTACCATTCCAAAACGGCCTCAATTACGCTGAATTCCGGTGTGAAGACATTGAATTTTACTCTTGCCGCAGATGTTTTACAGATGGACGCCATTGTGGTTACCGGCGTTAGCGAAGGCACACCGAAAAAGTTACTGCCGTTCAGTGTGTCCCGGGTGTCTGAGGAAGCGCTCCAGATGGTGCCGCAGCAGAGTCCTATCGAGAGTTTGCAGGGTAAGGTTTCCGGTGTGGATATTGTTCAAGGTTCCGGCAAACCGGGCACCGGCTCGGATATCAAAATACGTGGCGCTACAAGTATCGGCAGCGGCAATTCTCCCCTCATAGTCGTAGACGGCATTATTCTGGACGCCAGCAGTGAGGTTGATATCGATGCTCTGGACGTGGAGACTATCGAAGTGGTCAAAGGCGCTGCAGCGGCAGCTCTGTGGGGATCACGTGCTTCTGCCGGTGTGATCAATATCAAGACCAAGCGCGCCGGTAACATGGCGCTGGGTATGACAAAAATCCGGGTGAGGAGTGAAGCCGGTTACAGTCAGTTTGTTGGTTCTGTAAACGATTACCGCTCTGCCCATCATGAATTTGCGGTCACTGCCGATGGCAAACATTTTGCCGACGCCGATGGTAACCCGGTTAAAGATGAAGCCGGTAATGTAATCACCGATCCATGGAAAGAATACCAGGCGTCTGTGTTGGATGGCAGCAATACCTCGAAGATTTTCCAGGATAATAACTGGCCTACCTCCGTTCCCACCTTCAATCAGGTCGATCAGTTTTTCAATGCCGGCCAGTATCTGCGGAACCGCGCCGAGATCAGCCGTCATATGCAGGGCGGTAACATGCTGCTCAGTTTTGCGAACCTGCATGAACCGGGTATTATTGCCGGTGTGAAAGGATATAAGCGCAGCAATATCCGGTTGAATTTTGACCAGCGAATGACCGATAACCTGAAATTGGGTTTGAGCGCTTATTATATGGATTCCTGGCGTGATGATCCGCAAGGTTCCCTCAACCCATTTTATTCGATGATGTTCATGTCACCCATGGCCAATTTGGAAGCAGATAATTCGGATGGAACTGCCTATCGAATCGATCCCGATCCAAAATCGTTGGAAGAGAATCCTTTGTATGCTTCCCACAACCAGGACATTGACAACAATCGCCGGTCGTTGAATGCGGATTTTAATATCAACTGGAACCCGGTGCAATGGCTGGTTTTGAACGGCCACATGGCTTTCGACCGCAATAACCGTTTCAATACCCGTTATTATTTCAAAGGATTCAAAAGTATCGATAATCAAAACTATCCCACCGGGTACTATTCCCGATACCATTCCTTTAATAACTCGATCAATTCCGATTTGACTGCAAAGGTGTTCAGGGATATCGGCAATTTTTCCATGAAAAACACGGTGCGCTACCATTATGAGAGTTCCGAATATCAGTCAACAACCGCAAGCGGTTCCAATTTAGCGGTAAACGGTGTGCGGAGTCTGGGTGTGGTAGATCCTGAACAAAACAATACGTCTTCATATCAATCCATCGTTCGCTCGGTTGGTTATTACTGGGAATCAGCCGTAAATTACAAAGAAAAATATCTGAGTAATGTTCTGATACGCTATGACGGCAGTTCTCTGTTCGGTGAAGATCAACGCTACCATCTCTATTACCGCGCCGGTTTCGGCTGGCGGTTAAGCCAGGAACCATGGTGGTTCTCTGAAAAGATCAATGAGTTTAAATTACGTGCCGCGTACGGTACCGCCGGTAACCGGCCCGGTTTTTCCTCCCAATACGAAACCTTTTCTGTCGGTGGCGGGACCATTTCAAAAGGTAGTTTAGGAAATAAAGAATTAAAACCTGCTTTTTCAAAAGAGGCCGAAATAGGTTTGGAAATGGCGCTGTTTGATAAAATCTCACTGGAAATGGCCTATTCAAACAGAGTGACAGAAGACCAGATTTTAGGTGTACCGCTTCCTGCTTTTTTCGGGTATAGTTCACGAACGCTGAATGCCGGCACTCTGGAATCTAACACCATCGACGGAACCATCAGCGCCATGGTTTTCCAAAAACGGGATATGAGCTGGAATCTGGGACTCACATTTGCCAGAACCCGGGAGAAAATCACGAAATTAGACCGGCCTCCGTGGCGTCAGGGCGCTTATAACGCATTTTATGTGCGTGAAGGTGAAACCAATGGCATCATGTACGGTTACCGCTGGTTGGAAAACACCGGCGATCTTTCCGATCTGTCCGCAGCCGACAAGATCAATTATAACAACGGCGCTTTCCAGGTGAATAATGACGGTTATCTGGTACCGGTTGGCGAAGGAAATTCCTGGAAAAGCGGTCCTGGTTCGGATGGTATTGCCGGCACCGATGATGATTTGTGGGGCACCCCTGTGGTGGTTGGTACCGATGAAAACGGCGATCCCATTGAGATGGAATATGGCATGCCGGTGAAATATGCCAAATTGGATCCCAAGGAAGGCAGAACGGGATTTGTTCAAATCGGTAATGTGCTGCCCGATGTTTCCACCAACCTGTCGTCAACTTTCCGTTGGAAAGGGTTAACCGTTTACGGTCTGGTCAGCGCTGTTTTTGGCGGCAGTATTTACAACGGAACCCGCCAGTGGTGTTATCGTGAACTGCGGCACACCAATGTGGATCAATTCGGCAAACCGGAAGCTGAAAAGAAGCCGATCGGTTACTACAGTAAATTGTACGATACCAACAAAACCAATAAAGAATTTGTTGAAAGCGGCAGTTATCTGAAATTGCGTGAAGTTACCGTGTCTTACCGGTTCGGTAAAAGTTTCCTCACCGGTTTTGCCGGCGGTTTCCTGAGTAATGTTTTCCAAAGTGTTTCTCTGGGTTTGATTGGCCGGAATCTGATTACCATCACAAACTATGAGGGATTTGATCCAGAAGTCGGCAGCGTTGAATACCGCGTGGATAATTTTGCTTATCCGCATTTCAGGCAAGTCACCGCATTTGTTGAATTTGAGTTATAGAAGGAGGCATTATGAAACTGATAAAATATATTGCATTAAGCGTAGCGCCGCTCCTGATTCTTTTTCTGGTTTTCGGCTGCTCGCCCGATCTGTCGGTGACAAACCAGAACGCTCCGGATAAAGAACGTGCCTTGTCCAATCCCAATGACGTGGAGAAGCTGGCTGGCGGTTCTTTTAAGGAATTCTGGTGGTCACAAACCCAGTATTACGGTCCTCCCTGGTCGCTTTCTACCATGGCCGATGAGTTTTCCTCTTCCTGGGGCAACTCCGGCATGCGGGACCTTTCTTCGGAACCGAGAAAAGCATGGGATAACTCTTCGTCTTATGGCTATCGGGTTGTCTCACGTAATGCATGGCGGTATTGTTATAAAGCTATATCCAATGCCAGTGATGCCATGGGTCAGATCAATGCCGGCTTGATAATTACCGATGCCGATGGTAATGACCAGACAACGCGTTTGAAAGCCTGGTGTAAATTTATTCAGGGCATCAGTCTGGGATTTCTTGGCCAGTATTTTGATAAAGCGTTTATTATCGATGAGACGGTAAACCTGGAAGCCGGCACCCCGCCAACGGCGCCGTACATGGAGGTGCATGAGGCCGGCATGCAAAAATTGGCTGAATGTATTCAACTCTCTGACAATAACAGTTTCGATATACCGGAAGAATGGTGGCCGGGCAATAATTTCAGCAATGTGGATCTGGCCAAACTGGCTCATTCATTCATTGCCCGCTACGAAGCCGGCGTAGCCCGGGATCCGGCCGAACGAACTGCCCGGGATTGGGCCGGCATTGCCTCACATGCCGCCCAGGGTATTACAGAAGATTTCGGTTCGGACAATGACGGCGATAACTGGTATTCCTATCTTCATGGCCTTTTCAGCAATAACACCTGGTGCCGTACCGATTATAAACTGATCGGGCCTGCGGATACCTCCGGCGCCTTCAAGGGCTGGTTAGATTCGCCTGTCGCGGATCGAAATTATATTCAAATCCACACTAATGATGCCCGTGTAACCGGCGGCACCTGGGATTCCGATGGTAAATATTTCCGTTATTACGGCAACTGCGCTTTCCGCGCCAATCGCGGTACTTATCATTTCTCTTACTACCACAGCTACAAATATATCGACTATTACAAAAACGGTTATGTGGGCTGGGCTCATATTATGAGTGTTGCGGAGATGGATTTTCTGCGTGCGGAAGCGGCACTGCGCCAGGGAGATGCCCAAACCGCGGTGGATCTGATCAACAAATATCATGTGGGTATCGGTGAAATGGCTCCGGTTACTGCGGCTATTCCTGTCGGGAATCCCGGTGACCTGCGGGATGCCCGTCCGGACATCGGTGACTTTGGCAATTCTCTGTGGGCTGTGATGAAATATGAAAAAGGTATAGAAATTGCCCAAAAGAATTGCGGCGTGGCTTGGACCGATCGCCGTGGCTGGGGTACGCTGGTTTCCGGCACACCCATTCACTTTCCGATTCCCGGCGAAGAACTTGAGGTGTTGCAGATGGGTAATTACACTTTTGGTGGTGTTGGCGGAGAAGGAGCCGCGCCCAAAATGCTGGCGCCCATGCCGCCGAAGATGGATATGATCAAGTATTAAAAATTTTCGCTTGTAAATATTCATCCTGATGTAACAGTGTGAGGGTCATCCCGGATTATCGGAGTGACCCTCATTTATTTTTCTATTTCAAGGAGATTGCGATTATGAAGAAAATGCTTGTTGTTCTTTCAATCCTTTTATTGCTTTTTGGTTTTCTGAGTTGTTCGTCTACCAAAAGTGGCAAAACCAAGTCAAATCCGGTGCGGTTTAAAGATAGAATCGGCCGGGTTACCAAGGTTGATTTTCAAAATAAATCCAGGACTGTTTTGGTAGGCAGACATCATTTCCAGTATGAACGTGAAGAAAACAGCGAAGGCCAATTGTACGTAGAAACCTTGTGGCGGTTCCGCGCCCCCTTTGATGATGAGTTGGCATCCGGTGTTACGGAAGCAAGATCCAAAATTATACTAACCGCCTACCCCAGAGAACTTACTCGTCCCGCCGGTCTTTGGGTAGCAAGTATGGAGGGAAGAAACGAAGTGAAATTAGAAGGCGGACAGGGTTGGGTCACATTGCCCCTGACCGAAGGAGCAAAAAAATATTTTAAAAATATCGCAGAAGACTTACGAATCGAATACAGAATGGGTGTGCGAGAGTTTTAAATCGTGTTTATGATATTTTTCCTGGATAACAAAATTTTCAGTCTTCAACCGTCCCTACGGGACGGTATAAATTTTGTTCTTTATTGCCCACCAATGAATTGGCGGGCAATTCCCGTTAATCCCTTCGGGATTATTTAAAGTGCAATATGGTGTTTCAAAAAAACAACCGTTACAAAATTAATTCGGCTTTTTATCATTCGTGTGGCTGAATTTATGAGTCGTTTCGTCCGTTATCGAAAGTATATCTTCTCATTTACACCGGAAGATGATGCAAAGACGGCCTGAGCAATTACAGGAAAAACCCGGTGTTCCGGTAATTATTATGCGCATCAAACACCGGTAACAAATTTATCCAAGTTACCCACACAAAATGATGAAGAACCCATTTTTTACTGTTTTGTACTATATTTGCAACACCCTCCTGTGCAGGCAGGATATAAATCCTTCCTGAAAAATATATGAACGGTTATCTTTTTTTGGTTTTCTCTTCGATCTATTATTTTGCCATAAATTTGGCCCAATCAGTTTGATAAATTGACAACTCAAATCACAATCACTCAATCCGGAAAATTCTTTGCATTTATGTCTCCAATGAATTAAATTCACTTTTTAAATTTGTGAGAAAAAACCATAAAAATCAACAGGAGAATATAACAGAATTTACCGGTAAAACCGCATTGATCAACGGCGTCGCCATGGGAATAGGTGCTGAATTTGCCCGCCTGCCGCCAGGGTGTAAATCCTGAACCGGCGGATATACCAGCTCTTCATTAAAAATGACTGTTAACCGTAAATACAAAATTGCGCATGGGCGCTAAGTTACGCTCCACTTCTGTGTAATTGTAATTCAACAGATTATTGGCGCGCACGGAGAGTTGCAAATTAGTGGAAAGTTGTGCTTCAAAATAGATGTCTATTACGCGCTGGTCGATACGGATGTCGTTGATGTAAGCCAGGACTTCATCAAACCGGCTGATGTAGCGGTAATCCAGACCTAATAAAAATTGGCGGTAACGGCCGTTGATGGAAGCCTGAAAAAGATGTTTGGGGCGATAAGCCAGTGTGGACGAAGGCGTGTGTGAAAAATCGTCCAACGAAAAAGTGGTGGGAATTTCTCCCAATCTCCGTGCATCCAGATAGGTGTAACCTGCATTCACCGATATCCGTTTCTGCCAAAAATTGGTTTTTACTGAAATTTCCAGCCCCTGTATTTGTGTTTCTGCCAGATTGTCCAATTGGATGACCGGTTTGGGAATGAACGATTCCAACTCGATGAATAGTGTCGGTTCGATCATATTTTGATAATGATTGCGAAAAACAGCCGCATCGATCATCAGGCCGCTGCCGAGAATCTGGTGCAAACCTAATTCGTAGGAGTTAACCGATTCTGCCTGCAAATTCAGGTTGGGCCTCACTTCAAACCCGGAAACGATGGTGTTGGTGAAAATTTCCGCAATGGAAGCGGCGCGAAACCCTTTGCCGGCCGAAAGACGAATGGCGGAAAAGGGCGAAGGTTGGACCACAATCCCCAATTTGGGACTGAACTGGTCCTCAGAGAACAGGTCTTTCATTTGGTGGTGATCATAGCGGCCGCCTACTGTGATGCGCAACGGTTCGGCAAATTTAAATTCGTCCTGCAGGTAACCGGCGATGTCGTAGGCGAACGGGTTGCCGAACATAGAAGAGTGGGTTTGGTAGTAGGTAAACTCGCTGCCACCGGTGATGTTGTGGCGGACAGTGGGTTGATATTCTATCTGAATCTCCTGCTGCAGTTTGCTGGTTTTGGCGTAATCGTTATTGTCGTGGAAAAAATCCTGCCAACTGTTGCGGTAAAGGGACGACTTGCTGATCAGCGCCAGATTACTGCGCAGCATGGTTTTGAACGTGAGGTGGGTAATGAATTTTCCGGAATGAATTTTATCGCCGATGCTTTCCGGCGAAATACGCAGCGGATCGTTGGTGGCCGGGCCTTTCCAGGTAAGAATGTTGCCGTGATTGTTGAAGGTATAGTCGGTCATCAGAATGAAATGGGATTGTGGTGAAAAACGATAGTGAAATTTGCCAAAACCATTCCAGATTTTGTATTGTCCGTTCTGCCGGTACCCGGTCGAGGTTTTTCTCCCCGCCGACAGGATCATGCTCAATTTACCGGTTTTGCGGGAATGGGACACGTCAATGGCGTTAAATTGCAACATACGATCGGTAAATTTCCAGGATGAGTAGGATGGGTCATCGTAATATCCCCAGGAAATCCGGCTGCGGGTTACCGGCGTTGTCGTCGGTTCTTTGGTGATCAGATTGATGATGCCGCCCATGGCATTGGAACCGTAGAGTGCGGAACCGGCGCCTTTGACCACTTCTACGCGGGCGATTTCGGTTGGCGGCAGTGCGTCCCAGTTGATGCCGCCGGTATCTCCGGCGATGGCGGGAACGCCATCTAACAAAATCAGCACTCTGCTGCCGGCGCCTTTATTATAGCCTGTTGAACCGCGGATATTCACCTGGTCGTCGGTCATGTAAAGTCCCGGTATAAAGCGCAGCGCATCCTGGATAGTGATACTGTTTTTTTGCCTGATTTCCTGGTCGGACAACACTGCGATGCTGACAGGTGAATCCTGCACTCGCTGAATGGATTTATTCGCGGTGACAATCAGTTCCGGGGCCAGGATGAACGTTGATTTCAATTTGACGTCGAGTTTCGTAGTTTGATTTACGCCGATGAATGTGTTGTCAAAAACGCCCGGTTTGTAGCCGATCATGGAAATGAGAATATTGTACCTGCCGTTCGGTACATTTTCCAACACAAAAAAACCGTTTTTATCGCTGATGGTGCCCAGGGTTGTGGCTTTTAAAATGATGTTTGCGCCGGGCAAAGGCTCCCCGCTTTCGGCATCCACTACCCGCCCTTTTAAAGTTCCCTGTGCGATGCTGCTGTTTCCTGTCTGCGGGATTGTCAGGATAATCAACCAAACCAAAGGAAGGATCGTTTTATTTTTCAGGATTTTTCGTGTCATGCGCCATTCCGGTTGCAGAGTTGTTGGTCGACGAGGCTTGTCGACCTCCTATTTAGAGTCTGTCCGAAAATTCCCGTTTTTGTCATTTCGACCGACGGGAGAAATCTGTTTAACCTATTGATTTATCGTGGCATACAGATTCCTAGACTTCGCTTTGCTCCGCTCGGAATGACAAGTTTTACCGGTTTTCGGACAGACTCAAATTACCTAATTTATTAAAATCGGCAGTGATGTTTATATTGGCAACAATTTTTTCTTTTTCCACAACTAAATTCGGTTGATCGTATTCGCCGATAATTTTCAGAGGATGAGTTTTTGAATTGTAGATAACGGCAATCCATTGGTAAACGCCGGGTTCCAGTTCCACAGTAAAATCGTATTTGGCTACCCTGGCCGGGACCGGATCACCAATTTTAGCATTGAACAGAGCTACCAAAATATCGTTCACGTTTTCAGATCTCGGTTTTTGCTGAAAACAGAGGATACGCACCCATTCCATATTTTCCGGCCAATTCCCAACAAATGTTACCGTACCGCTGATTCCGGTGATTTGGACAGGGTGTAAACCGTGTTGATAATTACAGGAACTCAAGAATACAACAAGAGTGATAAATAAAAATGCTGCTGATCGTTTAAATTTTTTGGATAACATTTAATTTATTCATAACTGTAATTTCTAGTTCAGAGTGCCTTAAGGGAACTAAAGTTAATATTACTAACAATCAAATCTTTGAAAAGAACAATTCAAGTTTAAGTTATTTATATTATTTGCTTTAGTCAATTTAAATTTTAGTTCACTTAAAACTTTAATTATCCATAAAAAATGGCCTTAGATTAATCTAAGGCCATTATGTAAAAAAATGAAAATCGTTCCCCAATTAAAAATTGTATTCGAAACCTGTCATAAGAGTGAAGGTGTCAGCTTGATATTTTCCGGCGTAATTTTCCCAACCGCCGGAATTATTTTGGCTCCATCCTCTCACTTCACGATCACCGATAAAGAAATATTCGCCACTCAGATGAAGATGGATATTTCCCATATTGTAACCCAATCCAGCAATTATGACATTACGGTGTCCGACATCCGGAATTGTTGGGGAAAATGTTCCTTTAACGGCAGCCGGATTTTCAGTGTAAAAACCGCCTCGGAGCTGCAATTTATCCATCGTATATTCTAATCCAAAAGCAACACGAATTACGTTGTTCCAGTTTTCCACCAGCTCATTTTTAGTTCCATCAGACAAGTCAATTTTGATGGCATCCCAGGCTGACCATTGTGTGAAATCAATATCCATGCTTAAAAGTAGATTTTCAACACCGGTATAGGAGAGACCAAAACCAATATTCATTGGAAGCGGAAGTGTGGCTTTTGCGCTGTTATCATCTATTGTTTTGGCAGAGGCGCCGGAAAATAGTGCGCCAAGTTGAAGGGCTGTTCCCTGATCTAATAACCCACCCTGTACTGCCTGAGTGATCACTGCTTGATTTACCGCATTATTTACGGGATCATTGGCAAAATAGGTTGTGCCCATGAACGAGCCGGACAGCTCTGTATCTAAATAATATCTTGCAGAGATACCCAATTGTAAATTTTCAGTAGCTTTGTACATTAAACCGATATTTCCGCCAAAACCCCAACCGGTGCCCTTTAAATTTACATCCGTCATAATGTAACTGTTGGTTGCATTAAAACTGCCGCCATTCGCTAAAACCATCCGAGATAAACCTGCCAGAAGCGGATTGGAAAGATATGGGATTTGCGTTAAGTTTGGTTGTTGAATTCTAATATCTGCATAAATGATACTCAGGCCGGCGCCAACGGATAATTTGTCCGAGACTTTATACGCAATTGTTGGGTGAAAATCCATTATTTTTAAGTTGTTATTAAATTCAGTTTTCGGATATGAAGCATTGTAGGATGTTGTGTTGAAAAGATTCCATTTTGTTCCCAAACCAAAAGGGGCAAATACGGAAAATCCAACTGCTAAGTCTCCCATGTTGTAAACAAAACCTCCGGAAGGAACAAAGAACGTTTGGTCTTCGCCGTTTTTTGCACCTGGCAGCAGGGTACCATAGGGTTGACCATGTAAAAGGGATGGGTTGTAATTTGCTGTGGGTGCAATAAATTCAAAACTGCCGCCAATTTGCATTTTCTGGATTTGTACCAGTCCTGCCGGATTCCAGTAACCCGCACTCCAATCATTGGCAATACCGCGGAAAGCGCCGCCAAATACTGTTGCCCGACTACCGATACCTGTTAACGAAACTCCTGTGGCCATAACTTCCACAGAAATTAGGGCAACACTTAACATGATAGTTATACTGAAAACATACAATTTTTTCATTGCTCACTACCTCCTTTTGTTTTAACGGGTTAGCAATTAATTTGATAATGTCTTCCACTAAATTACTTTAAACAAAATTAACCTTAAAACTATGTATCACCTCCTTTTTTTTGATTAGACAAGATTTGTTTGTGCAGCCTCAATTTGGTTTATTGCTAATAAAAGTTTCTCTATTGACCCTATATTTAAATAAAAAAATACTAAAATGCAATAGTTTTTAATTTTTTGTCATATTTTATATTGCTCAGACTATGTATGATTGCCGCGGTTTTTTTCTGATTCATTTAAGTATCCCGGCGGATTTGTAAAATGAAAGAAAAAACCTTGATTTCAACAGGTTAAATGGATAAATTCAAATTGATTGGCGGTTGATAAAAGGACTTTATTATTACAAATTCAATGAACGGGAGGAACAAAAGTGAAAATTGTCGTTTGTGCTAAACAGGTTCCGGATACAGAGACAAAAGTCAGAATCGGTTCTGACGGAAAAACCATTGAAACGTCCGACGTGAATTATATTTTAAATCCGTATGACGAATATGCAGTTGAAGAAGCATTGCAAATAAAGGAGAAGCAGGGTTCCGGTGAAGTAACTGTATTAAGCCTGGGACCGGAGCGGGTAACTTCGGCTATTCGCACGGTTTTGGCCATGGGCGCCGATAATGCGATCCATATTAAAACGAATGACACGTATTTGGATTCTTATGCAGTTTCCACGGCATTGAGCGAAGTTTTGCGGGAAATGGAGTACGATCTGATTTTAATGGGAAAACAGGCAGTGGACGATGACAATGTTCAAATGGGGCCGAGGATCGCCGCTTTGTTGGCTATTCCGTGTGTTTCCGTTGTTACCAGGTTGGAGATTAATGACGGTCATCTGGTGGCGGAGCGGGAAGTTGAAGGTGGTGTGGAAATCGTGGAGGCTTCATTTCCGGCTATCATTACCTGTCAAAAGGGTTTGAACGAACCGCGTTATGCCTCCCTGAAAGGGATTATGATGGCAAAGAAAAAACCGGTCGAACAGAAAACAGTTGAAATCGCCGGAGCAAAATTATCCACTTTAAAGATGGAATATCCGCCGGCAAGAAAAGAGGGCAAGATTGTTGGTGAAGGTGCGGAAGCTGTACCGGAACTGGTAAAATTGCTGCATGAAGAAGCGAAAGTTATTTAACTAACAATTTTATCTAAAGCAAAAAAGAGCGGCCTGCATTTAAGTAATGCTGTGGCTCATGCAAATAAAAGGAGGATTTCATGGCAAAATCTGTTTTGGCAGTTGTGGAGCAGAGGGAAGGAATTTATCGCAAAACGGCTTATGAAGTTGCAACCGCGGCTGCTCAGGTTGCGGATGGCTTAGGTTCTGATGCCGTTGCTCTGATAATCGGGAAAGATGCTCCGGATAACGCCGGCAATTTGGCTGCCTTTGGTGTGAAGAGAGTTTTAGCAGCAAAGAATGACGAATGTAAAAATTATGTGCCCGAAGCGTATGTTCAGGCTGTTCTAACAGCAATTGCGCAGGAAGATCCGGAGGTGGTTTTGTTTAGCGCTTCCGCAATGGGGAAGGATTTGGCGCCCCGGGTCGCGGCCAAATTAGAAGCGGGTTTAGCAGCGGAAATTACCGCTTTGGAAGTAGTGGATGGTAAATTGCAGGCTACCCGCCCTGTTTATGCGGGAAAAGCAAACATCAGGGTGGCATTCGACAGCAGTCCCAATCTGGCCACTTTACGTCCCAATGTTTTTACTGCTAATGAAACAGCCGCCGGCGCCCATGCGGAAATAGCCGACCTTACTTTTGAGGCGGGAGAAACAAAATCGGTAGTGAAAGAATTCCGTGCAACAGGAAGTGGAAAGATTGAACTGACCGAGGCGGAAATTATTGTTTCCGGCGGCCGGGGTATGAAGGGAGCGGAAAACTTTGGCATTCTGGAAGAGCTTGCGGCAGAATTGGGTGCGGCAGTTGGCGCTTCCCGTGCCGCCGTGGATGCCGGCTGGCGTCCTCATTCCGATCAGGTAGGGCAAACCGGGAAAACCGTTTCACCTAATATGTACATCGCCTGTGCTATTTCCGGCGCTATTCAACATCTGGCCGGAATGTCTTCATCAAAGGTGATCGTTGCCATCAACAAAGATCCGGAAGCGCCCATTTTCAGTAAAGCGGATTACGGCATTGTCGGTGATATTTTTCAGGTTGCACCGGTGTTGACGGAAGAAATTAAAAAATTAAAAGCTTGATGTATCAAACTGCCGGCCGGTGCTTCGATTGCCGGCCTGTATTTTATATTTGCAGGGTTTTGTTGGGATTGGTGAAAACCCTTTTCCTGAAATTAAAAGTAACCGATGATAATTTAAGGATTGGAAAATGGAAAAATGTTTTTTTGCACTGCTGATATTTTCATTTTTCTTTGGCTGCGCAACCACACAAAAAAGTAAAGCGCCGGTGAACCGGGATAAAGCAGAACCGGAAACTCAAATATTGGAAGATTTTGACCCGGTTGAGCTAAAGGATGACGATTTTGTTGTTCCTGCAAAAGTGAATGATTTTGTTGCTCCAGGGAAGATACAAACGGAATATCCCAATGCCGTACCTTTTGCAAATGCGGATTCCGGTGAAGTGAAAACGGTTCGTGTACGAGGGTACCGGATTCAGATTGGTGCTTTTAAAAATCAGGAAGATGCGGAAACGGTTCACAGGGAAGCGATGCTGAACTTTGAGAATGACAATGTTTACCTGATCTTTGAACCGCCGAACTATAAAATCCGGGTCGGAGATTTTGAAGCACGCCGCGATGCCGAAGGACTTTTACAAAAGGCCATTTCAATGGGTTTCAAAGATGCGTGGATTGTGAAAACTTTGGTGGGAAAGGAAGTGAGGAAGTAGAAGATAACATATTCTGATTATTCCCGCTTTGCTGATTTTGCGGAATCGTTGATGAAAAAATCTATCAAACTCCATCGATGAAACATACCTCCGCGTTTTTTTTCATGAATGTATCAACACATCGTCAACCTTTTTTGTTCAATTTTTTTCAGGCTTGGGAAGAAGTTGAATTCCTGTCCGGCATACAGTCGCAGAATAGTATAACCCCCTTGAATAACTAACATATAGCAATTTTTATTTGGAAAACGGGAAAAATTGTATTAAATTCTATACTCGGGAAATGTCAGGAGGTGAAATGTCAGGACACAATAAATGGAGCAGCATCAAGCACAAAAAAGCGAAAGCGGATGCTGCCCGTGGGAAAATATTTACCCGGTTAATTAAAGAAATTGCTGTTGCTGCGCGCTTCGGTGGTGGTGATGAAAATTCAAATCCCCGGCTTCGTACCGCGCTTGCGGCAGCAAAAGCCGCAAATATGCCGTCTGCCAATATCGAGCGCGCCATCAAGCGCGGCACCGGGGAGCTGCCCGGTGTGACTTATGAAGAAATTACTTATGAAGGATATACGGCAGGCGGCGCCGCTTTAATCATCGAAGTGCTCACGGATAATAAAAATCGAACCGTTGCAGATATCCGCCATCTTTTCAGCAAACATAACGGCAGCCTGGGCGAATCGGGAAGTGTAGCCTGGATTTTCGATAAAAAGGGTGTAGTCCACGTAAAGAATGAAAATGTGGATGAAGACGAGCTGATGTTATTAGCGCTTGAAGCAGGCGCGGACGATGTGAAAAATTTGGATGATGTTTTTGAAATTCTGACCGAACCGGAAACTTTCGAAGCGGTGCGGAATGAAATTGCTGCGGCGGATTATGAAATTGAATCGGCGGAAGTAACCAGATATCCGCAAAATACGGTGAAAATCGAAAGAAAACAGGCGGGACAGGCTTTGAAACTAATGGATGCCCTGGACGAGCATGAAGATGTCCAGAATATCTATTCCAATTTTGATATCGATGAAAAACTGATGGAAGAATTGGGTTAAATGAAGGAATTTTAAATGGCCCGTCAGGGTAGTAATTTGATTGTGATGGGGATCGATCCCAGTTTGACATCGACCGGATACGCAATTATCGATTATTTTTCCGAGCAATTTTTTGCCCTTGATTACGGCCTGATCAAGACTAAATCCAGTCAAAGTTTACCGGACAGGTTGAGTGAAATTTTTCATACGGTTTCCAAATTAGTGGAAAAACATCACCCCGATGTGGTCGCTTTTGAAGATGTGTTTTATGCTAAAAATCCTCGAATTGCGCTTTTGATGGGACACGCGCGCGCGGCTTCTCTCGTAGCTGCGGCCATCCGGAATATTTCGGTGGCGGAATATTCCGCCAGGGAGATTAAAATGTCCGTTTCCGGCTATGGTAATGCCTCGAAAGAACAGGTGAAAAGAATGGTGCTGTCGCAAATAAAAATCGATGATGCTTCCATCGGCTATGATATTTCCGATGCTTTTGCTGTAGCTCTTTGTCACCTCTACCGCCAAAAACACCAACTGTTCACGCAAAGGAATATTTTGTGATTGCCCAAGTGAGAGGAATTGTTGCGGAAAAATCACCAACACGTGTGGTTCTGGACGTGAGCGGCGTCGGATATGAAATTAATATCCCTGTTTCTACCTACGAAAAATTGCCGAACGTGGGCGGGGAAATTCGCTTATTAACTCATTTGCATGTTCGTGAAGATGCCATGCAATTATTCGGCTTCAGCAATGACAAAGAAAAGAAGCTTTTCCAATTGTTGATTGCCGTTTCCGGTATCGGCCCCAGGTTGGCGTTGGGTGTGTTGTCCGGGATCTCCGTGGAAGATTTTTCTCTGGCCGTACGGAACGAGAACTCTGCTATGCTCACCCGGATTCCTGGTGTGGGGAAAAAAACGGCGCAGAGGTTGGTGATAGAATTAAAAGATAAAATCGGAAAGGGGCTGGACGTCTCTCCGGCACGGGAAATCGGTTCGGTGAATATTCTGGAAGAAGCCGTTCTCGCTCTGGTTTCTTTAGGCTACCGGCAGACTGAAGCGCAAAAAATAGTGGAAAAAGTGGCCGGAGAAGAGGAAAGCCTTCCTTCCATCGAGGTGTTGATTAAAAAAGCATTACAAACGGTGGTTTCTAAGAGATAGATGATTGCGCAATCCCTAAGTTGAAATTCGTAAATGTATGGAATTTAATTTGACACTCGAGCCAAAAATAGATTCGGCAACAACGCCGGAACAGCTATTCGGAGAACAGGAATTTGACCGGAATCTCCGCCCGTCCCGGTTTGAGGATTTTGTCGGCCAAAATAAAATGAAAGACAATCTCCGGGTTTTCATTCAGGCGGCAGTTGCCCGGAATGAAGCGCTGGACCACGTGCTGCTTTACGGTCCGCCGGGCCTGGGCAAAACCACGTTGGCGCATATCATTGCAAAAGAATTAAATTCAGAAATAAAGGTAACTTCCGGGCCTGTTCTGGACAAAGCCGGTGATCTGGCCGGCATTCTTACTAATTTAAAAGACGGCGATGTGCTGTTTGTGGATGAAATACACCGGCTAAACATTTCCGTTGAAGAATATCTTTATTCGGCGATGGAAGATTTTAAAATAGATATCATGATTGACCGGGGCGCAAATGCACGCAGCATCCAGTTGGCGTTGCCGAAGTTCACGTTGGTGGGAGCAACGACCAGAGCCGGGCTGCTCACTTCACCCCTGCGTGATCGTTTCGGCGTCGTGAATCGATTGGATTATTACCCGCCCGACGATCTGTATCTGATTATTCTGAGGTCGGCATCCATCCTGGATATAAAAATAGAGGAAAATAGTGCGCAGGAAATTGCGCGTCGTTCACGCGGGACACCGCGAATCGCGAACCGCTTGTTACGCAGAGTGCGGGATTTTGCCCAGATTGAAGGAAATGGCGTCATCACGCATGCAATCACAAAGTCGTCGTTGCAGCGCCTCGATGTGGATGAACGAGGCCTGGATGAAATGGACAAACGGATTTTGCTCACTGTAATTGAAAAATTTGACGGCGGGCCTGTAGGAGTAAACTCTTTGGCCGTCGCTGTGGGCGAAGAAAGCGATACCATCGAAGAAATTTATGAACCTTACCTGATTCAGGAAGGTTTTTTAAATAGAACCGCCAGGGGAAGGCAGGCGACCCCTCTGGCTTACCGGCACTTTGGCCTGAATAGCGGCAAGTCGGTACAACGGTCGTTATTCTAAGTTATGTGTTTACTATTGGAGTAAGTTATGAAGTTATCAGATTTTAAGTACAATTTATCCGAAAACCTCGTTGCCCAGTATCCGGCTGAACAAAGGGATAAATCAAGATTGATGATATTGAACCGGGAAAAACATTCCATCGGTATTGATGAGTTCGGTACAATTAAAAATTTTCTCAATGAAGGAGACTGTTTGGTTATTAATGAAACCAAAGTGTTTCCCGCCCGGATTATGGGAACCAAGGAAAAAACAGAGGCGGAAGTAGAGATATTTTTGCTGCGGGAACTGGAAACCAGTTTGTGGGAAGTTCTGGTAAAACCGGCAAGAAAAGTACGGGTAGGGAATCGTCTCCATCTTACAGAAGAGCTCTACTGCGATGTGATTGATAATACAGTTTCCGGCGGCCGGGTTGTACGGTTCAATTACAACGGAAATTTCTATTCTATCGTCGAAGAATTAGGCAGATCACCTTTGCCTCCTTATATTAAACGAGATCCGGAACCGTTGGACAAAGAAAGATATCAAACTGTTTATGCCAAGGTCCGGGGAGCCGTTGCTGCGCCGACCGCCGGTCTTCATTTTACCAAAGAATTGCTGGCCGATATTGAGAAAAAAGGGGTTAAAATTGTGCCGCTGCTGTTGCATGTAGGGTTGGGCAGTTTTCGTCCGGTGCAAGTGGAAGATCTGTCCCGGCATAAAATGGATTCCGAATATTTTGAGATTTATCAGGAAACCTCAGATATCATCAATCAAACCAAAGCGGATGGCGGTAGAATTATTGCGGTTGGCACCACGACAGTGCGGGCACTGGAAAGTACTGTAACGTCGGATAATTCTGTAAAAGTGGAAAAAGGCTGGACTGACAAATTTATCTTTCCGCCTTATGAATTTAAAGTGGTAGATACGATAATCACCAATTTTCACCTACCCTGTTCAACGCTGTTGATGTTGGTTAGCGCCTTTGCCGACCGTGATTTCATTTTTAAAGCGTACAGAAAAGCGATGCGGGAAAAATTTCGCTTCTATAGTTACGGTGATGCCATGTTGATTATTTGACGATTTAGAATTGGCGACAAAAATTGAGTTGATATGTGAAAGTTGCGGCAATTGTTCTGGCCGCCGGTTCCGGCAGCCGGATGGGAAAAAGAACGCGGAAACAATTTCTAAGAATCGGTGATAAGCCGATTCTTTTTTATTCTCTGCATATTTTTGAACAGTGCGCCGCAATCGATGAGGTTGTGCTGGTGATAAAAGAGGAAGATTTGTCATTCGCTGCCGAGACGGTTGTGGATCGGTTCAATTTTCACAAGGTACAAAAAATTGTTTCCGGGGGCGAAAAAAGACAGAATTCCGTTTTTGCCGGTTTGCAGGCAGTTGATGAGAATAGCAGGATGGTTGTTATTCACGATGGCGTTCGTCCGTTTATCACTGTGGAGCAGGTTGAATTGGGGGTGCAAAAATGTGTGGATTCCGGCGCTGTTATCAGCGCGGTGCCGGTAGTGGCTACCATCAAAAAAGCAACGGGCGGAAAGGTGGTCCGCACGATCAACCGGGATGCTCTTTGGGAGATACAAACGCCGCAAATTTTTAATTTTGATCTCATTTATACCGCTTACTCCCAGGCATTTGCCGAAGGGTTTCCCGCCACCGATGACGCGATGATGGTGGAACGGCTTGGCGGCGAGGTGCACATTTTGCCGGGAGACCGCCGTAACATTAAAATCACTACGCCCGAGGATTTACACTACGCAAATTTTGTGCTGGAGAATAAACTATGGCCCGGGTAGGGATTGGTTACGATGTTCATCGATTGATAGAGGGACGGCCTCTGTTTTTAGGCGGCGTTCAAATCCCTTTCGCCAAAGGGCTTGCCGGACATTCGGATGCGGATGTGCTTTGCCATGCTATTATCGATGCCATATTGGGAGCGGCGAATCTTGGCGATATCGGGGCTCATTTTCCCGATTCGCAGCCCGAGTGGAAGGATCGATCCGGATTGTTTTTCTTGCGGCGGGTAAAAAAGCTAATCGATGAAAACCGGTTCGGCATTGTCAATGTGGATGCAACCGTCCTGGCGGAACAGCCAAAACTCAGACCGTTAATCCCTCAAATGGCGGAAAATATTGCCGGGGCGCTGGGAATTGAAACATCGGTAGTCTCCGTAAAAGCGACTACTACAGAAGGGCTTGGCTACATTGGGGAGGGAAAAGGAATTGCCGCCCAGGCGGTTGTCTCCCTAACGAAGAAACCAGGAATAAAGAGGAAATTATGTCAGAAGTTAGAGTAAGATTTGCACCGAGTCCGACCGGCTATTTACATGTCGGCAATGCACGTACTGCAATTTTGAATTGGTTATTTGCCCGCCATAGCGGTGGAAAGATGATCCTGCGTATTGAAGATACAGATGCGGAGCGGTCGACGGTAGAATTTGAACAGACTTTGTTACAAGATTTGGCCTGGCTGGGAGTGGATTGGGATGAAGGCCCGGATAAGGGCGGAAATTTCGGCCCTTATCGTCAGTCGGAGCGTCTCGGTATTTATCAAAAATACGCTCATCAACTGTTGGAAACAGGAAAGGCCTTTCACTGTTACTGCACGAAAGAAGAGATTGAAGCGAGAGGAAAGGCGGCACTGGCCAGAAGGGAAGACCCGCATTACGACGGCCATTGTTACTATCTCACGGAAGAGCATGTCGAGCAGTATAAAAAGGAAGGCCGGAAGCCGGTAATCCGGTTTCGGGTTCATCCCGGTGAAATATCCTTTTCCGATTTGGTGCGGAAAAATGTCCAATTTGATGGCAGCCATATCAGTGATTTTGTTATTCTGCGCTCGGATAGCACGGCAACTTATAACTTCGCGGTGGTGATCGATGATGCCTTGATGAAAATATCCCACGTGATTCGGGGAGAAGACCATTTATCGAATACTCCCAAGCAGGTTCTTCTCTTCAAGGCGTTTGGTTTTGACGTACCTGTATTTGTCCATATCCCTATGATCTTGGGAGAGGACAGGGCAAAATTGTCAAAACGTCATGGCGACAACCAAGTAAGAGATTACCGTGAGAAGGGGTACCTGCCGGAAGCCATGTTCAACTTTTTAAGCTTGTTGGGCTGGTCGTCACCGAGTGGAGAGGAGCTGCTGTCCCGCCAACGGTTTATCGAAGAATTTGATTTCAGTCGTTTGTCCAAATCTGCTGCTATTTTTAATTCGGAAAAGCTGGATTGGATGAACGGTTGGTACTTGCGTAATTCGGATATCGATTATATTCTCGATCTCGGTCTCCCGTTTTTAAAAAAATCAGGATTTGATATTTCCGACCGGGAAGCCATTAAAAAATGTGTCCGGGCGGTTATCGAAAGAATCGATCGTTTGGAACAACTACCGGATTGGTGCCGTTTGATTTATGCCGGAGAAATAAAGTATGATAATGAAGAAATAGTGTTTAATGAAGGTTCCCAAAAAGTGTTCATCCGTTTTTTATCGGAAATTGAAAATATCTCTCAATGGGACAAGGATGCTTTTCTGCAGGTCGTGAAAACCGTGCAAAAAGAGACGGGAATTAAAGGCAGGTTTTTATGGATGCCCATTCGAATTGCGTTAACGGGTAAAGAGCACGGCCCCGAATTGCCGGTTATTGTGGAATTATTGGGATTAGAAAACTGCAGGAAGCTAATCAAAAAAGCACTGAAAAAGCAAGGATAAAAGATGTCGCTTACTATATATAATACGTTGACCCGGAAGAAAGAAGAATTTATTCCGGTTGAATCCGGAAAGGTCGGGTTTTATCTTTGCGGTCCAACGGTGTACGATTATTTTCATATCGGCAATGCCAGGCCCTTTATCGTTTTCGATGTTTTCCGGCGGTTTTTGCAATACCGTGGTTTTGAGGTAACGTACGTGGTCAATATTACCGATGTGGACGATAAAATCATCAATAAATCCAATCAGGAAAATCGGGCACCGAAGGAAATTGCCGACGAATATACCAAAGCCTATCTGGAGGATCTGAAAAAATTAAAAGTGAAACTTGCGGATGTTCTGCCCAAAGCAACGGAGCATATTTCCGATATGATTGCTTTAATCAGGGAATTGCTGGATCATGGAATCGCTTACACTTTAAATGGCGATGTATATTTTTCTGTTGAAAAATATAACGGATACGGTAAACTAAGCGGGAAGCATATCGAAGACTTAAAGGCCGGAGCACGGGTTGAAATAGATGAACGGAAAAACAATCCACTGGATTTTGCGCTTTGGAAAGCCGCAAAACCCGGCGAGCCGTTTTGGGAAGCCCCCTGGGGAAAAGGCCGGCCGGGCTGGCATATCGAATGTTCTGCCATGTCCATGAAATATCTTGGTGACCGGTTTGATATCCATGCCGGTGGCGAAGACCTGATTTTTCCCCATCACGAAAACGAAATTGCACAAAGCTGTGGCACCGGAAAACATGCTTTTGCCAAATATTGGCTGCACAATGGATTTCTAAAAATCCGCGGTGAAAAAATGGCCAAATCGAAAAGGAATTTTTTAACTGCGCGGGAAATTCTGAAACGGTATCCGGCGGAGGTTCTGCGATTGTTTTTTCTGCAGAAACACTATCGCAGTCCCATCAATTATTCGGAAGAAATTCTTGATGAAACACAGGTTGCCTGGCACCGGTTACAGAATTTCTACCGGGAATTAAATGCTAAAAAATTGCCGGAAATTAACGAAATTGTCCCGGATCGGCTTTCCGCGCCGGCACAAAAATTTTTCCGCTTTATTGAACAAAACAGATCGGAAATGGCTGCGGCTTTGGAAGATGATTTCAACTCGGCAAAAGCGATTGGTAAATTATTCGAAATAGTGAAAGAAGGGAATCGCCTGCTGAATAGTGAAGAAATCTCGACAGACAAGCAAGTGGTTTTGAACTATTTGAAGAAAAAACTGGAGGAATTTGATGATTTTCTCGGTTTGCTTTCCCGGGAAGCTGATAATTCATCATCAGAAAATGATTTGGAAGCCATATTGGAAATTCTGCTTGAAGTGCGGAATGAATTGCGGGAAAATAAAATGTGGGAGTTGGCGGATAAAATTAGAAACCGATTAACGGAAGCCGGTTTTTCAATCGAAGATAGGGCTAAACAGAGCATTATCAAAAAAAATAAATCATGAATGTTTTTTCTTGACAATTTTCTTGACAAACGGATTTTTTTTATTATATTATAGGGCTGTTGTTTGAAAGTGCAGTTTAATAATGGGCTGTAAGTACAGATTTTTATATTTGTTTTATGACGGGCTGCGGAAGTTCTTCAGACAACTTGTTTTTTGGGTTCTTTAAAATGGTTATTTCGCGGAATGGTGAGATGAGGTGCCGATGTAGCTCAACCGGTAGAGCAACTGATTTGTAATCAGTAGGTTGGAGGTTCGAGTCCTCTCATCGGCTCGAAACTGAAGACGTTGCATTTTGTGTTGGGCATTTTTTGATGTGTTGGCTTGTGGGGTTTTGGGAGAGGTTCCCGAGTGGCCAAAGGGAGCAGACTGTAAATCTGCCGGCGAAGCCTTCGTAGGTTCGAATCCTACCCTCTCCACACAGTTTAAGCGGGAGTAACTCAGTTGGTAGAGTTACAGCCTTCCAAGCTGTCTGTCGCGGGTTCGAGTCCCGTCTCCCGCTCTTGTTTGTAACTTTTTTGATCGTTGTGTTTCTGATAGAAGTTGGAAATAGCTCCTTTGGATGACTCTGTCTAAGGGGCTATTTTGTTGTTTTACAGAGGGGTTGGCGGGGGTGATGCCTGCGTAGCTCGGTCGGGAAGGTCATCCCGATGCATCGGGGTCGTAGGCCCGGGATAGAGAGGGAGGCTGAAAAATTGATATTTTTGCCTGCGTAGCTCAGTCGGTAGAGCACATCCTTGGTAAGGATGAGGTCACCGGTTCAATCCCGGTCGTAGGCTCAACGTTATCCCGATACATCGGGATTGTAGACTCTAAAATATCCTAATCTGTCGGGGGCGCAGTGATGAGTACTTGAAAGATAGAATATTTTCATCAATAAAATCGCAATTTGCGAAGAAAAAGTAAGGAGGAAGCAGAATGTCGAAGGCGAAGTATGAGCGAACCAAGCCCCATGTGAATGTAGGGACGATCGGTCACGTGGATCATGGCAAGACCACGTTAACGGCAGCGATGACATTATATTTGAGCAAAAAGGGGTTATCGGAAGTACGCACGTTTGATTCGATTGATAATGCACCGGAAGAGCGTGAGCGTGGTATCACCATTGCGACGGCTCATGTGGAATACGAGACGGCCAATCGTCATTATGCTCATGTAGATTGTCCGGGACATGCAGATTACGTAAAGAATATGATCACCGGTGCGGCGCAGATGGACGGTTCGATACTGGTGGTAAGCGCGGCTGACGGCCCGATGCCGCAAACGCGTGAACATATTTTGCTTGCACGTCAGGTGGGGGTTCCTCGTATTGTCGTGTTTTTAAATAAAGTGGATATGGTAGATGATCCTGAATTGCTGGAATTGGTAGAGCTTGAACTACGTGAGCTGTTGACGCAGTATGAATATCCCGGAGATGAGATTCCCATCATATCCGGCAGCGCATTGAAGGCGTTGGAGGATACCGATGATCCGGAAGCGACCAAATGCATTCAGGAGTTGGTGGATGCCCTGGATGATTATATTCCGGTTCCTGAGCGGGATATTGACAAGCCGTTTCTGATGCCGGTAGAGGATGTATTCAGTATAACGGGTCGTGGCACGGTACCGACGGGTCGGGTGGACCGCGGCAAGGTTCATGTAGGCGATGAAGTAGAGTTGGTTGGTTTGGGGGCTCATCACAAGACGGTGGTGACCGGAGTAGAGATGTTCCGCAAGATTTTGGATGAGGGTCAGGCCGGGGACAATATCGGCGTTTTGCTGCGCGGCGTGGACAAGAATGAGATTCAGCGCGGCATGGTGCTGGCGGCGCCCGGTTCGATAACCCCTCATACCCAATTCAAGGGCGAAGTTTATGTGTTAAAAAAAGAAGAAGGCGGCCGTCATACGCCGTTTTTCAACGGATATCGTCCTCAGTTTTATTTCAGGACGACGGATGTGACCGGTTCGATCACCCTTCCCGAAGGTGTTGAGATGGTTATGCCGGGTGATAATATCACCATGGATGTGGAATTGATATCGGAGATCGCCATGGAAGAAGGTTTGCGTTTTGCCATCCGTGAAGGCGGTCGTACAGTTGGCGCCGGTGTTGTCGGTAAGATTATTAAATAGAATGGTGGTGACCGATGCGGGATAATATCATATTGGAATGTACTGTTTGTAAAGAGCGCAATTACACTACCACAAAAAATAAAAGATTGCATTCTCAGCGGGTGGAATACAAAAAATATTGTCCGCGTTGCAACAAGCATACAATACATAAGGAAACCCGATAGCAGCTGATTATCGTGTAGGCCTGTAGCTCGAACGGCTAGAGCGCCGGACTCCAAATCCGGATGTTGGGGGTTCGAATCCCTCCAGGCCTGCAAGATTTTAAGTATACTGGTTTTACGCGGGAGCCGAGCGAGTTTTTTGGCGCCGCTTGTTCGTGTTCATTAAAAAATAAGATTGGTTCAGGCATGTTTAATAAGATCGTATCGTTTATTAGGGAAGTCAGGACGGAGATGGCTCGTGTCACTTGGCCAACCAGGGATGAATTGCAAAATTCTACTACTGTTGTTATTCTGGTTAGCATTGCTTTTGCCGTGTTTATATTTTTTGTCGATAATATTTTAAAATATTTATTTGATCTGCTTTATGGCTTCTAGAGGGGAGTGAGTAGGAAGTGGAAAAGAAATGGTATGTAGTTCATGTTATGTCGGGCCAGGAGAAAAAGGTAAAAGCTTATCTCGAGAATGAGATCGAAAATTCCAGGATGGATGATAAAATATTTCAGGTTCTGGTTCCTTCCGAAGAAGTTGTAGAGATGAAGGAGGGGAAAAAGAAGGTTAAGAACAAGGTTTTCTTTCCCAGTTATATTTTAGTAGAAATGATTAAAACTAAAGAAACGCTCGCCTTTGTCAGAAATATTCCTGGAATCACAAATTTTGTTGGCAATTCCCTCGATCCGCAACCGCTTCGGGATGTTGAAGTAGACCGGATTATCGGCAGGGTAGAGGCCAGTAAGGACCGCACTTCTCTGGAGGTACCGTTTCAGATCGGTAATCCTATACGAGTCGTCGATGGTCCCTTCACTGATTTTACCGGTTTCGTGGAAGAGGTGAATGAAGAAAAGAACAAACTAAAAGTGATGGTAAGTATTTTTGGCCGGTCGACTCCGGTAGAGTTGGATTTTTTACAAGTTGAATTAGAAAAATGATATGGGATTTTTAAATGGCTAAAAAGATTATTGGGACAATTAAGCTGCAGCTTCCGGCAGGCAGCGCAACGCCTTCTCCTCCTGTGGGACCGGCATTAGGACAGCATGGCGTAAATATTATGGAGTTTTGTAAAGCGTTTAACGCCAAAACTCAGGACAAGCAAGGGTTGATTATTCCAGCGGTGATTACCGTCTATGCTGATCGCTCTTTCTCATTTATTACAAAGACTCCTCCGGCGGCGGTTTTATTGAAAAAAGCAGCCGGTCTGGAAAAAGGCTCCGGTGAGCCTAACAAAGAGAAGGTAGGCAAAGTGAGCAAAGATCAGGTGAAGGAAATTGCGGAATTAAAAATGCCGGATTTGAATGCCAACGATATTGAGGCGGCAATGTTGATGATTGAGGGTACTGCACGCAGTATGGGTTTGTTGGTTGAGTAATATAGAACTTTAATTAGTCTGATTTCAATTTCGAGGAATGAAATGAAACGAAGTAAACGATATGATTCCCTTAAAAAAGTAGTTGGTAGTGAAAAGCTATATGATTTGGATAAAGGGGTTAAGTTAGCAAAGAAAACTGCCACAGCAAAGTTTGATGAATCGATTGAACTCTCTTTGAGATTGGGTGTTGATCCGCGGAAAGCAGATCAGATGATCCGTGGCACTGTTTCCCTGCCCCATGGCATTGGTAAGACAGTGAAGGTTTTGGTATTAACCAAAGGCTCTAAGGCTAAAGATGCGGAAGAAGCCGGTGCGGATTATGTTGGTTTTGAGGAATATATTGATAAAATCAAAAACGGTTGGACCGATATGGATGTTGTGATTGCCACACCGGACAGTATGAGTGAGGTTGGCAAGTTGGGTAAAATCCTGGGTCCCCGGGGTTTGATGCCAAACCCCAAAAGCGGTACCGTTACCATGGATGTTGCCGGCGCTGTTAAAGAAGTAAAAGCCGGCCGTATCGAATTCCGCGTTGACCGTTTCGGTATTCTCCATGTCAGTATTGGAAAGGCTTCTTTCGATGAAAATAAATTGAAAGAGAATTTTAAAACGTTTTTGGAAACGATTATGAGAATGAAGCCGGCGTCAGCGAAGGGGCAGTATATTCGAAGCGTAGCGCTCTCTTCAACAATGGGACCTGGTATTAAAATTGACCGCCTGGCCGTTTTGGCTGAATTGCGTTAGTTATTGATGTGTTGAAACAATAAGGATTGAAAAATGCCGAGACCTGACAAAGTTGCGATTGTTGAAGCGACGAAAGAAATAGCCGCAAAAGCAAACAGCATTATTCTTGCAAATTTCACCGGGATTGATGTGGAGCGGGATACCGGTTTAAGAAGAAAAATGCGGGAAAAGGACGTCGATTATCGTGTGATTAAAAACAGACTTGCCAAAATTTCTTTCAAGGAGCTAGGGTACGATGATGTTGCGGAGTACTTGGTGGGACCTACATCTTTTGCTTTTGGTCTGGATGACCCGGGTGCTCCCGTTAAGATTATACTGGAAGCAGGTAAAAAAACAGATATTCCCAAAATAAAAGCAATCTGGTTTGAGGGACAGTTATTCGGTGCCGAAGATGCAAAAAAAATCGTGAACCTGCCCTCACGGGATCAATTGATTGCCCAGTTTGTCGGGGGGTTAAATGTACCTATCGCCAACCTGGTTGGTGACCTTAATAGTATTATCCGGAAATTTGTCGGCACACTGAGTGCAATTCGGAAGAAGAAAGAAGAAGAATAGTTTTTATCGTATAAACCATGGAGGTAAAACTGAAATGACCGAGAAAAAAGCAGCCGCTATCGAAACGACTGAAGAAGCAAAAAAGGAAACCAAAGCTAAAACAAAGGGGAAAACAGCTTCTGTTACCAAAGTTGACGAGATTATTGAAGCTGTAAAAAATATGAAGGTACTTGAGCTTGCCGAGTTGGTGAAAGCTTTGGAAGAAGAATTTGGTGTGACCGCCGCCGCACCTGTTGTAGCTGTATCAGCTCCCAGCGCTGCCGCCGAAGCTGCGCCCGAAGAAGAAGAGAAGACAGAGTTTGATGTTGTTTTGGCCAACTTCGGCAGCAATAAAATTCAGGTTATCAAAGTAGTGCGCTCTCTTACAGGTTTGGGCTTGAAAGAGGCGAAGGATCTGGTAGACAATGCTCCGAAACCGGTCAAAGAAGCCGTCACTAAAGAAGAAGCAGAAAAAGTTAAAAAAGAACTGGAAGAAGTTGGCGCTACTGTAGAAGTTAAGTAGTAATAATTTCATTGAATTTAAAATCTTTTTCATCGATTAAAATGACCCCGTTTAGCTTCGTTGTCGGAGAGCCCTTCAATTTAAGCGACGGGGTGAATTTTGATTAGACGTTGATGTCTCTAAATTAAAGATAGATGCCTATGAATGGAAATGAAGTAAAGCGAAAATCATTCTCAAAGATTCCTCTTTATGCGGAATTGCCTGATTTCCTCGAAGTGCAGTTAAAATCATTTGAGGACTTTTTGCAAACCAAGATAATACCTTCCAAACGGAAAGATATTGGCTTGCAGGCAGCGTTTAAAAATGTATTTCCAATTACAGATACCCGGGGGAACTACATTCTGGAATTTGTGGAATATCATGTGGAAAATCCACGTTATTCTGTTGAAGAATGCAAAGAAAGAAGTGTTACCTATTCCGTGCCGCTGAAGGCCAAACTTCGTCTCTCCTACAAAGTTGAAAAAAGTAAAGAAGGAAAGTTTGCCGATACGGTTGAGCAGATTGTTTATCTCGGCTATATCCCGTTAATGACCCACACGGGAACTTTCATTATTAATGGCGCGGAGAGAATTGTCGTTTCTCAACTGCACAGATCCCCCGGGGTGTTCTTTGGCGAAACCAAACATCCCAATGGGAATAGCCTGTTTTCTGCACGGGTTATTCCGTTCCGGGGTTCATGGATTGAATTTGCCACCGATATCAACGATATCATTTATGTTTATATCGATCGTCGCCGGCGCTTTCCGGTTACTGCTCTGCTGCGGGCATTGGGCTATTCTTCAGATGAGGACTTGCTGAATCTTTTTGATCTGGTCGAAGAAATTTCGCTCGATAGCGGCGACTTAGATGAACACTATGGTAAAAAAATAATAGAAGATATTGTGGAAATATCTACAGGAGAAATTTTAGTTGAGAAAGAAGCCGAGCTTAGCCAGGAAATTATTGAAAAAATAGCTCATCTGAAGCTTCCCTCTTTGAAAGTGATGCGGTCATCCGGTTATGGCGCTCCTCGATTAATCAGTAATACGCTGAAGAAGGATTCGACTGAATCGGAAAAAGCAGCTCTGGAAATGATCTACCAGCAATTTCGTTCCGGAGATGTGCCGGACGCCGAAGCCGCCAAAGCGCTCATCGATCGTCTGTTTTTCAATCCGAAGCGGTACGATTTGGGAGAAGTTGGCCGGTATCGTATGAACCGTAAGCTAAATCTGGGTATAGATGAAAATACTACGGTTTTAACCCGTGAAGATATTATTGCAATTATCAAATATTTGATCGATCTCTATAGCGGCAATAAACTCCCTGATGATATCGATCATCTCGGCAACCGCAGGGTGCGAACCGTTGGTGAGCAGCTTGCCGCCCAGATGACCGTTGCTTTCACCCGAATGACCCGTATGATCAAGGAAAGAATGAATTTGCGGGATGTTGATCGACCAACACCCCAGGATTTGGTGAATGCCAGAACCATTCTTTCGGTTATTAATACTTTTTTTGGCACCAGCCAACTTTCGCAATTTATGGATCAGACCAATCCGCTGGCTGAAATGACCCATAAACGGCGTTTAAGCGCGTTGGGTCCCGGCGGCTTGACCCGTGAGCGCGCCGGTTTTGAAGTGAGGGATGTACACTATACTCATTATGGAAGGCTTTGTCCGGTTGAAACGCCGGAAGGTCCCAATATTGGTTTGATCTCCTCTCTGACAACCTTTGCCCGAATTAATGAACTCGGTTTTATCGAGACTCCCTACCTGAAGGTAAATAACGGAATGGTTACAAAAAAAATTGAATACCTTTCGGCCGACGAAGAAGATCGTTACATAATTGCCCAGGCAAATGCTCCCGTCAATGAAAAAGGTAAGTTTTTGAACAACCGGGTTAAGTCGCGTTACCGTGGAGAATTTCCCATTGTCACTCCCGATAAAATTGATTATATGGATGTTTCCCCTACCCAGATAGTGAGTGTGGCGGCCTCTTTAATCCCGTTTTTGGAGCATGATGATGCCAACCGTGCATTGATGGGTTCTAATATGCAGCGCCAGGGTGTGCCATTGTTGGTAACAGATTCACCCATCGTTGGCACCGGTGTGGAAAGAAAAGCTGCGCGTGATTCCCGAACGCTCATTGTTTCCGATGTAAACGGCGTGGTGCAAAAAGTAAGTGCTGCTGAAATTATTGTGCGAAAAGATGATGAGGAGAATGACAAACTCTCCATTGAACAGATACTGAATTTTGATGAGTCCGATACGGTTACTTACAAGCTTACCAAATTTGTGCGAACAAATCAGGATACCATGACCAATCAACGCCCCATTGTTTCTGTCGGTCAGCATGTTAAAAAGGGGGAACCGTTGGCTGACGGCTGTGCAACGGATGGTGGTGAGCTGGCGTTGGGGAAAAATGTTTTGGTCGCCTTTATGCCGTGGCGCGGGTACAATTATGAAGACGCGATTGTTATTTCCGAACGAGTGGTTCGCGATGATGTCTACACGTCGATTCATATACAAGAATTTTCTCTGGAAGTCCGGGACACCAAACGGGGTGAAGAAGAGTTGACCCGTGAAATCCCCAATGTCAGTGAAGAGGCAACCAAAGATCTGGATGAAAACGGCATTATCAGAACCGGTGCGGAGGTCTCTGCCGATGATATCCTTGTGGGAAAAGTTACGCCAAAAGGTGAAACGGAACCTACACCGGAAGAAAAACTGCTGAAAGCTATTTTTGGCGATAAAGCCGGCGATGTGAAGGATGCCTCGCTGAAAGCGCCACCCGGATTAAAAGGGGTGGTGATCGGTTCCCGTTTGTTTTCGCGCAAGAAAAAGGATCCAAAGGCGAAAAAAGCGGAAAAAAAGCTTCTGGAAGAGATCGATCGTAAACTGACGGAAGATGAAGAACGGGCTCGCCAGATCAGAGATAGAAAACTTGAATATATTCTGAATGGAAAAGTTTCGTCCGGTATTCGAGATGAAATCGATGCTAAAATTCTGATCAAGGCAGGGCAAAAACTGGCCAAAAGGAATCTGGCAAAGTTGAATTATGATCGAATCAATCCTTCTGTAGATTGGACAAATGACGAAGAAACCAACGAATTGGTGAGTCTGATTACAGAACACTATCATAGCAGGCTGAATGAGTTACACGATAGAGCGGAACGGGAACGGTTCAAAATACAAATTGGTGACGATCTTGCTCCCGGCATTGTCCAAAAAGTAAAAGTATACGTTGCCAAGAAAAGAAAATTAATGGTTGGCGATAAGATGGCCGGCCGTCACGGAAACAAAGGTGTTGTGGCTAAAATTGTTCCCATTGAAGATATGCCGTTTTTACCGGATGGCACTCCCGTTGATATTGTGTTGAACCCACTCGGTGTACCTTCACGGATGAATCTTGGGCAGATTATGGAAACCATGCTCGGCTGGGCGGGAGAAAAGTTGGGGGTTAAATACGCCACTCCGGTTTTTGATGGTGCAAGTTTGGAGCAAATTCAGGATGAACTGAAAAAAGGAGGGTTGCCCGGATCGAGTAAGATTAGATTGTACGATGGGCAGACCGGAGAACGGTTTGATCAGGAAACCCTTGTCGGCCAGATTTACATATTGAAATTGTCTCACCTGGTTGAGGATAAGATTCATGCCCGTTCAATTGGTCCCTACTCCTTAATTACACAACAGCCCCTGGGTGGTAAAGCGCAATTTGGCGGACAAAGATTCGGAGAGATGGAAGTTTGGGCGCTGGAAGCTTACGGCGCAGCGCATACATTGCAGGAGATTCTTACTGTTAAATCCGATGATGTAAAAGGAAGATCCAAGACCTACGAAGCTATTGTAAAGGGCGAGAACCTGCCGGATCCGGGTATTCCCGAATCGTTCAACGTATTATTGAAAGAGTTGCAGGGTCTGGGTCTGGATATAGAACTTGAATAAAAAAAATATAGTAACTATTCAGGTATGCACAAAAAATTAGCTGCGATCACGCTTCGACTCCGTTCAGCACGGCTATTAAACCAGCCTGAGCGGAGTCGAAGGCTTATAACGCACTAAATAACAAGCAGACTTTAACAGTTACAAGATATGTTTGTTTAATAAACTCGCATTGGAGGGAAATCCTTTGATTACTATTAGAAAAGATTTTAGCAAAGGAATCTCAAAAAAATATAGCCGGTTTTCAATCGGGCTGGCTTCGCCGGATCGCATTTTGGAGAAATCCAGAGGCGAAGTTTTAAAACCGGAAACGATCAATTACCGCTCCTATAAGCCGGAAAAAGACGGCTTATTCTGTGAAAAAATATTTGGTCCGGTAAAGGACTACGAATGTCATTGCGGAAAATACAAAAGAATCCGTTACAAAGGAATCGTGTGTGACAGATGCGGTGTTGAAGTGACCACAAAAAGTGTACGCCGGGAACGTATGGGGCATATCTCTCTTGCAGTGCCGGTTGTGCATATCTGGTTTTGGAAATCTTTACCGTCTAAAATAAGTTATATTCTCGGGATATCGATTAAGAATCTCGAGCGAATTATTTATTACGAAGCGTATGTTGTTATTAATCCCGGAAAATCGGAATTAAAAGAAAAAGAGCTCATTGAAGAAGATGAGTATTATCGCATTTTGAGTGAGTTGGACCGGGATGATGAAAATCCCTTTATCGCTAAAACGGGCGGTGAAGCGATTTTGGAAATGCTTCGTCATGTAGACGTGAATAAATTGTCTACCACACTACGTGAAAGAGCAAAGATAGAAACCTCTATGCAGCGAAAAGCCGATAATTTGAAGCGTTTGAAAGTGATTGAAGCATTCAAACAAAAAGATGATCACCGTTTCAACAAACCGGAATGGATGGTTTTGACTGCATTGCCGGTGATTCCTCCCGAATTACGTCCGCTGGTGCCTCTGGAGGGCGGCCGGTTTGCGACTTCGGATCTGAACGACCTCTACCGCCGTGTAATTATTCGCAACAATCGTCTTAAAAAATTGATTGAAATTAAAGCGCCGGAAGTCATTTTAAAGAATGAAAAACGGATGCTGCAGGAGGCGGTGGATTCACTTCTTGATAATGGCAGAAAAAGCGTAGCTGTGCGTGGTGATGGCAACCGGGCTTTGAAATCCCTTTCCGACATGTTAAAAGGAAAACAGGGAAGATTTCGTCAGAATCTGCTTGGCAAGCGTATCGATTATTCCGGCCGGTCGGTAATTGTAGTAGGGCCCGAATTGAAAATTCATGAATGTGGTCTGCCTAAAGATATGGCGTTGGAATTGTTTAAACCATTTGTGATCAATAAGTTGGTTGAGCGTGGTTTGGTAAAGACAGTGAAGAGCGCCAAAAAACTGGTGGAGAAAAAAGGACCGGAAGTCTGGGACATCCTTGAGGAGATTATCGAAGACCATCCGGTGATGTTAAACAGGGCACCCACACTGCACCGGTTGGGTATTCAGGCCTTTCAACCCATTCTTGTAGAGGGAAAAGCGCTGCGTATACATCCGTTGGTTTGTTCCGCTTTTAATGCTGATTTTGACGGTGACCAGATGGCGGTTCATGTTCCTCTCTCATTTGAAGCCCGGGTTGAAACATCCATTTTGATGCTTTCAAGCCACAATATTTTGTCCCCGGCAAATGGAAAACCACTGGCCATCCCCAGCCAGGATATGGTTATAGGCTATTATTATCTGACCAAAGCAAAAGACGGCGATATTGGGGAAGGTTGTTTATTCAGCTCCGTAGATGAAGTGTTGGTGGCTTATCACAATGAAAAGGTTGGTTTACATGCCAAGATTAAAGTTCAGTTGGATGGTAAGCTTGTAGAGACCACTACCGGCAGAATTATTTTTAACCAGTATGTTCCCAAAGAATTGGGTTTCATTAACGAGTTGCTAACCAAGAAACGAATCGAGGAAATTGTTGGCGATGCCTTTCTCAAATTAGGCAATTACGGCACGGTGCAATTTCTGGATAAATTGAAAGAGATCGGTTTTTACTATTCGACGAAATCCGGCGTCTCCATCGGTATGGTGGATGTGGAAATTCCTAAAGAAAAAGATGAAATGATTTTGAATGCTTATGATCGCGTGGAAAAAATACAAAATCGTTATGAAAAAGGCGTCATCACTGACGGAGAACGCTACAATCAGATTATCGATATCTGGACAAACGCAACCAATGCCGTTGCGGAAAGTATGTTTGAACATCTCAAGGTATCCAGATCGGGATTTAATCCCCTTTTCATGATGGCGGATTCCGGTGCCCGTGGTTCGAAAGAGCAGATTCGTCAGCTTGCCGGTATGCGTGGCTTGATGGCGAAACCGCAAAAGAAAATGACCGGCTCCATGGGAGAGATCATCGAATCGCCAATCACGGCAAATTTTAAAGAAGGATTATCCGTGTTGGAGTATTTTATTTCCACACACGGTGCGCGAAAAGGTTTGGCGGATACGGCCTTAAAAACAGCCGACGCCGGATACTTAACCCGCAGGCTGGTTGATGTGGCCCAGGACGTTACTATTACCATCGATGACTGCGGTACCATTATGGGCCTAAGAATTGGCGATTTGAAAGAAGGTGAAGATATTATCGAGCCGCTGCGTGACCGTATTTTAGGCCGGGTGGCCGTGGAAGATGTTTATGATCCTGAAACCAGCGGAATTTTTGTAGAGTCGGGAACGCTAATCACCGAAGAAATTGCCGATCAAATATCGAATGCCGGCATCGAATCGGTTTATATTCGTTCGGTTCTCACTTGTGAAGCACCGCGAGGTGTTTGCGCTATGTGCTACGGCCGTAATCTGGCCAATAACAAGAAGGTGGAAGCCGGCGAGGCTGTTGGGGTGATGGCTGCGCAGAGTATCGGTGAGCCGGGTACTCAGTTGACGCTACGGACATTTCACATTGGTGGAACAGCCAGTCGTATAGCTGCGCAATCTCGAGCCGTGGCTAAATCGGATGGTGTAGTCGAATTTGAAAATCTGCGTTTGATTGAACAGATCGATGGCACCAAAATTACACTGCGCAGAAACGGCAAGATCAAAGTTGTGGATGAAAATAACCGGGTAACCTCCCAGATGGTGGTCCCTTACGGCGCCAAGATTGTAGTGAAAGAAGATCAGGAATTAAACCGGGGTGATATCCTGTTTTCCTGGGATCCTTATTCGGCTTCTATCTTGGCGAATAATAGCGGAACCATTGTTTTTCAGGATATGATCGATCGAATCACTTACAAAGAGGAACTGGATGAAACCACCAGTAAAAAACGTACGGTCATCATTGACACCAGAAATCGTGCGCTGAGTCCGCAAATCTCTATTGTAGATGATAATGGTGAAAAGTTGGAAAACCATGTGTTGCCAACCGGTGCTTTCCTGAATGTTCAGGATGATCAAAAAGTGAATGCGGGTGATGCATTAGTTAAAATTCCCAGGGAAATTGCGAAAACACGCGATATTACCGGTGGTCTGCCACGGGTTGCGGAATTGTTCGAGGCCAGAAAACCGAAGGATCCGGCCATTGTCAGTGAAATAGATGGGATTATCTCTTTCGGTGAAATTCTTAAGGGCGTAAGAAAATTAACCGTTACTTCCCGCGACGGTGTGGATGAAAAAATCTACTCTGTTCCCCATGGGAAACATGTTTTAGTGCATGAGGGTGATTTTGTCACGGCCGGTGAAAAAATAACGGAAGGGTCGGTTACACCACAGGATATTCTTAATATTTTAGGTCCTAATAAGGTGCAGGAATACCTTGTGAACGAAATTCAGGAAGTGTACCGTTTACAAGGTGTGCGCATCAACGATAAACATATAGAAGTGATTGTACGGCAGATGCTGCAAAAGGTAAAAGTAGAAGAACCTGGCGATACGCATTATCTGGAAGGTGATCTGGTAGATAAATTCAGATTTCTGCGTGAAAACGAAAAATTAATGGAAAAACTGGTGATCGTCGATCCGGGTGATGCCAAATTTTTACGTGGTGAGTTGATTGAGCCGGAAGAATTTACCAATATCAATGGCCGTCTGGAAAAAGCCGGGAAACGGAAAGCGATTTCAACAAAGCCGAAACCCGCCACATTTAAGCCGGTATTATTGGGAATTACAAAAGCGGCACTATCCACGGAAAGCTTTATATCTGCAGCTTCTTTCCAGGAAACAACCCGTGTTTTGGCGGATGCTGCTATTTCCGGCAAGGTTGATTATCTTTACGGATTGAAGGAAAATGTCGTGATGGGGAATCTCATTCCGGCGGGGACAGGGCTAAGCAAGTATTCGAATCTTATGGTCTCCAGTAGCGCTGATGAAGAGGAAAATCGAGAAGAAGAGCATGAAGAAAATCTTTCTCCCAGAGAGGAAAATGTTTGAAACTAAATAAAATATTTGTTGACATTTAGATATTGTTTTATTAAATTTATTGTTTGTTTGGAGGTTAAATTTGCCGACAATTAATCAGTTGATTCGTAAGGGCAGGAAGACGGTAATAAAAAAGAACAAAGTGCCGGCCTTAAAATCTTGTCCGCAAAGAAGAGGTGTTTGTACCAGGGTTTATACTTCAACGCCAAAAAAACCGAATTCGGCTCTGCGAAAAGTTGCCCGTGTTCGTTTGACTAATGGGACCGAGGTGACGGCTTATATCCCGGGTGAAGGTCATAATTTACAGGAGCACAGCATCGTTTTGATTCGTGGAGGCAGGGTGAAGGACCTGCCTGGTGTTCGGTACCATATCATTCGTGGTGCACTCGATACCGCCGGAGTGGACGACCGGAACAAAGGACGTTCAAAATATGGGACAAAACGAAAAAAATAAAAAGTAGTTAAATTTTGACCCTTATTAATTTTCCCCTCAAATGGGGAATTTTAATCTCTAACAGAGTAAAAGAGAAATTAAAAGCGGAGATTAAATGCCAAGGCGAAAAAAAATATCAAAACGTGAAATTTTACCGGATCCCAAATTTCATAGCAAATTGGTTGCAAAATTTGTGAACAATGTAATGCAGGGTGGCAAAAAAAGCACCGCGGAAAATATCATGTATAATGCTCTGGATATAGTAGAAATAAAGACGAAAACCAGTGGTTTGGAAGTATTTCAGAAAGCCATCGAGAATACGCGTCCATTGCTTGAGGTTAAATCCCGTCGTGTTGGCGGAGCGACTTACCAGGTGCCGGTAGAGGTGCCTTCGGACAGAAGTGTTGCTTTGGCTATGCGCTGGCTGATTACCTACTCCAAAGCCCGGTCTGAAAAGACTATGGCTGAAAAATTAGCGGCTGAAATAATGATGGCGTTCAAAAAAGAAGGCGCAGCCATAAAAAAGAGAGAAGATACACACAAAATGGCTGAAGCAAACAAAGCGTTCGCTCATTTTAGGTGGTAGACAAGTAAGGCGATAGATTGGATTGTTGAATAAGATATGGCTCGAGAATTTAACATAGATAAAACCCGTAATATTGGCATCATGGCCCATATCGATGCAGGGAAAACCACGACGACGGAGCGGATTCTCTATTATACAGGTAAAATCCATCGGATTGGTGAAGTGCACGATGGCGCCGCCACCACCGATTGGATGGCACAGGAAAAGGAAAGGGGAATCACAATCACTTCTGCTGCTGTAACCTGTTTCTGGAAAAAACATCGAATAAATATTATCGACACGCCGGGGCATGTGGATTTTACGGTTGAGGTGGAGAGGTCGCTGCGGGTTTTGGATGGTGCAGTAGCCCTGTTTTGTGGCGTTGGAGGCGTGGAGCCGCAATCGGAGACAGTGTGGCGGCAGGCCGATAAATACAATATTCCGCGCATCGCATTTGTGAATAAAATGGATCGAATCGGCGCGGATTTCTTTCATGTTGTCAAAATGATGAAAGAACGGTTAGGGGCAAATCCGATCCCCATTCAGTTGCCCATGGGAGAGGGGGATATGTTTAACGGGCTGATTGACCTGGTGCGGATGAAAGGGGTGATATATCAGGCAAAATCTCTTGGCGCAAACTGGGAAGAGATCGATATTCCTAAAGACCTGCTTTCTTTGGCAAAAGAATATCGTCAGAAATTGATTGAGGCTATCTCCGATTATGATGATACGATTATGGAAAAATATCTGGAAAACGAGGAGATAGGCGAAGAAGAAATTAAAATGGCGATTCGCAAAGCTACCTCCGACGTTTCCCTGATTCCTGTTCTTTGCGGCAGTGCTTTTAAAAATATCGGTGTGCAGCGATTGTTAGACGCAGTGGTTGATTATTTGCCTTCTTCGGCCGATGTGCCGGAAATTTCGGGAATAAATCCCAAAACAGACAAAGAAGAAAAGAGAACAGCTTCTGATTCCGAACCGTTTTCAGCGATTGCTTTCAAGATTATGACGGATCCTTACGTAGGCAGGTTAACTTATCTGCGCGTCTATTCAGGACAGGCGAAGGTTGGTGTTTCTTTATTGAATGCCAATGCACAAAAGAAGGAAAGATTGGGCCGTATTCTTCAGATGCAGGCCAATAAACGGACAGACATTACAGAAATTCAAACCGGGGATATTGTTGCCGTAGTCGGTCTGAAAAAAACCAAGACCGGTGATACATTGTGTGATCCCAAGCATCCTGTTCAACTTGAATCTATGGCATTTCCCGAACCGGTGATCCGGGTGGCGATCGAACCTAAAACCAAAGCGGATCAGGACAAGCTGGGGGAATCTTTATCAAAATTGGCCGAGGAAGACCCAACGTTCCAGGTTAAAACGGACGAAGAAACCGGCCAAACGATTATTTCCGGTATGGGTGAGTTACATTTGGAGATCCTCTGCGACCGTTTGGTTAGAGAATTCAATGTACAGGCAAATGTGGGACGGCCTCAGGTTTCCTATCGTGAAACCATTACCAGGGCAGTCGAAATTGATAAAAAATTTGTTCGTCAAAGTGGCGGAAGAGGACAGTACGCCCATGTTACTATAGAATTTAAGCCTGTCGAAAAAGGTGTGGGTTTTGTTTTTGAAAACAAAATTGTCGGCGGTGCCATACCGAGAGAGTTTGTTCCGGCTGTCCGTAAGGGGATCGAAGGGGCTATGGGAAATGGTGTAATCGCCGGCTACCCGTTAGTGGATGTTATGGCGATTCTGAAGGATGGCTCCTTTCATCCGGTAGATTCATCTGAGATGTCATTTAAAATTGCCGGTTCCCAGGCGCTTAAAGAAGCGGTGCGGAAGGCGAATCCGATCATTTTAGAACCGATAATGGACCTGGAAATTGTGGTTCCGGAAGAATATATGGGTGATGTATTGGGGGATATAAATACGCGCCGGGGAAAAGTGGTTGGCATATTTTCCCGAAAAGATGCCCAGGTGATTGCCGGTGCAGTGCCATTGAAAGAAATGTTTGGGTACGCAACGGCCCTGCGTTCTATGACGCAGGGACGTGCAATTTACACCATGCAATTTTCAAATTACCAGCCGTTACCCAAGAGTCTGGTAGATGAAATGTTAGAGAAAATAGGATATTCAAAAGCATCAGTTTGAGCGGGGAAGCTTTATTTATCTATCCCTCACTAACTGTTATTTTTTGAAGGAGGAAGCAGAATGTCGAAGGCGAAGTATAAGCGAACCAAGCCCCATGTGAATGTAGGGACGATCGGTCACGTGGATCATGGCAAGACCACGTTAACGGCAGCGATGACATTATATTTGAGCAAAAAGGGGTTATCGGAAGTACGCACGTTTGATTCGATTGATAATGCACCGGAAGAGCGTGAGCGTGGTATCACCATTGCGACGGCTCATGTGGAATACGAGACGGCCAATCGTCATTATGCTCATGTAGATTGTCCGGGACATGCAGATTACGTAAAGAATATGATCACCGGTGCGGCGCAGATGGACGGTTCGATACTGGTGGTAAGCGCGGCTGACGGCCCGATGCCGCAAACGCGTGAACATATTTTGCTTGCACGTCAGGTGGGGGTTCCTCGTATTGTCGTGTTTTTAAATAAAGTGGATATGGTAGATGATCCTGAATTGCTGGAATTGGTAGAGCTTGAACTACGTGAGCTGTTGACGCAGTATGAATATCCCGGAGATGAGATTCCCATCATATCCGGCAGCGCATTGAAGGCGTTGGAGGATACCGATGATCCGGAAGCGACCAAATGCATTCAGGAGTTGGTGGATGCCCTGGATGATTATATTCCGGTTCCTGAGCGGGATATTGACAAGCCGTTTCTGATGCCGGTAGAGGATGTATTCAGTATAACGGGTCGTGGCACGGTACCGACGGGTCGGGTGGACCGCGGCAAGGTTCATGTAGGCGATGAAGTAGAGTTGGTTGGTTTGGGGGCTCATCACAAGACGGTGGTGACCGGAGTAGAGATGTTCCGCAAGATTTTGGATGAGGGTCAGGCCGGGGACAATATCGGCGTTTTGCTGCGCGGCGTGGACAAGAATGAGATTCAGCGCGGCATGGTGCTGGCGGCGCCCGGTTCGATAACCCCTCATACCCAATTCAAGGGCGAAGTTTATGTGTTAAAAAAAGAAGAAGGCGGCCGTCATACGCCGTTTTTCAACGGATATCGTCCTCAGTTTTATTTCAGGACGACGGATGTGACCGGTTCGATCACCCTTCCCGAAGGTGTTGAGATGGTTATGCCGGGTGATAATATCACCATGGATGTGGAATTGATATCGGAGATCGCCATGGAAGA
>CAJVYQ010000005.1 GCA_913009825.1 uncultured Deferribacteres bacterium
GAGTTCTAAAAACCTTATTTTTATCTTTTACACCTTAATAGCATGATTTGCAACCAAGTCTCTAAACCTTATTACCTTAGTTGTGATATGAAAGCATGAAAAATAAGGTAATAAGGTAAAAATGGGGAGGGGCTACTTGCAGCTATTAAGGTTGAAAAAATAAAAATAAGGTTTATGCATACTTCCACCCGTAACTGAGGTTTAACTAAATTTTATTACGACTCATATTGCCTACGAAATATACAAAAGACACAAAAAAATTCGGGACTGTTTTACCCTGTATAGTCTTTCATATGTTTAGCCTTTGTGCTCCGAAAGCTGATGTTGCATTGTACCTAAATTTTGATAAATATTTTTCTCCTGTAAAACCACCATAAAATACCAAGCCAGAGGACAATATAGAGAATCGGATGGAGTAAAGAACCAACCCAGTTGCCGGCAATCGGTTCTAAAATGCTGTGATAAATGAAACCGGTTACGGAAGTTTCTGTGCCATCCGCTCTGCTGAATTTCCACATATAAAATGTTTTTGCCATAAAGCTGGAACCAAAATAAGCTAAGATGGCATTGCTGCCATAAATTACAAATGGCCTGGTAAATTTTTTGTACCCTTTAATATCTATCAACCAATAACTGACTGCCAGGAAGTGAAGCGCAAGTCCGGAGGTGTACAGAACATAACTCCCGGTCCAAAGTTGTTTGTTGATAGGCATCCAATATTTCCAGATAAGCGCACTAACCAACAGAATATTGGCAGTGATAAACAGTCCGTTTGTCTTCTGCAATCCCGTCCGGTTAGAACGAAGCCAGTTTCCCGTAAAATAACCCAATAAAACCTGAACAATCGCCGGCAGAGTGCTGATCAAACCTTCCGGGTCGAAATCCGGTTTCCAGGTATGTCCCTTAAGCAGAAGATTGTCCACATATTGGGCGAAATTACTACCCAGTGCCCATGGATCCGTCCCCTGCCCGGGAGACGGAATCAACGTCATCAATGCCCAGTAACCCAACAGCAAACCCACGGCCCAGATAATCTGGCCTTTTCGTTTGAAATGCAGAACGATCATGGCCGCAAAAAAGTAGCACAGGCCGATTCTCTGCAGCACTCCCGGATAGCGTAGCGTGCTGAAATCCCAGCGCAGGTAAAAAGCCAGAAACAATCCCAGAAAAATCAACAGGAACGACCGTTTTAAAATTTGCCGGTAGACCGGCCAGCGGCTTCCCGATTCCTGCAAACGATGGGCGAGTGAGAAGGCCATGGCCACACCCATAATGAACAGAAAGAATGGAAAAACCAGGTCCGTGGGGGTGCAACCATGCCACTCCGAATGGCGCAGAGGTGGCAGCACGTAACGCCAGCTTCCCGGGTTGTTCACCAAAATCATCAGCATGATAGTAAAACCGCGAAAAGCGTCCAGAGAGATCAACCGTTTTGAAGTCGTCATTTTCCCTCCTCATCGGATTTCCAAAAAAGGTTCCCGCGACGGAGCCGCTTCGTTTTTATTATTCCCCACCAGAAAATTGAAACGATGAGACCGGGATACATGGGTTCAATTTGTAGAGGATAGGATGGTGAACCGTTCCGGGAGTGAAAATATCCGGCGCTCAACCATCCCAGCGAAATAAAAGCGGTTAATATCATCTGTAAGAAAGTTTTCCGGGCGGGAAGCTGAGCGCCGGGGAAAAAGCTGGTGAACAACGGCAGGAACAAAATGGGGATCGCCAGCGAACCCAAAACATACCAGATGTCAATCACGGATTTGAAACCGATGGCAATGACAACTGCCAGAACAGCGCTGATCAGCAAACCAATGCGGGTGTACAGAGTTAAGTCTCTTTCGGTTGCGGTTTTGTGACGAAGTCGCCAGAGGACATCCCTGCCGAGCGTAATCGCCGACAGGAATGCCAGGCTATCCAGCGTAGACATGATGGTTGCCAGCATGCCGATAAAAAACAGACCCTTAAAAAAGACCGGCAGCACCAATTGACCTAACAGCGGATAGGCCATAACCGGATCGATGTGGGGCAGCGCAACTCTGGCGTACAGTCCGGCAGCGAGTGTCATCATATCAAACAGAAACCAGAAGAAGATAGAAATAAGGATCCCGTTTTTAGCAACCGCTTCGGATTTTGATGCGGAACAACGCTGGTAAAAGGAGGGGCTCACCATGGTCCACATGGCGATAAATCCCCAGGCTACTACCTGCTGCATCGACAATTTACCGATGATAGTTGTGTGCCCAGCCGGAAGTTGGGAAAGAATCGAGGGTAAACTGCCTAATTTACTCCAGGCAAACGGCAACACCAGACCGAAACCGATGAACATGAGAGCAAATTGCAGCAGATCGGTGCGAATCACCGAACGCAGGCCGCCGAACAGGACATAAATGGTGGAGAATATAGCGCCCAATAAAATCGCTTTTGACAGCGACCAGCCGAAAATAATGTGCAACATAGTACCGGACATCAAAATGTATGGCGCCGGCGTGACCAGGATGAAGGTGAACAGAGCGCCAAGCAGCCCCGTTTTTTGATCGTACTGCTGATACAATTGATCCGGCAGCGTGTATTGTTTGTTCCGCCTGATTTTGGGCGCCAGCAAATAGGCGTAAACCACGGCAAAAATATAGTAAAACAGTCCCTGTGTGAACCAGCTTACCAGACCATAACGGTAGGTAAACTCGCCAACACCCAAAATCCCCCCATAGAAAGTGGAAACCAGCGTAGCAACAAAGGCGCCGAGACTCAACCGGCGGCCGGCAATTAAAAAATCCTCGTCACCGGATTTGCTGCGATAATGATAAATACCCAAGACAACAATAGCGATAAAATAGAGGGCGATCAAAGTGAGATCAACGGAGGAAAATGTCGGTTGTGTTTGTACCATAATGAACCACATAATTCGTTTGCTCAATATAGAAATTCAAAAAAATAGAATCAATGGTAAAGAATTTTCACAAACCATCCGAAAAATAGAATGAGGGAAGCTATCGGTAAAGCCAAACGGGTGCGGGTAAGATGGACAACACAGAATACAGAGCATTCAGGACGTTTGTCCAAAATAGAATCTATTCTGAATTTGGCAAACAGCCGTCGCGTTTTCGCAACTGGGACAAAAAAGCGCTGCGCTCTCTCTACGTGGAATATCTCAAGCCGCAATATCACATCGTAAGAAATAATCCGAAAATTTTTAAACTGCTTGAAGAAGTTCAGCGTCATCTGGAATACGATTAAGTAAGCTTTCGCGAATGCTCTCGTGAAACTTGAAAGAAGTTGGTCACAGAATTGAAATGCCGCAGAAAAAAGTAAAAATCTTAATTCATTATATAATGACCAGTTGAAATCAATTCAATCGTAAGACTTTAATCCTTTGAAACAAATCGGTGATTTTCAGGTACTTTCACCAAAGAGAACAATTACAATATTTCATAACTTTTCACCATTTTGTCATTCCGAACCCCAGTTTCATCGGGTGAGGAATCTCTTGCCAACAAACGTACTTTTGGACACGAGATTCCTCATTTCACCGCCTGAGGTGGATTCATTCAGAAGAATATTATCGAAAACTATTTAAATGTCCAATAATCACAGTTTTAAAAAAACTAAAATTTACACTACTAATTTTCACATCCTATATTGACTTTTATTTCTCAACAAGCTATATTATTTTGCCTTTGGTAATAGAAGGAATTAATTCTATTTTTCTGTATAATGGAGATTCGTGATGTCCATAAAAAATCAAATCGTGTCTATCATTTTTATCATTTTCAATGCTAGTTTCTTTACTTCTGCAAGTGCAAAGGAAACAAAAAAAACTGAAACCGAAGCGAAATTTAGTCTAAAAAAAGAATTGACCACAAAATTCAATGTTTCACAAATCTCTTTTACCAATTGGGCAAAGGGGGGTGACAATACCATTGCCTACAATTCCGGATTAGTAGCCGGATTGAAGAAAAATCATCCCCAATACAATTGGAATCTTCACGGCAATTTTTTATTCGGTCAAACCAAACAGGGAGACAGCGGTTTGAGAAATACGTTAGATAAAATTGACATTGACGCCAATATTACCATCAAAGAAAAAAAATATATGAACCCCTATTTTTCATTTACGCTTGACAGCCAGTTTGCTAAAGGGTATGATTACAAAAAAGAGCCGCCTGTGGCAAAATCCGGTTTTTGGGATCCGGCTTATGTGGTCGAGAGTGCCGGTTCGGGAATTATCGTCGGTTCGAATTTTCAGACTAAATTTGGTATAGCGGTGAAAGAGACTTTCACGCGCAACTTCCGGCAGTACAGTGATGATGGAAAAACACTCGACAAAAAGGAATGGCTCAAAGTTGAACCGGGCTTGAATTCGCGCACCGATTTCATTTATCACTTCAATCACAAGATTAAAGTCTCTTCAAAATTAATTTTGTTTTCCAATCTGGAAGCGTTCAATGCAATAGATATGCGCTGGGACAGCAATTTTCAGATGAAACTGGCGAAATATATTTCAGTGGATTTGAGTCTGTTTGCACTTTACGACAAAGATGTATCGCTAAAAACACAAATCAGACAGTTTTTGGGGATCGGATTTAATTACAGCTTTTTTTAGAAGTGTCAAATTGAAACCCGGCAGGTTTTTAAAACCTGCCAGGTCTTTTAAGATTGGTTAAGTTATCGGAATGAAATGTTTGGTTAAAATCTTCCCCGGGGAAATGTGCCGAAGGAACGGGGATGCGGATGACCCTTGCAAGTAGTCCGGTAGCGGAAGAGAATTGCCATCGGCACCGATCGCTGCCAACGGATGTTGCAGTATCATTTTGCTATTTTCCTCATTCATACCAAAACCGCAGGGCTGAACTTGCGCCCGCGTATGATTATATTTTCATGGCACTTATAATATAATCATTTTTTATGTGAGGCGGAAGGATTTTTTCAATGAACAATTCTAAATGATTAGAGTTTTACCATATAATTCTGAGAGGATACATTTTCCAGCCATTTTTGATAATCTTATTGAGCATAAGAAGATGAAAAAAAAAGTAACAAAAATATAAGAAAAATATGAGTTATTTTTTGGGTTTCCATTTCTTCTCACTTTTAGAGTTTACTAAATAAAAATTGATTAATATCACTAGTGCACAGTATCGTAAATTGTGCTACTAAATATGGCAATACATCTTATTGGCAAACACCTTGCTTTTGACCTACTTAGTCACAGTATATTGCCTTTATAATTACCGATTCAACGTTAATAATGAGCGTTTAGTGGGTTAAGTATAGCAAGGAGATTAAAATGATTGATTACCCAAACATCATATTTTCCCAAGCACTATCAGATGAACGTATCAAAAAAGCATATCGTTCATTTGGTGAAAAAGTTGTCAAACGAATAATTGCTTTAGCTTTTTATTGGCGCAGTGTTAATCGCAAACAAATTTCAGAAATTTTAAATTTACCTTTAAATACCGTTAAATCAGGTTTATTCGCAAACTCCTGACATTTTGCGAAAGGCTATCTCCCAACATGATTGGCATGGAATGCTGCAAGGCTCCCCCTTTGAAAATGAGCAAATCTCCCTGATTTTCATATACAATTCTACCTTTGTGAAAAAACAGATCATTTTCCGTTGGAATTTTTACGTAGCCCGGCAATCGTACGGCGGGTAATTGACGATGATTTACATAATCTCCGCTTATCCTGCCCAATTGGGGAAATTGCAAAACAACCTGCGCTAAAACAGGTAATTCGTCACCGGTTTCTTCGATAGCGCCGGAACATTTGAATAAAAATTTCAGACCATTTTTTACTTCCCTGGTAACCACACTCCAATCAAATCGATTAATATTTTGTGGCTGCCGTTTGTCCCGTTCCATATCCATAATTTTGGGTGCTTTTTCTAAAGGTCCCATAAATGCAGCACGTAAATTTGGTCTTTTAAGTTCCCATCGATCTGTTTGAGATTTCAATTCCGAGGCAAAAATAGCTCCCAATCCAAAATAAGAAAAGCTGCAATAAATCCCTAAAAGTTTGGCATTTCCGTATCGAATTGAAACGATAGATTTGTTAAAAGTAAGTAACGTAGCGCTAAATTTATCATGACGAATTCTTACAAAAGGCGCCCCAAATGTTGGGTGGGATCCCAGGAGAGTCATCTCTTTCGTATAAGGTAAAATTAATATACGACTTAATTTTACCCGCTCATTTTGGATTTTTTCATCCCCCAATTTTTTCACATAATCAGATGGCCATGTTTCCGGTTCAGGCCAAACCATCTTTTCAGGCGGGGATATTTGAATCCAGGGCAGTAAGTCAGCGGTGGCCGGAATGAGGTACGATTCGTCATCCTGCCTTGACTGGATAAACGATCGAGAACATTTTTGCACAGGCATCGCGCTGAATGGACTGGGCTCAAACGCATGAAAAAGATAAGCCGATTCCAGAGACATGGAAATATGGACGTCGATTCCCGCATCATTTCGCTCGGAAAAATCGGTGACACAACAATCATCGGAATGACCCCAAAACGGAAGCATTTGCAGATTTTTCCCCGGAGCTTCTAACAACTCCGGTTTTTCCAAAGTATAGGCAGCGCTGATCAAACTGCGGTTGGAATGATTGCTGTAATTCATCGATCGTTCCGAATATTCACCGTCAGAAGAAATGTCGATCCCTTCTTTTAGCCATAAATCAGCGTAATCTCTGGCCTTTTTATCAGCAAAAAGTTTCCACATCCAGCCAGGATCCTGCACATTACTCCAACGGTGATTGGGTGTGTGAATTCCGCTCTCAATTAATCCGCTGCCGATACGGTTGGTTAAATCTTCCAGTTTGGGTAAAAATAGATTTAAATCAGAATGGTCATCTTTGCGTAATAACTGCACAATTGGACCCAATCCGTACATGGTAAAACCGGTATCCGCCGGACTGGAAAAATTGCAGTAAATCATGGAGATTAAGCCGGATTTTGGTAGATTCCCGGATACAAATTCAACGGCTAAATCAATTTTTTCCAACCATTAAGGAATCATGGTAATATTTCGATAACGGATCACGCCAGAGAGCCTTTATCATGCCAGGCAAAATGAACCAGCCCGGAACCATCCCAGGGAATGCCGCCATGATCTTTTGTTCCTGGAGCTAATATCATAGATTCCGCCCAGGTCTCCATTCGTTTTTCCAATACTTGGACAGTGGTGGAATGTATCCGGTGTAAAATAGACAATATTTGCCCTTTTGTTCAATATTTACAGTTCATATCTAATCAACCTTTATTCCAAAAAAACAACGGCTATTTCAACAACAACATTTTACGGGATTGTGAAAATAAATTAACCTGTAAACGTAATATATAAATCCCGCTTGCCACACGATTACCCAAATTATCCAAACCGCCCCATCGATAAGTATAATTACCCGGAGCTTGACTGCCCAGAAAAAGGGTGTTAATTTTACGCCCCAACTGGTCGTAGATGGAAAGCTCTACTTCACTATTCCCGGAGAGTTGGTAACTGATATCAGTTGAGGGATTGAACGGATTGGGATAATTTTGCTGTAAGGCAAAGCCGCGCGGCAGCGGTTCCGAAAAAGTGGCGCCGATCCGGATGCCGGTCACCTCGCGTGTCAGGTCGAGAAAGGCCATGTAAAAACCGGGCTCGCTTGCGGTGGTGCTGGCGATGCCGTAGGCCAGATTCACATCCGTGGCAACGGGCTGCCAGCCGTCCTGCCAGCGGTAAATGACAATCGCCGCCGCTTCTCCGGCTTTAAGGGAATCGGCCTCGATGGTGATTCTGAGCTGTGTGCGCATATCGGAATTTTCCGGGAACGCTTGCAGCGACACCAGTGGGCTGGCCTGGTGCAGGGAATCCGGCAGCCCCTCCTGCGGCACCGGAAAGGGCGAAGTGGTTACGATATACTGCTTCGCCGTGGAACCGGTTTGCGGCAGCAAGCGAATGTTGTCTCTCGCTGCAATCAGTTCTTCGCCGGAATTTGGCAGCAGTGTGACATTCATCGGCAGGAAAAACGCCGTGTCGGTGCTGTCGGTGGCTCTGAAATACAGGCTGGCATTGCCATAGTCGCCTTCCGGCAGGGCCGCGCTGTAGACTGCAGCGGAGGTATTCAAGTCGATCACCTGCAGGTCGCCGGAGCCGCTGGAAATCTCCAACTGGGCAGCGCCGTTGAAGGCCTTATTGGCCGCGGCCGAAAACATCAAGCCGCCGTTGCTGTCGAACGAAACTTGCGGCAGCAGGGTATAGCTGCCCTGCACCGGCTGCAACTCGACGACAATTGCCTCTCCCTTTGCGGCGGATGTTTTGGCCAGCGCCGAACCCGTCACTTCAACTTCGGCGAATGAATAGCCACGGTGCCCGATTCGCCTCCAGGCAGCGCGCAGCTTATCACCGGTTTGCAGACCGAGCGGCCGGATTTTGCCGCGATCGGCTCCATACAACACCGTTTTGCCTTGCAGAATAGTGCGTCCGTTCGCCTTGCCAGCGATAACCACAACCCCGGCAGCCGGCTGACCGGTTTCTTTGTCGACCATCAGGTAGGCCGGGCGCGGATCGTTGAACGATGAAGTTTTGACCACAAAATCCATCATTGCGTTGATGTCAAAGTCAGGATACCAAGGATCTTCGTTGGGACCGGTAACAGATTGATTGGCAGTAAGCCCCATGGCAGCCGGTGTTTTGATGGTGGCGTAAATCGCCCCAAAGTTGTTCTTGGGAATGGTGTCGAAACTGGCGTGCCAAAAGTCCCAGCAGGTCTTGCCGGTTTTGGCAAACTGAGCTGTTTGCTCATAACCGGAAATAACAAATGCCGACATTTCGCTTGACATTCTCTGATTGAGTGGGCCACCATCCATGAATCCGTAATTGGTAAAAATATCGATTGTATTCCCTGCTGCGTTTTCGTATTCATCCCAAAAGCCAAAACCGTAATGGCCGAACTCGTGCACGATGGTCTGCACATCTACCAAGCTATAAAAATACAACGGTTCTTCGGCAAACAAGCTGTTGACGTTGTCATCTTTTGAACCGTAATGTTTAGGAGGTAGATTAATTGTGGCGTCCGTTTTGCTGGCTTTGCTGATGCCCGAAAGCGTGGCCAACGGCCATTGGGTGTTGTCGGCGTGGATACGGAGATCGGCATCTTCCCAATATTTCTTGTTATCATAAATTGCTATGGTCTGGAAGAAAGCCTGACCGTTGGAAATGTCGTAAAGCTTGTTGCTGGCAAAACGGAATGCTGCTTTCAGATCGGCCACATAATCGTCGGAAGCCGGCCATTCGATGCTGACCAGCAGGTTGTATGCCAGCGAGGTGTGTTCCATGTAGGTGATGGTCGTGTCCAGCTTATTGGCGGATAATTTTGCCGCGTTAATGTTTCCCTCGTTGTTGATGTGGAGATTATCGCTGAAAAAGCGCAGCATCTGCCCGTCCAGGTCGTCGTGGTTGGCCTTTACGGCGTCGCGGGCGCCCAGGTCGACGCGCAGGAAAAAAGGATCGCCGGGGGCAAAATATTCCAGAGGCAACCCCAGCAATCCATCGTCATCACTGGTCAGATAGTTCACGAAAGTCAGCGGGTCTTCCTGTGCCGACAAATCGATCCGGTAGACGCCGAATTCCGTATTGGCAACCGGCTGCGGTTCGCGACCCAGGGAATCCTGCATCACTTTCACCAAAAGAACCTTGCTCGGCTCCTGCAGCTCGAGGTCGATTTCAGTTATAAAAGCATCTTGATAACCATTTTTATTCCCTTGCAGAGGAGAAGCGGTAGGAAAATTGTCGGAATAGGTTTTGCCGGTAATGAAGACATGTCCATTTGGTCCCACAGCAATTGCACTGGCATATTCATCGCTGCTTCCGCCAACATAAGATGAAAAAAGAACACTTAACCCGTCGGAAGCGATTCCCGTCACAAAAGCATCGACCGAGCCTTGGTATGCGGCCTCCGTCGGTTTTTCCATCGGGAAATCTATGGATTGTGTCCGGCCGGTAACAAATGCATTGCCGTTTGCATCCACCGCAATATCATAGGCATAATCGGCTGCGCTGCCGCCCAGAAAAGTCGAAAACAAAACCTCAGAGCCATCGGCTGACAGCTTGGCGACAAATCCATCCGAATCGCCCCCGCCGTATGTCGGTTGAATTGCATTTGTGGTGTAAAAATTCCTATAGGTATATTGGGAAACACTTCCGGCGACATACACCTGTCCATCTTCATCTACCGCGATTCCGTAGCCGCCGGTTAATTTTGTGGAGAAAATTATAGTCGAAGCCTGGGGATTCATTTTGGTAACAAACCATCCCTTTGATTTCCGATACCCATTGACAATCGGAAAATCACTCGAATAGGAAAAACCGGTCAGATAAATATTGTCAGCATTATCCACGGCAATACCTTCGGCGTTTTCTCTGCCACTTCCGCCGAGAAAAGTCGAAAAGATAAAGGCGGAACCTTCGGAATTCAGTTTGGTAACAAAGGCATCATTTTCAGAGTCATTCCTGGTCGGTTGCATTGCGTTCGCCACCGGAAAATTGTCCGAGTTGGTTTCCCCGATGACACAGGCATTGCCGGACTGGTCCACCGCAATATCGCGGCCAAAGTCCGATTCTGAACCGCCAAGATAAGTTGAGTAAACGAACGCCGATCCGTCAGAAGTGAGCTTTGTGATGAAACCATCCGCCTGGCCGCCGCCGAAATTTCCTTGCACCGCGTTGTGTGTGGGAAAGTTATCCGATACGGTTGAACCGGTAACATAGGCGCTGCCCGCTGCATCCACGGCGATGCCAAAAATTGTTTCGGTGCTATCGCCGCCGAGGTAGGTTGCATAAATCAGGGCCGAGCCATCGGGAGACAGTTTGGCAACAAAGGCGTCATAGTATCCCCAGAAATCGCTCTGCACTTTATTCTTTTGCGCGGCATTGTCAGTTACAGGAAAATTTGCTGTGCTTCCTGTAATATAAATAAAACCGTTTGCATCGATCGCGATGTCTTGGCTTTCGTCTCCGTTGGAGCCGCCGAGAAAAGTAGAATAAACCAGCACCGGATCGATCACCAGCGGCACGGATGCATCATAATCGCCGATCTCAAAGCCGAATGTATCGTTGCCGCGGGCAACGAACTGCGCTGCCACCGGCGTGCGCTCGCCTTCCATTTCCTGGTAGGCCACCGGCGCCTGCATGGTAATCTGGCGCGTTCCCACCTTAACCAGTAGATCGCCGCTTTCTGTTATTCTTGCGGCTGTGCTTTTTTCAAAGAGAAGGGCGATTGCACCCGGGTCGGCCCCGGGCGAGACGTTGAAATCATACTCCAACTTGCCATCCCGGCCGTAGTAAACCAGATCGATTCCGGGATAAACTTCAGTAAATTTAACCTTTTCATAGTTCGTGATATCTGTATGCCACTTTAAAGGATCATTGCCGATAAAATAATTTGACTTTGTTATCAGCTCATCAACACCTTCTGATCTAACACGTAGGTTGGCGTTGACAAGATGCATTGTTACGTTTACAAAATTAGTTTTTTGTCCTAACCGGTTGGGTTGCTGAAGTGACATTATTGTCTGGCCAGAACTAAGGGATAGTGCGCAAAACTTATCACGAAAGAGAAAATCTGTTCCGGGTTCTGCCTGCCCCATATTCTTCTCGAATCGCATCGGTAATTGATCGAATGAATTTAAGTATATTTTCTGCTGTTGATCTGTTTCTGTCTCCGAAAAATTCTTCAAAAAAACGAAAGCCAAAATACTAAAAAGGGCGATCAATGAGAGAATTGAAAAACTGACAGAACGCTGGTTAAAAATACAGTTAAACATAGGTAGTTCTCCCTCTAAATATTAATCAAAATTCATAGCGTTGTTATTTAAAAATAAAGAAAAATGATAGAAATATCAAACAAATTATAACAAATTACGGCCATTTTTGCAAAAAATCAATAAAAATAAATTGGAAGGGATAAAATATTGTGCCTGGAAATTGATTAACCCTACAAAGTCAGTTAGAGTGATAGATATTGCTACGTAAAAAATATTTTAGCATATTTCTGGTACCCGAAAAGGAGGTGAGCGATGATACCAGATAGTCGGAGTCAGGATATTCTATTTTCAATTCCCAAATTCAGTTTAGACAAAGAGGGAGTTGAAGGTTTTCTTGATGAATTGCACGGTTCTCATGAAGAATTCAAGGGATGCTTTTCCAGAAGCGAATCAAGGGATCATTTTTTTCGCTATACTGTTGGCCAGTTTAGTAAGTTAGAGAGAAAATCCATTGAACCAATTGCATTGAATATTCAAGGAGGTAATGTGCGATCAATGTAAAAGTTTGTAACTGACATTATCTGGGATGAGGAAAAAATGTTGGCCACCTATCACACCCTTTTAAATGTTGATATGGGTGATACCGATGGGGTATTGATTTTTGATGAATCAGGATTTATTAAAAAAGGTGTAACTATTCAGGTTGCCCGCTAATATCGCTAAAAAACGCGAATCGTTAACTATTTTCAGACCTCGTTAAATTTGATAAATATTAGGTTGAATAACCGGACAAAAATCATCATGAATTTGCACTATATATTGCGTAAGTACTTGTTTTTTAGTTTAAAGTCAAACATGCAGTGTTCAATTATTCATGGATTTTCTCACAATTGACTAGTAAACAAGAACTTAATGAACAATAAAACACCTGATTTAACAAGGTCTGAATTATTGATTCACAATTAACAATTAAACGAATTGCTAATTGTGAATTGATAATGGCTAATTGTTAACAATCTTTTGCTGATGTCACCTACATTGCCTGCACTTCTTTCCAAGTTTCACTACAATAAAAAACCCCTAACTTCTGTTTAAGTTAGGGGTTATGGTGAGCCTGGCAGGAATCGAACCTGCGACCAACGGCTTAAAAGGCCGCTGCTCTACCAGCTGAGCTACAGGCCCAAGATTTTTTGGACTGTCTAATATATAAAAATATTTTTCTTAAATCAATAAAAATAGCAGAATTATTCACAAATAATTGTTTGCTTTCTCTCACTGCCGACTGAAATCAGCGTGACCGGGACTTCAATCAACTCTTCTATTTTTTTTACATAATTTTGCGCTTCCCGGGACAATTTTTCAAACTCCCGGATATCCGATGTCGGCTGCTGCCAGCCGGGCATTTCTTCATAAACCGGTTCCACCCGGCTAATCGTTTGCCGGTCTGTAAGCAGGTTTTCAACGAACTCACCTTCAATTTGATAGCCCGTGCAGATGCGAATGGTTCCGAATTGATCGAGCACATCTAGTTTGGTGATGGCCAGCCCGGTTAACCCGTTGATCCGAGCAGAATAGCGAGCTAAAACGGCATCAAACCAGCCGCAGCGGCGGGGTCTGCCGGTGGTTGCACCAAATTCATTTCCCCAGCTTCGCACCCGTTTGGCAAATTCCTCGTCAAATTCCGTAGGAAAAGGTCCTTCTCCCACACGGGTTGTGTAAGCTTTAAAAACTCCGATGACCGAATCGATATTGGTAGGACCAATTCCCAGTCCACTGCAGGCGCTGCCCACCGAAGGATTGGAGGAGGTAACAAAAGGATAGGTGCCAAAATCTACATCCAACAGCGTGCCCTGGGCGCCTTCCAGCAGAACATTTTTCCCGGCTTTGATATCTTTGTTCAGTAAAACGGAAATATCGGCAACATTGGCCCGGAGCTGCTCGCCGAATTGCAGATATTCCGCCACCATCACATCCCGATTAATCTCCTGTCCGGCTAATTGATCCGCTTTCAGTTGCAAATTCAAAGAAATCTTTTCCCGCAAAACATCCTCATTGAGGAGATCGATCATACGGATGCCGATGCGGTCTACTTTATCTACATAAGCCGGGCCGATTCCACGGCCGGTTGTGCCCAAAAACAGGTTTGGATCACGCTCTTTTTTCTTATCCAGAATCTGGTGATAGGGTAAAATCACGTGGGCATATCCGCTGATGAACAGCCGGTTGCGCACATGAACTCCCTTTTTTTCCAGAAAATCAATTTCCCGAAGGACTTCAGCCGGATCGATCACAACGCCATTGCCGATATAGCAAGTTACATCCGGGTGTAAAATTCCGGAAGGAATCAGATGGAGTATGAATTGTGCATCATTCACAACAACCGTATGACCCGCATTGGCGCCGCCCTGAAACCTGGCCACAACGTCAGATTCAGTGCCCAATAAATCAACGATTTTCCCTTTCCCTTCATCACCCCACTGTGCGCCGACAATCACCCGAACTGACATAATTTTCCGCCTGCGTTTCCCTTTGGTTTTAACTAATAAAACTCTGTTCTGCTTCCGGAACGGATTTATACATTTTGAATACCTGATCCAACCGCATCATACTAAGAATATGAGCCACTTTATCCGTTACGGAGGCTAATTTTATTTCACCATTCTGATTTTTAGCCGCGGTTAACGCACCAATCAAAATCCCAATCCCGGAGCTGTTAATCAGAGAAACGTCGGTCATATCCAAAACAAAATTAATCCGGTTCATCTCCAACTCTTCATGAACCATTTGATGAATCATATTGGCATCCACACCGGAGAGAATATTACCCTTCGGTCTGAGAATTACAATTTCATCAACAATTTCTTTACCTATTTCCATAAATGTCTCCGGAATTGATCAGCGTTTTTTCTTTTTTTTCTCGATTTTATTATGGGTTTGATGCCAGTTTTCCCATTCAATCAAAATGGGACTGGCGACAAAGATCGAGGAATAGGTTCCGATGACCACACCCACCAACAACGCAAAAGCAAAATTGTGAATCACACTCCCGCCTAAAAAGTACAAAATCAGAACCACAAACAGTGTCGTTAACGATGTGATGATTGTGCGGCTCAATGTTTCATTAATGCTTTTATTGATAACCACATCGTACTTCTCTCTCCGTAACGTTCTTAAATTTTCACGGATCCGATCAAAAACAACAATAGTATCGTTCAGGGAATAACCAACAATAGTCAGAAAGGCGGCAACCACAGCAAGTGAAATTTCCAAATTTAACACAGAAAAGATTCCGAGGGTAATCAGGACGTCATGAAACAGCGGAATGATGGCGCCGACAGCAAACCTTAATTCAAACCGCCAGCTAATGTAAATCAAAATGATCAGCAGAGCAAATAGAATTGAATAGATGGCGGCACGCTTCAGTTCATTACCAATTTTGGGTCCCACCGATTCAACACTGCGAACCACCACGCTTGAATCGCCGTAATCCGCCCTGAGTTGTGTAAGTACGGAATCGCCGGCGGAACTTGATTCGGTGGATGCGGGAACACGGACAATGTATTCTTCTTTTACGGTATTACCCTGCTCCTGGCGAGATTCCTTTAGCTCCGCATCACCATAACCGATTGCACTTAGGGATTTACGAACATCATCGATGGTAACATTTTGCGCCATTTGAACCCGGATGGAAACACCGCCTTTAAAATCGATGCCATAATTCGGACCGCCGCGCAGAATTAAAGAGATAAACCCGATAAGCAGCAGGGTTCCCGAGAACATATAACCGTATTTTCGATTCGTGATAAAATCAATATTCGCACGCGAAAAAAACTGCATCTGTATCTTTCTCCTTCACTGGTAAACTTTTTTATATACTTAGCTTTTTAAACTCGAATTTCGATGTCAGAAAATCAAACACTACTCTGGTTACGATTAAGGCGGTAAACATACTGGTTAAAATACCGATGAACAAAGTCAGGGCAAATCCTCTGATCGGCCCGGTACCAAATTGGTAAAGAATGGCCGCCGTGAACAGGGTAGTGATATTAGCATCTAAGATTGCGGAGAGGGCGCGGGCGTATCCGGTATCAATGGCGGCACGAACAGTCCTCCCTGCACGAAGTTCTTCGCGAATTCTCTCAAAAATCAGCACATTGGCATCTACCGCCATACCAATGGTTAGAATAATACCGGCAACACCAGGCAAAGTAAGGGTAAATTGAAATCCGGCCAGAACCGCCATAATTATCAAAAGGTTCATAATCAGGGCTATATCGGCAATGAAGCCGCTCATCCGGTAATAGAAAATCATAAAAAGCACCACAACTGCAAATCCGATGACGGCAGATAGCGTACCTTTACGAATGGAATCGGCTCCCAGAGACGGGCCTACGGTACGCTCTTCGATGATATGGATCGGCGCCGGTAATGCACCGGCTCGCAGCACAATGGCAATTTCCTGGGCTTCTTTCATATCGTCGATTCCTTCGATGTAAGGATTGCCGCGGGTAATTTTACTTCTAATCACCGGTGAAGAGTAAACCCGGTTATCCAGCACAATTGCCATACGCTTATTAATATTGGCGCCGGTAACCCGGCCGAAAATCCGTGCCCCTTCGGAATTTAAGGTAAAATGAACTTCCGGTTTACCAGCCGAATTAAAATTGGAGCCGCTGCCGATTTTTACCTGCGCATCCGTTAAATATTTTCCGGTTAATTCCGGCCGTTTTTTCACCAAATAAAGTTCGTAATAATAATCATCACGATAAGCATTTGCCTTGCTGGACCAGAGAAATTGATCATCGTTGGGTATCAGTTTTTTAATATCAGGATCTTTCAATATTTTTTCCACAGCAAACCGGTTTTTTCTGGGTACACCAACCTCGCCACCGCCGCCGCGAAAATCCCGCAGCAAAGCCAGAAAGGGTGATTCGGTGAAAATTTTCCGATCCACTTCCAGACCGGTGGAATCCGCCGCCGTGCTGTCCGAACCGGATTTGGCTGTTTGTTGGCCAAACAGATCCTCCGCACGAATGACGTTCGCTTTCGTCGTATCTTTCTCCCCTGTTTTCCCCTCTTTGGTTACAGAGGTATCTTTTGCAGCCGGTGATTTTAACCCCTGTTTCTCTTTCACCGCTTCGTCGATCTTCTTCAAAACCTCTGATAAAACATCATTATCCGCTAACATTTTAAATTCCAACAGAGCCGTTTGATTGATCAGCTCTTTCGCTCGCTGGATTTCCTGAATACCGGGCAATTCCACCAAAATTCTCTGACTGCCCCGTTTCTGGATATTGGGTTCGGATACACCAAATTGATCGACACGATTCCATAAGATTTCCCGGGAACGATCAATTGCATCTTCGGCTTCTTTGCGTAAATTCGTCAGGATGGTGGCATCAGAATCCAGGCGCGTGCCAAAATAACGGTTCAATTTTAAATTTTTTTGTTTAAAAATATTGGTGAAAACGGTAAAAAAATCCGCATCAGGATTGGCTTTTAAGTGATTTTTGCACTCATCGATTATCCGGTAGAATTGATCATCTTTTTTTGAAGCCAGATCGGTTGCCAATTGGGCCAGATCCACTTCCAGAACCAGATAAATGCCACCCTGCAAATCGAGACCTCTCTTGATCGCCTTATTTTCCAACTTTTGATATTTGCCTTCCAGCTTTAATTTGTTAATCTCCTTGCTGGAAATTGTCTGCATGCGCAATGTCGGATAAAGACTCCAGAGCGACCAAATCAAAATGGCAAAAATCAAAACTGTTTTTATCAGATTGTTACGTTTCATCTTTTTAAAAACCTCCTATTTGCGATGAACCTGTTGAAACTTCAATTAAAAAAGGACGGGCATATTCTCATTCATCATCGATCCGAATCATTACAGTGTTCCCAATATCTGGTCTACCCAAAGAATGGACACCCATTCCTTCAAATTTTCTCGTCATTGAAATAATTCCATAAGAATTCCGCCGAAACGGGAACGGCCATTTAAGCCAAACATAACGTGTAAATATAAGTGATTTAAAGGTGTTTTGCAAGCACAAATTTAGGAGATTCTGAGGAGTAAGTTCTTAAAAAACTTTAAAAAACATGTTCAACGACTACCGTTAAGACTACCCAAAACAGCACGTTCCGAAGATTCTTTGAACGTTTTGATACCGGCGAATATTTTTTCTGCAACTTTTTGACGATATTTTTTCGTGCGCAGTTTCTTTGCTTCGGAAGGATTGGAGATGAAACCGACCTCCACTAATATCTTTGGCATGGAAGTTCCGATAAGCACAATTAGATTGCTCTGTTTTACTCCACGATTCTTGGTATTTAATGCACGGGGGAGCTCTTTCTGCACAGCGGCGGCCAGCTCATGGCTTTCCTGATTGAAAGAGTTCTGTGCCATGGCCAGCAGAATGTAGTTCTCATCGGAAAAATTTGCATAAGTTTCCGACCAGGAATCTTCATATTTGATGACCGAATTCTCCTTCTCGGCAATTGCCCGGTCAGATTCGGTACGAGCCAGACCCAGACAATAAGTTTCCACACCTTTTGCCGACCTGCTGTAGTTATTTTTAACCGCATTGGCATGGATGCTTACAAACAGTTTGCCGCCATTCCGATTGGCAAAGGCAGATCTTTCCCGCAATTCAACAAACCTGTCGGAATCCCGCGTCATTAATACATCGACATGTAACTTTTTTTGCAGCAATTTTTTCAATCGTTTTCCCACATCCAGGACAACATCTTTTTCTTTTAGTCTTCCGTATCCGATGGTTCCGGGGTCTTTGCCTCCATGTCCGGGATCGATGATGATTTTATCGATCAGCCATTTTTTTCTTTCCTGCTCCAGATCAATAATCATATTATCGGGTATTTTTTTACTGGTACGCACGGAGACCAAAATTTCATTACTGCTGCTGGAGATTGAAATATCCTCTTTTTCCACCGGCTTTTTCAGATGAAAGGACAATTGAGCGGACTCTTCAAACTGAATGGGCACCAATTTTCTAATAATGCCGACGGAGCGATTGGATCGCAAACGCGTAGAATCGATTCTGCCGCCGTAAATATCCACATACATCCAGCCCTGGCTCAGACGTACCGCCAGATTGGGGAGATCAAACTTTCTTAATGTGGCTATGCGGATCAGGGTACCGTTTACTTTTTCTTCAACATTAACGGCCAAAATATTAACTCTCTCCTTTACCAGAGAAAGAGTGTGGGTATCGGTATTGTATGAAATAGGTATTGGGGAATAAACAGAGATCAGATCGATAAAATAATTCAGTGGAACCCAGATACCGTTTTCATCAAAATCGGTGCTGATGGGCATTTGGAAAAATGCATTATCAATCATGATGAATGGATTCAGGGCGGTTACCTTTACTTTATGATTCCCAAGGTAAACGACAATTTTTTTGGCCAAATCGTTATAGTACGTGCGCGCTTCCAAAAGGTCTGCCAATTCACGCACCGGGACAAAATCGATGCCTTTATACAAACGGGAAGAGAGAGAAGAAAAATATTTCCCATTGCCGGACGTTACCACACGTACCCGGTCCTGAGCTCGGCTAATATCTGGTTTGCAGAAAATAATAAGAAGGGTAAAAATAAAAAATACTTTTAACCGCTTGCTAAATTCCAGTTCCGGGAAATTGATCAGCGTTTTTGTCCGTTAATTGGGTTTTGATTTTTTAGACAGGTCTTCACTGGCTCTCTTCAGAATATCCTTTTCCGTCCGGGAGAGCCGTTTGTAACCGATCTCATTAATTTTATCAAGAATTTCATCTACCTGCCGTTGCAAATCCTCCGGTTTTTCTGCGCGGTAGACCTTCATTTTTACTTTTTTAGGTTGCACTGTTTTTTTTATTTGATTGAGAACTTTCTGTGTCCGCCAATCCGATTTAAGATAGAGAAAGCCAATTAACATGCCGCCCAAATGAGCAAAATGTGCTACACCGTCGTGTGTGCCGAACAGATTGGAGACACCGGAAAAAATGGAAATGAGCGCCATCATCATCACCAGATATTTGGCTTTCATGGAAACAGGCAGTACAAAAAATATAAGCAGGGTGATGATTCTTTCCGGAAACAGCAGGCCGAATGCCAACATTATACCGTACACCGCGCCGGATGCGCCGATTATCACGGAATGCATTCCCAGGCTAAACAAGAAACCAAACAGACCGGCGCCAATCCCGGTAATGAAATAATATTTGAGGAATTCCCTGGTGCCCCACGCTCGCTCCACTTCACAACCAAAAATCCACAATACAAACATGTTAAAAAAAATGTGAAAAAAACTGCCGTGGAGAAACATGTAAGTAATAAATTGCCAGACGGCAAAATAGCCGATCACCATGTTGGCACTCAGACCAAACCAATGGATCAGAGCCGGGCCAAAGATGAGCTGCAACAGGTAAATGCCCGCATTGGCGAAAAGTATCCATCTTACGCCGGGAGTTAAACCGCCGCCAAATCCTAATTGAAAATTATCCGAATAATATCTCATAATTTTATCAGCTTATAAATGCTTTTCGGCAAAAACGGCTGAAATCTTTCATTTTATCTTTCAAAGCGCAGCCCCAGACGAAAACCGGGGCCGGAAAGATTAACCTCTGTCCAGATAGGCAACCCGTTTTCCGTTTTCCCCCTATCCCGTTTCAAACCGGCATCGTTGTAAAAAGCCTCCGCTATTAAATAAGAACGGGAACCCATCTTATACATCATGCCCAATCCAAGCTGCCACATTACTCCATGGTAGAAACGCTTCTCCGATACATCCGCACTGTAATTACTCTCCCGGTTCCACATCAGTGCATATCCCAAACCGCCATCCAGAAAATAGGTGAACGGCATACTACCGCTTAATTTAATAGTGACTGTGCCCATTATTGGCAGAGCCGTTGTAGTGAATTCCATATCCCGCTGGATCTGATGTTCCACTAAACCGCCTTCGGAAACACTTTTAGCCACTTCGCTGTCCTTTGTATACGTGCGTTGAAACAGATCCACACCAAAGCCCAGATCCACAATTTCATCCACCGCGCCGCTCATGTTAATGCCGAACAGAGCACCGCCTTTGACATCTTTGGGATTGAAATAGCCAATTTTTATGGTAGTAGATTGGGATCGATGCCTCCCCCAATATCGCCGGGCCGAACTATCGGAGGCAATAAAAAAGATCAACAGAAAAATGATGCTCAGTTTCAGATAAATCGTTCTTTTCATTGCACATCTCCTTTTAGTTAAAACATCATCCGTTTTACTCCGGGAGCAGGTAATCGTTCAAAATCATTTCCGCTTTCATTGAACAGATAAAGGATATAAAATTTTCGTTTCTAAATCAAGGTGAATTTAAAAATTTAAGGTAACTATTCAGCTTGGTTTCTTTTTGCCTGCTTCCCGCCCCGGGGGAACAACTTTCGCTTTCCCGGCATCTTCAATCAAATGAAAATCAACTAACCGCTCTTCCGGGACAACACGGATCACCTTTATTTTCACCCGGTCACCCAAACGGTAAACAACACCGGAGGTTTTCCCGACAAGCCGGAAGTTTGCTTCATCGTAGATGTAGTAATCGGAAGTTAAATCTTTAACATGCACTAAACCGTCAATCAGATAATCGACGATTTCCACAAAAATGCCGAACGGAACGATGCCGGAAATGATACCATTATATTCTTCGCCCAGTTTATCGGTCATAAATTCCACTTTTTTCATTTTGATGGATCGTCTTTCCGCTTCCATGGCATTAATTTCCTGATCCGTGGCGATCCGGCATATTTCCGGCAATTCCAGCCTTAATTGGGCTAACCGCTCCTCGGCAGGTTGCCCGGCGTATTCCTTGAGCAAACGGTGCACGATTAAATCCGGATACCGGCGAATGGGCGATGTGAAATGGGTGTAATGATGGAACGCCAAACCAAAATGCCCAACATTTTTGGTGTCATATTTGGCCTTCATCAACGAACGTAACATGACCTGGTTGATGATATCTTCTTCAGGCAGCCCTTTCGCCTGCGCCAAAACATCGCTTAAATGTTTGGCATGAATGCGCTTTTTCCCCTTAAATTCAAATCCCAACGACTTAACCAGATTGGCAAAATCCGAAATCTTTTCTTTGGTTGGTTTTTCATGAATCCGGTAAACAAAAGGCCATTTTCTGTTCAATTGATACTTTTCCGGCAAGCGCAGCGCTATGTGTTCCGCAACCACGCGGTTGGCAAGCAGCATAAATTCCTCGATTAACCGGTGCGATTCCAGACTCTTTTTCCTGTGAATAGCAACCGGCCGCCCTGATTCATCTAATTCAATTTTCACTTCGGTCGTTTCAAAATCCAGACTGCCGGCTTGCAATCTGGCCCGGAACAACCGTTGACTCAGGTCGCGCATCTCTGTTAAATCTTGCACAAAATCGCCTTTTCCGGACTTGAGGATTTCCACTACTTCTTCATAAGAAAATCTCCTTTTGCTGCGAATCACGGAAGGTTTGATTTCATAATTCAGCACGCTGCCTGCTCTGTCCATGGTCATCAGCACGCTGAAAGTCAGCCGATCCTGATCTGCCTGCAAACTACAGATTTGGTTAGAGAGTTTTTCGGGCAGCATGGGAATCACGCGGTCGACCAGGTACACACTGGTTGCCCGCTTCAACGCTTCTTTGTCTGTTTCGCTGCCCTCTTCCACAAAATGGCTGACATCGGCGATGTGGACACCTAACCGGAATTTTCCATTAGCGATTTTTTCCAATGAAACCGCATCATCAAAATCTTTGGCGTCTTCCGGGTCGATGGTAAAACAATTCAGTTGACGCAGGTCTATTCTGTTTTCCAAATCCCGTTTCCTGAGTTTGCCGGTTATTTGCGCTGCTTCCCGGTCAACTTTTTCAGGAAATGAAAGCGGTAAATTGAAAGCATACGCCACCGAGGAAATATCCACACCCGTATCTTTCGGGAAACCCAGTATTTCCACAATCTGCCCGGTGGGATTCAAGCCGGTCTCTTCCCAATAATCGATGGTCACCGCCACCTTTTGCCCGGGCTCGGCCCTTTTGGAAAAATCATCATGGATGATAATATCCCAGGGAATTTTCAGATCGTCGGGAGCGACGAAATTAAAATATTTCCCTCTCTTGTACGTTCCAACAATGAACTTTCTCTTTCTTTCGATCACATGATCTATTTTCCCTTCCGCCAACAATCCTTTTCCGGGCTGGGCAAATACCTGCACTGCCACCAAGTCGCCATCCAGGGCGGTAGCCATGTTCCGCTGACTGATGAACAATTCCTGATCACTCTCCGTCAGTTTCACAAAACCGTAACCCTGCGTTTTCACTTTTAAAGCGCCTATTGCCAAAGTCGGTTTTTTCTTGTATTGATAGACGTTTCGCCCAACTTTGGCGATGACACTTTTTTGCGCCAGCGACCGTAACAGGTTTCTGAATTCCGTGTACTCTGTTTGTGGTATTTCCAGAAAGCAGGAAATGGTTTTACTTTTAAATTTCCGGCCGGGTTGTTTTTCCAGAAAGCCAAGTATTTTAGGTTGCAATGTTTTTTTTGTTTTTTTTGTCATAATTGTTTTATTTGGTTTCCTTTAATTTAGTATCATTAAAACGGCTGCCGGTTTACAAACCGGAATGTCAACAGATGGGTGTGTTTGACATCTCAAACAAAGGAGATTAATGATGATATTCATGTAAATATTTCTGTAAACGGCGGATAAACTTTTTTGCATTTTTCAATTGAATTTCTGCCTCTTCCCTGCTTATAATATAAAAATCTTTGTCATCACTATCATTCCGAAATTTGTAAGCCGCCATCAGTATTTTGGAATATTCTATTTCAAATATTTAGGATCGGTTGATTGACTGAGAGAACTTTTTGTTCTTCAGCATAATTTCAGACGTTTCCAAATCATCCGGAGCCTTTTCTATGCGGTATTTCGACAAATCAATTATTCGATCATCCATAAATCACAATGCCTTCCTTGCTAATATTTTTATAGAAAGGTAAATATTGTGACAACTCGTTGTAACGATGAACCGTCTCTTCAGTTATCGAGATTAATATGTTATGATTTAGAGATGACTCTGACATGATATCGGCAATGGGGAATTTACTTTTCCTTAATCGATCTTCAGATTCGTCCACCAACACCATAAAATCGATATCGGATTCATCTGTCTGCCTGTTTTTTGCATAAGAGCCATATAATATTATCTTTTTCAGTTTATCTCCAAACAACATTGTAAGGTTTCTGTTCATTTCGGAAAACAGTTTTCTTTGATTCATAATATTCTCCGGAGATAAAATTATCTTAAAGACCGATTCCATCGCTTAAAGCGATGGAATCTGTATCTATTCAGTTTAACCTTTTACTATCTGTATTTCATCGGGATTTAATTTTTCCACAGACGGATATTCCGCCAGTTTCCCGGCAAAGATTCCCATAATCTTTTTCAGCTTGTCTTCCGTCTTCGCTTCGAAGCGCAATACCAGCACCGGCTGGGTGTTGGAAGCACGAACAAGTCCCCAGCCGTCGCCGAACAGCGCACGCACGCCGTCAACATCGATGACATCGTATTTTGATTTGAAATATTCTACCAACTCTGCCACAATCCGGAATTTTTCCTCTTCCGCACAAGTTACCCGGATTTCCGGCGTAGAGTAAAAAGCCGGGATTTCATCGACAATTTGCGCAAATGTTTTATCCGATTCGGAAAGAATCCGCAATAGAAGCGCCGACGCATAAATGGCATCATCAAAGCCGTAATAATTTTCACTGCAAAATATATGGCCGGACATTTCACCGGCTAACGGCGCCTTCTCTTCCCGCATTTTTGCTTTTAACAGCGCATGGCCGGTTTTCCACATCATCGGCACGCCGCCATATTTTTCTATCTGTTCGGGCAAGCTTTGCGAACATTTCACATCGAACAACACTTTGGCGCCGGGATTGCGGGACAACATATCCCGGGCGATAACCGCCAGCAAACGATCGGCAAAAACAGGCCGGCCCAAATTATCGATAATACCAACCCGGTCGGAATCGCCATCGTAGCCAACACCCAAATCGGCGCCTTCGTCTACCACTTTTTCCCGTAGCGGCTGAATATATTTTAACACAGTTGGATCCGGCAAATGATTGGGGAAATTACCATCCGGTTCGCAAAAAATACATTCCACGTCAAATCCTTTTTCGGTGAAAAATGATTTGGTAAAAGGTCCTGCCGTGCCGTTTCCGGGATCGATAATGATCTTCAGCTTCCGCTCGAAATCAAACTTACTGTCCAGCATTTTACGGTATTCCGGCAAAACATCCCGCTTCTGCACACTCCCGCTGCCGGTCTCCAGATCATTACTTCCTATTAATTTTCGCATCTCCTGTATTTGCCCGCCGTAAACGGAACTCATGCCAAGATTCATTTTCAGACCGTTGTATTCAATTGGATTATGGCTGCCGGTAACCATCAAACCCCCATCCGTATTAAAATGAGCAATGGAGAAATAGAGCACCGGCGTGGGAACGGTGCCGATATCGATCACATTTACACCGGTACTGGTAATCCCTTCGATGACGGCCGCTTTCAAACCGGGAGAGGTCAAACGCACATCGCAACCGACAGATACCTGTTTTGCACCATGCCGTTGCACAAAAGTACCGTACGCTTTGCCAATTTCTCCCACAACTTCCACAGTTAAATCTGTAGCTACAATACCACGGATATCGTATTCCCGAAAAATAGCAGGATTCATTCATTCCTCCTTTGATCCGTTTCAGATGATATTCAGTTTGATCTAAAATCCATTTTAAAATGATCACACCCGGTCATTTCTTCCTACTTGCAGCACCCTTTCAATCCCGGCCAGATCCCGACGTAAATCAATAAACCTGAACCCATGTGATGCAAAAATTTCTTTCACGGGATCTGCCTGTTTATGGCCGATTTCCACAAAAACGGCGCCATCTTCTTTAAGCAGCCGGGCGGCAGCGCCGGCAATTTTTTGATAATAATAACCGTTCTGCTCGCCATCCCGCAGAGCAAGATGAGGTTCATGTTTTAAAATTCCCCCGGAGAGGAATTCAAATTCATGTTCCGGAATATATGGCGGATTAGAGACAATGTAATCAAATTTAGCCTGAAATACATTCACAAAATTCTCGTGAGTGAAATTACTGCGAAAAAAATGCACCCTCGCGGTACAATTATTTTCCCTGCAATTCGCAGCCGCAATTCGCAAAGCCGCCGGAGAAACATCGATGGCCACAACATGAATAAAAGGCAGGTAGTGGGCAAGGCTCACGGCAATGTTGCCGGAACCGGTGCCAATATCCAAAATCCATTTTTTTCCCCCGGTCCGGCAAGTCTCAATCACCCACTCAACTAAAGTCTCCGTATCCGGGCGCGGGATTAAAACAGCGGGCGTTACTTTGAAAGGAAGCGACATGAATTCGGTTTTACCAAGAATATATTGCATCGGTTCATCTGTCAGACGACGACGAACCAAATTTCTGTAAGTGGTTAATTCAACCTCGTTCAGGGGACGATCATAATTCAAATAAAGCCGGACTCTGTCCATTTGCAGTGTATGTGCCAACAACAATTCGGCATTAAGGCGAGCATTTTCAATTTGATGTTTTTTAAACAATTCGACCGATGTTTTTATGAGTTCGGCCAAACGCCAATGCTTTGATTTCATTTCATTTTGATTCAAATAAGATTTGAAACGGCAAACATAGTAATTAACCGGCCTGTTTCAACAACTCCATCTGATTAGCAATTTGCAGTGCTTCGATTAAATCATCCAGGGCACCGTCTTTAATTTGCTCCAGTTTATACAGTGTTAAATTGATCCGGTGATCGGTAACCCGGTTTTGAGGATAATTGAATGTACGAATTTTTGCGCTCCTGTCGCCGGTGCCGACCATAGCACGGCGGGCAGCGGTAATTTTGGCCATCTCTTCTTCCTGTTTTTTAGCCAAAAGGCGGGAGCGAAGAATTTTCATCGCTTTCATCCGGTTTTTATGCTGGGATTTTTCATCCTGGCACGAAACCACAATCCCCGTAGGAATGTGAGTGAGGCGAACCGCCGATTCCACTTTGTTCACATTTTGTCCGCCCGGTCCGGAAGAACGAAACAGATCGATACGAATCTCTTTTTGATCGATATCGATATCTACTTCCTCCGCTTCAGGCAGCACAGCAACAGAAACCGCCGAAGTATGAATGCGGCCACCCGATTCGGTGGCGGGGATTCGCTGAACGCGGTGAACTCCGCCTTCAAATTTTAAATGGCTGTAAACATCATTGCCGCTGATATTGAAAATAATCTCTTTAAAACCGCCAATCCCCTGCTCATGGGCAGCCATAATTTCAATTTTCCAATTTTTTCTTTCCGCATAGCGAGAGTACATTCTGAAAAGATCCCCGGCAAACAGGCCTGCTTCATCGCCTCCGGTTCCGGCCCGGATTTCCATGATGATATTTTTCTCATCCATGGGATCCCTGGGAATCAGCATGATTTTCAACTTTTGTTCCAGATCCTCCTTCTGCTGCAAAAGTTCTTCCATCTCGGTTTCTGCCAATTCACTGAGCTCCGGATCGGAATTGTCGTCGATGATTTCCCGGTTCCCGGCGATGTTGTGTAACACATCCTTGTATTGGCGAACCAGCATAATCAGCGGCGCTAAATCGCTCTGCTCTTTGGCAAGCTGTGTGTAGCGTTCGATATTGGAAACCACATCGGGTTTCCCAAGCTCATCCTGCAGAAATTTATACCGTTCTTCAATTTCTTTTAATTTTTCAATCATGATTGTTCGTTTTAATGATTTCAGTAGGTTTGGAAAAATCCGGACTTATGGATGATTTTAATGCCGCGAATGCAACTTCTAATTGGGAATCGTCCGGCTCTTTGGTAGTGATACGCTGCAGCCAGAGACCGGGAGCTACCAGAAAGGAGGCAAATTTCCGATCGGCGTATTTTCCGGACAGACGAATAAATTCGTAAGAAATGCCGCCAATTACGGGAACAAACAACAGGCGGATGAGTCGGTCGGAGATTGTTTCCGGCCGGCCGAGAAACAGAAAAACCAGAACGCTGACAATCATCACAATCAAAAGAAAACTAGTGCCGCATCTGGGATGGAAAGTGGTGAATTTTCTGGTGTTGGACACCGTTAGTTCCAGCTTGTTTTCGAAGGTAAAAATGCTTTTATGTTCCGCACCGTGATATTCAAAAATCCGGCGAATATCCTTCAGCATTGTAATGAAAATCAGATAGAGAAAAAATACCAACAGGCGGAAGCCACCGTCCACTATATTGAACCAAAAACCGGATTTGATCCCCAACAGATCGGTAAGCACCAATGGCAGATAGAAAAACAGCAATAGCCCGATCCCAAACGATACAATCAAAAGCAATCCCAAACGGAAACCAGACATTTTTTTGGGTATTTCAAGTGTCTCCTCCGCCCCCGGTTTACCATTAGATTTCTCCTCTTCCATGGCAATATCACCGGAGAAAGCGAGCGCGCGAATCCCCAAAACGATGGACTCTATTAAAACAACCGCACCACGGAATATCGGTAGATTCAAGATTTTAAAACGTTTGGTCCATGAAATGTAACGATCCTTTTTCACTACAATATCACCGGAAAGTTTACGTACAGCAACCGACACCGCATGAGGCGATCTCATCATCACCCCTTCTATAACGGCCTGTCCTCCAACATTTATTTCTTCATTTTTTTCTTTCATTTATCCTGTTCTCTTAAAAAACCCACATCGTAAGTATATTTGCAACAAATAAAAAACGGAATGCACGCGTCCGGAGACGTAATGATTCCGTTTAAAAATTTTACATTAAAAAGGCTAATTCTGGGCAGTGTTACTTTGCATTTTGTATTTACGTCTGAATTTTTCAACCCGGCCGGCCGTGTCTACCAATTTTTGCTTCCCGGTAAAAAATGGATGACAACTGGAACAAATATCCAGTTTGATATCCCCAATGGTAGATTTGGTCACAAAGCTGTTGCCACAGGCACAAGTTACCGTCGCCATCTTATATTTAGGATGAATTCCCTTCTTCAACGTTCATCTCCTCTTTGAACTCACAATTCTTCTCTAAATTTACAAATTATAAATGTAATCCAAAAATCTTCTAATTGCAAGCCATATTTTACATACTCATGGATTCCAGAAAATCCTTATTGGTTTTAGTTCTTTTAATTCGGCTCAGTAAAAATTCCATTGCTTCAACGGAATTGAATTCGCTGAAAAATTTTCTCAGAATCCAAACCCGGTTCAACATCAGTTTATCAAGCAACAATTCTTCCTTTCTGGTACCGGAACGGGTAATATCGATAGCCGGAAAAATCCGCCGGTCGGACAGGTTGCGATCCAGCACAATTTCCAGGTTTCCGGTTCCCTTAAACTCTTCAAAAATAACCTCATCCATACGGCTGCCGGTGTCGATCAAAGCTGTGGCGATAATGGTCAGGCTACCGCCCTCTTCCACATTCCTTGCGGCGCCGAAAAATCGCTTGGGCCATTGCAGGGCATTGGCATCTACACCACCGGAAAGAATTTTACCGGAATGGGGAATTACTGCATTATTGGCCCGGGCCAGCCGGGTGAGGCTATCCAGCAAAATTACCACATCTCTGCCGTACTCCACCAGCCGCTTTGACTTTTCCAATACCATATTGGCTACATGAACATGCTGCTCTGCCGGTGAATCAAACGTAGAACTGATTACCTCCGCTTCCACCGAGCGTTTCATGTCAGTCACTTCCTCCGGTCGTTCATCGATGAGCAGAACAATAAGATGCACTTCCGGATGATTACGCGTGATGGCATTAGCGATGGATTGCAAGATTGTTGTTTTTCCCGTTTTCGGCTGTGCCACAATCATCCCACGCTGTCCTTTGCCTACCGGAGTTAACATATCCATAATCCGGGTAGAATATTCATTGCTCATATATTCCAGTTGGAGTTTCTCTTCAGGGTAAAGTGGCGTCAGATTGTCAAAAATGATCTTATTCTTGGCATCATCGGGATTTTCGTAGTTCACCGCTTCCACTTTGAGTAAAGCAAAAAATCGTTCATTTTCCTTGGGGGGCCGGATCTGGCCTGACACCACATCACCGATTCTCAGACTGAACCGTTTAATTTGCGAAGGCGACACATAAATATCGTCCGGACCCGGCAGAAAGTTGTAGTCCGCTGCGCGTAAAAATCCATACCCATCCGGTAATACTTCCAGAGCACCTTCGGCAAAAATAAGTCCTTCTTTCTTGGTTTGTTCTTCTACTATTCTGAAGATCAACTCCTGCTTGGACATACTTGCGAAATTATAAATACTATTTTCCTGAGCTAATTTTGTAAGTTCCGGAATCTTCAGCGTTTTCAAATCGTTAATTTCCATTGTTATTCCCTCAAATTATTTTGTTAAATGGATCAACCATCTCTTATATTTATCGGCAAAAAACTGAATTATTAATAACTATTCAGGTATGCGAATTGTTTTTTAAACAGGAAGCATTCGACTGAGTTTCCCTGAGCGTGTCGAAGTGTTCAATCTGACTTTAAGAGCCATGCTGAACGCCTGTCCGCTGCGGGCAGACCCGCCTGCAGTAAGCAGGGAATCGAAGCGTGATTTAGGTAAATATTTAGAGCATCCCTTAATATTTACCTAAATTGAGCGATTCTTAGCTTAAAACAACCACCCAAAGATTTTTGTCATTCTGCCTGCCCAACCGCAGGCGGGAAAGAATCTTGTTAGTTCTGTGCACTAAACCAACAAAATTCCTACGGAATGACATTAGAATCGCTCAATTTAGGATTTAGTAACATTTACAATTTTCCCTTGTATTTCCCAATCATTCGCAACAATTATACAATTCTATTTTCCGTATCACTATCAAACAGATGCATTTTACTCAGATCAAAAATCAGGTCAATCTGACTTCCGCTTTTGGGCAGGGAATCTGCAGTTAATCGGGCAATAATATTATGTGCTCCTGTTTTAAGATAAATGTATACTTCATTCCCCATCGGTTCGACAACTTCCACCTCATTTCGCAATGATAGCTTCTCAGTCACTCCAAACGCCTTTTCCGGTAAATAAATATCTTCCGGGCGTATTCCTAAAAACACCTGTTTGCCGACATACACAGATATTTTTTCCTGATACTTTTCAGGAACCGGAATTTCTATCTTGCCATCCATCAGTTTAAATTTGCCATTTTTCGCCACCCGGCAAGTTAAAAAATTCATTGCCGGCGAACCGATAAAACCGGCGACAAATTTATTAACCGGGTGATGATACAAATTAAGCGGCGTATCGAGCTGGTGAACTTTCCCGTCTTTCATCACCACAATACGGTCTCCCATGGTCATTGCTTCAACCTGATCATGGGTCACGTAAATCATGGTCGATTTCAACTGCTGATGTAATTTACTAATCTCGGCGCGCATCTGCACACGCAGCTTTGCATCCAGGTTGGACAACGGTTCATCGAACAGAAAAACCTTGGGCCTGCGCACGATGGCACGCCCCACGGCAACCCGCTGACGCTGCCCGCCGGAGAGTACTTTCGGCTTTCTTTTAAGTAAACCGGTGATACTCAAAATTTCAGCTGTTTCTTCTACACGCTGCCGAATTTTGTCTTTCGGATATTTTCGCAATTTCAAACCGAAAGCCATATTGTCATAAATCGTCATGTGGGGGTATAGCGCGTAATTTTGGAACACCATGGCAATGTCTCTGTCCTTTGGCGGCACATCATTAACCAAACGACCATCGATATATATTTCCCCCGCACTAATTTCCTCCAGGCCGGCAATCATCCGCAATGTAGTTGACTTGCCACATCCGGAAGGCCCCACTAAAACGATAAATTCTTTATCCTTAACCGTTACGTTTACACTATCAACCGCAACAATATTCTTGTCGAACAATTTGGAAACTTTTTTTAGTACAACTTCGGCCATCTTCTTCTCCGGTTAAATAAGCAGCAAACGAAACACGAACCCCAACACTGTAGCATTTATTCAGGAAATAAAAATATGGTTTAAATGAAATTGACTCTTGCCTCGGTGGATTTATAAAACAGTGAGGGAAACAGAATGCGGACAAAAAATTAAAAGCCCACAACTCATATCAAAGCAACAACTTATACAGCGACAAAATAAAAATATAAAAAAATTCTCCCTTTGTCAAGGATTTTTATAATAATTGATAACTTCTCCGGCAACAAAATGAGAACCGATGATACAAATCAAATCTTCCGGCCCCGCCAATCTCTGCGCTTTTTTTAAACCGTCGATGATGGAATTCCCGGCAACCACCCTTTTCCCCATCTTTGCAATCTGTTCCCGCAGTTCACCGGCAGGCAGCGCCCGCTCATCATTTGGCGTAACCGCTATATAGAAATCCACAAAAGGATTCATCGTCCGCAGCATTTTGCTGAAATCTTTATCTTTCAAAACACCAAACACACAAAATAATTTCTGATGCAAAAATATTCTGTCTACTTCTTTTATGGTTACGGAAATCCCCTGATCATTGTGCGCCACATCCACCACCACAGTTGGTTTCTCCTGTAGTACTTGCATCCTTCCGTTCCATTTCACCCTTTCAAGTCCGGCGTAAACCGCCTTTCTTTTTACGGGCAAAATGTTGTCGTGCAGGGTTTCCACAGCGCGAACAGCGGTTACAGCATTTTGAACCTGGTGTTTCCCCAACAAGGACAATTGCATTTTCGGCCAGTGATTTTGAGGTGTAGTAAGATCGAAATAACAGGCTCTCGGGGTACAATCCGGATTTTCTATCTTCATCCCGGCAGAAGCATCGATAAATTCCGCATCTCTCTCCCGGCAAACCAAGGCAAATAGTTCCTGCACTTTCCGGTCACTGGCGTTAGACAACACCGGAACTCCCGGTTTGATAATACCGGCTTTTTCCTGCGCAATCTGTAAAAACGTGGCTCCCAACTGCTTAACATGATCAATATCTATTTCCGTGATCACCGAGAGCTTAGGGTGCAGAACGTTGGTGGCATCCAGCCGCCCCCCCAACCCGGTTTCAACAATGGCGATGTCCACTTTTTCATCCCGGAAATGAGCAAAAGCGGTGGCGGTTAAAATTTCAAAAAAGGAACAACCGTGTTTTTGGATTGTGGAATAGAGGAATTCTATTTTTTCGCGAAATACGTCCAGCGGCACAAATTGCCCATCGATGCGGATCCGTTCCCGGACATCGATCAAATGAGGCGACGTGTTCAACCCCGTTTTATACCCCGCCGCCATGTAGATCGCTTCTAAAAGCGCGCTGGTTGAACCCTTGCCGTTGGTGCCGGCAACATGAATCGAGGCATAACTTTCTTCCGGGTGTCCAAATACACTCAGCAGATGCCTGATATTGTCCAGTCCCAATTTAATTTTTATTCTCTTTCGGGAGAATAAAAATTCGATCATTTCTTTATTCGAAGAAAATTTCACGCAGCTCTTTTACCTTATAAATGCCAAGGATAATCGGATCAATTATACTGGTTTTTTGTAACTACTCAGGTATGCTCATTTTTGAGGTGCAGGAAGACAACCTGAGTAGTTACGGTTTTTTACAAAATGGTTGTTCCGCTTGCCTGCAGATTTTATCACACCGCCGGAAGGTTTTCACTCCGTAATGGCCGGAAAATAAATTTAGGACTTTTTTTAGGAAAAACAATATTTTTTATACGTAATCAACAGTTTGGAAATAAAAAAAGCGCCTGTGCAAAAGTAAGCTTATTCTTTGCAACATGCGCTTTGCTATAAAAAAAAGGAAATAGTTACCGGGTCGCTGCCCAATTTACCCAATTCCGGGCGGGCGGAATCAGGTAAATTTCGGACAGTTTTTGCTTAATTCACAATCATCAATTTGCGCAACTGTGTGAAATTGGGCGCAGTCATTTTGATAAAATACAACCCATTCCCCACAGTTACACCGTTCCGGTCTCTCCCCGTCCACTGCAGTTGATGTTGCCCTGCCTGCATCTCACGGTCGATGAGCCGCGCAATCTCCTGTCCCAGCAAATTGTAGATTGAAATGGTGACATGGGCAGCTTTCGGAATCTGAAACGCCACAGTAGTTATATTTGCTATGCGTAAATTAAAGGGGTTCGGATAATTTTGCAATAGCGAAAATGTTTTCGGCTGCGTTTTTTGTGCTTTATCTACAGCGGAAAATTTGGAAAATTGTATTTCCACCGTATCTCCCGGAGCAGCATATAGCGGTTGTGGACTGATTAAATTGTACTCTGCCTGTGTGAATCGATCGAAATCTTCCCCATCGACTCTCACTTCATATTGACCTGCAATTTGGGAGACGTGAATCGCAAAAAATCCGCTTGCATCCGTAAATGCACCGGCACGTCCGGTGGTGTCATTTTCTGCACTTATACGACGATGGCCGACAATGGGGTCGCCATCTGCGCTAATCCGGCCGTATATGAAAGCATCCGTTTCATAAACGACAAAATTTGCCAGCAGGGTGTCTTCATTCGCAGGCCAGCAAATTTCTTGCTGAACCGGTTTCATATATTGCCTTTCAAATTGATCCGACCGGATTCCCACATCCCAGCAGCCTGCATCCCGGGGCAAAAATCCTACGAAATAAGTTCCCAGCGTATCAGCTAACCAACCTTCGCGCTGAAAATGGAGCGGTTCGTTCCAAGCGTAAGGATTAAAGCTGCCGCGAAACGGCACGCCATTTTGATCGACAACTGTACCGGTTACAACCCATCGAGGTGACTGCAACATAAAATCAACGGGGCCATGATTTCCGGTAATCTGAAAAACCGTGTCCCGCGGTATGGGGATAAATCCCTTCGCCGTTTCTTTGTCAATGCTGACACGCCACGGATTGGGAACTCCGGCGGCGGAACTATCCAGATCGACGACATAATTTCCTGAACTATCCGTCATTGCCTGCCAGAAAACCGGTAACTGTGACGGCACTTGCGGTTCCGCCTGAATCAGCACCCAGGGCACACCTGTTCCGTTTTCGCCGGTCACACGGCCAAATACGGAAAACGCCGGATTTAGCAGCGGTAACACCTGAAAATCCACAGTATCGGCCAGACCTGCCTGAAAAACCCGCATAAAATAACGACCGGGAGCCAGGCCGTTTTTCATACTCACCCAAACCCGGCCATTTACCAGACCGTCCATATCCGGAGGACCGTTGCCTTCCGGTTGTCCATCCGTTTGAGTAAATTGAATCAGGGAAAAATCAATTGCAGGATCCAAAACCGAATTGGTGTCCGTATCGACCCAGATTTCCATATTGGCCGTACTGCCAACCGGGAGATTGAATTGCCACGTGAATGGCTCTCCCTGCCGGGCCTGCACGTTGGCCGCCAGTCCGTTGATTAGCAGATTGCCAAACTCAACCGGTTCATCGGAAAAAATGATAGAAACCGTATCGCCCGCACCGGCTGTAACCGGATTTTGTGAACTCAAATATAATCCCGCTTGAAGAAAGGAATCATACGCCTCGGGCTGCAACCGGATTTCATAAGTCCCTCCCACTGAAGATACCGGAATGGTAAAGAAACCCACTGAATCCGTCCGGCCATACGACCGGCCGGTTGTATCATTCATCGCGATCACTCCCATATCGCCAACAATTGGATTTCCGCCGGCTATCAATTGCCCCCAAATCGTACCATCTACGGTGAAAGCATGAAAATTAAGAAACACAGAATCACTGCCGGCGGACAGGTTCACAAACATTGACGGCGGTTCCATGTAGGTACTCCATTCCTCACCGACCACACGAAATTCCCAGTGTCCGTAGTCATCGGGCGTAAAGTTGAAAGCAAAACTGCCATCCGGATTTAACGGTTGACGATACCGAATCTGCCGTGCATCATTCCAGACGTCCACCAGAAAATTTCCAGCCAGAGGCGCATTGTTTTGATCTGCAACCAATCCGTAAACGACAACCTTTCCGGAAGTTTGCCGGAATATGATCGGCCCGTGATCACCGGTTATGTTAAGCATAGTGTCCGGCGGCTCAAAAAACAGATTCTGTTCATGTGAATCCACAAAAACCCACCAGGGGTTCATGGTAAATCCGGCCGAACTGTCTATATGAAAAACAAAATTCCCCTGGTCATCCGTAATGGCAAGCCAGAAATTGGGCAGGACCTGCATGTCATTATTTTGCATTCGCACAACAGCCCCGGGAATTCTGTTGTTATCGCCATCCAATACCTGGCCAAAAACGGAATATACCGGGTTTACCATCGGCAGCACCTCAAGATCCGCCATATCAGGCGAATCGTAAACAAAAACCTGCATGAAATAAAATCCGGGTGCCAAACCGTGGGGAATTTGTGTGAAAATTTCGCCATTGGCGGCGCCATCCATATCCGGAAGGCTGTCCAATCCCATGCCGTTATCCTGCTGTTCAAAATTGAGAACCTGCAAATCGAACTGAGGATTAAAAATGCGGTTTCCGTCCCGATCCAGCCAGATTTCAACGTGGGCAGTGCCGGAAACGGGAAGAGAATAATGCCAATTTACAATTTCTCCCGGCGTAGTCTGCGCGCCTGTGCGCATACCATTAATGGTTAAGTCTCCACCCGGAGGGGGTTCATTTGAAAAAGTCAAAGTAACCGTATCTCCCGGTGCAGCCTGAACCGGATAGGGCTGAACCGGAGAAAAACCCGCCTGGCGGAATAATTCTTCACCATCCCCCTCAAGATGTACATCATAAACAGAGCCCGACGAAGAGACCGGAATCACAAAATAACCGCTTGCATCAGTTGTATCCCGGGATCTGCCGGCAATTTGATTTTCGACAGTTACAGCCACATTTCCGACGATGGAGTCGCCATTAGCGACAACCACACCCCATATTGTGTCATCAGCCACATAAACCGTGTAATTCTGTATGATAGAATCACCTATTGCCGCCAGGGTTATTCTTTGTGACATCGGTTCCAGATAATCTTTGCCGAAAGTTTCACTCCATAAACCGACTTCCCAATCTCCTGTATCATCGCCGGAGAATCCGATCACGTAACTGCCATCCGGTTTTACGCCGGTATCCCGATTTTTCTGCATCGCCTGATTCCAGGCCCAGGCACCCATTTCCACCGGAACAAGGGCGCCAAATTGATCCAGTACTGTACCGGAAATATACATTTGCGGCTGTTTGAGAACAAAGTTTACCGGGCCGTGATTACCGGTTACCGAAATAGCCGTGTCCTTTTTATCAGCAATCCAGTTAACTAAAAATGATTCTTCAATTTCAACATGCCAGGGCTCTTGAAATAGTCCGGCTGTCGAATCCATATTAATAGTATAGTTACCGGAGCTGTCCGAAAAAGCGTACCAAAAGTTGGGCATAATCTGGTCATTATTCTGAAAAGCTCCGACGGGAGCCCAGGGAACACCCGCTCCCGTTCCATCTGTAATCTGGCCGAATATGGTGTAGCGGGGATTCAGAAGCGGAAGAATGCGAAAGTCGGCACTGTCTGCAACACCATTTTCCGTTACGGTCATGATGTAATAGGCAACACCCAATCCGTTTGGTAACTGTACGCTAACCTGGCCGTTTGCAGCGCCATCCATGTCCGGCGGGCCATCATCGCCTTCTCCGCCATCTGCCTGTAAAAATTTAAATGCCGGAAAATCGATGGCGGGATCAAGAATTTTGTTTGTGTCAACATCCACCCATAACTCTACACGTGCACTGCCGGCAACGGAAAGATTGTATTGCCAGGAGATAATTTCCCCCTGCCGGGCTTGCGCCCCGGTATCCACCCCATTCACCAGTAAATTGGTCACCTGACCCACCAACGCTGCCGGAATAAATGCGACCGCCAGCAAAAACAGAATCGGAAGCAAATGATTTTTCTTCATCGTCACTCTCCTTTTTTAAATATTCATAAATAGTAACTAAGATTTATTGGAAGCATCAATCTGACCTGGTAGATTTTTTGCTCTTCAGCCCTCCATTTGTAAATTATCGGATTGTAAGCGGGAATACTTTAAAGATAACACCGGTTTGAACCGTGAAGAATGCGCGGTTTTACCGGATTATTTTGGCCAAGCGCAAAATTTCAGTGAACTTATTTTTAACAAATTGGTTAAATAATCAACAACCGAAAAAAATTATCACAAACAGAAAATTCCCGGGAGGAAAAAATGAAAAGTGCAAAAACAGGCCTGATTATTTTTGCCGTCTTAATCCCAGTCCTGATGCTCTCCTGTTTGGGACCCAAGAAACTCACCACCGATCAAACCTTCTTAAACCTGAAACCGGTAGAACAATTGCCGGTTTACGATCTGGAAAGTATTCCGGCCAATTTTGAAGTAACCATCGAAAATGTGGCGGATATGGGTTCCAGTTACAAAAATCACACGGCATTTTATATCAACGATTATCTGATTATGCCGGACGAAGATATTACCAACGTACAAAATGCATATCACTACAAGCTAAAATTGCAACCGGGATTCTATAATATAAAGGGAGAATATTTTGCCCTGGATGGATTCTCAGAAAGGAAGTTTACTATCAAACCACAAACCAAAGTGATGGTTAAACCGGGGTTCATCACTAAAGTACAGTGTAAAATAGAAAAAAACTGGGACGGCACGCCATTGAACAATCCACTTCTGTTCCAGGTAAGCTATCTGCCGCTCACGCAACAAAATACCCGGCAGCCCAAAGTGGTGAAACCACAAGCGCCCAGACAACAAAGAAGGCCGGCGCCGGTGGCTAAAATGCGTAGACAATTACCCCCAAAAAAGTTCCCCAATAAACATATGGTTGTTTTACAGATAAATACGGCTCCCACCGGCGCCGATGTGATTGTGGATGATAAATATATCGGTCAGACACCGTTACGAGTACAAATTGACCGTGACAACGACCATATTTTACAACTTTCTCTAAAAGGTTACGAAGATGTGATTAAATATTTTGACAAGACTCAATTCGGCAGGGAAAAGACAATTCATTTTCTGCAAAAGCTGAAAGCCAAATAAAAACAAACAGTTTGGCAAATTTTTCATTGTAAGCACAGCAAAGAATTCATCCATCTCCCGGAGAGTCTTCAATAGGCTGGGAATAACATCGTCCACATAAAACTTGTTTAATTAGTTTTTGACCGAAAACCCATAAAAACAAAAAAAGCCGGAATGACAAATCATTCCGGCTTTTTTATTTAGTGAAACAAATTTACTTCTTGGGTATTTTATGCTTGATTTTCGCCCAAAATTCGGCATATTTAAATTTTTTGTAGCTAGGGCTTTCCGGATTATGACATTTTTTACAACCTTCCGGTTTCAATTTGGTCAGTCCAACGGTTTCAGCTTTAACGGTTCCGGCATGAATCCCCTTCATTATTTTCATGCTTTTGTAAGCGGATCCGGGACCATGGCAGGTTTCACAACCGACACCTTCGGCGGCAGCTTTAAAGCTGGCGGCAAACATGGTTTTGGGCTGGCCGGCACCGGTTAAGTGACATTTCAAACATTTTTCACTTTTTTGCGGATCGGCAATCCCTTTCTCTTTGGCAATTTTTTTGGCTTCCGGGCTTGCCAAAGCAGCATAGGCCTTGGCATGTTTCGAGACGCTCCATACTTTAAATTGGGCCCCTTTTTTGGCAGAACTGTGGCATATTTTACATTTTTTAACGCCTACATACTTAAATTTCCCATTCGTTTTTGCGACGCCAAAATCAGATACAACTAAAATGAACACGCCCACTGCCATCAGGATTGCGGCTAACTTTTTCATCTCCGAACCTCCGTTTTTAGGTGAATATTTCGGGCTTATTATGGTAAATTACAACTCCGTATCTTAAATAAGAAATATTTTACAAACATACAAGAGTAAAATCATCTTTTTCGTACTCTACCGATTAATCGCTAAAAAAGAGGCCGTGATTAATCTGTCAACAAAAAAGGGACAAACCGGTGTTTAAAATACGGCTGCCTTTTCACATCTTTATGATTTTAATCTATTAAAATGTTTTATCCGGGTGTAATTTTCTGGCTTTTTCCAAAAGCTCTTCTTCGCTTTCTTCATGATCAGGATCCGGCACGCAAGCATCCACAGGACAGACGCTGACGCACTGTTCATCATCATAAAAACCTATACATTCAGTGCATTTATCCGGAACTATATAATAAATATCCTCCGATAAAGCAGGTTTGGTTTCGCCCATATATTCATATTCGGCGCCGCCTTCATAAATAGCAGTGTTTGGGCATTCCGGTTCGCAAGCTGCACAATTAATGCATTCTTCATTGATCATTAAAGCCATTTTAAAACTCCTTTTTTTTAATAAATAAAGTAAATGAAATTATTTGACGGATCTACTTAAGAGCATCCAATACACGCTGAACAAACATATCTTCGGGAACCGCTCCCTCAAATGAAATAGTCTCATTCACAATGGTTTTGGGCGCCCCCATAACATTTTATTTTTAGGACAGATGATGGAATTCGGAAGCCTCAACCATGTCGGCAGTGACAAATTCACTTTCCAGCCTACATTATTCACAAACTTTTGCCACAAAGAGACTAAGTCATTAATAATATTGCAATTATGGCAACCCATTAATTAAAACTCAGTTTTTTTACGTATTTTTCTATTTAAATGCAAATTTATATAACTTTTTGTTTATTATACCTTTGTGTCTTTCCTGCCCGATGCAGACGGGGTGCCTTCGCGGCGAATGAATTTTTCAGGCTAGAGAAATTTGATGCGCCAACAACACCGCCTTCGGGCAATACGGACATCTAAGGAGTAACATCAGACCTCGTTAAATTTGATAAATATTAGGTTGAATAACCGGACAAAAATCATCATGAATTTGCACTATATATTGCGTAAGTACTTGTTTTTTAGTTTAAAGTCAAACATGCAGTGTTCAATTATTCATGGATTTTCTCACAATTGACTGGTAAACAAGAACTTAATGAGCAATAAAACACCTGATTTAACGAGGTCTGAACATAAACCTGAATACGTATCTGTTTATCAATTTTCTGAATCGACTGTTTGCTTTGTTCTGACAAACCGGATTCTCCCCTGGATACCATAATCTTTTTCCTTCTTGACCACTGTCGCCGGGATTTTATTTGTTTTGTATTTTTCTGCTTCAGATTTGTTTACCTGAAAATTATAAGCTTGAACCTTCACTTTATCCGACAGCTCGGAGACTTCTGTCTGGTTTCCCGGCACCACATACATTCCAGTTCCCGGCTGAAATTGATAAGGGAAACCTCCCTTTCCAACTCGTTTAAACGCTCACGTATGGGACCCTTATCGGCCTTCTGAATAAGCGCCATGTTGAAGCTCCTGTTTTATTGCGATAATTTAGTTAACTTTTTTTTGAAATGCAAGATCAAATTTTACTGTAATTGTCTGTAAGTAAATTCAATAACGGACCGCCGGTCCGCTTCAAACGCCTCAGCCAAAATTTTCTGAGCAGCAACTACTTGCAGATGAACTGAAGTCGCCGGAACCGCCGCCGGACGAGGCGAAAGTGGAAAGCAATTTTATCGTGTTTTGTGAATCGCAATCCGGACAACAGACCGGGTCTGTATTGGAAAAGGAACGAAACAGCTCGAACTTCCCACCACAATCTTTACATCGGTATTCGAATATCGGCATTTTATCTCCTGTTTCAATTATTATTTGATTCTACTTATTTTACAATTCATTCTTATTTTCTGTTTTATTTTCAGGTTCTTCGTTTATTTTCGTATCTCCCGCCGGGAGATTACATGATCCGCCCGTTCAGGAACGAATTCCCAATTTGGGAAACACATAAAAAACCAAAAAAATATACCCACCAACCAACATGATTGCATCGAGCATTTGCATATCCTTTATTTATTTTAATACGTTTAAATTTTGATTCAACAGGCAGGAAAAGGTTACAATTCGCTTCAAACCCGGCAGCTCACCACCTTTTTCCGGGACAAAACCTGGTAATGAGATTCGCCGATATTATCAGCCCGGCTCACGGTAAAACCATTTTTCGTCAGACTGGATCGAAGCTCGGTCTGCGAAATCCGGTGAAGGGCCGGCGGTCCCTTGGTTTCCTCCTTCGGCTGCCATTCCAATATCCACAAATGACCATCGTCCCTCAAAATACGGCGGATTTCCAATAGAAATTTGTCCCGATTTTCAATCTCATGAAATACGGCGGAAAGTAAAACAAAGTCGATACTGTTCGTTTTCAGTGGAAAACGGTTTTCTTCGCACAGATGAACCTGTAAATTGGCAGGTGGTCGTCTTGCTTTTAACAAATCCAGCATTTCGGAAGATATATCCAGAGCATGAAGCATACCGTCCGGCGCTACAATTTTTGCTGCCGGAACACTAAAAAAACCATTGCCGCAACCGATATCTGCCGCAGTCATTCCCGGTTTCAGATCCATTTCTTTCAAAAGATTCTCCGGATCAAATTCACGAAAACGTTCTGCCGCCAACAGCCGGGCCGCGCCTTTTTGCGGAAATTTTTTATCACTATTAGACAAGATTATTTTTTTCCATTAAATGTTCTTCCATAATCCGGCAAGATAATTTTCAAAACCGCATTTTCGCCAGAAACCAAATCCAGCCTCATTTGCAGCGGCAATATAAAGCTGAACAACGGACACCCCTTGCCCGCTGAACCAATCCTGAGTGTTTCCGGCCAATTTTTTTCCAACGCCGCTGTGCCGCATCGGTTCGATTACAATGAAATCGTTGATAAAACCGACTTTCCTCGGATAAAACCCGGGAACGTTGTTGAAAATAAAGCCGAACACATATCCGACAAAACGGTTATTCTGTTCCGCCACAAAAATTACCCCCTGTTTTTTCCTGAGATAATAAGTAAACCGGTCCAATACGCCGGGCCAATCATCGGGGAAAAATTGATAACGCGAACCAAACTCTGCATGGTAAGACATAAATTCAAGCCAGAGCGGTTTTAACCGGGGCAGATCGGCAAGCTCTGCGCTGCGAATAGAAAGGTCTTCGCTCATTTCACATCCTTTGGTCCGGTTCGGGAAGAATAGTCAATCTGCCAACCTGCCTTTTGAAAGGAATCCCCAGATAAGCAGGGCCAAATCCCTCGGCATCTTCGCCGATACTTTTCAACAATCCTTCAGGGATGCCGTATTGCCAGATCAGGATATACGGCACAATCTCGTAATCCCCGATGGGAACGATACCCGGTTTGTAAAAAATCGGTAAATCCCATTCCGATACTTCGTCTTTAACAATCACACTGCGTTCAGTCGCGCCGCTATTTTCGATAAAAAACATTTCTCCCTCGTCGTTTCGCAAGATTGCACCGGCTAATGCCTGTCCGGAAATTTTCGGGAATTTGACAATAACCGGTTCTTCCAATGCCGTCAGAGAAACGTGCACATTGACAATGCCGTTATATTTTTCCGTGATGGTGTCCGGTTCTGTCTTTGCCTTCATCTCAAGAATTTTGATCAACTTAATTTTGTGTTTCAGGCGCCCTTTTTCATCCACATCGCCTCTTGACAACAGCAAAATACCGTTGTTCACAATGACGATGGCGGATTCCCAATAGTAATTAGCTACGTAAAAATAGAGATGGTAAATTCCGCTCAATTTTTGCGCCACCGTTTCACTACCCAACGGCAGCGCCAAAGTGAATTGGCCGTCTTTGTCGCTTCGGGTGTTCAAATCGAAACCCTCCAGCCAGATGAACACGCTGTCCGGGGTTGACTCGTCATTCAACACAACCCGGCCGCTGATCTGTCTGATATCCGGTGCAATAATGGCATCGCCGGCAACCGGATTTTTTGTGCAGCTCATCATAGACAAAATTGAAACCGGAACAAGAAACGATAAGGGCAGGAGGAAAATTGTTTTTTGCAAACCGTTCATTTCTTTTTTCCATAAGCCAAAACTTCCGGCTTGTTCATCAACAAAAACTCAGCGTAACTCAATCACTCTTTTCAGGAAACCGATTTGCGCGGCACCGGCTGTAACGGTTATTTTGGATCCCTGCTTCCCCTGCACGGTCCAGGTAAGGGTTCGCGCGCCGCCCCGGCCGTCGATGGCGGCAATCTCCTCGTACGGCTTGCCGGAATAGAGCATCTGTCCCTTTCCCGTTTTCAAACGAACCACAATGGGGGCAGGAATTCGTTGTATCCGGCCGTAGGCGGTAGCGGTGGGAAACCAGCCGGAATTAACAAGAGTAACCGAAACCGAATACATTTCCCTGCCGTTTTTCACAACTTTCACTTTGCCGATCTCCGTCGATGCGGTATGCAACATCAGAGCGGTGAAAAAATGATTGTGAAACAAAATGGATTCTTTCATTTTTGCCAAAGGAGGATTGTACCGTAAAAACGGCACAAAGCCGCCTATTTCCACCTGACCCAACTTGGGATGTTTGAAAGGCTGCCAGGCGACAAATCCTTTCCCGGCCAAAACTGTGTCGGAAAATCTCAGAAAAGCTTGTTCGGTTCGAACCGCGCTTTCCGGCAGTAAAATTTCAGCATAATCGCTCTTTGTGTCAAGCGGTCGATTCTCCGTGAAACTTTTTGGGAACGCCATCAAGTTCGCCGAAAAAACCGGCAGACCCAGATGAAAATAGCAATAGGACAGAAACGAACCTTTTTTCACACCGGCGTCTGTTTCAGGCCAGAGAGTCAGACCGCTTTCGGCTATCTTTCTGAGGTATTCTTCCCGAACGTATTGAAAAAATTTCACATCTTCCGGCTCGATGGAAGCGATTGGCGTCAATCCCAGAAAAGAAGCGATCCGGAGTTCATCGAGCATGCTGTCGGCCGGAGCAATCTGTTTTTGTTCCATTAAGCGCCGGATTTCCCGGAGTGTCGGGGATTGTTGCGGATCGGCTCCCAGATAGCGGGCGAGATGGGGCGGCAATTTTATTTTTCCGCCGAACATCCGCGGGTCGCCGTCGCCGAACTGCCGGAAATTGAGCAGTGTATTGGTCAGAGAATAACTCAGAATCAGGGAAATATTGGGACGGGCGATTAAAAAAATCATCCAGGCGGAGGTTTCATTTGTGGAATCCGGCCACATGTCGTTCAGGTTGGTTTGATATTCGAAAAAGTGCGGGAAATCGCGGTTCAGATCGATCCCCCCCGGCGGATCTTCATTATATTTCCCGTCGCCGTCGTTATCGATCCCTTCCGTAAACAGAGAATAGGCTGCAACGCCGGCGGAGGAATCTGCGCGCCGTTCCATCAGGCGGGGATCTGCCCGGTTCAAAACCCACAAACCGTTTTTATCTTTCACCCGCATCTGAGTAATCATGCCGTCGCGATTCAAATCTTCCGGGCCGTCTTCATCCATTTTGCCGTCCGCATCATCATCCACAGGCTGATCGTTTGTCGTGCGTTCGAAAATGGGTTTCTCAAAATAATTTTTGGCCGCATCGGGGTTCATGAGAGGAGCTACATAAACGGTGTGCTTGTTCAGCAGATCGGTGATTTGCGGGTCAGCATTGTAACCGGTTAACAGCTTGTCGATGAGCGCCAGGATCGCTTGTGTACCGACCAGATGGACACCCTCAATGTTGGCCGAAACAAAGACGGCCGGCCGGTAGTCCGCTTCCTGAATATTTTTGGGCTTTGCCGCAATGCGCAGTACCACCAATTCGCTCCCGCCGGCGCTTTCACCGGCAATCATCACTTTTGTCAGATCGGGATACTTTTCATGCCAATTTTTGAGTTGGGCGACAACTTCCTCCGGCTTAAAATAGCGTTGCAAAAAAGCCTGATTTTGCGCGCTGCCGTTTGTGGGAACGGAAAAACCGGGCAACAGAAGATAAAACAAAAACGAGCGGATATTCATGCGGAACCGTATGCCTCCCGAAAAAATTGGTTGACCAAAATATTAAATTGTGTCTGTCCGAAAATTCCCCAAAATATTATCATTCCGGCCTGTCTGCACAGGCAGGCAATTTTTAAGCCGCCTGCCTGTTGCAGACAGGGAATCTACTTAAAAGCAGCAATGGATTCCCACTGAAAGAATGCGGGAATGACAAATTCGGACAGACACTAATTATAGTATATACAGATAACTGAAAATTCAACACAAATATTCCTGCCGGCTATTCAGCGAATCGCCCTATAAGCGCTCGACTCGGATATAAACAAATTTATCGCTTCGCGGTGATTTTACTCACGGCTCTCTCTGTGAGTGCAATAATGGTCATAGAAGGGTTCACGCCGGGATTTGCCGAAATCATGGAGCCGTCGCAGATCCACATATTTTTGTAGCCGAAAACGCGGTTATCCCGATCAATCACACCTTCAGTGTGATCTCTACCCATGACGGCTCCGCCTAAAATATGTGCGGTGGTCGGCCGGCCGAGAATGGTTTCCGACAACAGCGCGCCTGGTTTTCCATCTACAATTTCAGCAAATTCCCTCATCAGGCTATTGGCTTCAGGGATAAATGCGGTTGGTTTCTTCCCCTCGTCAAGAGTTGATTTCAGTCCGAAAAGTCCCATGGAAAAGCGTAATGTACTGTTTACCGTCTGCATAAAAAGCAGAATCTGCGTCCTTTTTGCCCAATCATCCACAAAAAGCATTTTCAGATTTTGCAGCGGGTGTATTACGGCATCCCACAAAATACTGAACAGCCTGGAATAAAGATGGTTACCGTGGGACATAGGCGACATGATCAACCGCCAGAAACCTGAACCGGCCGAGTAACGAACCGGTTCCACATGGCTGAATTGATCCGTGTGCAGAATGGAACCGATGGCGATACCGTCAGAAAAAATATGCTTCTTTTTATAATCCACTACCCCCATCAGACTTTCCGAATTGGTGCGGACACCATATCCAACCCGTTCGGAAAGATCAGGGAGAGACCTCTTTTTTAAGCGTAACAATAATGGAATGGTGCCGAGAACACCGCCGGCAAAGATGATATTTTTCGCCCGCAGTTCTCCCTTTTTTCTGAAAACGGAAGTGGATGAGCGCCATCCGATTTTATACCCACCGGCGCCATCGCTGCCGTTCAGGGGAATCACATCGAATACTTCTGTCTGCGACTTGATGGTCGCTCCGTTCTTTTGCGCTAGATAAAGATAATTTTTGTCCAAAGAATTTTTTGCGTTGTAGCGGCAGCCGACCATGCAACCACCGCAGAAAACACAGCCGCTGCGTTCCGGCCCTTCCCCATTGAAATAAGGATCCGGCACCGTTTTTTCCTGTTCGCCGAAAAATACCGCCACATTGGTCGGTTCGAACTGATCCTCCTTGCCCATTTTCTTTGCCAGGGTTTGCAACGCTTTATCGCCAATCTCCAGGCGCGGATTGGGATTAGCGCCCATCATTTTGGCACCGTTTTTGTAAAAAGGCATGAGTTCATTTTCCCAGTCGGCCAGATGTACCCAGGAATCGGATTGAAAAAAATCGCGTTTGGGCGTTTGCAGACAGTTAGCATAAACCAGCGAGCCGCCGCCCACACCGGCTCCGGACAACACCGTGACATGGCGGAAGAAACTTAAACGAAAAAATCCGAAGAATCGCAGCGCAGGCAGCCAGAACCATTTTCGCACATTCCAGCTTGTTTTGGGAAAATCTTCAGCCCGGTGCCATTTCCCTTTTTCAACGACCAAAACGCGGTAGCCTTTTTCCGCAAGACGCAAAGCAGAAACCGAGCCGCCGAATCCGGACCCGATGATGACGAAGTCGTACTCAAAACTGTGTTGTTCCGGCATGATTTATCCTTTCATAAAAAAAATGGAAACAATCGGAGTTTCCCTCAAAACACTCAAAAGGTTTTATTTTATTTTTTTCGTGTCTTTTCGAGTCTTTCGCAGGCTGCCTGAGTAATCGCTGATATGGATAAGCCAAAAAGCAACTTTCAAGGAACTTGAATTTTTTTAGAAGTTTCTTGTATTCAATTAGGTCCGCCGTTTTTGCGAATCTCTTTTACTATTCAGGAACCGAACCGGAATTACCCCAAAGAAAGGAGATTTCTGCCGGAATATGTAATTCGCTCCCACACGGGGAATGATAGGTTAAGTTGTAATACCTCACTTACGGGTTGATAATAAAATGCAATCAGTACCAAAAGATTCATGTTCTGTTTACATCAGGTTTTGATGCTGCTCATCTAATGTTCTGTAACCCCAAATAGCACACGGATTACGCGGATGACACAGATACACACGGATAAAATCTGTGAAAATCAGTGTGATCCGTGTCATCCGTGTTCTGTTTACTATTTTGGTTGAATAGATATAATAACATAAACAAATATTCACACCAATAAGTGAGGTGTTACGTTAAGTTTCTGATCGCGGCAATAAATTCCCGAACATCCCGGTAATTTGCGGCAACGTTCTCCATGATTCAGGCCTAAACTTCTTTTTTCAGGACAACAGCGTTCTTTTGTGCAGAGCCGCCTGCAGTAACGGTTCAATCTGAGTCTGAATATGTTTGTTTGCATAGGCAACCCAGGCAACATCCGCCTCCACATTCAGCGGTGCCGACAGGGGATCGCCCCGTTCGTCGGTGATGATAATGTCCATTTCCCGGGCGATCAGTTCGGTGCACAGATCGTATGGGTGGCAGCAGATGCCCAATTTCAAACCGCGTTGATGCAATATCTTTTCCATGAGCGGGCGTAAATCTGCCACAAACCGGTCGTGTCCGGCCATCAATTCATACAATTGTCCGCCGGTGCTGATATACTGATCTTCGAAACAGTGAGCCTTGCCGGGCTGCACCGGTCCCAGTGCGCCCATGACGATCTCTTCATCCATCCCGGCAAGGATTTCCCGTGCGCCGGGGAAAAAGCGCACCAGCATGGCGAAACCGTGTGCGATGGTTTTGGCCTGCGACGGTTGTAGCTGCAGGGACCCGCTTTCACCGGTCAGCCGGTTGAACCGCTGCAGTTGGACGCCTTCCCCTTTGATCGCCCAGAGCGTATCGGAGAGGTGCTGCTTGATTAATGGAATTTCTGTCTGCACTGCCAATCGGATATCCGGCAAACTGGTTTTTACGCCGCGATTTTCGGCGACGCCGGTCAATATCCAGGCGCTCCGTTTTTGGTACATCAGCCCCCGGGTGCCGTCGATGGGATCCACAATAATCCGCCAATGAGCTTCTTTTTCAGGCGTTCCCGCGGGCAGCATCATCCTTCCATTCGGAATTCCTTCCGCCACCAAAACCAGCGGAAAAAACGGTCTCATCTCTTTTTGAAAAAATTCTACCAGCAGCGCTTCACCGATCCGGTCGACGACGTAAATAGTATCCCCATCCTCCTCTTTGGCAATGCGGCTCAATTGAGTAAAATCGGTCTGTTCGTAAGCAGCGGTGACCGCAGCGCGAATTTGTCCATGAAGTTTAAGCAGGGCGTTTAGAATGGCTTCGAGATTTTTCCCCGGTTTTTGCATCATGGATCCAATTCAGTTTAAGATTGAACTTTTTTGTATTGAATATCCGGTTGGGCGCGCAGTTCTGCGGCTTTTTCTTCCGGCGACGTATTGCTGAGAAAATTACCGCCGCTAATCTCCGGTCCGGCCAGGTATTTGAGCAAACCGGGATGTCGCAGCGGCGGATGAAATTCAACATGAAAATGAAAAGTGTATTACACCCCCCGTTCCCCCCTTGGGGTGTTCCCTCACGTTTCCTTAATAGTTATAAAATCAGAAACAAATTTCATTTTCCGCGTGGTGGTTCATAACGTTCGTAATAGCCGATCAACTGACCATTCTCATCCCGTACGGCGAGCATGTAAATACGGTATTTTTCACTATCGGTGATGAGCCTTTCCTCCAGCCCCTGCTGCATTTCCGTGTAGATTTCATGAATCATTTTTTGAGACGCTTCATTATGACAATCCAGCAGAGATCTGCCCAACAAATTTTCACCTTCATCGTAGTGTTCAATGGCCGCCTTATTCATATAGCGGATAATGTGGTTTGTATCCGTAAAAGCAACAGGATTTTTCAGGCTGTCTAAAATCAGTGATTTGGTTCTGTCATCGATCATGCCATTCTCCGTTTTAATATTTAAATAAACCGTTTTAACAGCTTCCGTTCACCCTGCGCTATTATTTAAATTAACCGCTTTTTAGCCACAATCAAGATTTTTTATGCCTAACTTTTGTTTTGGCGACAATTTCACCACACTTCGGAGAGTAGCATAAAAGTGATTGCTTTCAAAAACGAAATTCCTTATTTTGGTAACACAACTCCAAAACCGGAATTAAACTCAAATTGTGAAGGAGGAATAAAATGTGCACCAAACCCCATGCACTCATTCGTCTATTTATCTTGTTCATCTTTTTATCTATTTTTTCGCCGCCTATTTTTGCTCAGCAGAAAAAGGCACTGACCGTAACCGATATGATGAAATTCAGAGAGATCCACAATCCGGTTATTTCCGAAGACGGAAAATGGATTGCTTACGTCGTAAAACCGGACCGCGGCGACGGAGAGGCCATTGTAGAAGCGACGGCAACGGATCGAATATTCCATATTGAAAGGGGCAGTAAGCTTGTGATTTCCCGGAATGGAAAATGGGCGGCTGCAACGGTTCTGCCAAAAGCCGTTGACATGGAAACGAAAAAAAAGGATAAACCCCAAAACGGATTAGAACTGTTGAATATGGAAAACGGGGAAATTTTACAGCGGGAAAAAGTGCAAAAATTTATCTTTTCCAATGATTCAAGATGGCTCATCTATCTTCATTTTAAAGAGGTGAAAAAAGAAAAAGCGAAAGAGAAAAAAGAAAAAGCAAAGAAATATGTTGGTTCGGATTTAACAGTGAGAGATTTAAATTCAACGGCAGAAACAACGTTTCATTTTATAAAATCCTTTGCCCTTGACAGCGCTGCCACCGTACTTGCTTTCACTGTAGCCGACACAAACGGCAAAGGGAACGGCCTGTATTTCATCAATTTGAAAAGCAAAAAATTGAACAAACGTCCCATAACGGAGAAAGAGAACGGCTATTTTGACTATCTGACCTGGAACAACAAAGCAGGAAAATTAGCTTTCCTCGCCGGTATTTTGAACCGGAAAGAAAACCCGGATTCCATCTCATTGATGATTTGGGATACTGACAAGAAAAAAATCAATACCGCTATGTCGCAAAAATCTTTGCAAAAGGGCTGGCTGCTTCATGCAAAAAACGAGCTGCGCTGGAGCAAAGACGGCAGGCGATTGTTTTTGGGGACAAAGCCGGAATCTGAAATTGTGCCGGACGAAGAAGAAAAAAAGGATGAAAAAACGGTCGATCTATTCAGTATCGATGAAATACTGAAAGGTCGGGGCGTGGATGTCTGGCACTGGAACGATCCGCTCATCAATCCCAATCAGAAGAAGATGTGGAAGCGCATTAAAGATCACACGTACCGGGGAGTTTATCATTTAAATTCGGGAAAATTTGTACAGCTTGCCGATGAAAAAGTCCCTGATGTTCAGGTAAGCGAAAATGCCAAATACACCCTGGGAATTTCAAATCTTCCTTATCAAAAGATGATCACATGGTACGGCCGGCTTAATGATTTTTATGTGATCGATATGAAGAACGGTGCAAAGAAAAAGGTAGTGAGCAAAATTGCCAGCCGGGCGTCCCTCTCTCCACAGGGAAAATTTGTCATTTATTATAACAAAAAACACTGGCATCTGTACAACACAAAAACCGGCACAACTAAAAACCTTACACAGAATATGAATGTGCCCTTTTACAACGAAGACCATGATTACCCTTCCCCGGCGCCCGGCTACGGCATTGCCGGATGGACTAAGGGCAACAAAGCGGTTTTGATTTATGACAAATACGATATCTGGGAATTCCCCACAGCAAAAGGGGAACCGGTGAATCTGACCAATGGGAGGAAAGAACACGTCATTTACCGGGTACAGAGAACGGATCCCAAACAAAGATTTTTCCGCAACGGAGAAACGCTGTTCCTGACTGCATACCACGATTTAAAAAAATACACCGCTTTCTACTCGGTTACAGTTGGCAAACCGGGCGTGAAAAAACTAATTCAGGAGGATAAAAAATTCACGCTGATTGCCAAAGCGAAAAAAGCCGATAAAATTTTATTCACCCGCCAGAGTTACACGGAATTTCCCGATTTGTGGGTAAGCGATCTGAATCTGAACCGGCCAAAGAAAATTTCCGACGTCAATCCGCAGGTGAAGGATTTTGCCTGGGGAACGGCGGAGCTGATTTCCTGGCGCAACGATGACGGCATTCCACTGCAGGGTGTTCTCATCAAACCGGGGAATTACGAACCCGGAAAAAAATATCCGGTTTTGGTTTATTATTATCGGTTTTTTTCCCAACGCCTGTACGAGTTCAATCAGGTGGTGGTGAATCACCGCCCCTGCTTTCCTTTTTACGCCGGTAACGGATACGCCGTTTTTTTGCCGGATATCCGCTTTGAAGTGGGCCGGCCCGGTTTTGCGGCCACCAAATGTCTGGTGCCGGGTGTGCAAAAAATTATCGATATGGGTATTGCCGACCCCAACGCCATTGCCCTGCACGGTCATTCCTGGAGCGGCTACCAGACCGCGTTTGTCATCACCCAGACCGATATTTTTGCCTGTGCTATCGCCGGTGCGCCGGTGTCCAATATGACCAGCGCGTACGGCGGCATCCGCTGGGGCAGCGGTCTGGCGCGGCAATTCCAGTACGAACAATCGCAGAGCAGAATCGGCGGCACACTCTGGAACGCGCTGCCCAAATACATCGAAAATTCGCCGCTGTTTTATGCAGACCGTATTCACACCCCTCTTCTGATCATGCATGGCGACAAAGATGATGCTGTGCCCTGGTACCAGTCCATCGAGCTGTATCTCGGTATGCGCCGACTGGGCAAAGATTGTATTTTTCTCGAATATCGGGGCGAGCCGCATCACCCGCAAAAATACGCAAATAAGTTGGATTATACCATCAGAATGAAACAATATCTGGATCACTATTTGAAAGGAAAACCGGCACCGGAATGGATCAGCAAAGGAGTACCGTACAGAGGGAAATAGAATAGAATTGCTGCAAACCTTCCGTAACGGTTGCATCTTACGGAAGGTAAACCCGGAAGGTTTTTATATACAACGAACTAAATAAAAGAAGCACATAATAATGATCTCCACCTAACCGCTATTCTTCTTCGCTCCATAGAGGCAGGTGAACTTGGTCGTTACCGCCTACTTTATCCTTTTCAAATTCGGATAAATATTCTGTTTGTGACCGGCTCCCACCATCAGGATCGTTTCTTCCCAGGTCTCGTAACCGTCCAGCGAAATCCGCACCATATATTCCCCCTTCCTTAAATTGATGACCAAATTACCGTTTTTATCGGTCATGCCTATAAATTTGCTGTTGAGATACACGTTGGCCTGAGCGTTAAACTCCCGGTTATCCCGTTTCAGATCGATGGTCAGGCGATTTTCACCCGGCTTTACAACAACTTTGTTGCAGATAAATGAAGAAGAAAACAGGGAGAGAATCAAAATGAGAAAAAGAATTTTTGTTTTCATAAAAATACCGCCATTTAACTCGTACCTTAATTGAGCGATTGTAGGGCGATTCGCTGAATCGCCAATCGGATTTAGTTTAAAAATGAAAATCCGTTTAGTAATAAAAACAAGCTCAAAAATAAGAGAATCGCTCAATTCAGGTCGTACAAAAACAGATTTACGAACTTAATTGGATATTTTTCGAGTATCCGCTCAATAATTGAGGGTAAAAATGAAATATTTGTTAATTAGTGCCTTCGCGACAATTATTCCTCTTCACCGTATACATATTGAGCAGATACTTTTTCGACTATATTAAAATCGTAAAAACAATTGTTTGATGCAACTACAATTTTGTTAGCATTTTAGGATTCTGAAAATTCTGCCAAACTTCCATACAAGTGTGTAGCTGATCGTGAACGACCCACAGCCTCTTTGCTTTTTCTTGTAAGGATGGGAAATTCCTTTCCCGGCAAGGCCTGTTCCAAGTTGGTGATCCGGAAGATCGGAATCTATCGTTACAAAAAAACAATTGAAACAAAAACGAGCCCCAACCGGCGAATAAAACAGATGCATCGTTTGCCGGGGAATAGAGTGTCACGTTAAAAAAACCTTGAATCAGAGAGAGCCATAAATTATATTTTCACGCACTCAGTAAGGAGTGCCCGTTCAAAAAAGAGTTCAAAATCATTCAAGGGAACCACATTAATGAGTCAATTCCGCATCAACAAAATCATTATTCATTACGGCGAAATCGGTTTGAAAGGGAAAAACCAGCCTGTCTTTCGCAAGCAGTTAAAAAGGAATATTCAGCAAAAGCTGAAAACAGCGGCACTGGACTGGCCGGTAACGGAAACACGGGGTTCACTGTCTATCGACGTGCCGGAGTCCGCTGTTGAGCAGATTGAACAAGCGCGGCAAATTTTGCGGGAAGTGGCGGGAATTGTCTGGTTTGCCCCAGCCGTAAAAACACTTTTTACCGACGGTAATTTCAGTGATGGAAATACGAAGCTGAAAAAAATGGCAGAGACGGTTACTCAAATAGCAAACGGGAGAGATGCGGAAGGCAAAACATTTTGCGTCCGGGTGAAACGCAGCGATAAAAATTTTCCATTCAATTCGCTGCAACTGGAGCGCCGGTTTGGCGCCGCAATTATAGAAAACACCAACTGGAAGAAGGTGAAACTGGACAATCCGGATGTCACCTTTTCTATTATCGTCCAACCAGGCGCCGCTTTATTTTATGATCAGCGATTTCCGGGGATGGGTGGTTTGCCGGTGGGCACCGTGGGCAAAGCGCTCACTTTGTTATCCGGCGGTATCGATTCGCCCGTGGCCGCGTTCCTTGCTGCTAAACGGGGCTGCCGGGTTGATTTTATCCACTTCACGGCAACCACGATGCAGCAAAAAGAAGCCGCCGCTTACAAGATCACTCAACTGGCACGGGATTTGAGCCATTTTACACTGCGCTCAAAACTGTACCTGGTGCCCTATATTCATTTCGATATGGCTCTGTTCGGCAAACAGGTTTCTTACGAACTCATCCTCTTCCGCCGCTTCATGGCCCGAACCGCGGCGCGCCTTGCCGGCCGGATCGACGCCGAGGTTCTGCTCAGCGGCGACAACCTGGCGCAAGTGGCCTCACAAACCATGTCCAATCTGGTCTCAACATCGAGGGCAATCGGCATGCCCATCCTGCGCCCGCTCCTGACTTACGACAAACAGGAGATCATCGATCTGGCCAAAAAAATCGGCACCTACCAACTTTCCGTTGAACCGTATAAAGACTGCTGCGCCATCATCAGCCGGCATCCAAAAACTAGGTCCAGGCATGAAAATCTGACCCGTTTGGAAGAAGAAATCTTCGCCGGGAAATACGATGATCTGATTGAAAAAACTTTACAGGATACGGTTTGTCTGGAATTCCGGGACGGGGAAATGCAAAACTCCGGCGTTAACTGAGCTACAATTTTGAATTAATCCTTCGTCGTTCCTTGTTCCATAATTCATGTTCAATCTGAATCATGAACTGTGAACCAGATATGGGCGACATTTTTTTTAACCAGTCTAATTCGTGTCTGTCCGAAAATACCCACGATATTATCATTCCGGCATGTCTGCACAGGCAGGCAATCTGCTTGAAGGCAGCAATGGATTCCCGCTAAAAGCATGCGGGAATGACAAATTCGGACAGCCTCTAATTCGACCTTTAAACGGCCTGTTTCCTGACAAAGTTTAGCTTGTAATTTCTCGTTCTTAATACTGGAACCGGAAGATGAATTCGTGGAAAATATATCTTTAATTCCATCTTGAAGTTGTTTCTTCCAATGAGCAATTTGATTGGTGTGAATACCACTCAAGTTTCACATTTATAATAACTCAGGTCTTGTAACTTGTCGGGATCCGAAAAATACAGTTGTCCGGAATATCTTTTGTTCCATTCTTCGATGTTAATCATCATGTGCATAAAACAAGTATCCGTATGTTTCCGGGACAATCCCTGTTCATTGATTCATATCCTGCGAGCCCTGAAAGGGCGGAATATACCAGCCCGGGGCAACGCCCCGGGGGAAAAAACAACGGAATCAAGCCCTGAAGGGGCGGAATACAAAATTCAAATGAACAGACCGTACCGGCACAGGTAAATATTCCGCCCTTTCAGGGCTTGTTATTCTTTTTCCTCTTTCCCCCCCGGGGCGTTGCCCCGGGCTATTGTATTTCACCCCGTTGGGACGGCTGAAAATATATTTTAATTGCTATGTGACAACCAGCACAACATAGGTTACTCTTTTTTGATGTCGTAAGTGATATAACACCCTCCCCGTGATTGTTTGTAAGGGAGGGTGTTATATCACTATATAATAATGGTTTATCAGTAATTGAAAAGCATTTGACGGTAAACTTCATAGTTTGACTTACGTCCTATTAATTAGGTAACCTATGTTGTGCTAGTTGTGAACCTATGTGAATATTCTGTATTGTTATATGTTTTTTGTATTTCCGGGTCTTTTGAAGCGCTTTGTCCGCTTCCAAAATGACAAACTAAAAAGTTAAAAAATTTTGTATAAAATGCAATAGAAAAAGTGGAAGAGCAGTGACTAAAGTTGAAAAAAACACCAAGCGGTCAGCACTCAGCTATTAGCTTCTACAGGCTTTATTCAGATCAAATACCTTTTTCTTCTCCCAAGCCCGTTCCAGTTTATTCCGAAATCCTTTAGGCAACCTTTCTCTGGCCGGATAGATTGCAAAGCTGTTTTTATTTAGGTGAAAGTAAAAGTGAGGTATAGTTACAAGTTGAAAGTGACTAAAGTTACGAGTGAACAAAGAACTAAAGATAGAAATTGCCAGTATCCAGTGATTGGTGATCAGTTATGGGTTATCGGAAATCTGTGATTAGTTGCCAAAACGACCATGCAGCAGAGAGAAGCTGGCAACGAATTGCAAAGGATTTTTATTTCATCTCTCGCCAAGCGCGCTACGAGCGCTAAGGCTTTTTATGGCCTCGCTGGCGTGGCGAGATCATGTATGGCTAAATCTTCTCCGTTACCGATATTTAAATGGGAGATTCCATGGTCGTATAAATCAGGCGCATTCACACTTTGGATGAGGTAATAAACGCATCTGCCCGATCGTCCACATGGAGAATTTCTCGGTGAGGTTTGCCGGTGCTCCAAAGTTTAAGATATACTGTCCACGGTGTATGTTTTATCGATTGATAAAAATGTAATTTCGTAAAATGTTTTCTTATTTCACAGGGCAGGCTCCTCTTTTTTGTATTTTTCCGCTGCCAGCACAATTCCTTCAGCCGCATTCGCAACATAAACAAATTCTCTTGAAGCTTTCCCACTTCCCCAGACAGTAACAGTTGGACTGCCATTTGATTTGGCACGCATAAACTTTTTGATTAATGCCGGTATAACATGGGAAGCGTATAGTGAACTAAAGCAAGGGAGCAGTGACTAAAGTTTAAAGTGCCTAAAGTTGGAATTTGCCTGAATCTGTGATTGTTTATAGGTGATCAGTGATCCTTTATCTGCTGCGAATACTGCAAAGTAACAGAACAGTGCCGGCAATTTGTTGTGTTGTTATTTTACATAAAATGGTCTTTTGTAACGTTACACATACCATCTTAAATATTTTAATTCCAAATAAGATTTTTTCTCGTGTATTGTTTTTTCGCCTAAATATTTTCTTGGATTCCCACACATCCAATATGAACAAGGTTTAGGTGTATTAATACTGAGACCAAGCTGTTTTTTATTTTTATTATATCCCCAATATTGTTTGGTAATTCTCTTGTTTTTTAATCTCCGGTATTGGTTTCTTCTAAATGCTCGCTTTGGTACAATATTTAACATAATGAATTAGATGCTAATTACCTTTCTTCGTTTTCTTTAATCTTTCTAAATAGTTCAAATCTTCGATATCTTTAGGTCTTTTTGCTGCTTTTTTTATCTTTATCAAAGAATCCAAAGCTGCAAAGTATGTTTTTACATTTTTATATCGTTCTTCAACTTTATGTTCCCACACTTCCTCAAATGTAATACCTTTTACGAATGGATGAATATCAGTTTCCACAGAATATTGACGAATTAAAATTTTAGTTCTTAATAAATCAGTCTCAGTAAGTTCAGTTAAATCATAACCAAATTGTTCCAATGCTTTTTTGGTTCGCCTTGCATTTTCAAGCGAATTTTCAATAAAGATGTCAATATCTAAAGTTGCCCGAATATAGCCATGCACAGGGAACGCAGAAGCGCCAATAATCACATATTTTACTTTATGTTCGTTTAATAATTTGAGTAGTTTTTGGGTATTCATTCTTTTTTAAAAATGATCTGATAAAACTATTTTTTTCTTCCATCATTTCGAAACGTTGCTTCAATGGTAAAGACAGAAGATAATTTATTTCAAATTCAATCTCTTTTTCTTCGTTGTGTTCTTTTAATTTAAGGATTGGCATAAATGTAGTGGATAAATAAAATCGCGTGATTGTTCTTCAGAAGATCAGTGACTAAAATTACAAGTGCCTAAAGTGACCTAAAATTAAAAATTGCCGGTATTTTTATTGGGTGATCGATAATCAATTGCGTAAATAGCCGCGCAACACGATGCAAGTGGTGAAAGCCAGTAATTTGTTCTTCAGCTTAATTCTTCCTTGAAAATCGGGTTTAAATCTTTGAGCGCTCTTTAGGGCCCAGATCTTTCGGGATCCTTTTTGTTAATAGCCTGTGGGTTTACTTTCAGGCGGTGAGAAAACGAAAAAAAATAAAGATAAAAGTGACGCATTCGTAAAAAGTAAAATCACTATTTGAAATATTTTAGCCAAATTTGACTATTGAGATCTAATTTAATCCTAATTCACTGATTTTTTATTGTTCTTCGAAAATTTCGATTTTATTTCCCTCTGATTTGTGCGGAGACAAGTAAATTATCACCCAATTAAGCAACATTCAGGGCAATTTCTCTATTTTCGGGCACACTAATCCCATGTTGTAATTGATACTGTGCTGCTCTAAATAGATTTATTCCCAGAGCCTTTAACCTTGCAGCATAACTAATTTTTGGTAACCCTCGATAATTTAATCGTCTGGCCCCGGTCATATGGATATATCGGGAATTAGTAGCTTCTATACCTGACCGATAACGATATTTTTCTTTGAACTCTTTACTCTGTTCATATTGTCGGCGAAGCATCGTGTGAATTTCTTCTCTGGTATAGTTTAAAAGATAACCCGATTTCCCTGGTCTTACCGGACAGATGTCCTGACCCGGACAATTTCCGCAGAACGATTCTGACCAGATCGCAGTAATAGAACCTTTTTTGTTATATTTTATCTTCTCTGGTTTATGTCCACAACGACATTTCCGAATTTCTTCTGTTTGTTCATCTACTGTGAAAACCGACAAATCTTTTTGGGGCTTTCTACCTGGTACCGGTGCGATCAAATCCACACCATATTTTTTTGCCTTTTGGTTGTTTGTTTCACTCCCATAAGAGGTGTCGGCGGCCAGTTGGTCGGGTAATAAATCTCTGTCTTTGACATCTGCTAAAGCAGGCTCCAGAGCGCCACTATCATGTTTATGAGCCGGTTCTACCTCTACATAAGTAAGCAATTCCAGTGAGGGTTTGTCGGATTTCTCTTGGCTTGCTCCAGGCTCTCCCTTCGTTTTAGGCGTGTATGTTTCCATGATTTGAACCTGATAACCCTGTCCTTTATGACCATCATAAGTCGCATCGGCATCCGATGGATTCTGCAGACTATCTGATGAAATCTCACTGGATTCTTTGACAATGATCTTATCTTCCTCAATGCGACATTGCTCGGAAAACACCCGCTGAAGAAGCGTATAACTATACATCGAAACTACACAGTCATGTTCAGAAAAATGGCTAAGCAAGGTATGTAAATCGGTTGCAATTTCTTCCAAGCGTTTACGGGAACCGGATGGCTTTACATTACCAAAATAAGTATCATCTTCTTCTTTCTCATAACGTACCCGCAACTCTTGCAATGAGGAATCGAAATATAAATCCTTGTGATGACGTTTTAAATTCTTTAAAAATGTGGTTATTGTGCGACTTAATAAACGCACCCGCCCTAACTGAGCCATGTTGGACTGAATATGAACTGAATCAAGACGTTGTAAACGACTATCTACATGATAAACGTCAGCCAACTTATCGGCTGATTTCGAAAATGTCTCTTTCGCTAAGTTATCATTAACCAAGATATTTCGCATGCTCCACAATGTCTTCAGTGATACAACATGATCCTTTGGATTAAAACTGTCTAACGCGTAATGCCATTGTTCATTAAATGCCAATTGATCTCGTGTCTCGATGTCGCTTAAATCAAACACTTGTTGAAATACGCACGCTCCAACCACCGTAACTAATTCTTTCGTCGGACGACCCATCGTTTTAGAGAAGTGTTGACTGACCGCATGTATCGGTAAGGTCTCTAAAAGATGATCTCGAAACACTCCCGCCCACGAGGATTTGAGAAGTTTGATCTTTCGTTCATTTAAAATGCCACCCCAAGATTCCATGCCGGGGAAACATGAATTGTCACGTGTTTTAATCTCTACCATTCTTTATCTTATCCTTCTGTTTTATATGATGATAAGATAAGTCTTTTTATTGTTAAATGCAATAGCTATTATTGTTTAACTTAATTATTATTAATTGCTTAGAATAGTTTATGACTTTTTACGAATGCATCAAAAGTGACTAAAGTTTATAAAACAAGATTAAAGAGCGAAGATTAAAAACCATTAAAACTATATGGCTACTGATAAGTCTGCAATTGCACAAAATTTGTAGTGAATTTGTCGAAGAATTATCATTGCACAATGATGGCATAGATCAAATCCTTGTACAGAAACTCCTGCTCCACCATTGATTCTGATACAACAGTCTGCGGTTCCACACTCTAAGCAATGGCAACTTTAGGTTTAAGCAGCCTTAATTTGGCTGGTTTGAGGCCTTTCACTTTTATATAAACTACCTTTTGGTCTGGCTCTCTTTGTCTCTCGGCTAACTGTTTACTCCACTTATTATATTCTTGATCTCCTTCAACCTGAAGAACTATCTGGGCATTTCGTGGTATTTTCATTTCAAATTCAGGATGCTCTATCACGTATCGGTCAAATTCCGTTACCAATATGGCATGTTTTTTCTCTAAGATATTCATCATTTAGTTACCCTTTAGAAAAGCGGTAAATCTTCCAATTTCCCTTTATATCTTCATCTGCCAAAATCAAGGCTTCGCTGAGTTTCAAATTGAGTTCCTCTTTGATCTTTCTTCCATCCGGATAGTATCGGTCTATATGAGCAAAGCCGTGAGCGGAATCATAACGAATGACTACCTGCCATCAATCGTCAACTAAAACTTCCAATTGAGCGATAAAACCGATAACCCTACCTTTATCTGTTTCATGATAATCCTCTTGCGCGCATTCTCGCCCAAAGGAATTACATACTCAATAATCCTCAAATCCCGGTTACCTCAGGTTTTGTTTTGTCCGGATTTGTGAAGAAAGGACAGGAGAGGAAAGGAGAAAGTAAAACTGAAAACGGAAAATAATGTAACTGCGAGAAAGGCGCGCTTGCCCAACGTCTTTCTGGTGGGTTGGTTTGGCGGGAAAAACACGAAATAATAAAAATTAGTGACTAAAGTTAAAAATGATTAAAGTGACTAAAGTAAAAGAGCAGTGACTGAAATTGTAAGTTGTCGGTGATAGGTTATCGGTTTAAAATCTGAACCGAGCGGTGACTTAAGCGCATGAAGTTAAGAAACAAGAATAAAGATAACAAAACTATGGTTACAAGCGCCAAAGGATTAGAAATAAATCAAAGATTAACTCTCATTTTTCTATCTCTCTTCTATCTGTGCCAACTTTTCATTCTTTTTCTTAGTTCTTTAATCTTGCATTTTGATACTTGCTTCCCGGCAATGTCTTTCACCCATGGAAATTTCAAAATTATCTTTCATTTACTTTACCCTTTCTATCTTTCACGGCTAATTGACTTAATTTATTTACTCCCATATCATCAAAAAGATCTTTTTGCCATTTAGTATAATCAAATGGCTCACACAATAAAAGGGAGATGAATTTTTCAGCATCTACTTTTCCCATTTTCTGAGCAAGAATTTGTATTCCTTTAATTTTTATTTCAGTCTCTGTTAACATGAATTATTTCTCTAATATTGATGGCAACAATAATTAACCACCGGGAACATCCGCTAAAAAGACTAGGGGTTGGCGGTAGGCACCGAAATTTTAATTTTTACATAAATTTGAGAGATACTCATGTCTTTCAGCCTGCAGATGGTGATTTTAGGCTGATAAATACTCAGTTAAAGTAATAATTAAACAACCTTATATTGAGGCAATAGTTGAATAATTTGAAGTTTGAAAAGATATATTCACTTCACCTTGTTTTATAAGATTTTTTACCGTAGCATTTCTAAACTCTATTGTAACCGGATTCCCTTGCTTGCCATAGCTTATTATAACTCCGCCCGGTTCCTCTAAAGCATCGACTGGGGGATCATCACTGATACCTATTAATAATATATCTGATTCCGGATCATATTTGAATCTCATATTAAGCATTTCTCCAATATTTTTCAATTTTGCTGGTATGATATAGCGTTAGAATTTTACGACTGCCATTAATTTCTATGAATGGCACTCTCATTAAACCATTTTTATATTTTGATTGGGCAATTAGATCTTCTCCATCTCCCGGTACAATCTGGTTTGGTCTTTTAATTATTTCTTCGATATCTTTTTTTAAAGGATAATTTGTGATAACAATTAACCGATCTTTTTCTACAAAATAAATAATTTTAAATGGAAATTGAAAATCATTCTGCTTCTTGAGATATTTACACACCAAGTTGGTTAAAAAAGAGCAAGTAAAAAGTAAAAAGGCAAAAGTGAAAAAAAAGAGCAAGAGCCTGAAGAAATTTTAACCACGAAATACACGAATAGAGAAAAGTAAGAAGGAGGGAGTGAGAAGTAAGAAAATAAACAAAAGATCAAAGAAATATCGCCCGCGAATGTTGCGAATAGAGAAAGACGTCACGATTAAAGATTGCTCAATATATTTCTCCATTATTTATCTTGTTTTTGTTTTTTTTCCAGGTAATAAATTTAAATTTCAACCCAGTTGTTGAGTTTTAGCAGTTATTCGTAAAACGCCTGGCACTACTTATAACTTTTTTACTTTCTACTTTTGACTTTTTATTTCTCTTCCAGCGCGGTTATTCTTTTTTCATGTCTAAGAAGCGCAGAATTGGTGGTTACTTGTTCTGTTCTGATGACATCCAATTCTTTAACTATTTTATCTTGCCCAGTGATTATGATATTCATTATATTCTTGAGGTCATTTGCATCATTTTTGATCTCATTGACCTCGGTTTTGATTTCATTGACCTCGGTTTTGATCTCATTGACCTCGGTTTTGATTTCATTGACTTCGCTTTTCTTAGCCACATCGTTCATTACATATTCTGCAAGTGTTTCTAACAATGCGTGAATTTTTTCAATTGTTATTTTTGACATATTGGCCGCCCTTTTTATAAACGTTAAATTTTTCTGTGGAGAGGAACCAAATGAATACTCAATTTACAGCTCCGCCATATAACTCACATAAATGAAAGAGATAGCAAGCAGATTTGCACTGAGAATATTGTGTATTATATTTTTTTATTTTTCCGGGTCTTTTGCAGCGCTTCAGCCCACCCCAAAATGATAAGTTAAAAAGATAAAATATTTGTAATAAAATTCAATAGGGAAATGCGGAAGAGCAGTGATTAAAGTGAACTAAAGTAAAAAGTAAAAGGGCAAAAGTAAAAAGTTTTTTATCTTATTTTGGAATTTTTAATTTTGGCTTTGTTTTTGAATTTTTAGCAACTTTAGTTGAGATTGAACCAAGAATTTTCTTTAGCTGGAAGACTCATCTATCAGTCGGGCAGTTTTGGTCTTATCCGCTATATTAGTTGCTAAAATTAATCTCACTAGTAATTTGACTCTCTCATTTCTTCTAACGATATATCCACCTTACTTTTAAAGTCAGCTCTTGATGAAGCAGCTTGCGCCTCTTCGTAATTAGTGCCTGAACGAAAAGTATCTAAATTGTATATCAAACATCTTGTTTGAATTATAATCTTATTGAAAAGAAGGAAACTAAACAGTTTATAAAACAAGCAAGATGCATGTTTTCCACTTTTCGTTCAGACACTAATTAGCACCAGATGAAGTTGCTGCCTTAGTTAACTGATAGCGGATAACATCAGATTCAGGACTTCTTTTCATTGTTCGTAGAAGATTTATCACATCTATAGCAAAATCGAATAGTCTCTTTTGCAAAGAAACGGAATATGTTTTCTTTAATTCATTAATTGAATCTGCTTCATATAATTTTTCTTCCATTTGCCTCATCTTTTGCCTTTTTACTCTTGCCCTCTCTCGCGTTATTTTTTCTTAATTGTATGTTTAAGGTTAAAAATAGCAACTAAAGTTTAAAGTGCCTAAAGTGAGGTAAAGTTGGAAGTTGCCGGCAGCCGGTGATCAGTTATCGGTCATCGGTCATCGGTGATCAGTTGCCAAAACAGCCGTGCAGAATGGAGAAACTGATAGCGAATGGCTGTATTTCTTAGATTAAATCGCAACTCCGTCTCCTGTTGGTTCAACTCACCGCTCAGTCATGTAAATCACATGGATGTAAGACATAGCAAATATTTATGAGTTTGTTGATGTACAACAAAAAAGCTGCCAAAGTTTTTTATCACTCCTGCAAATTTTCAGGATTTCCAGGTACTTTAGGTGTTGACTTGACAGCAAACAATCACAGAAAAAGGGTTCAATTTCCGGCAATAATATCTGCCAGAACATGGACAATTCTTTCCGCAGCATTTCCGTCCCAATATTTTATTTTAGCCGGACGGACGTGATTTAGTTTCAGCATATTTTGCGCATCTGCAACAATTGCTTCCCGGCGTAAAGGGACCAGTTTATTCGTACCCGCGCGGATTGTAATTGGGCGTTCCGTATTAGGCCGCAGTGTGAGACAGGGCACACCGAGATAACTGGTTTCTTCCTGTATGCCGCCGGAATCGGTAAGCACCAGCGCCGCCCTGGTCTGTAGATGAAGAAAATCCAAATACCCGATTGGCTCTGTAAACAGAATCTCACTGCTATCAATTTTACGGCGCAAAGATTCACCCGACTGGGCTAACAATTTCCTCGTCCGGGGATGTACCGGAAAAATCACGGGGATTTCTTTGCTGATTTCCGTCAGGGCAGTTACGATGGCCGTCAACATCGGTGGATCATCTACATTACTGGGCCGGTGCAGCGTAACCAGGGCATATCGCCGGATGCTTCCGTTCCCGTCACGATGGGCTGCCAATTCGTCCAAAATAGTGGACTTCTCAGATCTGTTCAGATAAAATTGCAGAGAATCGATCATCACATTTCCGACGAAAAATATCTTGCGTGTATCGAAACCCTCTGCAATCAGATTCTCATCACCGTCGACGCATGTGGTAAATAACAGATCGGACAGAGAATCCGTAATAGTGCGATTAATTTCTTCCGGCATGTCGGAATCAAAGCTGCGCAGCCCCGCTTCCACATGGGCAATCAGAGGCCGGTCGTTCGACTGTTTCTTTGATTGTTGTAGAGCTGTAATATTACGGGAAGCAATGTATTGGTCATAATTTGTCCAACATTTATGTAACCGGTCTGAACCATATCGAATTTTTGCCGCTGTTAAAGAACAAGCAAGAGTTGAATTTACATCCCCGACTAAAATCAATAATTCCGGTTTGAGCCGCTCGAGTTCCCGCTCAAACTTTTTCATTACTTCGGCGGTCTGAACCGCATGGCTGCCGGAACCAACTCCCAGATAAATATGAGGTTTGGGTAGTTCCAGATCGTCAAAAAATATTTTCGACATCTTTTCATCGTAATGCTGGCCTGTATGCAGAATGATCGGTTCGAACAGCTCCGCGTATTTTTTCATCTCCTTGTAAATAGGCGCTATTTTCATAAAATTCGGCCGCGCGCCGACGATAAGAAATATTCTTCGTTTGGGCATAGGGTACTCTTTCTTTTTGTAACTCTTATTGTTTGATATGCAGGAAGCCTTCGACCGAGTTTATCCCGAGCTTGATGGAAGGGCTCAGGCCGGCTTAAATAGCCATGCTTAGCGGTGTCGAAACGTGATTACAGCTAATTCACAGAGCATACCTGAGTAGTTACTAATTCCTCTAAAAATTAACTTCCCGTCCCCTTAAGTCAACAACATTGGGGGAGAAGTACGGGTGTCTAAAAAAACTGAAAAACAAAAATAAGCCTTACAGAAAATCAAATAACCCGGTGATTGGTTACGCACACCTCATCATTTTCCATCAACCCGTTTAACCGGTTTGTCTTCATCCCAATCCAGACATTTCAGCACGCCGGGCTTAACTTCCCGGTAGCGCCACCCACTTTTCGGGCAAATCATGATTCCTTTTTCATCCTGTTCAGGCAACCTGGCGCCGTGACGACTTATCCAGCCGATTCTGCGCGCCGGCACGCCGGCCATCAGCGCATACCCGGGCACATCTTTTGTCACCACCGCACCGGCGGCGATGAAAGCAAATCGACCGATAGTGTTGCCGCAGACAATGGTGGCATTGGCACCGATGGATGCGCCGTACTTCACCAGCGTTTCGTTATAAAATTCAGCGCCGCGCTGCGGGAATTCACAGCGCGGTTCCATGATATTGGTAAAAACCATGGATGGGCCGCAAAATACGTAATCCTCTAATTCCACACCTTCGTAAACAGAAACATTGTTTTGTATTTTGCAATAATTACCAATTTTTACGTGATTGCCTAAGTTTACATTCTGTCCCAGCGTGCAATTTTTACCAATTTCCGAACCGCCTTGTACGTGCGAAAAATGCCATATTTTTGTCCCGGCGCCGATTTTCACACCTTCATCCACAATCGCCAGGGGATGGATGAAATAGCCGGTTTTATCTTCCTTTTCAATCCCGGACTTTTCCACACTTCGGTTCAATTTGCCGTTCATGCTCTTCGTTGCGCTCTCTAAAATATCAAGCACTTCAACCCCATTCCGGCCGTCGGCGATTTCGATGGGAGCGCCATCCAGATGGTCAACAAAATATTTCATCTCTTCGGTCAACGCCATCGCCGGATTATAAGGGATCACATCTGTCGGACCGTCCCGTTTTATCGGTTCACCCTTTATCCAATCGATCCCTTTTTCATAGAACAAAATCTGCTTTTCCCGGCTGGAATCTTCAAAAGAGAGCATCCCTCTCGAACCGATCACGACCAGACGCTGTTCTTTAAACGGATGCAGCCAGCTCACAAAAATATGCGCCACAATGTTACCTGGATATTTCAAGGTGGTTAACGTAGTATCATCAATATCCGGCTGTAAAAAAGCACCGCCGCGAGAAAGGATCTCGACCGGATTTGCTCCGATCAAGTATTGAAAAATGGAAATATCGTGGGGCGCAAAACTCCATAATATATTTTCTTCCGTCCGAACCGTGCCCAGATTGAGGCGATTGCTGTAGAGATATTGCAGCCGGCCGATTTTGCCGTTATCGATCCATTCTTTAATTTTCCGAATTGCAGGATGAAAAAGTAAAACATGCCCCACCATCAGGTTAACCTGATGGTCTTCCGCCGTTTTTTTCAGTTTCCGGGCTTCAGCGGCAGTCAGGGCCAGCGGTTTTTCCACTAATACATGATTTTTATGTTCAAGTAAAAAAGAGGCAATCTCAAAATGTGTCTCCGCAGGCGTGGCCACGGTGAAACCGTCAAAGTCAGTCTCGATCGCATCCCGGTAATTCCTGAACATCTCAACGTCCGGGTATCGTTGGGAAAATTCGGTGTTAATCTTATCATCCTGTTCGACAATACCGCCAAGACAGCCCAGCGAATGCAGGGTTTTGATATGATTTCTCCCCCATCTTCCGGCGCCGATGGTACAAACTCTCATTTTTTTTATCGATTCACTCATCACTCCATCCTTTTCGATATTTTGTAACACTTTAGTCCTTTGAAAATAACTTATTTTTGACGAGAAGAAACAAGTAGACCCTTCAACTTCATCCCGATAAAAACCATCGGAACACGCGTTCAGAGTGACAACCTCTAAAACCATGCCATGTTGAACGCGTGTCCGCCGCAGGCGGGAAGTTCCGGGGGTTTTTGTCGGGACGGAGTCGAAAAAATCTACATCATATAAGAAAATGAATTAACAATTTCAAAAAACTAAAGTGATACGATATTTTTTAAATCGGAATATTCTTTATGGTTTTATAAGCGACCGGATCCAGCAACAACGCCGCGTTTATGGTTTGCTGATACGACGCGTACGCCTGCCGGCCATCGATCAGAGAAGCAATTACTTCCCGCAATCGCAAACACTCGGAAAGCTTCCTATTCCATTTGGGATCGGCTATGATATAATCCAGCAGAATAACAGCCCGATAAAGGTGGTTTTTAGCAGTCTGCGGAGTGCTTTTTGAAAAATTTTTTGCTTTGTTCAGATCGCTGACCAGATGCAACACCTGTGTCGCTGCAGGGAAGGATGAGAACCTGAATTTTAAATTTTTATACCAGTTCTTCATTTGCCCTTAAAATATTTTCTTCTACAATACGCTTGATTTTATCACGAATTTCAGAATCAAGTAATTCTATACCGGGATTGTTCTGATGCGGGCGAATGTTAATCAACGCCGTAAACTCTATTCTTTTTCCCGGATACTGCCGGGGATAGAAATTTACACCCCACAAATCTTCCTGCATACTCCCTTCCTGCAGCAGCATCTCTTCCCCATCTGCATGCAAATCGCCGCCAACGGCAATTCTTTTCCGCTCGATATCTACCACCAATTTTACCATGTCGCCAAACCAGGCGTTACATAAGGAACGTAATGCCTGTGCCGATATCTTATCGCCGATAATTTGGATCGATTGATCATGCAACGGAAAGTCCTGAATTTTACGCCTGCGTTTCCCACAAGCAGGCACTTTCATCCCAGCTTGCGCAACAGGCCGGGATCGATTTCCACAGATAAAGATTGACGAATGGCATCAATGGTGATGACAAACCGGCGCTTGTTTCTCTTCTCTATCAATTTTCCTTTGATGCCGGCAAACGTACCTTGAGTGACCTCGACAGCATCTCCATATTGTAGATAATCGCACGGCCCAACAGAGGCGCCTCCCTCCATCAATCTCCGGATCGAGTCGATCTGATCATCCGGGATAACAGATGGTTTACCGCCAAACCTGACCATGCGCACAACCCCGTCCACACGCAGAGAACTGATCCGATCCCGGGGAGACACGTGGACAAATACATAGCCGCGAAACAAAGGTTCTTTTATTTTTTTCTTCCGGTCACTCCATTGCCGAATAACCGTTTGCAAAGGAAGATAAGTTTCGATCTCTTTTTCATCCAATTGCACCTCTACCTTTTTTTCAAAGCGCGGCCGGGTGTAAAGGGCGTACCAATTCAACTTAGTTTCAGCTTGTTCCAACAATTAACCAAATCCTTCCCGGAAAATGAATTTTACAGCTCCGCCCTGTCAGTCCCACAAAACGGCACGATTATAAAAAAACAGAGAAATTGACCCATTAAATCAATTTGCCGAAAGCAATCCTGCTAAATTCCAAAAGATAATTTCAGATATTCTGAATAAAGAGTAAGAAGACAGGAATCGGGATTGCAAAATCTGATTTGAGTACCACATACTACCTTTAAGACTTCGCTTTCAATCATACACTATCAAACAGAACCGGCCTTGCAGCAAGACTTCGACATCAATAAATGAATGGTTCAAATAAAATAACAAGTACAGAAAAACAGAATTATATCTGATGAACAGAATGACTGTGTTTTTTATGCCGGCTTTTACTTTTGCGTTTCTTCTTCTTTCTGCCGTCTTCCGCGCCGTAGTAATAATAGTAATAGTAATAATAGTAATAGGAACCGTACATGTAGCCGGAAGACACATCGTTCAGTAAACTTCCCAATAAAGAGGCCTTCACATTTTCCAGCAATTCATGCGCCCGGATTGCCGCATCCTGATCGGTTATTTCCGAACGCAGCACCAAAATGACACCGTCCACTTTGGGCGCCAGCACAAGGGCGTCCGTAACCGCAATGAGGGGCGGTGAGTCGAAAAAGACATAATCATAGTTTTGCGACAAGTCCTGAATTAATTGTTCCATTCTTTGCGAAGCCAATACCTCCGATGGGTTCGGCGGCAAAATTCCGGTTGTAATCAAATCAAGGTTTTCCACTCCGGTTGTTTTAATTATCTCATCCAGGGATGCCCTTCCCACCAGATAATTGGACAGCCCTGTTTCCCGTTTCAAACTAAACAGGTTATGCAAAACGGGACGGCGTAAATCCGCATCCACAAGTATAGTTTTTGAACCCATCTGCGCCACGGAGATGGCTAAATTGGTTACAGACGTAGATTTACCTTCGCCCGGTCCGGGGCTCGAAACCAGAATCGTTCGCGGCGGATTGTCTGCCTTCGAATACTGAATTTGGGTGCGCAGAGAGCGGTAAGCCTCTGAAATGGGCGATTTCGGCTTCAGATGAGTAATTAATCGATCTGCAATTTCACCCTGTTCGGATCTTCTGCGTCCCTTCGATTTTTTCACCGTAAAAATAGCCGGTTTCCAGAAGCCGTTACTATCATCCGGTTTGATCTCCGGTATGGAACCTAAGAACGGCAATTTGATACGCTCCAGGTCTTCCACGGTTCGGATAGAATTATCCAGATATTCCAGGAAAAAAGTAATGCCGACCCCAAGACCCAAGCCGATTAATACTCCCAAAATCAGATTCATTTTTTTCTTCGGAGAAATCGGTGTTCTGGGTGGAACAGCCACATCAACAATTTTGATTTTTCCAATCTGTCCCGCACGGGTTATGCGTGATTCTTCATATTTCTCTTTCATCATTAAATAGATATTTTCGTTAAGCTGACGCGCACGCTCTAATCGAGCTAACTCCATACTTTTGTCCGGCAAGGTATCCAATTTTTTACTGTATTGATCTACAATCTCTTTCAATTTTTCTACACGGGAAGAATTTGCTTCGATCTCAGTTTCTGCTTCAATAATTTTTGTCACCAGTTCCTGATACGGTTGCAAAGGGTCGTCAACCGGAATTTTACTGCGTAATATTTTACCGACTTCTCCCTTTAATTCTTTTTTTAAAGCATTAATATCTTTTTTCATCTTTTTCATATTAGGAAAATTCTCATTCACGCCTTCAATTTTATATTCGATATATCTGGCTTCTTTTTCAGCGATTCGCTCCCTTAATTGTCTTATATAAGGCGTAGCAATTTGGGAAAGATCATTTTCAAGTGATTCTCTTCTGTCACCGAGTTGCGATTTTAAATAATTTAGCCTGGTTTGGTAAGTCTTCAATTCAATATCAGCAGTATTGTAGGCAGTCTGAAATTCCACAACTTGATCGACCATTCTCTGAGTTTCTTCGGGCAATGCGACAATACCCGTATTCTGTTGAAATTGGCGCAAAGCTTCCTCAGAATTTTTCAGATCTTTTGATTTTTGAGATAATTGCTTATCTAAAAAATTTACGACTTCACTTATTTCCCCTCTGCTTTGGTTTCTGTCTAAAACCTGATACCCATGGGCAATTTTATTTGTTAAAAAAGCCGCCTCCCAACCGGATGGCGCTTTCATCTTTATTTTGATAATATCCGTATCTCTGACGGGAGAAATAGATAAATTCCTTCGGATACGAGCGACTCCCAATACCCGATAATTCACAGGACCTTTAGCTTTTTCAACATAAAAAAGTTTTAACGAATCTTTCTCAGGAGAATTAAAAAGATCATCAACGACTTTTCCCGCAAGAGATCTGCTTTTGAGAATTTCAACCTGATTATTTATTTCTGTCATTTGTTTGCCAAAAGGAGTAACACCAAAAAGGGTATTTTCGATCCCTCCTTTCTGACTTATAATAACAGAAGATTCCGCCTCGTACACCGGCGGCGTGGTGAAAGTAAAATAGGCTGTAGCGGCAACAACAATAATAAACGAAAAAATGATAATCCATTTTCCCCCGTACAGCACCCGAAGATAATCCGTTAACCGTACCGGCTTTTCTTCTAATTGATTATTCCATGATTCCTGCAAGAATATTCTCCTCCGATTAATCTAAAAAATTTAGTGACTACTCAGGTATACTCTCCAATTTAGCTGTAATCACGCTTTGATTCCCTGCCCGCAACAGGCAGGCGCTCAGCATGGCTATATAAGCCAGCCTGAACCCTTCGTCAAGCTAAGGATAAACTCAGTCGAAGGCTTTCTGCGCATCGAACAATAAGCATACCTTAGTAATTAAATAAATAAAATATGTAAAAATCACATGCAATCCGAGATGTTCCATATTAATACGAACTAATAATATTAGGAAATAATTATTTCAAAATCAAGTGTAATTTACTGCATAAATGTAACAAATATTTATGGAATTTTACCATCTTGAAACATTATTCCCTGTAATAAATTAGCAGAAAAATATTATATAGCGGCTGAACAAAAAGTATCTAAATTAGTAACTATTCAGCCACAAAGTCTCCCTGCCTGCATCGGGCAGGGAAGGCACTAAGATACATAAAGAAAAAGAAATTAGGCAACTATTCAGGTTGCCCGCTAATATCGCTAAAAAACGAGAATCGTTAACTATTTTGTCCTATTCGTATGATTTCGTGTAATTCGCGGGCTGAACAGGCAGACGATTTTTTCAATTTCTCTGCGCCCTCCGCGTCTCTGCGTTAAAAAAACAGGCGCTTTAAAACGCAGAGACGCAGAGAGCGCAAAGGAAGCGGTTTTGTTCAAAAAACTAAAGTGTTACGGTATTGTCACTACTCAGGCAGCCCGCGAAAGACTCAAAAAAAACAGGAAAAAAGTTAGATGAGATCTTTCGATTGTTTCGTGTGCTTTCTGCCTGTGTCAGACAGACGTGAGCTGAATAGTTACCTAAATTATATATCAAACATCTTGTTTGAATTATAATCTTATTGAAAAGCAGGAAACTAAACAGTTTATAAAACAAGCAAGATGCATGTTTTCCACTTTTCGTTAAGACACTATAATTACCGCAGTTCAAAAACAAATAGAAGATAAAAGAATCAGATACAATAATGATTAATCATGAATGATTCTGTTTATTAATTTAATTTCCAAAGTTTCCCCGGGGGTGGTTGTCTCAAGTACAGAATCATTCAATTTAGGATTGACTAAAATGTAAAATTTTTCACATTAAAAGCACCCAAAAAACATTCGCATTAACGCATATCGATCACTTCAAAATCCGGTTGTTCCGTGTAGCGAAACAAATCTTTTTGGCTTTGGTTCAGCAATTGAATATTCTGAATCAGATAAGTGGTCACATTGTCATTGGCGTCCAGATACGAAACTTTTTGGGTCAGCCAGGTTTTCCGGTTAATCCAGACTTCCAGTTTTTGGATGTACACATCCTCATTTTTCGGCATCAAAATCAGATGATAACAGTCATGCTTCTGCACCTTTTCAATCCCGGCGAGGGAAACGCGATAGTCTTTTTCGTAACGGACAAAAAGCTGGCGCGGCAGCAGCGCATCCTCGCTGTTATCCAGATTGTCGATGATCACCTGCCGGTTCACATTATCGATGGTCCAAACCGTTTTGCCATCGGAGATGATTACTTGTTCCGGCGTCTGAATCCGAAAAGCGTCTTTCCGGCCGATGTAAATTTTTCCGGTATTTTCCCGGGATTCTCCGGCGATGGCCCATTCGAATGTTTGGACAAATTCCGCCGAGATCAGAGTAACCTTATCAATTTTTTTGCGGACTTTTTTAATAATATCCGAAGCAGAAATATCCTCGCCCCTGCTGTTCATGAAAAACAGGAGTAGCATCAATAAACTCAGGATACTGATTTTTAGTCGATTCATTTTCTTCTCATGTTTGGTTACGGAAACTACAAAATACCCATCTCTTCCAGATCATCCTCGCTGATCAGGACGTTTCTCGCTTTACTGCCATCGAAAGCGCCGACGAACCCCGCTTGCTCCAGTTCGTCCACAATACGCGCCGCCCGGGCATAACCGATTCTCAACCGCCGCTGCAACAGAGAGATGGAACCCTGTTGGTGACGTACAATCAATTTTAAGGCTTCGTAAAACAACGGATCCCGCTGGGCGCTCACTTTCCGCCCGTCCGGCATTTCAATAACCGTTTCGCTGCCTTTGTCCGGTAATTTATACTCAGGGAACGGTGGCTGGTTCGCAATGGCGTCGATAATTTTTGTAATTTCTTCATTGGCAACAAAAGGGCCGTGTAACCGCACCGGCGCCGGCTGTCCCGGCGGCTGAAACAACATATCACCACGCCCCAACAGCTTCTCGGCACCATTCACATCTAATACCACGCGGGAATCGGTTTTGGAAAATACGCGAAAAGCGATCCGGCACGGGAAATTTGCCTTGATGGCACCGGTAACCACATCGGTGGAAGGCCGCTGCGTTGCGACAATCAGATGAATGCCCACGGCGCGGCTTTTGTGCGCCAAACGACCGATCGGTTCCTCCACATCCTGGCCGGAAGCCATTAACAGATCAGCCAACTCGTCGATGATGACAACAATATAGGGGAATTTTTCAAATTTCCGGCTGGGGAAGCGCTCTTTCAACTCGCCGCTTTCGATCCTGGCATTGTAATCTTCCAGCGTTCTCACATTTGCCTTGGCAAGCTGGGTGAAACGATTTTCCATCTCCTGCCACACGCGTCCCAAAATAGTGATGGCATTTTCCGGTGTTGTGATGACATCTTCATTCATCTCCGGAATTGTGATAAGATGGTGGTTTTGTAAATCCGCATATCCGGAAAGTTCCAGCTTTTTCGGATCAATCAAAATCAACCTTAAATCCTGCGGCGTCATCCTGTAAAGCAGCGAAGCAATGATAGTGTTCAAACAAACACTTTTTCCTGAACCGGTAGATCCGGCCACCAAAAGATGCGGCATACGCACCAGGTCGGCCAAATATACTTTTCCTGTAGTATCCACACCCAGGGCAATCGGTAATTTGTAGGATGATTTGCGAAATTCTTCCGAGTCGATCACTCGTTTGAAACTGATCACTTCCTGCTGTTTGTTGGGAATTTCGATACCGACCACTGCCTTGCCGGGGATGGGAGCAATGATACGGATTTGTTTTGCCTTCATCACCATGGCCAGGTCGTCGGCAATGCCAAAAAATTTACTGATTTTTACGCCCTGGCCAGGTTCCACTTCAAACTGGGTGATTAGCGGACCGGGATGAATTTGAACCACTTTTGCCTCGATGCCGTAAATTGCCAGCTTTTCTTCCAAGATGCGGGATTCCTGCAACAATTCGCTTTTCAATGTTTCACCATCCACCGGCACCGAATCTTGCAGCAACTCCAATCCCGGCAAGTGATATTCGGGGGGAGCTTCTGCAACATCTGCCCGCGGGTGCATTTTTTTAGGCTCTTCGTTCCCATTTTCTTTTGAATCGAAAGATCCATTCCGTGGCGCGGAGGAAAAATCAAAATCTTCCACCGAAATTTTCTCTCCACTCGCCGGGTTCATCTCTTCATCAAAATCAAAGGCGATGCTCTCTTTTTCTGCTTCTGAGCCGGCAGATGGAATTTCCGAAATAACCGGTTGCGCCCATTCTTTTTCTTCTGATACAGAACTGATTTTGCGGGAAGATTTCAGAGATTTTTCTTTCGATTTTAAATTTCGCTTCAACCTTTGCCGGCGGTAAAATTTATCCCAGCTTACAAACAGTTGATTTTGAAACCGCTTCAACTCTTCCACAAAGCGAATCAACATATCCGTAATAGTTACATCGGTTAACATGAGAAAAGCCAGCAGCATCATGGTGAACAGAACGAATACACTGCCGATGGAGCCTAAATATTTGTGCAGAATCTGTGCAAAAAAAAGACCGATGAAGCCGTTGAATTCGTGTGCAAAACGGGTTGCTTCCTGTAAGATGGTGCGAGGCAGAGCAAAGGCGATAGAAAAACAGAGCGCAAAAAAGAATACATACCCGGTTCGTCTGATAAACAAAAACAAAGAATCCTTCTTGATCACAACCCAGCCGAGATAAACAACTAAAAAAGGCAGCACAAGCACGGGATAACCGATTGTGTAATTATAGAGATAAAAAGAGAGCCAGGCGCCGGCCAGTCCCAGCCAGTTTTTTATACCCATACGACTGCTGCTGTTGGGCCAGTCACCGGAATGATAAGAGAGTAAGCTTAGCAGGATCAGAAATCCCAGGATGATCAGCAATAATCCTAAGAATTCTTCCTTTTTTGCTTTTTGATTTTTTTTCTTCTGAATAGTCATTCAATTAATTATCAGGTTTGTAAAAAGGGGTTTCCACAACGGTTGCCGTTTCCAAATTCTTCCGAATTTTTACACCGAAAGTAGCGCCAACATCTGCAAACCGGGTTTCCACGTAGCCGATGCCGATCCCCGCGTTCAGCATGGGTGAAAATGTGCCGCTTGTCACCATACCGATCTCACGGCCATTTTTAAAAATTGGATATTCATGCCGCGGAAATGCCCGGCTATTCATCTGAAACCCGATCAACTTCCTTTTCAATTCTTCTTCTTTCACTTTCAGCAACACATCCCTGCCGATAAAATCACCTTTTTTCAATTTAGTTATCCAACCCAGGCCCGCTTCCAGGGGATTGGTGGTTTGATCGATATCGTTGCCGTACAGACAGTACTTCATCTCCAGCCGCAGGGTATCCCTGGCGCCCAGTCCGACCGGTTCAATTTCGTATCCTTTGCCTGTCGATAGAATGGTCTGCCACAGTTTCACACCGTATTGATTATCCATATATAATTCGAACCCCAATTCGCCGGTGTAGCCTGTGCGGGAGATGGTCATTTGAGCGCCATTAACAGCACCGTGAGTAAAATGATAAAACTTAATTACCGACAGATCTGTATCGGTCAGTTTTTGCAATAATTCACGGGATTTGGGTCCCTGCACTGCCAACAAGGTAGTAGCATCGGAAATATTTTTCATATTTACACCGGCCGGTTTATGTTCGGCAAGCCAATCCCAGTCTTTCTGTAAATTGGAGGCATTGACTACCATCATAAAATGATCGTCGTAACGATAGAGCAGAAGATCGTCCACAATTCCGCCGTCATCATAACATAAAACAGAATATTGCACCTGACCGACGGTAAGTTTTTTCACATTATTAACAGTCATTTTTTGCAGAAAGTCCTCTGCACCGGAGCCGGAGAACAGGAATTCACCCATGTGTGAGACATCAAAAATGCCAACCGTAGTACGCACTCTCCTGTGTTCCTGCATGATACCGGCGTACTGAATGGGCATCAGATAACCGGCAAACTCCACAATTTTTGCGCCTAAGTTCACGTGTTCATCGTACAGTACAGTTTTTTTTGCCATTGTAACCCTCTTTCATGCGGCACAAGTTTTTGTTTGGGATAGAAACAATTAAAAATACGAAATTTCACTATTTAATGCCAAAGATATTCTCGGGAAAATAAAAAAGTACACCACATTCAGCGAAGTTAAAACAGACGGCATAAAAATGCAGCAAACGCAAAAGCGCAGAGATTGAACCGTTTTCTCCCTGCGCTCCCGCTATCTATTTTGGCCCGAATCGAGTGATTCCCTTGTTTTTGAGCTTGTTTTTGTTACCAACCGGATTTTTATTTTTAATGTAAATCCGGTTGGCGATTCAGCGAATCGCCCTACAATCGCTCAATTAAGGTTTGAGTAAGAGTAATTTCCGGGCAGCAGAACATACCGGTAAAGAACAAGATTTTGTCACTTTGTTCCCTGCGGTTACACGAAACGTAAATTACAATTTTTTGATACTCGTTGCCATTCTTCTCAGCGCCTCCTGAATATTCTCAACCGAATTGGCGTAAGAGAAACGCAGATAGCCTTCACCGTACCCGCCGAAGGCGGTTCCGGAAAGAGCAGCCACACCGGCCTCATTGAGAAAATAACCGGCTAGCTGCCGTGTATCCATGCCGGTTTTTTTCACCAGTTCGGTCACATTGGGAAAGACATAAAAAGCGCCGCGGGGCCGGAGACAGGTGATGCCGTCGATAGCATTCAATCCATCGACAATCACATCCCGGCGCCGCTTGAATTCCGCTACCATCGCTTGCGATTCGTCTTGCGGACCGGTTAATGCGGCAATACCGCCATACTGGATAAAACTATTTGGACAGGAGTTACTGTTTACCTGCAACTGTGCCACTTTTTCCGCCAATTCAGCAGGCATCACACCGTATCCCAAACGCCAGCCGGTCATCGCGTAGGTTTTGGAAAAACCGTGCAAAATAATGGTTTTTTCCTGCATACCCGGAAAAGAAGCAATGCTGAGATGTTCTCCCTCATAAAGGATGAATTCGTACACCTCATCTGAAAGAATCATAATATCACGATCTTTCACTAACCCGACAATCCCTTCCAGATCGCTCTTTGACAGCACACCGCCGGTTGGATTTTGTGGTGAATTGAGGATGATCATTTTTGTCTTGCCGGTGATGAGCTGTTTCAGATCGTTGATATCAAAACTAAACTCTTTCTCTTCTTTCAACGGTAAAGGAACCGCTTTGGCGCCGACAAATTCGATCACCGATTCATAAATGGGGAAACCGGGATTGGGATAAATCACTTCATCGCCTTCGTTCACCAGGGCCAAAATGGAAAAAAATATGATCGGCTTCGCGCCAGGGGTAACGACCACCTGATCGGGAGTAAATTCAAGGCTGCGCGACCGGCCGGTGACTTTGGCAATCACCGAGCGGAGTTCAAGAGAACCCGGCGCGGGGCCGTAATGAGTTTGTCCGTTGCACAGCGCCTGAATGGCAGCATCGGAAATATTTTTAGGAGTGAGAAAATCAGGTTCACCCAACTCGAGGTGAACAATATTCTTCCCCTTCGCTTCCAATGCTTTTGCTTTTGCTAAAACTTCAAAAGCGGTTTCCGTGCCTAAACGACTCATTCTTTCGGCTAATTTCATTCAGTATCTCCTTTCATTCAATTTAAGTTCTTCTGTAACTACTCAGGTGTGCTCCATGAATTAATTGTAATCACGCTTCGAATCCGCTCAGCATGGCTATTTTAGCCGGCCTGAGCCCTTCGTCAAGCTCAGGATAAACTCAGTCGAAGGTTTCCTGCATATCAAAATACAAGCACAACTGAATAGTTACGTTTTTAGTATTCAATAGATTCTGCTTTACTCTTCAACCAGATATCCCGAATTCCTGGAATATGTTTAATCAGAATCAAGATACAAATGATTGAAACGGGAATTGCCAACCGGTTTGCAACAAAAAGTGCGCCCGGCCACCAAATAAAAATAAACAGCGCGCTTGTCACCAGAACACTGGCGTAAATTACTTTTCTCAGGATTGAATAAACCAATGCCCACAAAACCAGCCAAACCCCTGCCAAAGACGGAGCGAGAAGAACCATCACACCGGCGCCGGTTGCCAAACCACGCCCGCCATGGAATTTCAACCAAACCGGATAATTGTGCCCCAATACAGCAAGTACAGCCGCAGCGCCAATCATGAACGGATCAGCGGAGAAAAACTGCCGCGCCAGACCGGCCGCCAACAGTCCTTTTGAAAAATCCATGAGCAGCACCAGGACAGACAAGGGTTTGGAACGGGTGGTGCGAAACACATTCATCGTTCCCACATTGCCGCTGCCATCAGTCGTTACATCCCGGTGGTAACGCCATTTAACCAGAAGATAAGCAGATGGGATGGAACCGAGCAGATAGGCCGGGAGAAGGGCGATACTATTTTCGAGCCACATTCTGTTTTTCCCTTCATAAATTCCGGTTAACTTAAAAAAGTAAATAAATATCGCAGGATAATCAAGCAGATTTTTCAAATATTCAGGATAAGTATTATTTTTTTCAATAACCTGAATTGAAGGGTAAAGAGGGAGCCGGTCTTCAAAACCATGAAACAGGAATTGCCGGTTGCAGCGAAAATATATTTTTGCTACATTGAACAAACTGTAACACTTTAGTTCTCTGAAAAAATCTATCAAGCACCCATTTAAAGTGCATGCTTCATAATTGGTGGTAAGCAACCTCTCCTGGCTCCTCACTTCGGCAGACTCAGTACAGACCTTGCAGCAAAGGAGGGGAAATTCCTCCCCTTTATAAGAGGAGGTCAGAAGGGGTTGAATCCCATATTTTCAACGGACTAAAATATTACAACAAATTTAATTTTCCGGAGAATGTGCAATGCTAAAGGACAAAATAAAGCAACGTGCCGAGCTGGTTCCATTATGCCGCACATGGCGAAGCGAAAAACGAGTGATAGGCTTTACTTCCGGCGCTTTTGATCTGCTGCATGCCGGACATGTGGAATACCTGGAAAAGGCCCGGCAGCAATGTGACATTCTCATTGTCGGCCTCAACAGCGATGCTTCCGTGCGGCGTTACAAAGGCAAAAATCGTCCCGTCATTCCTGAACATGAGCGCATAAAAATTGTGGCTGCATTGGCGTCGGTAGATTATGTCTATGGTTTCAACGAAAGAAGAAACCGAAAAAATATTGAGCAACTGAAACCGGACATCTATATCAAAGCCGGTGATTACACCGTCGATCAATTAACTTCGCAGGAGTTCGTCACCGCTTATGGTGGGAAAGCGGTTTTAATTCCCATCGAATCGGATACCTCCACAAGTAAAATTATCGAAAAGATCCGGGCCGATAAAACCGGTTCATTTCAGTCTGTTCAGTTCGAAAATCAGATTCATTTTCTCCGGCACGAAAGTAAATCCAAACCGGCTGTTTTTGTAGACCGAGACGGCACAATTAATATGGACACGGAATATCTCCACGAACCGGAAAAATTCCAATTGCTGCCGGGTGTGCTGCCCGGACTGAAAAAAATGCAGGATATGGGTTTCCGTTTAATCATAGTCACCAATCAGGCGGGTATCGGTTTGGGATATTTTACAAAAGAGGATTTCTACCGGGTGAACCGGCGGATGTTTCAACTCTTAGCGGAACAGAATATACAAATTGATAAAATTTATTTTTGTCCCCACAGCATCGCGGAAAACTGCAACTGCCGGAAGCCAAAAACAGGGCTCATCGAGCAGGCACAGCGGGATTTGAATATAGACATGGCGCACAGTTTTATGATCGGCGACACCACCATCGACTTACAAACCGGTAAAAACGCAGGATTAAAAACCGTTTTGGTAGAAACAGGCAAAGGCGGCAAAGACGGAAAATACCCGGTACATGCGGATTTCATTGCAAAAAACCTCTTGTTTGCGGCGGATTGGATCCTTGCGCTGGAAAGAGAAACAAAGGAAAAATAAAAGCAGATAATTGGTACTGTAAAATCCTCAAAGAGACAAAATGCAGGAGATTCCCCGTCGCTCCGCTCGCTCGGAATGATAAACAAGGATCGGTTTGCTTTATCGGGATTCTTTCAACCCAAAATACTGCGGATCGATTTTTCGTTGAGTAAACTGCGGGCGTGGAAAAGAGTGGCGCTGTGAATACCCAAAGGCTGAATTCGCTCAATTAGAGCAGGCAGGCTGTCGCCGCTCTCTTTTCTGCGATCCCACTTGATAGACGATACCTGAAAAGACGGAATGACCGGCAATTTTTGGCGCTTCAACAATTCAACCAAATAAGCGATGCTGTCGTCATGATGCCAGTCCAATAATTTCTCATAAATCAGGGGGCTGAAGAAATGGGCGTTTTTCTGCAACAGATGCACATCCTGCCCCAACCACTCACTGCACATTTCATTTCCGTCATCAGAAACCAACGGCAAAAGCTGCACCCCAACCTGCGTTTTTTTGAATAGTTTCTGTATTTGTCCACTGATCTCCGCCAGCCAACCGGAAATAATTTCACCTTGCCATTTTCGCCAATCGGCCGGTTTGGCGGCGCCAAAATTTATGTTTGTGTCCGCTTCAAATTTTAACCGGCAACGCTCACAATAACAAAAAGGCGGCCACTGGTGCGGATCGATTACATTGCCCCATTCTTCCCAAAAATAGGGTGTGCGCGCATAATCCAGTATGACTGCATGAGCCGGTAAATTGACTAATGAACGGGCAATCACATCACCAAGAAAAGAGCGGTATTGGTCATCTGTAGGACAAATTGGCGCAAACCATCCCGGAAAGGAAAAATCCTCACCGGTGCGATGAACCGGATGAGATTCGGGATGACGGAAATAAAAAACGGAATTATTCAAAACAGGAAAAATGAGCCAGGATTCCATCTCCCGGTCCCTGATTTTGCCGATCAGCGTTTGTACCTGGTCAAATAGACCACTCAACTGATCATTCAGGCTAACAGGAATAATGAGTCCGCCGATGCCTGAATTATGCCAGAGAGAGAGCAAACGATCCCAGCTAAAATTGGGCGCCCAACGGTTTGATTCAATGCCCGGAATTTTGACCATCCAATTCATCATAAACAAACGATTCAGGGTTATTTTACGAAAGCTTTGCGATATTTTCGCGTATCGATGAACGGCGGTTCAAACAGATCTTCCAGCACAAGTCCTACCGCTCCCTTCATGCCGCTCTCTTTTTTGGTAACCGACGACTGTATTTTTACTTTGGCGGCGGGAAGATGCAAGATATTTTTTTGCACCCGTTGTTTGATCAGATCCAACAACCAGTTGCTATGTTCGAAAATCTCGCCGTTAAAAACAACTAATTCAGGATTCAGGTAATTAATTAAATTGATACTTAAAATACTGAGCAAATGCGCATATTCTGCCAATATTTTGCGGCAAAGATCGTCACCCTTCACCGCCGCCTGAAGAATATCCGTTATCTGCAGCGGGACATCCTGCGCCGCCAGGGTGGTTTCATACCCGTTATAAACCGCAATTTCAAAAGAATGAAGCAGGTTGTGATAAGATAAGACATCGCCAAAATACTGTTGCCCGTGAAACAGGAGAGGAAATTTTTCTTTTTCTTTCAGAAAATAGCCGAGTTCGTCGTAACCGATTTCTCCGGCGCTGTAGGTAATCCCCCGGTGAATCTTCCCATCGATAATGAAGCCGGCGCCAATCCCCTCTCCCACGCCGATGAAGATCATATTGTTCATCTGTCTCTTTTGGCCAAACACAAATTCGCCGATGGCAGCCATTTTGATATCATTGTCCACATACACATAGGAGCTGCAACACTTTTTGAATATTTCCTTTAATTCAAGCCCCCGCCAGGGTTTTACGCTATGGGCTTCCGTTAAAACTCCCCGCTTTACATCGACCAGGCCGGGAATACCAATACCGATGCCGAATAATTGTTCAGGACGGATTTTTTCTTTGCCGATCAGACGATGGATGGCATCCACAACCTGTTGAATTAATTTTTCCCCTTCCTGATCTGCAGAAAAGCTTTTCCGGCAAATAGACAAAATGTTTGCGTAGAGATCGCAAACCGCTACACGAAAATGTGATTTGCGTAATTCTACACCGATGATATAGCCGGCCTTTTCATTAAAAGAAAGCATAACCGGCTTGCGGCCGCCTTTGTCGGAAGATACGCCCGGACCAATTTCCCGGATGAAATCCCGCTTAATCAGGCGGGAGACAATATCTGAAACCGCAGCTCTGGAGATATTGTAGCGCCGCGACAACTCCGCCCGGGAGATAGGCCCCTCTTCTTTGATCAATTTCAAAATATAAATTTCGTTGATATCCCTCAGAAGCGTGATGTTTTTTTCCAGATCATGAATCGGCATTTTTTGTCTTTTTCATTAAACAGGGCGCAATATTTTGTTATTTTTGTAAGATAAACAAACTAATTGTAAGTAAAAATTGCTACAGTGTCAAGTTAAAAATAGATTCGTAGAGAAATGTGCGGAAGAGGCACAGAAGCTGACCTTTTCTAAAAAGGTCGGCTTCTGTTTTGAATGTCCCCCTGCCCGGGTAAATAAAACTTTATTTCTCTTTCAGCCAGGGGATCACTTCATTTAGAGGCAGTTCTTCCACAGTTCTGCCTTTGAATCCGGTCATGGTTTTCGCCTGGAACAGCGAATTATAAATTGCCTCCTCCGTTGCTTCCACGGCTGCCAAAAACAACGGACTCATGGCGTTGTTATCAACATCGGTTTTTTTGCGCTTTTTTTCATGCCCGGCCGATGAGACCCGGTTTCCGGCAAAAGTAGAAAACGCAATCACATAATCGCCGCTGCCGTTGCTCATGTACCCTCCGGTTCTGGCCAATCCCAACAGGGTTCGCTTGGCCAGCCGTTTCAAGTTCCGGGCGGAAAGCGGCGCATCGGTGGCAACAACAATGGCGCAGGAGCCGTCGTCTTTTTTATTCAGGAACCGTTTGTATGGATATTTGCCTAATTTTTGCCCAACCGGCACGCCGTTGATCTGCAGCACGCCGCCGAAATTAGTCTGCACAAGAACGCCAACGGTAAAACCTCCCAGTTCCCGTGGCAACTTCCGCGAAGAGGTACCGATACCGCCTTTGAAACCGAAACAGACGGTACCGGTACCGGCGCCCACATTTCCTTCGTCAACCGGTCCCGATTTAGCGTCCCGAAGCGCAGCAAATACCTGTTCTTTGCCCACAGCTCTTTTTTGAATGTCGTTTAACCTGCCGTCATTGGTTTCTCCCACAACAGGGTTGATGGAACGCACATCTTCATTTCCCGGCAAACTAAGCATGTAATCGATCAGCGCATCGGCGACACGGAATACATTCAGCGTGCTGGTCAGCGCGACGGGCGTTTCAATTTCACCAAGTTCGTCCACCTGGATTTTGCCCAACAATTTACCGAAACCGTTGCCGACATAAATGGCGCCGGTCACTTTTTCCCGGAACAGATTTCCGTCGTGGGGCAGGATAACGGTTACACCGGTGCGAAACGAATCTCCTTTAATCAGCGTGGCATGTCCCACTTTAACACCCGGCACATCGGTGATGGCATTCCATTTTCCGGTCGGCAAAATACCAACGGAGATGCCCAGTTCCCGAATACGGGGTTTTTCTTTTGCCACAGAAACGGTAACGGTAAACAGAAAAACAAAAAGGATAAAAAAACAAACGGGGTAAAAAAGGGATGTTTTCATGATTGCCTCGAATTCTTGTTGTTTGATTCTCCGGGAAATCTATTCGTTCACTCAGAAAAGACCCGGCAGGTTTAGCTCCGGTATTATTCAGTGAAATTGAATGATTAAAATCGGAAAATTTGCGAAACCCGCCAGGTCTTAAACCACAATTTAGGTAGAGGCGCAAACTATGAATAAAAAAACTTGTTTAACACCCCCCGTACCCTTCTTAAAGGGGGAATTAGAGTCCCCCTTGAGGAGGGTACGGGGGGTGTAATTTCACTTACCTAAATAGCCACAAAACATCAATATTCTTTCCAGCTTTTTATCTGCAAATCTTTCAAATTCACGCGGGAAACGGATTCCACAAACCGGCGGGCTAACTGCACATTGGTGAACAGCGGAATAGCGTAATCCACGGCGGTACGGCGGATAATATAGTCGTTCGTCAGTTCATCTTCCTGATAATTTTTGGGAATATTGATTACCAGATCAACTTTACCGCCGGTGAGGTAATCAAGCACGTTGGGCTGTTTTCCCGAAAGGGGCCAGTGCACTTTTTCCGCCTCGATCCCATTTTCTGCCAGAAACCGGGCTGTGCCGCCGGTGGCGTAAAAATGGATGCCCATTTTCTGCATGGTTCGGGTGCAGGGTAAAAATTCCGCTTTCGATTCAATGGGGCCGGTGGAGAGAAGTACATTTTTCACCGGCAGTTTGTAGCCAACCGACAGCAGCGCTTTCAGAAACGCTTCCTCAAAATCATCGCCGATGCAGCCCACCTCGCCGGTGGAGGACATCTCTACCCCCAGTGTCGGATCGGCGCCGATCAGGCGGGTGAAGGAAAATTGCGGCGCTTTAACGCCCACATATTCCAGATCGAAAGCAGAGCGATCAATTTTCGGAACATGATGCCCCATGATCACCTTTGTAGCCACATCAATGAAATTCACTTTGAAAATTTTGGAAACAAACGGAAAACTGCGGGAGGCGCGCAAATTGCACTCGATCACCCGCACCGCATTCTCTTTGGCGACAAATTGGATATTGAACGGCCCGTTGATTTTTAATGAACCGGCAATCTCCCGGGCCATTTTTTTCACCCGGCGGGTGGTTTCCAAAAAGGTTCGCTGCGGCGGCAGCACGATGGTGGCGTCACCGGAATGGACGCCGGCATTTTCCACATGTTCCGTGATCGCGAACACCATCAACTCTCCTTCCTGTGCCACGGCGTCGATCTCGATCTCTTTGGCATTTTCGATGAATTTGCTGATCACCACGGGATGATCGGCGGAAATATCCGCGGCTTTGTTCAAAAACCTTTCCAGCTCCAAATCATTGGAAGCCACACTCATGGCCGCGCCGCTTAACACATAAGAGGGACGGATTAAAACCGGGTAACCGACCGTATTGGCAAACCGGGTCGCTTCTGCCATGGAAGTGAGTTCCTTCCACTCCGGCTGATCGATCCCCAGCGTATCTAACAGTTTGGAAAATTTGCGGCGGTCTTCCGCTTTATCGATATTCAATGCGGAGGTGCCCAACAACTTCACTCCGGCACTAGCCAGGCGTAGCGCCAGATTATTGGGAATCTGCCCGCCCATGGAAATAATGACGCCGACCGGCTTTTCCTTCTCGTAAATATCCAGAACCGTTTCGTAGCTGAGTTCATCGAAATAGAGTTTGTCGCATTCATCAAAATCTGTGCTCACCGTCTCCGGATTGTAGTTGACCATGATGGTTTGGTAGTTCAATTTTTTCAGGGTTTTTACGGAATTCATACAGCACCAGTCAAATTCCACCGAGCTGCCGATGCGATAGGCGCCGCTGCCCAGCACCATCACGGAGTTGCGATCCAGAAACGACAGATCGTCTTCCATGCCGTTGTAAGTAAGGTAAAGATAATTGGTTTGCGCCGGATATTCCGCCGCCAGCGTATCGATCTGCTTGACGCTGGGCGTAATGTTGTAATTTTTTCTAAGCTGCCGGACCTGCTCTTCATCCGTTTCCAGAGCCCTGCCGATCTGCTCATCGGAAAAACCGTGCTGTTTGGCCTGCAACATCAGATCGCCGGGACATCTTTGTTCACCTAATTTTTTCAGCTCCGTTTCAATGGCCACAATATTTTTAATTTTATACAGGAACCATTTGTCGATGTGGGTCAGATCGTGGATATTTTCGATGGAGAAATCCTGCTTAATCGCTTCCGGGATGGCAAAAACGCGCAGATCCGTCGGCTGCGAAAGTTCTTTTGCCAATTCCCCGGCGGGCGGCGCGGCATTGAGCACTAAACCGCTGACACCGATCTCCAGCATACGCAGTCCCTTCTGCAGCGCTTCCTCAAATTTTCTGCCGATGGCCATCACCTCGCCAACAGACTTCATCCCCGAACCCAGTTTATTGGAGACCTGTTTGAATTTTTTCAGATCCCACCGGGGAATTTTCACTACCACATAATCCAGCGCCGGTTCATAGCAGGCTTTGGTGATTTTCGTAATCGAATTGGGCAGATCGACCAAACTGTAGCCCAGAGCTAATTTTGCCGCGACCGCCGCCAAAGGATACCCCGTCGCTTTGGAAGCCAGCGCGGAACTGCGGGACAGACGCGCATTGATTTCGATGACCCGGTAATCTTCGGATTCGGCATCCAGTGCGTACTGGATGTTGCATTCGCCCACAATGCCCAGGTGACGCACGGTTCGAATGGCAATTTCCCGCAATTGGTGATATTCGCGATTGGTGAGCGTCTGGCTGGGCGCCACCACAATGCTTTCTCCTGTGTGAATCCCCATGGGGTCAAAATTTTCCATATTGCACACGGAAAGGCAGTTGTCGTACTGATCGCGGATAATTTCGTATTCGATCTCCTTCCAGCCCAACAAATATTCTTCCACCAAAATTTGGCCGGTGTATGAAAACGCCTTTTGCGCCAGTTCTTTCACCGCTTCTTCATCGATGCAGATACCGGAGCCCAAACCGCCCAGGGCGTACGCGATACGAATCATCACCGGAAAACCGATTTCCCGCGCCCTGGCCACCGCTTCGTCGACGTTATTCACAGCGTAATTATGGGGAACTTTCACATCGATCTGTTTCAATTTGGCGGTGAACAGTTTCCGGTCTTCCGTGTTCATGATCGCTTCCACCGAAGTGCCGAGGACATTTACACCATAACGGCGCAGCACACCGCTGCGCCGCAAATCCACGCCGCAATTGAGCGCGGTCTGACCGCCGAAAGAGAGCAGAATACCATCCGGCTTTTCTTTTTTAATGATCTGTTCCACAAAATAGGACGTTACCGGTAAAAAATAAACCTCATCGGCCAGATGATCGGAAGTTTGAATAGTGGCAATATTTGGATTAACCAGAACCGTGGCCACGCCTTCCTCTTTCAGCGCTTTGATGGCCTGACTGCCGGAATAATCGAACTCCCCGGCTTCGCCGATTTTTAAAGCCGAACTGCCAAGAATAATCACTTTTTTAGGTTTGGGAATCATACAAGCATCCTTTTAAAATCATCGAAAAGAAGTTCCGTATCCACAGGTCCCGGCGCCGCTTCCGGGTGAAACTGCACGCTCATGAACGGTTTGGCTACATGCCGGATCCCTTCATTGGTGCCGTCGTTGGCATTGACAAACCACGGTTCCCAATTTTCCGGCAGGGTTCTGCCATCCACGGCGAATCCGTGATTTTGGGAAGTGATGTAACAGCGTTTTGTCCCCTCCTCGATGCAGGGCTGATTTTGACTGCGGTGACCGAATTTCAGTTTGTACGTATCGGCGCCGGCGGCCAGGGCCAATATCTGGTTGCCCATACAGATGCCGAATACGGGCACCTCTTTTTCCATTACTTTCTGCACCGTTGCAATGGTTTCTTTACACATTTTGGGATCGCCCGGCCCGTTGGAGATTACCACACCGTCAAATTGTTCTGCGGTGAAATCGTAATTCCACGGCACACTCTTCACCAGCAAATTGCGCTGCACCAGACTGCGTAAAATATTTTCTTTGCAGCCGCAATCCACCAAAATTACTTTTTTATCACCGGCGCCGTATTCAACAGGCCGGGCGACACTTACTTTTTCCACTAAGTTCATTTTATTGGGATCGAAAAAATTGACCGCATCGGTGCGGAACAGAACGCGCCCCAACATGGTGCCCTCATCCCGCAAACGTTTGGTGAGCATACGCGTATCGATGCCGTAAAGCGCCGGCACATCGTGTTCGATCAGCCAGCCGGAAAGACTTTTCTGCGCCTGCCAGTGACTGTATTCAAACGAATATTCGGAAACAATCAGGCCCAAAATTCTGATTTTTATCGATTCGAACCAGTTATTCAAACCATCCACCACTTTTGATTCCGGCACGCCGTAATTCCCTATCAGCGGATAGGTCAGCACCAAAATCTGGCCGTAATAGGATGGGTCCGTCAGACTCTCCGGGTACCCTACCATGCCGGTGTTGAAAACCACTTCCCCGGCCACCGACTTTTGCGCGCCGAATGAGAAACCGTGGAAAACCGAACCGTCCTCCAGTTCCAATCTTGCTTTAATCTGTTTGTTCTGCATAAGTTCCTTGTATTTTTTTAGATTTGAGGGTAACTATTCAGAATAGGATACGCTTATGTTTGAAGTTTTTTTATACCCCCGTACCACCTTGAGGAGGGTACGGGGGTGTTCCTTCAATCTACCTACATAGTTGCCTTTTAGAAATGACAACCTTTCACTTTGATGAAAAACCTTCCACCCTGATGAGAAACCTTCCAGGTTTTAAAAACCTGGAAGGTTTAAGGTTTCCGGAAGATTTAACCCGACTTATAAAGAAAAAGAATTGCGGCATAAAATCAATGAAAATATTTTTGCGCTACTTTCCGGTACGCTTCCCGGAACGGCACGCCGGATGCTACCAGACGATACACTTCACCCGTGGCAAAGAGTTCATTTGTCATCCCCCTTTTACAGTTTTGTTCATTAACGGTAATCTTACCGAAAACAAGGGAGAGAATCGACAAGCTCTCCTGCGTAACGGCAAAAGTTTTCATCACCGGTTCCTTGCTAAGCTGCATATCGCGATTGTAGCCTGAAATCAGGTTAGCGCTGCCGCTCTTCAACTGCATCTCTGCGGCAAGAACAACATGATATTTAGCGCGCAGTAATTCAAGCACATCCGGATTTTTTTTATGCGGCATGATGGAACTTCCCGTACAAATTTCCGCCGGCAATGTAAAAAAGGCTCTTTCCCCGGCGCTGAAAAAAATCAGATCCGTCGCTATTTTGTTCACATCAAACATGATCTGCCCAAGCGCATGTACGATGCTCGCTTCAAATTTCCCTCTGGAATTCTGCACATAGACAGCATTTTCCTGCACTTTCGCAAAACCCAGTTTTTGCGCCGTAAATTGCCGGTTCAGCTTTATGGGCACACCGTAACCCGCTCCGGTTCCCAATGGGGATTGATCGGTTAATTGATAAACCGTGTTAAGCAGAATGAGATTATCTTTCATCGAATCTGAAAAAGCGCCGGCCCACAGTTTTACGGAAGAAGGCATGGCTTTCCGCGAATGGGTGTAACCCGGCATTTCAATGGAACCGTATCGATCGACAAAACCGGCAGCGAAGACGATGAATTCCTGCGCCAATTGTTCCACAACGGACAGTTCATTTTTGTAGTACAGCCTCAGCGCCGTCAAAACCTGATCATTGCGCGAACGGCCGGTGTGAATCTTTTTGCCCGCTTCGCCTATTTCCCGCACAAGATGATTTTCAATCGCCGTATGACAATCCTCATCGGATCTGGAAATTTTGAACTGTCCGGCCATCTGCAAATCGATAATCCGGTTCAATTCCCACACCAGTTTTGCAACTTCTTCTTCCGTCAAAATATGTAACTCGCCCAGCATTTGAGCGTGAGCGATTGAAGCGAGGCAATCATATTTTACCAGCTTTTGATCCAGCAGCGGATCATTGCCCACGGTAAAATTCTCAATTTGGGCGTTCAAATCGTACTCTTTTTGCCACAGTTTCATCGCCTGGTCCTCATTTTTTTGGATGTAAATTGGCGGTTACCTGTTTTTCCCGCCAGTCATAAGGGTTCAATTTTCTTAAAACCAGATTGTGCGCTTTCAACCGGATGGCGCTGATATTGATGAATCCGGTTGATTCGGTAGCGTCAAAACCGCCTTCCACCTCCATGCTGGACAGATCCTGGTCATACAGCGAAGTGGGAGAGGAGCGGCCCAAAATCGTCACATTTCCTTTAAACAGAGAAAGCGCTACTTCGCCGTCGATTGCCTCCTGACTTTTGTTGAACGCGCTCATCAGAAAATCCATTTCCGGTGAAAACCAGTAACCGTTATAAATCAATTCGGCAAATTTAGGTATCAGCATATCCCGCAAGTGCATCACTTCTTTGTCCATGGCCAGCCCTTCCAGATCACGATGCGCCTGCCACAGAATGGTTGCTCCCGGCGTCTCGTAAATTCCTCTGGATTTTATGCCGATGTACCGGTTTTCAACCATATCTACCCTGCCTATACCGTTTTCTTCCGCAAGTTGATTCAGATAGATGAACAATTCCAGTGGATTTTCCACTGTCGTGCCGTCATTTCGATTCACTACTTTCACCGGATTACCGTTTTCGAAATGAACTTGAATGACGGTTTCTTCATCCGGGGTTTGCCGGATCATTTTTAAGCGGCTGAAGATATTCTCCAGCGGATTAAAGTAGGGGTCTTCCAAAATGCCCGCCTCATGACTGATGTGCATGATATTGTCATCCTCGCTGTACGGTTTGGCTTTGGAAGCCTTCACCGGAATGTTCCATTTCTCTGCATAAGCAATTAAATCTGATCTTCCTTTAAATTGGGAGAGAAATTCCGCATCCTTCCAGGGCGAAATGATTTTTATTTCCGGATGAAGCGCATAATAAGTGAGTTCAAACCGAACCTGGTCGTTCCCTTTGCCGGTGGCGCCGTGGGAAACATAATTTGCACCTTCCTGTTCGGCGATTTCAATTTGCCTTTTGGCAAGCAGCGGTCTGGCCAGAGCCGTACCCAACAAGTACCGTCCTTCGTAAATGGCGTTGCCGCGCATGGCGGGAAAGATGAAATCGGTAACAAACTCTTCCCGCAAATCCTCGATGAACACTTTTACCGCACCGGTGGCTAAAGCTTTTTCCTCAATGGAGGGAAAATCATCCGTCTGTCCCACATTACCGACAAAACAGACAACTTCGAACCCCTTATTGATGAGCCATTTCAAAATCACCGACGTATCCAGTCCGCCGCTGTAAGCAAGCACCACTTTTTGACCTGTCATTTTTTCCATATTATCCTCCGTTTTTTTGAGTTGTATGTGAACCGACGTTTCAAGATCACCTGAGAGTAACCCCCCGGGCTAAGAATAGGAAATACGCTGAAGCGCCCTGTAGTGTTAGCGCAATTGGGGACGCTTGCTTTTCTTAGTCTGACGGTTCATTATCAGTCGAAAATATTTTGCAAAATATCTGAATAAAATATATAAGAAGAATAAATTGTAGTCACAGGAACTGTTTCTGAATAATTTATTTTTCTAAAAATTCAGAAACAATTCCTAAGATCGAGCACGGCGCAATGCCGTTTTTTTAGAAGGAATAAGAGGAAGAGAACGGTACACATCAATTTCATTTCTCCGGAAACAGGAATAACCGGGGACAGAATAAATCAAATAAATTTTTAGAGAAATTGAATTCATACAACAAAACACCGCTATTTTTAGTTAATTCAGGCAAAAATATAAAACAACATAAGTTCAATCGCAAGGGAAAAATATTTTTCTTTAAAAATGGTATTGATTCACAGCTTTCCGAAGTTTATATTTTTATTTTCATTTGAAAGTGGCAGCAACTTCTTTGAACAGAATTATTCAGCGCTGGATTTTTCTGCTTCCGCCAACGGGAGAAAAAATTGGAAACCAAAATAACCGACCTGATTTCCGGTGAACATGCGAATAGAACAATCAAATTCAATCTAAAATAACAACCGATTACTTAAGTGAGGTAACGGCAGAGATGATCGTAATTCTTAAACCCAATGTGGATGAAAACAGCGAAGCATTTCAACAAACCTGGGATTCTTTGCGCAAACTCCCCAATATCCGTCTGCAGCGGCACAGCGTTTTGGGACAACAACAGCATTTAACTGAAATTTACCTGGTGGGCGACACCTCAAAAATCCACCGGGAAGAGATAGAATCCCTGCCCGCCGTGGAACGAGCCATCAGAATATCCGACGAATTCCGGATTTTGGGACGGCATCACGACAATCACAGGATCACCGGTTTCAATTACAACGGCATCCATTTCGATCAGGATTCACTGCATATTTTTGCCGGACTGTGCGCCGTGGACAATCCGAAAAATGTAGAAATAATGATGAAAGCGCTGCAGGAACGCAGATTACAATGTACCAGGATGGGAGCGTACAAACCGCGTACCAATCCGTACTCTTTTCAGGGTCACGGGAAAGCCTGCCTGCCTTATGTGTTTGAACTTGCCGGCAAATACGACATTAAAGTAATTGCCATGGAAGTTACCCACGAAGACCACGTTGAAGAAATACGGGAAACACTGGAAAAAACAGGCAATCCCACCGGTGTGATGGTACAAATCGGCACACGCAATACACAAAATTTTGAATTGCTGAAAGCCATCGGCAAACAATCGGATTTTCCGGTTTTGCTTAAAAGAGGTTTTGGTATCACTTTGCGGGAATTTCTGAACGCTGCGGAATATCTGGCCAGTGAAGGCAACGACAATGTAATTTTTTGCCTGCGCGGCATGAAAACCGCCTTCTCCGATGCTCATCGCAACATGGTTGATTTCCCTTACGTACCGGTAGTAAAAAGATTAACCAGAATGCCGGCAGGTGTGGATCCATCCCATTCGGTAGGCTCCCGGGAAGCATCTCCCGACGGTATTTTGGACATATTTCACGCCACCGCACAAGGCGTCATCGCCGGCGCCAATCTGATTTTGGTTGATTTTCACCCTTATCCCAAAGATGCTTTGGTCGACGGGCCGCAAGCGCTCCGTTTGGAAGAGATGGATCATTTTCTGGAAGATATCAGAATCGTCCGTGCGGCTTATGAAAAGAGACTTGAATTGATAAAGGAGTAAGTCTTAAAAATAACAAGACCTTCCAGGTTTTTAAAACCTGGAAGGTCTGCTTAATTACCTCCACTTACCTGACCAGCATCATCTTTTTAGTCTGCTGATAAGTATTTGTCTGCAATCTGTAGATATAAACGCCGCTGGAAACCGGCAGGCCATCTTTTGAAGTGGAATCCCACATAATGCGATACCGGCCAGGAGAAAAAATATCCATTTCAAATATTCTTACAACCCTGCCCAACAGATCATAAATCACCAGTTTTACATGATCTTCCTGTTTGACAATAAAAGGGATCTCCGTAATCGGGTTAAACGGATTGGGATAATTTTGCAGGAGTTCAAAAGTTTTATCTTCCGGGTTTTGTCCATCACCGGGAACGGCGGGATATTTGATCAGGTCGCTCAGACTTTTTACCAGCACCACATACATGTTGCTCTGATCCGTGCCGTAATTCCCGCCCAGTTCCACAGCTCCCGGTGAAAACGATTTACTGTAACAGCGGAAAACGGTATTTTGATCATCCCGAATTAACAGATCGCTGCGCGTCCAATCCTGCAGCCAGGCGGGCTTGTCAGAGATGCGTTCATCATGGCCTAAATACACCATCACATCTTCGTGAACCCGGAAACTCAGGAAATTCAGACCGGCGCTGAATTTATCATTATTGCCGGTTTTAATCCAGGTAAGGTCACGCAGATCGGCGGGCAGACTTGCAATTTTATAATTTCTGTCCACATAAAAAGAATCTCCCTCAGCAACAAGTGCCGTCTGATATACCGCATTACTGATCGAATCAACTTCAGCAGGCCGGCGAAATTCATATTTGATCGAATAATTTTCCGGAATGAAATTCTGTGCCGGATCGCACACATTTTTAACCCATAATTTGTTTTCCACTCCATAGTTGTGCCGCCCCGTGTTCAGTGTTACAAATTTATCAGAAGAATCAACTTCCACCGAATGAATCGGAATGGAGGGTTCGATGGTAAAAATATCGTTGTTATCAAAGCTGGACGGATCTAATTTTTCACTAAAATAGACCTTCAATTGGGTTAAAGACAGCAGTTCCAGTTTAGTAACATAAGGAGGCTGTGTATCGGAAAACTGATATGTAAAATGGAACGGTTTAGTCATCTCATTCTGACTGAAATCTTTCACATTAGAAATGACAATTTCGTAATCAACACCGGCCTGATGCTCTTCGGTTCGAATGGTAACCTTTTGCAAGGATGTGTCCACAACAGCGTCCAAAATCTCCACTCCCGGCGTGATGCTATAGTTGGCTTTATTGGCAATAGAACCGTAATCCATTCTTTTCGAGAAAAAACAGACCAGAGTGGTAATATTTTCTACTTTAACTTTGGCGACGGTGGGCGGCGTTTGATCTGCAAAGGAATAGGAAATAACAAAAGGATTGGTGATGGCGTTCCCTTTGATATCTTTTACTCCCTGAACCGTTAATTTGTAGGACACTGCATTGGAATGGGCATCTGTTGTAATGGTGGCCTTTGTTTTAGCCTGATTCAAACTCACCTGATGGATGACAACGTCCGGTGTGATTGAATAATGATTCTTGTCGGTAGCCGAAACTTGATCAACCGGTTCATTAAAGCTAATTTCCAGTGTAGTTAAATTGAGTAAATTAATCCCGGACAGAAACGGCGGATTGGTATCCGAAAAGCGGTATTTTTTAACATAGGGTTGAGCCATCGCGATGTCCGAAACATTCTTCACATTTTTAATGGTTAACTTGTAATCTTTTTCCTGCTGATGCGTGCTGGTACCAATCACCACAAACATTTGACTTGCATCAGCGGCGATGGATAAAATCTGCACCCCCGGAGAAATACTGTAGTTTGCCGCATCTGCCATACTCACATTGTCCATCTGTTGATTGAAATAGACGCGGATCGTTTGCAAATTGCTGAAAATCACATCCGTTACCTGAGCTGCCACTACCGGAATGGGCAATGTTTGATCCGCCGTAAAACTGTACGTGTGGGAAAAAGGCTGCGGCAACTGTTTTTGTTTAAAATCTTTCACGCCGGAAATCGTAATTTGGTAAGAAATAAGAGATTGATGTTCCGCCGTACGCAGTGTCACTTTTTGTAATGTATTATCAATCAGGATATCGTAAATATCAACGTGCGGTTCAATTTTGTAATTATTTTTATTTGAAATGGATGCATAATCCATCTTGCTGGAAAAATAACAATTCAACGTGGTTCGGTTTTCTGCCTGGACACTAACAACCCGGGGCGGAGACTGATCGGCAAAAGAATAGGAGATGGAAAACGCATTTGTCAGGGCATTGCCCCGTGCATCTTTCAGACCGTTGATATTCAATACATAATTTACCGAACTGGAATGAGCATCTGTGTGTAAAACGGCTTTTGTTTTTGTCTGATCCAGATCGATACTATTAACAGCCAGCGATGGACTGATGCCGTAGTTATTTTTATTTTCCACAGACTGTCCATCCATCTTTTCGCTGAAAGAAATCTCAATGGTATTGTAGTCGATCAGATTGATGCCGGTGACAAATGGCGGCTCCTTATCCGGGTAGCGATAGGATTTGGTATAGGTTTCAGCTAAGGCCACACCGTCACTGTTCATCATATATTGAATGGTGAGGGTGTAATCGGTTTCAATCCGGTGTGTGCTGGTGGTAATTTCGACAAACATGAGGCTGGTATCGGCATCGATAGAGACAATTTGAACCGTGGGTGAAATACTGTAATTTGCCGTATTTTTGATGCTGCTTTCGTTCATTTGTTGACTAAAATACACCTTAATCGTCTGCAAATTCATGAATACCACATCGGTAATAACCGGCGGACCGGATGCGGGATTCGGCTGCGGATTGGAAGATTCAAACGTGACGGTGGCTTCTGCGGAATAGCCGCTTTCATTGTAGGCGGTATCGTAAGCGGTAACGGCAAAATAGTAAGTCTGTCCTTCCGACAAATTATCGATCTGATATTGCACAACATTGCTTACGTCTACAACTTTTGAATAAGATCGCGAAGCGGTGCCGTAGTAAATTTTGTACCCCAACAGGTCCGCTTCCGTGTTTGCATCCCATGACACGGTGACACTCTTGCCAAACAGAAGTCCGGGAAATACAATACAAAAAAACAAGATGATGAGAACAAAACTACCATATCCTTGCCTGCTCTTCTCCGATCCGGTAGCGAAAACCTTCATACCCTGCCATTCCTTATCTTAACCTAATCATTACTAATCTTGTCAATCTCTTTATTCAAATTTCATACCAGAGGAATAAACAAGGGCATCCCCTATATTATCAATATGTTACACCACATGGATAAAACAGAAGACAAGTTTTCAATTACGAGATTGAATCACAAATATGAAATTACATTTTTGTAGAATCCGTTGCTTTTTTTTAACAGGAATCAACAATTCGTTAGACAGGGAAAGCTGTTTAGAGGGTACGCTAAATTTTATTAAATCGTAACTATTCAGGTTGCCCGCTAATAGCGCTAATAAACGCGAATCGTTAACTATTTTGTCCTATTCGTATGATTTCGTGTATTTCGCGGGCTGAACAGGCAGACGATTTTTTCAATTTCTCTGCGCCCTCCGCGTCTCTGTGTTAAAAAACAGGCGCTTTAAAATGCAGAGACGCAGAGAGCGCAAAGGAAGCGTATTTGTTCAAAAAACTAAAGTGTTACGGTATTGTCACTACTCAGGCAGCCCGCGAAAGACTCAAAAAAAAACAGGAAAAAAGTAAGATGAGATCATTCGATTGTTTCGTGTGCTTTCTGCCTGTGTCAGACAGACGTGAGCTGAATAGTTACATTAAATCTTAAAATGAGGTTTGATTTTTATTATTTTACCGGAAAATCACAATGGGCAGGGACAGGCGGAAAAAAGGCGTTTCCATGCTGGCGAAATAAATACCGGAGGCAACTTCACGGCCAAAAATGTCTTTTCCGTCCCAAAAGGCCCGATACATTCCAGCGGATTTCTCCTCTTCTACCAAAATTCTGACAGTCTGGCCTTTTGTATTCAGGATGCGCAGAATCACCTTGCCGTCATCCGCCAGATAATAGGGAATGGTGGTGGAAGGATTGAAAGGATTCGGGTAATTTTGATACAAAATAAACACTTCGGGCTCGTCAACAGGCGTGCCGGCAACTTCTTCGGGATAACCGCTCACTTCTGTGGAAAAACCACTTTCATTGCTGTTGGTATCATAAGCAGTCAGCGAAATAAAATACTGTTTATTCACATCCAGATTATTAATGGTAAATTCAAGAATATTTCCTACATCGATCACCTGGGCATAATTTCCCGAACTTTGTCCGTAATAAACCCGGTACCCGGCCAGATCCGGTTCGCTATTTGCCTGCCAGGTAATCGTTAAGGTGGCGGAAAAAGCGAGGTTCAAAAAAAGAATATGCACGGCAAGAAAAAAAAGAGCGAATATTTTTCCGGTCATTTATATAAAACTCCGTTTAGTTCGAGTTTTTTCTCCAGGAAGGATGGGTGATATTGTACTGCGAAATTTTGTAATTAAGCACACGGGAAGAAACACCGAGAAGTTTGGCGGCGTCTTTTTGAATGAAATGATTCAGCTCCAACGCTTTTTCGATTGCCCCTTTTTCAATCTCAGCCAAATTCAGTGAATTTGCATAAAAAAGCGCCTGGGATGGTTGACGGCGATCCGGTCCGCCGGCGGCGAAATAATCCTTGCCACTCAGCGACAAATCCCTGGGTGTAATCATCTGGCCTTCCTCGACAATCAGCACCGCCCGTTCAATAATATTACGCAATTCGCGAATATTGCCGGGCCAGCGGTGGTGCATCAGGATTTCTTTTGTTTCTTCGGAAAAATTTCCCACAGGCTTACGCAGCTCCTGAGCCAATTTTCGCCGGAAAAATTCGGCAATTAAAGGAATGTCGTCTATTCTTTCCCGCAGCGGCGGCAAGTGGATGTTGACCACATTGATGCGGTAGTAGAGATCAGCCCGGAAGTCACTGTCTTCGATCGCTTTTTCCAGATCTTTGTTGGTGGCGGCAATAATGCGCACATCAACTTTTGTATTTTTACTGCTGCCTACTTTGGAAAATTCCCGATCCTGCAAAACACGCAATATTTTAGATTGAGTTGTCAGATGCATATCGCCGATTTCATCCAAAAAAATAGTGCCCTGATGCGCCTGCTCAAACTTTCCGGCATGAGCCTGAAAAGCGCCGGTGAACGCCCCCTTTTCATGACCGAACAATTCACTCTCCAATAAATTTTCCGGCAGCGCCGCACAATTCACCTTCACAAACGGCTTGTTGGCACGGGGACTGATGAACTGGATGAGACCGGCGATCAATTCTTTGCCGGTGCCGGTTTCGCCCTGAATCAGGACGGTAGCATTACTTTTGGAAATCTTCTTGATGAGAGAAAAAATCTCTTTCATCTTTTTGCTCCGGCTCACTAAGGGATAGTGGCTGTCGAAACCGAAGTTACTCCAATCTTTATAACTATTGCTATCTATGTTATTTACACTTTGATCCGCTACTTCAGAAACTCCAATTGACATCCGCACTCTCCTGCCACACTTTTTTCATAATCATCATCCATAATCAAGCAATAATCGTTCCTGTCCTATCCGAAAGAAACTTTCTTTGTAAAGCTTCAATAATAGTTATCGGCAAGATTAACAAATTGATTGAGTTACAAACTTGAAATTAATAAGGAAAGATTTATTTGATTTTTCAGTGACAGCGGGGATGTTTCAACTGGGATAAAATCAGTATAATTACTGCTCATTTTTCCGGCAAGTGTAGCATTTTGGCACAGAAGAAAGGGAAAATCATTGAAATATAGATTGGGTCGGATACCGATAATAAAACCTGTTACAAACCGGACTATTCTACGCTTTTAAAATCCTGCAGTTGAAATACAGGATAAGTTACATTCATTCCCTCACGGCGCAATTTTTTCGCCAGTTTCATAATTTGCGGTAATTCCAGATGGGATTTGGCGAGTAACTTTTCCTGTGTAAAAAAATCTTTTTTTGCACCGTCAAACCGAATCCTGCCCCCCGAAAGCAGAATGACCCGCTGGACAATTTCAGCGACAAAATCCATGTCGTGTGACACGACAAGAACTGTTTTTTTCTCGCTATAAATCCGGATGATGATTCGTTTTAAAATTTCAATGCCGGAATAATCCAGTCCGGCAGTTGGTTCATCCAAAATCAGAATTTCCGGCTCCAGTACCAGAATACTGGCGATGGCCACCCGCCTTTTTTGTCCTTCACTCAGGCGAAAAGGAGACCGCCGCAGAAATTCATCCGACTGAAATTCCAGGATGCCGGCTACATTATTGATCCGTCGTTCTATTTCCCGCTCATCAAGCTGTCGATTTTTCAACGCATAAGCGATTTCATCAAACACCGTATTTTCAAAAAATTGCATCTCCGGAAACTGAAACACCATCCCGATGCACCAATGCCAGGAATGGGCAAATTCTCCTTTGTAGACAGCCTGCCGCCCGTTTAATAATACACTGCCGATAGTGGGTTCAAGCAATCCGTTTAAAATTTGCACCAGTGTAGTTTTCCCGGAACCGCTCGGTCCGACAATGCCGATGATCTCATGCCGGGAAATCTTTAAATCGATATTTTGCAAGGCAGGATCACTCTTTCCCGGCGCGCCAAATTGTCCGTATTTGAAATGAATATTTTGCAGCTCAATTTTCAACTTGTCTGCCCAGGTTTAATTTGTACTCGATCGGTACATTAATGCCGATCTGCAGCAGCCGTTCCGGGTTAGTAAAAACCCGTCCGGGAGAGTCGTTAAATTCAATCTTGCCGTGATGGAGAATGATCAATCGTTCCGTAAAAAAGGTCTCTTCCGGATACTGGGTGATCAAGACCGGCGTTACATTTTTGAATCGCCCGTTGGAATTTTGAAAAATAGTGGTCAAAATTTTCTTTCTGGAATAAGGGTCTAAAAGGGAGGTCGGTTCATCTAAAATCAGATAAAGCGGCTGCATGGCCAGAACCGCCGCTAATGCTAACAATTGCTTCTCTCCGCCGGACAAGTAATGAGGGGAACGAGAACGATATTCAACTAAATTGAACTCGGTCAGCAGATCTTTCACCGTATCGATCATCTGCCGGTAGGGAAAACTCAAATTCTCCATGCCAAAAGCGATCTCCCGCTCCACCGTTGTGCTGACAATCTGATTGTCCGGGTTTTGGAATACCATCCCCACCAATCGGCGAATACGTTCGTTATCCGCCTCCTGTCGGCTTTCAAATCCTTCCACCTCCACTAATCCGGAAACCGGCAGCAGCAATCCATTCAGACACCGCGCCAGGGTGCTTTTGCCTGAACCATTGGCGCCCATGATGCTGACGGGAACACCCGGTAAAATTTTTAGCGAAATATGAGAAAGGATATCCTGTTCCCCATCGGGATATCTGAAAGTTACATCTTTTAAACGGATCATTTTATGTCGTAACGATTCAACGTTTTTTATTCTTTACCAAAGCCAAAATTTTATCGGCAATCTTTTGTGTTCCCCCGCTGTTCTCGTCGATCAAAGCAAAAGCCCGCTCGCCGCAGGTTTTACGGTACTCCGGCTCACGGCACAGTTTTTTGAGCATATTATATGCTTCCTGCCGGTTTTCGATTTTAAATCCTGCCTCCCGGCGTACCAGTTCAAGCGCTTCCGGCGAATTGAGTATTTTAGGACCAAACAGAACCGGCATGTGAAACGCAGCCGGTTCCATCACATTATGTACGCCCGGGTCGAAGCTGCCGCCCACGCAGGCAATATCACAGTAGCCGTACAAATTGGCCAAAATGCCGATGCGGTTCACAATCAGGATACGATGCCGCAAAATATTCTTCTTAAAGTTCCCATCGGAAAACAAAAACGAGGAATGCTGATGACCGGCAAAATATTTTTTGATTTGGCTCACATGCTGCTCTCCCGGTTCATGGGGAACCACAATTAAAAAAAGGGTTGGCTGCTCTTTGAGCAATTCTAAAAGAGCCGGGAAAAGATGCTCTTCATCCGAAGGCCAGACGCTACCGGCAATAATTGTCAACCGTTTTTCGAAAGGGCGATTAGGAAGGATATCCTTTCTTTTATTCTCCAGACTGCGCACCAACACTTGATCAAACCGGGTATCGCCCATTATTTGTAAAGGAACGTGCTGCTTACAAATTTTTACAAACCCGATCCGGTCAACTTCATTTGCCGGCGCAATGAATTGGAAGCAGGTAAAAACGGCACGGTAAAAATGGCGAATCAACGATTTGGTAATGAATGAATCAGCCGGCATGGTACCGTTAATCAGAATAACCGGAATTTTCCGGTTGTATAAAGACCAGATTAAGTTTGGCCAGACATCATGTTTGGAGATAACATAAACAGACGGTTGCAACAGATTTAGAAATTTGCGTACGGTGCGTAAAGAATCCAACGGCGCATATATTTTTAAATCTACATCCGGATTCTCGCCGGCATTTTCGTAGCCGGATGGAGAAAAAAAGCAGACAACTTTTAGCAGTTCCGCTTCTTCGGCCGATAACACAGAAAGGATCGGTTTGATCTGTTCATACTCACCCATGGAAGCGCAATGGAATAAAATCAAAGAAGTTTCTTCCTGCCTGCGTGCAGCAAATTTTTCCACCCGGCGTAAAGCCGCTTTTTTCCCGGCCCGGCCAATTTTTATTTTCCGGTTGAAAAGGCTCAAAACAGTTGATGCCAGAATCATCAGCGGCAAAATTAAAATATTATAAACGATGAACCAAAACGATTTCATGAATCATGTTTCCGGGTTAATTTGTCAACATTCTCGCCGCTATCTGAAAAACCTGTTCAGGTTTGATCTCTTCCATACAGCGAAAGTGCTTTTTAGGGCACCAATCCGTGCCGTGATAGGAACAGGGGCGACACCGAACATCCAGGTTTTCAACCACTTCTGCCTTATCCGGGAAGGGGAAAAAACCAAATTCTTTCACCGTGGGTCCAAAAACAGCAATCACTTTTCTGTCGAGCGCCGTGGCCATGTGCATCAAACCGGTGTCGTTGGTAATCAGCAGTTCACACCTGTTCAGTGCAGCTCCCGATTCCAACAGAGAGGTCCGGTCGCACATATTTTCCACCGGAACTCCGGCCTGCGCGGTTATCTCTGCGCAGACATCCCGGTCACTCTCTCCTCCCAGGATGATAAAGGTAGCATGAAATTCCTTACGAATCAACTGAATCAGCGCAATGAAATGCGATACAGGCCATCTTTTGGTACGCCATGCAGCGCCCGGGGCAACAGCGATGATCGTTTTGTGAGATGGAATAGAAAATTTCTGCGCCGCCTCGTTCCATATTGCATCGGGGATATAAAATTCCAAGCGGCGTTTTTGCCATTTTATATCCAGATTGCGCAATGCATAAAAGTAGCGCTCCGGTATATATTCGGGAATTTCTTTGTAACGGTTTATTTTGCCGCGCACTAATAAAAATCGTTGCAGTGCATATTTTTTGGACAACCGCACCGATTTGCTCTTTGCTCCGAAAGCGAGGAAATAACTGCGCCAGTGTTTTTGCAGATCAAAAATAATGTCATATCCTTTTGAACGCAGTGATCGAGCGACAGAGCCTAATTCCCGCAAACCGGGTTTATCCGGTAATTGAATTAAATTATGGATGAGAGGATGGAATTGCAAAAGTTGCGCGAATTGCCGTTTTACCAGCACGTCAATTTGGGTCTCCGGGAATCGTTCGTGAAACAGGCGAAGAACGGGTGTGATGAGCAGAATATCGCCCATAGAGCTTAAACGGATGAAAAGAACTCGGCGTAAATTCATTAAAATTTTATTTCTTTTTTGGGGATTTTTAATGAGTTTATTCTGAAAACCGGTGCCATTTATATCAGTTTCAAATCTGCCACAAAAAACGAAATTCCTACGGAATAGAAATCAATGAGATAAATTCGGCAGGAGTTCATACTTCGATAAAATTTTACATCATCAGACACTTTGTTTTTGTAGCCGAACGGTTCAAATACCAGGCTTTAATCCCGGTCTGCAGCGGTGCGAAACCAATCGATTGTTTTTTTGAGGCCATCTTCCACCTCAACCTTTGGTTCCCAATATAAAATTTCCCGGGCACGGGAGATATTGGGCTGGCGGACTTTGGGATCGTCCACCGGTAAAGGTTCAAATATTAATTCACTTTTACTGCCGGTAAGCTTGATGATCATCTCCGCCATCTGCCGGATGGTCATTTCCCGCGGGTTGCCGATGTTCACCGGATCGTTGAAACCGGACAACAGCAGGCGGTAGATACCGTCGATCAAATCATCCATATAACAGAAACTCCTGGTTTGGGAACCTTCGCCAAAGATAGTAACCGGATCATCAACCAATGCCTGGGAGATGAACGCCGGAATAGCGCGGCCATCCCGAAGCCGCATTCTGGGACCAAAAGTATTGAATATCCGTACAATTTTTGTGTCGATACCATGGTTCCGGTGGTAAGCCATGGTTAACGCCTCGGCGTAGCGTTTGGCTTCGTCATAAACGCCGCGCGGGCCGATGGGATTTACGTTGCCCCAGTAATCTTCAGATTGAGGATGAATCATCGGATCGCCGTACACCTCCGAAGTGGATGCCAATAGAAAAGTGGCATTTTTTTCCCGCGCCAGCCCTAATGCTTTGTGTGTACCCAATGCACCCACCTTCAGGGTTTGAATGGGGAGCTGTAGATAATCGATAGGACTTGCCGGCGAGGCAAAATGCAAAATGTAATCGATTGGTCCTGCCAGAAAAATATATTCCGTGACATCCTGCTTGATAAATTTAAAATTTTCTCCCTGCAGATGTTCGATATTCCGGATATCACCGGTCAGTAAATTGTCCATGCAAATCACTTCGTGACCCTGTTTGAGAAGATGTTCACAAAGATGAGAACCTAAAAAACCGGCGCCACCGGTAACAAGGGTTCGCGGCATAATCATAATCTCCTTATTCTATTTTTACATTGCAAAAGTTTATCCTTTCGGCAAAGTAATGCAATATTTTGATTTATCCGGCGACGAGTCCCGGCGCCCTGCATTCTGAATTTCAAAAGCAGTTGTTTTTTTTATTTTAATTTAATTTCTCTATTAATCTCTACCTGTAACTATTCAGGAATACCGGTTTTCTGATGTGAGATATGCCTTCGACTGAGTTTATCCTGTGCTTGACGACGAGCTCAGGCCGGCCTTGAAAGCCATGCTGGGCGGAGTCGAAGCGTGATTACAGTTAATATTATAGAGCATACCTGAATAGTTACCTCTACTTTAATGAATCGTCAACTATCCCGATTTTCTTCAATAGCGTGTCTGAAGCCCAGTAATTTATCTTTCCGTCACCTCTAAACAGGATGACCACCTGCAATTCGGGATGCTGCCTGGCAAACGCAATTCCTTTTTCGCCGCCCATCACAAATATGGCCGTGGCATACGCATCGGAGAGTTCCGCCGTTTTAGCCAGTACGGTCACACTCAGCACATCAGAATCGGGATATCCGGTTTTGGGATTAAGAATGTGGCAGTAGCGCTTGCCGTTCTCTTCGAAAAACTGTTCGTAATCCCCCGAAGTAGCGACATAACCGGAATCAAGGAAAAAGTAGCCAAACAACGCATCCATTTTCCTGGGATGACGAATCCAGATTCGGATTTTTCCCCTGGTTAATTCGGAAGAATGAATGGCCAGATCTCCGCCGGCATCAACCATAAAATCTTTCACCCCGGTTTTCCGCAACGCCCGCGCTGCCGCATCTATTGCCGTTCCTTTGGCGATGCCGCCGAGATCGATTGCCATGCCGGGTTGGGCAAAACGGACAGCGGGAGAATCTATGAGGACATCTCTAAAATTGATCCGCGGCAGCAGAGCGGAAATCTCGTTCTGCGGCGGTTTGTGTGGTTTCTCCTTGCCGAACCCCCATAAATCCAACATGGGCGCAATTGTTGGATCGAAAGCGCCATCTGTTTGGGCCGCCACATTCAGGCTATTACGGATAACGCCAAACAGCAGCGGATCAACAGGCATTTCTTCCGTAGCACCATGTTGATTCAATTCAGTAAGTCTGCTTGAGTTCAGATGCCGCGATGCTGTTGCTTCAACTTCATCGATGGCCTGAAAAGCCGCCCTAAACGCACCGGACAGGTCGCCCGCAGCGCCATTCCGGGTATAAATAGAAATGGAGACATACGTCCCCATTTTTAATTGAGTTTGACGAACAGGCTGAATTTTTTGCCCGCAGCCCAAAACAGAAATTATGCAGAAAATCAAAAAAAGGCAGAGAAGATGACAATTCTTAATTTGAACGAACCGCGGCAAATTGAGCCAGATTTTCCAAAGACCGTTTGTAAACATTGTCATCCAGAGGAGCTAAAATTTTAAGAGCCTGATCAACAAATTCATTTGCCCTTTGCTGCGCATATTCAACACCGCCGGACTGAATGACCATGCCGCGAATTTTGCCAATCACATCTTCTGTTTTGTCCTCCACAAGCAGTTCATGCAACTTATCCGCCGGGAAAGTACCGTTTTTATGGATTGCATAAATCAGCGGCAAGGTTATTTTGTTCTCTTTCACATCGTTGCCCACAGGCTTTCCGGTTACGGATTGATCTCCGATATAATCCAACAGATCGTCCTGAATTTGAAAAGCACAGCCCAAACGGGAGCCAAACTCCCAAAATCTTTCCGTATTTTCTTCCCGGTAGTTCGATCCGATAATGGCGCCGATTTGCGAAGCGGCGGAAATGAGCGATGCGGTCTTATAGGAAATCATTTGAAAATAACTTTCTTCGTCCAATTGCAAATCCCGGCTCTGTTGAATCTGCAAAAGCTCGCCCTCACTCATCCTTGTGGTAACCTGGGCAATAATTCTGCTGATTGTAGGATGATCGATCTCAATCATTTTATTTAAAACCTGGGAAAAGAGAAAATCCCCAACTAATATGGAAATCTTATTCGTCCAGACATTGTTGATACTGGCTGCGCCGCGCCGCATCTCGGATTCATCAACCACATCGTCGTGTATCAACGTTGCCGTATGGATGAGTTCCACAATTCTGGCTGCTTCCATTCCTTTTTCATCCATGTTCCCTAATGACCGGGCAATTAAAAATAACAGCGCCGGTCGCATCCTTTTACCACGATTCCTTGCTACATAATGGATGACTGTATTGATCAACTGGACTTTCGTCTCTAAAGATTTTAAAAATCCCTCTTCAAATACCGCTAAATCAGATTGAACTGGTACTATAATCTGTTCAAGATCCACCTCTATCTCCAAATAAATTCCAATTTGGTAATTTTCTGTTAAATGTAATGATAAATAGTATTCAAGTCAATTAAAAATTTACAACTTTGGTACAATCTGAATTGAGCGATTCTTGGCTTAAAATAACCACCTAAAGAGTTTTATTCTGAAAGAATCTTGTAAGTTCTCTATACTAAACCAACAAGATTCCTACGGAATGATATTAGAATCGCTCAATTTAGGTACAAGTTTAATTCAAATTGACATAGGCAAAAAAGAAGGGGTTACAGATCAGATAATAACTCACATATAGACACAAATCAAAGAGGAAAGATACATTTCAGGACAGATTCCAGAGAAGGGTCTGCGAAATGATATCAGACAAAACGCCCACAAAAAAAATGCCGGTATCAGTCCATTCCACTCGCGAATCCTGAATTTGATACCGGCATTTACTCAAAACAACAGACCACATTTTCAAGCAGTCTGTTGTGATCACTCACCCATCCACACACTCAACAAGACGCTAAGCTCCTGCCTTCCACCGCGAACTCACACACCACATTTTTTTGTAGCCCCGAAAAGCTTTTTTCACTTTCTCCAAACCAATTATGGATATTCATTTGCGTGATAATATCTCAATAATTGTACCATTCATCAACATAAAAGAAAATTTTATTTATCATACCAATAATATAGAAGTTATAAAGGGAAGACAAGAAGGAAGGAAACCAGAGGGGTTTCATATTGAAACCACCAGATTGCAATATGAAACCATAATTCAAGTAAAAAGTTTGTTTAAAAATAAAGTTTTACGCTGTAATGTTATAATCCGACAAACTTATTTCCGTCAGCAACAGGTTCATTTAAGTGTGGGGCTGTCCCCGGGGATGGTACCGACAACGGCAACAGCATTCGTTGGATTGGCGAAACGATGACAACTTGTTAAATAAATCATCAAAATCGATCGGCTTGATGATATAGTCAGACACACCAAGATTGTGCAAATCCTCTATCACCTGCGCACCGTATCCGGACATTACGATGATCTTTGCCGGGGATTCGATCTTTTTGAGTTCCCGAATGAACTCCACTCCTTCAAATCCCTGCATTTTCAGATCGGCCAGAATACAGGAAAAATTGGCTTCCTCTGTCATTTTCAGGGCGGCTTTTCCGCTATTGGCCGTACTGATTTCAAACCCGCGCGGTTCAAGCAATTCTTTTAGCAGGGAGAGTATTTCCGTCTCATCATCGACGATTAAAATGGAAGAGGGTCTTATTGCTGCGGATTTCATACTTTGGCTGCCGGTTCTTTTTTGTGCATCGGAACCATCACGATAAAAGTGGTCCCTTTCCCTTCTTCGCTTTCTACAAAAATATCGCCGCCCTCTTTTTCTATCATCGAATGAGAGATATACATCCCCAATCCGGTTCCTTTACCCAACGCTTTCGTGGTAAAAAAAGGAGAAAAAACATTTTTCAAATTTTCCTCGGCAATACCGATGCCGGTATCGGAAAAGCGAATCATGATCCACTCATCGTCAACCGATTGAGTAGAGATGCTCAACTCTCCCCCTCTGGGCATGGCATGTATGGCATTGATGATGATATTCAAAAATACCTGTTTGATGGAATCGACCGCAGAATGGATATTGGGGATATCATGGTAATTTTTAAATACCGCAATATTTTGCGATCGTAGATCCTTCTCAATCAAAGAGAGCGTTTTATCGATAATTTCATTTACATTCAGTTTCGCAAAATCATTGGGAGAATGACGTGAAAAATCCAGTAAATTATTGATAATATTGGAGGCGCGCTGTACATTTCTTTTGATGATTTGTAATTTTGCCGTCAGATTCGCATCTCCGCTATTCATCGTATCCTGCAAATAATACCGTGCCGCCTCGATGATATTCAACGGATTACGCAATTCATGAGCCACGCCGGAAGCCAATAATCCAATTGTCGCCAGTTTTTCCGATTGAATCAATTGCCGTTCAAACACCTTCTGCTCGGTCACATCCCGGGAATATTCGATAACATATTCCAGGTTACTATCGAGGTCGAACATGGGGTAGGACCACATCTGTAAAATCCGTCCGTCTTTTCTCCGCTCCAGAAATTCCGGCCGCTTACTCTCCCAGGTTCGATCCGCAACACATTCTGTACAAGGACCGGAACCGTCGGCATAGAGCGTGTAGCATTTTTGTCCTACAATGCGATCCGGCGTAGTATTCTTCAGACACGCGACCTTTTTATTAGCGATGATGATATTTTTATCTTTATCCAAAACAATAATATGATCGGTGATGGAATCGAACAAAGTTTGCAGTTTATTCTTACTCTCCTGAATCAACCGGTGCATCTGCAGTGTTTTGGTCATATCTTTCGCAATGCCAAGAAGATGACCGCCGTTTCTGCCGTTCCTGGCCAGAAAGTTGAACGAAATGATCTGGGGGTGTATTTCTCCCTTTTTGTCGACAAATTCCATTTCATAATTTCTTTCTTCAGGTTTCCGGAGAATTTCGGTAGTAGTTTGAACCGTGTATTTGTCCGAGAGAACTTCAAAGAAAGAATGTCCGGTCAATTCCTCCGGCTGGTACTCCAGTTTACGAATCCGGGGATTGATAAATTGAAAATTGAAATTTTGATCCAATGAAAAAATGATGTCGTTGGCATTCTCTACCACATTGGCCAGAAAATCTTCTTTTTCCCGTAATTTTTGCTGCAGCCGGTCCCGTTCAATAACGGAAGCGATTATTTTCGGTAGTGTGGATAGATAATTGTCCTCTTTCACCAAATAATCCGCTGCGCCGGTTTTCATAGCTTCCACGGCGATCTTTTCATCCCCCTGTCCGGTGACGATAATTACCGGCGTGTTAATATCCTGCTCCCGCAACCGGTTAAGCACTTCAACACCGGAAATATCCGGCAGCTTGTAATCTAAAACAATGGTATCGAAGGCATTTTTCGCACACATTTTCATTGCTTCTCCTCCCGAAGCTGCAAACTGAGTCTCGAATTTTTTCGAGGCGCGCTTCAGGGCAATCCGGATCAATTCCAGTTGATCCAGATTATCTTCGACAATTAGTACATTATACGTCATATATGTCAGAATCCTTTCTCTACAGCTAACTCGCTTTTGCCAACAAAATTAAAAATTTCCCAGCCCAGATTGATCTTTTCATCAAATTTGAATAAATATGCATTCGCTCCCAAACTAAGCATAGTTTCCATTTCCTCTTTTTGTGTGGAAGTGGACAAAACAACCACCGGCAACTGATCGAACCGGGGATCAAACCGAATCATTTTCAAAACCACCGCCCCGGACATTTTGGGCAGGTTTACATCCAGGATGATAATATCCGGTCGAAAATCAGGGACATGAGGAGAGGGGAAAATACCCATTATTTTAAGGGCATCTTCACCGTTTTTAACTTTACTGAAAAGACAATGTGGAATCACCCGCGAAACAGAGATCGAGATCAATTCCGCATGATCCGGATTATCTTCCACCAGCAGAATATGGCAATCCGTTTTTCTCTCAATCAACTCACTTCCCATAAACCCTCCTCTGCGCCCGACTATTTCGGAATAGAAAAATAGAAAGTTGATCCCTTTCCCTTCCCGGAATCAACCCACACTTTTCCTTTATGATTGTCGATGATCCGCTGGACAATGGTCAGACCAACGCCGGTTCCTTCAACATCTTTCACTTCTTTTAACGAGTGAAACAGTTCAAATATTTTTTGATGATAAGCAGGTTCGATGCCGATTCCGTTATCTTTAACAGAGAAAACATAGCGATCTTCTGTTTCCTGATGCCCGATTTCAATTTCAGGATTCGGGTTATCTCCAATATACTTGATGGCATTGCTAATCAGGTTGGTAAACACCTGTAAAATCCGATCCTGATCACACATTATACTGGGGAAATCATCAGGATAATGAATTTTTACATTTTTTTCATCCGCCTGGTACTGTAAATCCGTTATTGCCGATTTTACCACTTCATTGATATCTGCCATTTCAGGTGCATTTACCACGCGGCCAATCCGGGCAAGCTCCAGCAGATCTTTAATCAATCGCTCCATTTGGGTAACATTGCTCTGTATCCGCTTTAAATAGTGAAGCCCTTCCGAATCCAGTTGCCCGGAAAAATCATTAAGCAGGATCGCTGCAAACCCCTGCACGGAAACGATGGGCGCTTTCAAATCGTGGGAGACCGTGAATACAAAATTTTCCAGTTCTGAATTCGCCTGCGCCAATTTTTCCGAATTCTGCCGCGTCTCCTCGAACAGCCTGGCATTTTCGATAGCGCTGCCAACCTGGCCGGCTAACGCCTCAAACGCATAAAGGTCCCGCCGGTCAAACGCATTTTTCCGTTCCGAATGCATCACCAATGTACCGCTAATCCGATTCGCAACATGCAGCGGAATACAAAGCAAAGAGCCTTCGCCGGGATATCCCTCATCAATTTCCTTTTCACCGCTTAAATTCTGGATGGCCAATGTTTCGGTGGATTGCAGCGACTTCATAATCGGCGTGTTGGGATTGTCCAACCGCCGCCCCAATTGCAGGGTATCTTTCAGTGCGCCGGACTGCGATTTTAAAACCGGGGTACCGGTATCTGCATTAACAAGGTACACCGCCACATGATAGTAGCCGAATATTTCATGAATGGCGGTTGTTACCGTATTAAGCAATTTTGTCAAATCCAACGTCTCGGTAATTTTTTTACCGACCTCGTTCACCATGGCCAGTTGGGCTGCCCGTCGTCTCTCCCTCTCGTACAAGCGCGCGTTTTCTATTCCAACGGCCGCCTGATTCGCAATGGTATTGAGTAAATTAATTTCCCGATCATCAAATTTGTGGCTGTCCTCTTTATAAACACTGAGCACAGCGGTGGTTCTGTTTCTGGAAATAACCGGAACACCCAGAAAAGATTTTAAGCGGGTGGATTTCAGCGATTCCGGCAATTCGGGTATCCCTGCATCCTCTTCTTCCAGATTCTCGATCACCAGCGGTTTCATCCGCTTCACCACCTGATCCAATTTTTTCCGGATGGAAGCTTGAATGGGAGAAAGATCATTTTCGCTTGAAGAAAATTGGCTGGGTGTAATATGATCCCCCACAAACCAGATCGTGCAGATTTTTGCGTGCATGGCGGTAGCGGCCGTTTTCACGATAAGGTCCAAAACTTCCCGTATATTCAAACTGGAGGAGATGGATTTACTCACATCCGCCAGAGCGGAAAATTCAGTGAGCCTGCGCTTTGCTTCTTCAAATAATCTGGCATTTTCCAATGCTGTGGCAACTTGCCCGGCAATCTGCTGAAAAATTTCCCGATGAGTGCTGTTGTAAGCGCGCGGTTCCATTTTCCCGATGCTGAATGTGCCCAAATATTTGTCTTTGGATAACAGCAGAACATTCAGTTTGGATTGCAATTCTTTTTCGATGACTACCTTGCTCTCATATATAAAATCCTGATTTGTCCGTTCTGATTTTTCCCCGGGAAAAGATTCCGGGCCGTGCTGCAACCAACCCAATGGCAAATCGTCAATCTGATTCCATTTTTCCCGGCCAAGTTTTTGTCCCAACCGCTGCGATGCCAGGGAAAATACGTGTAAATTATCCGTATCCTCTTCGAAGAGAACAATAGAGATGTAATCAAAATCAACAATTTTCTTCACTTCGGAAGTTACCGTTTTGATGATTTCTTCCATATCAAGACTGGAATTGATAGAGCTGGTAATTTCATTGATGGCAGTTATCTGATCTGTTTTTTCCTGATATTCCCGGTATAGTCTGGCGTTTTCGATGGAAATGGAAAGATAGGTCACCGCCGCACGCAAAAAATTGATCTCTTCCTGAGTAAATTTTTTCGGCTTTTCATAATACAAATTGAACAATCCCACCGAAATATCCCGGGGGATCATAGCCAGTGAAATTAAGGAACCGTAACCGATCCGTTCGGCAATTGGGCGCCATTTTACAAATTCATCATTGGTAAACACATTTTCAATCTGCAAAATTTTATTTTTCTCATCAATTAAGTGATACGGTCCCTCCTCGATGCCAACCCGCCAGGGTCGGTCAAAAAGCAGGATATCTTCCGGTGGATTTTTATGAGCTTTGTAGACCACTAATTTTCCAATTTCATCTTTTAGAAAAATGGAGACATATTTAGCCCCGCAAACAGAGGCCAGCTTCAGCATGGTTAAATCGATAATTTCATCCAAATTGAGAGCGGAAGCAATGGTTTGTCCCACTTCCATCAGAGCAAGCAGCTCCTGATTCCGTTTTGAAAAAGCATTTTCCCACTCGCCACTCGCCTCCCCCTTGTAAATGGCAATAAAAAAGCGCCGTGAGAAATCTTCATCTTCCTGAACCAGACGGGACAACTGTATATCAACCGGAAATTTCCAGCCGTTTTTTTGAATTAGCGTGAACCCCTCGATACCGGTGTGGCGTTCAAATTCCAGTCGTTGAACTTCTAACAACAACAGGGCGACTTCTTCCCTGGGATGAAGGGCATCGATGGTCGATGAAAGTAATTCTTTGGTGGAATAACCGCTTAAACGGGCGGCGGACTGATTGACACGCAAAATTTTTCGCGAATTTGCATCGATAACAAAAAAAGCTTCTTCAATATGATCAATAAAAGAAAATAAACGGTTTGTGTACCGTTCAATTGAAAACTTATTTGTGACCTTTCCTTTATCTCCGATATGTGCAACTTTTTCGTGACCGGCGGGAAGTTCTACAGATTCAGGTTTCCAGGACTTATTCTTACTCATTTTCTACACTCTTCTCCTACTTCTCTGCTATTTTCTTCGGCAATGAAAAATAAAATGTAGAACCTTTCCCTGGTTCGGATTCAACCCAAACTTTACCATCCTGGTATTGGATAATCTTTTTTACAAATGTCAGGCCGATTCCGGTACCTTCGACACCGGAACTCTCCTGCGTACGATAAAAAACGTTGAATATTTTTTCACTCTCACTTTCCGTAAGTCCGATTCCGTTGTCCTTTACAAAAAATACCAATTCCGTCTTTTTACGGATCGAACCAAATTCAATGACGGTTTTAACCTCCTTTCTTGAAAATTTTATGGCATTACCGATCAAATTGCCAAGTACCACGCTCATATTTTTCCGGTTGCAGCGCACCCGCGGGAATCTTTTCAGTTTGATGATTTTTATTTTTCTCTTTTCAATTTGATAGGAAAACTCTTCCAACGCTTCATCCAAAATACTGCCGAATGATTCGGTGGTAATTTCATGATTTAACTTCCCAATCCGGGACAGTTCAAGCAGATCCTGGATCATTTTCTGCATCAGGTTTGTGTTATTCAACATACGGTCAAAATAATGCCGATGGGTGTCATTCAGTTTTTTGTACAAATCTTGCTTTAGTAATGCCGCATATCCCTGGATTGAAACGATGGGAGTTTTCAGATCATGGGAAACGGAATAAACAAAATCCTCCAATTCTCCCTTCTTACGGTCCAATTCAAGTTCAGCTTGTTGCAATGATGTCATATCCTGCATGAGCCACATAAAAATATCTCGTTTTGTGCGATACAAATTCAAACGCACCATCGATGTATGCAAAAACAACTTTCTGCCACCGGCTAATTTTACTTCAGAACTAAAATCGATACCGGTGCGTCTCCGGCGCGCTTTTTTCAATGCCGCTTCAAAATGTGGAGTATCCGGGCTGTCAAATTGAAAAACATAATTTCCTATCAGCGATTGATTTCTTTTTCTGAGAACCGCGGCAACTTGTTTGCTGACATATAAAATTTTTCCCAATTCATCGGTTAAAATTATTGCATCTGTTGTAAAATTAACCACACTTTCAACTAGTTGTTTCAACTCCTGCACATCTTCATACAAGATGGATTTATGCAGGAGATAAGCAAACATTTTAGCAAATATTTGCAAAATTTGTACCCGTGCTTCACCGATTGCATAGGGCCGGTTAAAGTAGAGTGATAAAATGCCGATACTTTTTCTATTTCCTACAAACAGGGGGATGAAAGCACAACATCTAAAACCCTCTTTCTTATACCGTTGTTTTCTTCGTTTCGGCAGTTTATCGGTGTCTGTAATATCGGGAATAATGAGCGGTTCCGAACTGTTTAGTATTTCGCGGTTTTTTTTATCGATCAAAATGGTATGATTCCGTTTCGATTCATCCTGGTAGCCAATGCTTACACCGATGGATAAGCGGTCTTCCTCGATAAAACGAATGCTGCATGCAGCGGCACGGATGGAGTCTTTAAGAATTTTCAACAGGTCGCGCAAAAAGAGATCTTGTCGTGTAAAAACTTCAATTTGCTGCAAAAATACGTTGAATAACGGCGTGTCTGTTTCTTCAAACATAATGATTCGATCTGTTTTGGGTTTAAGTTAAATACGGATAAAACGTACAGAAATTATATGCTAAAATCAAGTCAAATCAGGAATGTTAAAAGAATTTAACATATCCATAATTACTTTATTATCATTAAGTTACAAAGGGGTAAAGTAACTGCCCTCCGATTCTGATTCTAAAAGCCGGCCAGGTTGCTCATGGGATGGTAAATCGCAATCAACCCTAAGATTTAGTTTGAGTTGGCCGATTTTTCTGTTCTAATGAGTATCTCGGTAATACCTAAATTGAGCGATTCTAATGTCATTCAGTAGGAATCTTATTGGTTTAGTGCACGGAACTAACAAGATTCTTCCCCGCCTGCTGCGGGCAGGCAGAATGACAAAACTCTTTGGGTGGTTGTTTCAAACTAAGAACCGCTCAATTTTGGTAATAGTAGGTACGGAGTAAAGAGATAACCTGCTCAATTGCCTGTCTGACCGGTTTCTCCACAACAGCCCCGGATGCGTACGGGTGACCGCCGCCGCCAAACGTCTGGGCGAAACCGTTGATGGGAACTTTCCCTGTAGAACGCAAACTTATTTTTGTTGCAGAGGGATCTATTTCCGTGAATAGAACACTTACCTGAACTCCATCGATACGGCGTGGAAAATCGGAAACGCCTTCAATTTCATCGGGCTCTAATTGGTAGCGCTGCAGCATTTCTTTCGAAATAACGTACCACACTACTTTTTGATCACATTCAAAATGCAGATTATTGAGCAATTCAGCAAGCAATTTTATCTTGGCAAACGGCTCTTTTTCGTAAACCTGTTGATAAATATCTTTATGATTTACACCCAGTGCAATGAAGCGACCGGCGATTAAATGACTATTTACGGTTGTGTTGGAAAAACGAAATGAACCTGTATCCGTGAGAATTGCAGTATAGAGGGCGGAAGCGGATTGCAGATTAAACGGAACAGAGAACGCCTTTTGCAGCAAAAACAAAATTTCTCCCGTGGAAGATGCCTGGGGATAAGTAATATCAAAATCAGCGATCTGCTTTTCGGAAGGGTGATGATCGATACAAACCGTTTGCGGTTTCCCCGGAGAGCGCCGGCGCAGACGACTAATGGCTTTGCCAACAGAATCCAGACGTTCCCAATCGCCAATATCCAACAGGAAACAGACTTCCACCTGGTCAAGAATATCTACGTGTTTCTGTTCTTCGAAAACCTTAATCAAATCATCCGGATCCAGAAACCGATACAACTCGGGCACCGGAGAGTGATTTAGAATAAAAACTTGTTTATTCATGCTTTTTAACAGATGGTACAAACATAATTCGGAACCGATGGCATCACCGTCGGGGTGGATGTGTGTTGATAATAGAAAGCGTTGATTCTGCTCGATCACCTCACGAACGCAGGCTATTTCGAAAGGTTGCAGATAATTCTCATAATTGTTGATGTGATTCTTTGCCATGCTGCGATAATTCCCTATCGTTAAGCTCTTTTTTATCACGATCTGAAAATGAAGAAAACAGGTCTTTCAAAATTCACCCTCGCAAAAATGGGTTGAATTTTTTCTCACGACCAATTGTGGTCTGTTCGCCATGGCCGGGATAAACCAGGGTGTCATCAGGCAAAATAAATAACTTTTTTCTGATGGAATGAATCAAGTGGTCGTAATTTCCACCCGGCAGATCGGTCCTTCCAATGGAAGAATCAAAAAGCGTATCACCGACAAAAATGGCGGCATCCGTAAAAAAGCAACAACCGCCCGGTGAATGTCCAGGAGTATGAATCACGCGGAAACTCATTTCCGCAATTTGAATCATGTCGTTATCATGAACCCAGCGGGAGATCTCCGGCGCCGGCATTTCCTCCAGTCCGAACATTCGACTTTGCAGGGAAACACCCGCCAATATCACTTTCTCGTCTTCATGGGCGATCACGGTGATGGCATCATTCCCGGAAAACGCCGCTAACGCAAACAAATGATCAATATGCCCGTGAGTAAGCAAAACGGCTTCTGCCTGTAAGCGCAAGTCTGCCAGTGTGTTTTTGATCCGCGCTGCATCGCCGCCCGGATCGATGATGACACACTGTTTTGAACTTTCACGATTTACGATATAACAATTGGCGGCAAAAGGACCGACAACCAGCCGATTCACACGGATGCTGCTCATACTGCCGGGCCATCCGTCTTTGATAACGGAACAGTGGAAACCACATTTATTATTTCCAATTTCTGTTTCATATCTTCAATAAATTGATACGGAACATTGAACAAGCCAAGCATTTCATTCCCTTTGCGATTACCGTGGCAGTCCGAACCGCCGCTGACAAGCAAACCGTGGCGAATGGCAAATTGATAGAGTTCATTCACTTTTTGCTGAGAATGTTTCGGATGAAATATTTCAACACCATCCAAGCCCTGTTTTAAATAATTGAGCAGGTGGGATTCATCCACATCGTCGCCGGGGTGGGCTACAAAAGACAGCCCGCCGGCCTGGTGAATCAGTTCAATCCCTTCGAGAGGAGAGATTTTGTATTTGGGAACATAAGCAGGTTTTTCATTGCCTAAATATTTATAAAATGCCTCGTCATAGGAGAGAACGTATCCCTCCTCCATCAGGGCATCTGCTATATGCGGCCGGCCCACAGAACCTTTACCGGACTTTTGCATGATCAGATCCAGGTTTAAATGCATTCCCAGATTTTGTAATTTAGTGACAATTTTTTTTGCCCGGTGGATCCGCTCTTCCTGAAAAAGATGAATGTAGTGCAGGATTTTCTCATTTTCAATATCGAAAAAATAACTTAAAATATGAACATCCATAGGGCCGTCGATGGTGCTTAATTCGATGCCGGGAATCACTTCCAATCCCAGTGTGGCTGCTTTCTTCATGGCCGGTTTTATGGCGCCAATGGCATCATGATCTGTGATGCCCACCGCACGGAGTTTTTTCTTTGCAGAAAGTTGCACAACCTCTTCCGGAGAGAACCGTCCATCGGAGAAAACGGTGTGAACATGAAGATCTGCCCAGCCGGCAGACGAGCGGGAAAGATTTTTTTGATCTGATCTAGCCATTTATTTAAATCTTCGGCAAAGTTACGCCTGTTTGTGCTTGATATTTTCCTTTTTTTGTCGCATAGCTAACCTCGCACGGTTCATCCCCTTCAAAAAACAACACTTGTGCAATTCCCTCATTGGCATATATTTTCGCCGGAACCGGTGTAGTGTTCGAAATTTCCAGCGTCACGAAGCCTTCCCAACCGGGTTCAAAAGGAGTGACATTCGTGATGATGCCGCAACGGGCATAAGTTGATTTTCCTACACAGACCGTGATCACATTTTCCGGAATGCGAAAATACTCCACGGATCGACCCAGAACAAAAGAATTGGGTGGAATAATACAGACATCTCCTTTCAAATCGACCAGCGCGGCAGGATCGAAATTTTTTGGATCGATGATGGTTGTGTTGATGTTGGTAAATATTTTAAATTCATCCGACACACGCAGATCATAGCCGTACGAGGAGACACCGAATGAGATTACATTGTCACGCATCTGTTTTTCTTCGAACGGTTCAATCATTCTTTGTTCAAGCGCCATTTTTTTGATCCAGCGGTCTGCTTTGACACCCATTTTCTCTCCAATTTAAGAACGCAAGTATAGGAAACCTGTAATCAAGTTTCAAATATTTCTTCTTTTTTCTCCTTTTTGCGATAAACCAGATAGGAGATCAAAATGCTGATCTCATATAAAAGCAGCAGCGGTACTGCCAATAACACCTGACTGCCGGGATCCGGAGGCGTAAGAAAAGCAGCCAAAATGAACATCACCACAACAGCATAACGGCGAAATTTGCGCATGATTTGCGGTTTCAACAAACCTATTTTGGTTAAAAAATAGGAAACCATCGGCAGTTCGAAGGCCAGACCTGCCACCAAAATAATACGCAGAGAAAAACCGATATAGTCGGAAATATTGATGGTGGGTACGATGTTCTCCGTTCCCAGACCGTACAAAAACGGCAGAATGAAAGGCAGCATAACAAAATAGGCAAAGAGAACACCCAAGATAAAGCTAACCGTTGAGAAAAACACCACCGGCAGCACTACTTTTTTTTCCTTATTCAGCAAACCCGGTGAAATAAATTTCCACATCTGGTAAAAAAGCACCGGAAACGCAGCAATAATTCCCACAGCAATGGCTACACCCAGACGCACCATCAACATCCCGGCCGGTTTTAAGAAAATAAGTTTTGGAGGAACTTCCAACTGATTATTGGGCAAAGTAAGTATGTTAATTAATTGCTCGGAAAAAGGAAAAGCGAGAGACATAAATATTACAATGGCGATGATGCTTTTAATCAAACTCCAGCGCAGTTCCTCGAGATGCTCTAAAAAAGACATCTCACCTAAAAAACTTCTTTCATCTTTCTTTTTTGCCATAAATACACATCCCGATTCTTTTTATAAATAAGAAATTAATATAGCGATTTCACTTTATAAATACAACATTTTCTAATAAAAAATAGATGAGCCGGAAGCTGGTTTTTAAGGGAATGATAAGCTTTTAAAGCAAGGTCGGCCACAAAAATAAGAACCCACAGAAATAAGTAAAAAAATGATTCTGTGGCCATTCATTTTTGCGGCCTCCGAAAATGTAATTTCGAATCCCGATTCATCGGGGTGAGAAATCTCTAACCGGTGAAGTTCAGTTTACGCCCGTTCGTCAATTCATCATCACTCGTAAATCAATTGATTTCAGAATAACGATTAACAATTTATAGTTTAAGAAGTGAACCGGCTTAATTTGAATCAGAACAAATATAATACGATCAGCATCCGGAAAACTTCAACCTGCGCTGATTTCCTTCTATGAGGATACAAAAATTACAATGTTGATTTCTGAAAATCATGGTACAATTTAATGATGGCCGGTACGTAATCTTGCGTCTCTTTGGGCAGAACATTGTCGGCTTTGTCGCTGGCCAGCCAGAGAGCTGCGCGCCGTTCACCACCGTTGTAAGCGGCCAGCCCGCCTTCCAGGCCGTACGTTTCAATCAGGGTTGACAAATACCTGGTACCCAGACGTAAATTGTAGATATCGTCATATAAAATATCTTCCGCGCTGGACCAGGTGATCCCTTCTTCCGCGGCAAGATAAATTCCGGTAACCGGCATGATCTGCATCAATCCCATGGCGCCGGCTTTGGAGGTGATCATCGGATCCCAGGTTTTTGCGCTTTCATGGCTTATCGTCGCACAGATTAAATCAACATTCAAGTTGGAATACTTCAGGCTCAGCCGATAGATTTCATCGGCTATTTCATACTTTGTGCTTGACGGCATGCTGGCATTGTACTGATCGATGATTTTCATTATTTTTTGAATATTAAACTGTCGCACGCTGTCAATATTCATGGCTGCTCTCAGTTCCATCAGGGAACGCTCCAGGTTCTCCATTTTCTGGCGGTTTTTATCCAAATCGATGAATTTTACCGTAAACCCACCCAGAGTGATGAACAACATAAAAATCACAGTCACCAAAATAAAATTTTTATACCGGCTGATTAAGTTATTATTTTTTCGTTCCATCTTATCCTCCACAAAAAGTCATTTTTTTGTGTTTTTTTTGATGTAAATACTACGCAGCGACCTGCCAACTTGTTCCTTTAAATCGATTTTAAATTGCTCTTTTTTATCGTCCTGTTTATCACAAAAAATAAGCCTGTCTTTTTACAGGCCTGTTCATACGATCATCAAATTGTTTTCGTCCCTATCTATAAGACGAAAGGCAACAAATATATTCCATAAGAATTCCGATTGCAACTTTTTTTCGTTTTCCTGGCCTGAAATATTCTTCAGCCACCAAAACATAAAGGTAACTATTCAGCATTGTGTTCTTTTATATAGGGCGATTCGCTGAATCGCCTTAGCGAGACAGCGTCTCGCTCTACAAGGAATACTGAGCCTGAATAGTTACACACAAAGTTTTAAAAAGTAAGGATGAATTTTTTAAGATATGGCAACAAAAAGCGGTTGTTTTGCTTGAACCGGAAAAAGAACTGCTGAACACTTCCGTTCCACATTGGCTAAGTTGGATTTACACCTGCCTTAAACAACAGGGATCCTGGATTTCCCAAATTGTCTTTCTCGGCGTCATGTATACAGCATTGGGGTTAATAACAGCTGTTTTTATTCAATGGTTAATCGACCGTTTCATACCTTAAAAAGATTATGAAAACATTATTTATACCAGTCTGTTTTTACTGTTTTTATTGATATTACGCGCGATAATAGGATATTTGCGTGGAAAATTTTTAGTGATTCTCAATAAACGGGTTAACCTGAATGTTACCGGGGATTTTCTTACCCATCTGTTCCGATTGCCTGAATATTTTTTTGACACACGAAGAATTGGTGATATTACTGCCCGCATTAATGACAGCATGCAGATCCACCAGGCAATATTATTATTTACCAATGCCACAATTATCGATGGTATGATCATTATTGGCTCACTATTGGTGATTCGGGGCAAAATACTACCCGGTCAATTTATGGCTTGCTACTCGTTATTGGCTAATATTTTACCGTCGATAATAGCCATGGTCGGCGCTTATATTTCCATCCAGGGCGCTCATATCGCTGCAAAAGATTAAAAGTGTTTGATATACAATTTAGATACTTTTCGTTCAGCCGCTGATTACACATAAACGCATCCGGAGGAGAGAATATAATGAAATTTATAAGAGTCATCATCGGTTGTGTCTTTCTGTTATCGGCTGTGATGAAATTGTCTGATTTTCAGAATACCGTTCTTTTTTTCTCGAATATTGTTTCGATATTAAACACCTGGATTCGCGGCGGTTTATCCATGTTGATCTTAATCGAATTGATTTTTTCGATTGCGGTTCTGCAGACAAAAATAGATATACTTGTGATTTATAATCTGATGATAATCCTGTTAATAATGTTTTCGGGAATAGGTATGATGTTTTTGTTTTTAAAGATTGAAAACTGCGGCTGCTTCGGCACTATTTTCCAAACCAATCCGATTCTGACAATTGCAAAAAATGTTATACTTATCGGTTTGATCTTGTTTCTGAAAAAACGGGAAAACAGGATTTATGACGGCTAAAAAAATTATCTCTATATTGTTTTTACTAACGGTTTTTGCCGTAATGGGCTGGCTTTTCCCTGAAGCGACAAAACCGGAGGTTCTGCCGGTGGGTTCGTATATGCCTGTAGTTGAATACGAAACGCCAAACGGAAAGAATACTCTAAAACCGGACAACGCCAAGATTACGATAGTAGTTCTGTTTCACCGGAATTGCGACCATTGCGTGTATCAATTGAATCAGTTTAATGATCATCTTGCTATGTTTAGGGAGGAAATATTTTTCTTTTTAACAACAGAGGAAAATTTTTATACCGGCAACGCTGTAAAAGACTGGCCAAAGCTTATGCAAGCCCAAAATGTGAACTGGGGGATTGTGGAGAAAAAGTATTTTAAGGAATCATTCGGCAGTACAATATATCCCGGAATTTACATCTTTGATCAAAGGGGAAAGCTGGCTTATAAAATTCACGGTGAAGTAAAATTAGCAAAGATAATAAAAATCATACAGAATTTTGGCGGTCCGGAACGCCAGATCAGCGGCAATAATTAATGTCCTTGGCCGTGGGGCGGTAAATTGTTATGGTTTTACAGTTAAAAAACGTGAAAAATATTTACGTTTTATTTATTTTATGCAGCGATTCTAAGTTCTTTTATAACAATATGTAACCCATTATTTATCATTCTTTGGCCGTTCTCCATTTTTGATGGTTGCTCCACATTTTTGTGACCACTCTTTTTAAAAGCCATTGAAATCATTGGACTTACAAATTTTCTCTTCGGTAAAATTGACAGCCAGAGCCATTTCCAACCTATATGTGTAACAGTATAATAATTAGTATCTTGCGCTTTTCTCACGATCCCGCGAACCATCAATTTCTTCAGTTCATAGCGAATTTGTGCAGAATTTGAGAAAAGCTCCGGTATGGCAGTTAGAAGCTCTCGTGTTCTGAAATCATGGGCGGCATATTTCGGCTTAATCAACTCTTCACATAAAGCAACCTGTCGATCTTTACGTAAATCCGGAGCTGCAACTGACCTCCCTTTACAATCTGAACGCTCTCGGATTTATATCAAATCCGAGAGCGTTCTAATATTAATGGGAGGAAACATGTTTAAAAGAAATTTATTGGTCCATTTTCTCATCTGTATTCTGTTGTTTGGTACTATTGATTCAATTTTAATTGCAGAAGAAATAGAGAAAAAAACCGGAGACAA
>CAJVYQ010000006.1 GCA_913009825.1 uncultured Deferribacteres bacterium
TCTCTGCGTCTCTGCGTTTTAAAGCGCCTGTTTTTTTAACGCAGAGACGCGGAGGGCGCAGAGAAATTGAAAAAATCGTCTGCCTGTTCAGCCCGCGAATTACACGAAATCATACGAATAGGACAAAGTAGTTAACGATTCTCGTTTTTTAGCGATATTAGCGGGCAACCTGAATAGTTACATAAAATGTTACAATTAATTGAAATACATTTTATTATTTTACAACAGACGGGAATAAATTGAAATGTTTTTAGCCACTGAAATGGAAATGCCACAGAAAAAAATGTTCTGTGGCATTTCCATTTCTATGGCCAAATATTGTTTGACTCAAGTTTCGCATTATTAATAACTCAAGTATTGTAACTTGTCAGTATCCGAAAAATACAGTTGTCCGGAATATCTTTTGTTCCATTCTTCGATGTTTATCATCCTGTGCATAAAACAAATATCCGTATGTTTCCGGGACAATCCCTGTTCATTGATTTATATCCTGTGAGCCCTGAAAGGGGGGAATATACCAGCCCGGGGCAACGCCCCCGGGGGAAAAAAACAACGGGGTCAAGCCCTGAAGGGGCGGAATACAAAATTCAAATGAACAGATCGTACCGGCACCGGTAAATATTCCGCCCTTTCAGGGCTTGTTATTCTTTTTCCTCTTCCCCCCCCCCGGGGCGTTGCCCCGGGCTATTTTATTTCACCCCGTTGGGACGGCTGAAAATGTATTTTAAATGCTATGAATGTCTCACTGATATCTGAAAGAGTATCACCGGCTTTTTCACGTTGGGTAAAAAATCCTTTTAAGTCGTACAATTTTGTAATACCTTTAATATACAGCATATAACCTCTGTTTTGGAATTATGTATTAACATATTATAATTTATTAAGTTGTGAGGTTGTATGCTGCTTATTTTTATGCTGGTTTCCCTTATTTTTATGCCGGTTAACTAACTGCGAAACTTGAGTTGTTTAATATCGTTGTCGAATTCGTAAAAAGTCCAAAATATATGTCATACGTCCACATATAGTAGATAGTGAAATGTTTTCAGTACTGTATGTTGATCGTGTTTACCATTTCATGACTTTTTACGAATTCGACATCGTTCAGTTTGCGGCGTTTTGAACAATTGGGAATTGAATAATTACGTTTTTCTTTGTAACTTAAATAATTATTTCAATTTGGGAGACAAATTATGCTTAAACCAACCAGAAGAGAATTTCTCCAAACCGCAGGAACCGGCATTATGGCAGGCAGTTTATTACCATCGCTGAGTGCATTCTCAAAAGACAAAAAAGAAAATGTGCAAAACAACCTACAGGCCAAATGGATCTGGAAAAAACACTCGTCGTACCGGATTTACAACCAAACCATCATCGTCCGGAAAACATTCCACACCGGCCAATTCAGTTCCGCTAAAATCAAAATTACCGCCGACAGTTTTTACCGTTTGTTCATCAACGGACAATGGGTGAACGACGGCCCGGCCCGCAGTTGGCCGGAACATTATCGCTACGATGAGGTCGATTGTACGTCCTATTTGCAGGAAGGAACAAACCAAATTCGCATTGTTGCCAGGTACTGGGGTGTCGGCACTTTTCACAATGTTTGTCAACAGGCGGGGTTGCTGACTCAACTTGAAATCAGGTCCCGCAGCGGCGCGGTTCAAACTGTAGCTACCGACGAAACATGGGAAGCTGCCCAAGCGCCGGCCTGGCTGCGAAATACGCCAAAAGTGAGTATTCAGATGGAACCGCAGGAATTTTACGACGCCCGTCTGGAAGACCGGCTTCGCTATAAAAAAGCAGCGGTTCTGTTTACCGCCGGCAACGGTCCCTGGCAGGATTTACAGCCGAGAGATGTGGCGCTGCTGACGAAAAAGCCGTTCCCGCTGCATGCCTTCTCCGGGGCGAATCTGATCAAACGGAATCCCGATCTTCATTTTTGTATTCCGACTACCCGGTTAACCCACCCGGGTCTCATCGAAGCCAACCACAACATCAGCAACACCTGCGGCATAGCAACAATTTTGCAAACGGACAACACGGTGGAACTTCAATTTGAAATGGACGGCATGGAAATCAGCGTGGACGGACAACGCCTGGCAGAAAATCGCCATAAACTGAATCCGGGGCGTCATTTTGTTCTTGCATTTGTCACGGAGGTTACCGGCCACCGCAGGGAAAAAGCCGTCGGCATCATCGATCCTCCCGGTTCTCTGAAGCTGCTCAATCCGTTGGAGGCAACGTACGAAAATCCCTGGTGCTGGATCAATTTCCCGGAATATTCCTTCGCTTCGGACGATTTGGGCGGCAAGAAACCCGCAGATAAAAAGAAAGTGAACAGCTATTTAACGGAGATCAAAGCTTATTTCCGCAAGGTGAAAGATGCTGCCGGGTTTCGTGCGTTTTTAGGAGAAAGGGTGAAGAATATGCCGTCAGGAAAAATGTTCGTTCCGGATAATCATTGGCTATTCACTAACCGAAAGGTTTTACGCCCGGCAGACAGTCTTCTCCGCAATCCCGGGGCGCTGCTGCAAAATGCCCATGGCGCCACGGGGATTATCCCTTCTACTGACGGTGATATCGAGTTGATTTATGATCTTGGCGAACAGAATATCGGCTATTACGATTTTGAACTAACCGCCGAAGAGGGTGTCATCATCGACATTTTCGGCATCGAATACATTGCGCCCGGCGGCCGCATTCAGCACACCCGCCACAATCGCAACGGCATGCGGTATATCACCAAAGCCGGTTTGAACCGCTTCACCTCGCTGAAACGGAGATCGGGACGCTATCTTTTTATCACACTGCGCAACCAGGAATCGCCGGTGCAGTTTCACAAGTTTCAATTGATAGAATCCACTTATCCGGTAAATCCCATCGGCGCTTTCACCTGCAGTGATGAACGTCTGGACAAAATATGGGATATTTCCGCCCGGACATTGAAATTGTGCATGGAAGACACCTTTACCGATTGCCCGCTTTACGAACAGACTTTGTGGGTGGGTGACGCCCGCAACGAAGCAGTTTTTGCATTTTCTGCTTTTGGCGCCGCGGATATTGCCAAAAGATGTATCCGGTTGGCTGCCCAATCGCTGGAACGGTTTCCCATCACCGGTTGTCAGGTGCCTTCCGGCTGGGAAATTTTGCTGCCGGCGTGGAGTTTTCTGTGGGGCATTTCCGTTTGGGACTATTATTTTTATTCCGGCGATAAAAATTTTCTCCGGGAAATTTGGCCGGATGTATTGCGCAATCTGGCGGGAGCACGAAAATATCTCAACCGGGATGATTTGTTCAGCCTTTCGGCCTGGAATATGTTCGACTGGTCAGGCATCGACGACCGGCACAAAACGGTTCTGCACAACAGTATGCTGCTGACCGGAGCGGTTCAGGCGGCCATCCGGTGCGCCGATGTGCTGGAAGATCAAAAGAGCCGGGAATGGCTGGATGATTTTCGCAACCGCCTGAAAGAGGGTATAAATAAGTATTGGGATGAAGAAAAACAGGCCTATCCGGACAGCATCCATGAAGACGGATCGGTGAGCGATTCCACATCGCAGCACACCAATTTTCTTTCCATTTTGTATGACATCGTCGAAAAGAAGCATTTCAACGCGGCGTTAAAAAATATTCTATCCCCGCCCGAAAAAATGGTGCCCGTAGGCTCGCCGTTTGCCATGTTCTATCTCTACGAAGCGCTGGAAAAAACGGGTCGGGAGGACGATATTATCCGGTCGATTTATGAAAGTTACCTGCCCATGTTAAATGCCGGCGCCACCACTGTTTGGGAAACTTTTCCGTCCAGCAGTTACCGGCCCGGAGAATTTCCCACCAGAAGTCATGCTCACGCCTGGTCATCTTCGCCGCTTTTCTATTTGAACCGTGTCATTTTGGGGATCAAGCAGACCAAACCGGGTGGGAGTGGATTTGACATCAGTCCGCGTTTGCACGGATTAAACAGTGCAAGCGGAACTGTGGCGACAATCGAAGGGCCACTCTCTGTCTCATGGCGTGCGGCAGGTAAAAAACTCACCATCCGCATCGACGCCCCCAAAAATGTGAAAGTGAAATTTGTTAAAAATGAAACCCACAAAAATTTGGCTGTGGAAATTTTATCCGGCGCTTAATTTGCTCAATTGTAGATCGGGTCGCCGACTCGACTCACAAGTTGGGACAGGAGTACAACTTCTGCTCCAGCATTGATTACTATATAGAGGCTGAATGAAAAGTATCTAAATTGTATATCAAACATCTTGTTTGAATTATAATCTTACTCAAGTTTCGCATTTATAATAACTCAAGTATTGTAACTTGTCAGGATCCGAAAAATACAGTTGTCCGGAATATCTTTTGTTCCATTCTTCGATGTTTATCATCTTGTGCATAAAACAAGTATCCGCATGTTTCCGGGACACTCCCTGTTCATTGATTTATATCCTGTGAGCCCTGAAAGGGGGGAATATACCAGCCCGGGGCAACGCCCCCGGGGGAAAAAAACAACGGAGCCGGGCCCTGAAGGGGCGGAATACAAAATTCAAATGAACAGATCGTACCGGCACATGTAAATATCCCGACCGGTGTCTTCTTTACAGCAGCATCACTTTTGACTCGCAAGGTTATCTGTATATGGCCTCTGTGACGCAAAAAAATGGTGTGGATAAATATTGGGGCGATCCGTCTGCGGAAATCATTTTGTTGACTTCTGCCGACCGCGGCAAAACGTTCGATGTCGTCCCCATCTCAAAACCGGATTCCAATCTGCCCAACTGGATGCCGGGCATTGAGCGTCCCTTCGGCCCGCATCCCATTGCCGGCGTGCCTGCCTTTTTATATACACACGGCGGCCCCGGTGAAAGTCTAACCGGCGGCGCCGGAACCGAAGTGATATTTGTCCGGCTGGCAAAATAGGGAGATGGAAATTATCTTTGGCCGCAATTGAGTGATTCTCCTTTTTTTGATCTTATTACCGTTACCAGATGTGTTTTCATTTTTAGTGTAAATCCTGTTGGCGATTCAGCGAATCGCCTTACAATCGCTTAATTCAGACACTAATTACTTGTTTCTTATCATAAAAATTTTAATTTCATCCTGTTTTCCCCGATAATAGCAATACGTAATGTGCACTCAGGAACAGTTTCTCAGTTCATCCAATCAGAGATATTTGATTAAGAGACTGAAATTTATAATTTCTTGATATTCATCAATAAATTTTGTAAAATTAATGATTAAAAAATAAATATTTACAAATCTGTGGAGAGTTTTACTATGATGAAAAAAATGTTTTCGCTGATCCTTTTTGTCGCATTACTGTCGTCTGTTTTTCCCAAAACTCCCGTTTTATTTGCGGTTGAAACAGGACAGGATCAAAAAATACAACCTTTGCCAAAAGGCGTTTCCATCCACCGGTTGGGTAACGGAATGAAGGTGCTGCTGATTGAAAATCCGGCGCTGCCCATGATTGGAGTGAATGTTGTGGTGAAGGTAGGATCGGCTTACGAAACCTTCGCTACCAGCGGCATGAGCCATTGTCTGGAACATCTGCTTTTCAACGGCACCACGAAGCGCACACAAAAACAACTTTACGATGATGTGGATCGCATCGGCGGTTACAACAATGCCAACACTTCCGAGTTTTACACCAATTATATGATGGTTACGCCGGCTGAACATATCTACAAAGGGATGGAAATTCAGGCGGATATGCTCTTTAATTCTACCATCCCGCCGGAAAAATTTGTCAAGGAAAAAGGAATTGTCCTGGAAGAGATTTCCAAAAGCTTAGTCAATTCCGGCGAGCAGATGGAGCGCAATATTATCTCTATTCTGTACAGCGGTCATGCGCTTTCACTGCCCACTCTCGGCACTTATTCCACGGTGGAATCACTGTCCCGCGACCAAGTGTATGCTTTCTACAAAAACAACTATGTGCCCAACAACATGGTGATGAGCGTCATCGGTAATTTTCAAACCAAAGAGATGTTAAAAAAAATTAAGGAAATTTATGGCGCTGCAAGTCCCGGAAATATTGTCCGGAAAACAGATCCGGAATGGAGCACCGGTTTTCAGACCAGACCGGCATCGCAATTCCGGCATGAAAAAGTTTACCACCGGTTCTATGACGGCAAGAACAGAATTTGTCAACTTTTTTTCCAACTACCCCAAACCCAATCCAGCGAATTTTTTGATCTGTTGAATATTATTCTGGAAAAGAGGCAGGCTCAAATTCAAAAAGATTTGGAATCCGAATTTCCCAAACTGATTAAGTCGGTGAAATTATCGGCGCGGCCGTCTCCGCTGACCAGCTATGTTGTCGCCACGGTCACAATAAACGGTGATCTCGATTATGATGCCATGGTGAAATCGTTGTCGGCAAAAATTGCTGCGGTCGATTATGTTTTGCCGGAGGAAACGGTAGATGTTCAGGTTACCAAAACCCGCACCGCATTTCTAAAAAATATCGAAAAGCCGCACATGTTCGGTATTTACAATGCGGATGAATTTGCAACTAAAGGGATCGAAGCGGTGCTGGCTTCGTACAGCGGCCAACGTTTTTATAAATCGGCGGAACAGTTGAAGACTGTAAAATTAAATTCCGAGCCGATTGTGATTATTCAGAATCCAAATGCGTTACTGAACCGGGAGAAAATAAAATCTACGGAAAGCACCAAATTGTTCACGGATCAGTCTACCGGCAAAACCGTCATTGCGGTGCAGAACAGCGCCGGCAATTTATTGGCCGTTCATTATCTGGTGAAGCATAAAGCCTATTATGAATCAAAATATGGTAAAGACGCGGCAAAGATTTTACACGACTGTCTGGGTCAACGGCTCGATTCGGATAAGAATCAAAAAATAAGCAGCCGCTTCGGGTTTACTTATGTTGTGAATGACAACCCCTATTTCCCGATGGATGACATCTATCTGCATCCCGATTTCGGCTACATCCGCGTGGAGGGACTGGCAGACGATTTGCCCGGCGCTATCGGTTACCTCAACAGTCAGATAAAAAATTTTAAACCCACACAGACGGAATTCAAAAAAGCAATCGGAAAGTCCAAACATACTGCATCGATGGCCATGATGGGCGGCGGCGACAAGGCAAGAAAACTTTTCGATAAAACTTACAAACCTTTGGTTTTTGAACCGGCATTGTATCCCGAAGGAGAAAAAAAACTAACATACGAAAATTTGCTTGCATTCGCAAAAGCGTATTTCCGTCCGGCCAATATGATCGTTTCTGTCGTTTCACCGGCAAGTCCGGACAGCATTAATAAACTTTTTGCCGGATTTAACGGCGAACCGGTTGGCAGAGAGCCGCAGATTTATAACAAAACATTGCGTTTAAATGACAAAGACGTTAAAATTGACAAAGACGGCGGCGGGAACCGTTCCTACCTCTATTGGGGTTTCACCCGGAAAATCGATCCGGAGGATAAGCCGGCGTTGAAAGCTCTCTCCCTGATTCTTTCTGATATCATCGTATTTGATATTCGGGAAAAACAGGGGATGGCCTACCGCATGAGCGCAGGTATCGATCTGGTGCAGAACAGGGCGGCATTTTACATTCGTCAGGGCACGCGTCCGCAGAATGTGGCTAAATTACTGCCGCGTTATCCCGGTTTTTTCAAAATGAAAATTTTAGATTCCGTAACGGCGGACGATCTGGCGAAATCCGTTAATATGTATTTGGGCAGAATGATGTTTCGCCGTCTGTCCAGTATCAACCGGGCCTATTACCTGGCCCATTCGCTCTATTTCTATGGCGATATCACCTATGACAAGCAGTTTCTCGACCGGTTAAAAACCGTGACACTGCAGGATGTGAAACGGGCAGCAAAAAAATACATGAAAATAAAAAATACGGTTTCGGTGGTAGTGAGATGATTTAAATAAACTCTGCGAACCTCTGCGTTCTCCGCGTCTCTGCGTTTTAGAGGAGCTTTTTTTAACGCGGAGACGCAGAGGCCGCAGAGATGCGCAGAAGGAGATTGGAAAATGCACGAAAATGAGATTTCGGAGAAAATAATCGGAGCTGCCATTGAAGTGCATCGGATATTAGGTCCGGGACTCCTGGAATCTGTTTATGAGGAAGCTCTTTGCCATGAATTGCATTTGAGAGGATTGGCATTTGGAAGGCAGAAAAGTGTACCGATTCCATATAAAGGGATTAAACTGGGAACAGATTTCCGTCTTGATTTGATAGTGGAAGACAAAGTGATTGTGGATTTGAAAGCCAAAGAGAAGCTTTCCGAAATAGAGAAGCCGCAATTATTAACCTATTTACGGCTTACCCAAAAACATTTAGGCTTAATCATAAATTTTCATGTTAAAATATTGCGTGATGGTATCTTCCGTGTCGTCAACAAGTTAAGGGAACCTGCAGAATAAATTTTATAAAAACTCTGCGAACCTCTGCGTTCTCCGCGTCTCTGCGTTTTAGAGGAGCTTTTTTTAACGCGGAGACGCAGAGGCCGCAGAGATATGGATAAGCATTTACTTTGTCCTCAAATGTTGAATAATTGAATAACAACACATAACTACTAATGACGGCGAAACCAAATAACTTTTTTTCTGAAAAACGAAGGAGAAAAATATGTTGCTGAGGATGTTGTCGATCACACTTGCGCTAATTTTTTACACAGCCGCTTCGGCGCAGGAAAAATATATTCACCATCGAATAACGGCTGCTGTTGAGCCGGAGAAGCATTTTATCGAAGCTGTCGATAACATCACGATTCCGCCGGATCAGATGAAAACGGAATTGCATTTTCTGCTGGTCAGCGATTTGACGGTGGCTTCGGAAACACCGGGCGTTACCATCCGAAAGGATGAAAGCAAAATAAAAGCCAAAGATTTTGGCATGGATCAGGAAGATTTTGAAGTATCTTCCAGCATCACGCAAAATAAATATTCCATCGTTTTTGCAAAAGGGATCACTGCGTTTGCTTTAAAACTTAGCGGCAAAATTCATTACACCATCAAACAAATGGGCGCGGAATATGCCCGCAGTTTCAGTCAGTCGCCCGGCATCATCGACGAAAAGGGCGTATTTTTAGGCGGTTCAACCTATTGGGTGCCCTGGTTCAACGATCGATTGATCACCTTCGAATTAACTACATCGCTGCCGGAAACATGGGACGCGGTTAGTCAGGGCAAAAGGACGCGCCATGAAGTGAAAAACGGGAGGCGCATGACGCGCTGGGATTCTCCGGAGCCAATGGAAGAAATTTTCCTCATCGCCGCTAAATTTTCGGAATACAGTACCAGCGCCGGCGCGGTGAATGTGATGGCGTTTTTGCGCACACCCGCTGAAAATCTGGCCAATAAATATCTGGAAACCACCGCCCAATATCTGGAGATGTACCGCAAGCTGGTTGGTCCCTATCCGTTTTCCAAATTTGCACTGGTTGAAAATTTTTGGGAAACCGGCTACGGTATGCCGTCCTTCACCCTGTTGGGCCAACAGATCATCCGTTTTCCTTTCATTTTGCACTCTTCCTATCCCCATGAACTGCTGCACAACTGGTGGGGAAACAGCGCTTATGTGGATTTTAAAACCGGCAACTGGTGCGAAGGGATCACCGTTTACATGGCGGATTACCTGATAAAGGAACAGCGGGGGCAGGGGATGGAATACCGCCGCTCCACCTTGCAAAAATACACCGATTACGTGAATCCGGCCAACGATTTTCCATTGAATAAATTCCTTTCCCGTCACAACGCATCTTCCGAGGCCATCGGTTACGGTAAATGTATGATGATGTGGAACATGCTGCGGGAAGATGTGGGGGATCAACTTTTTGTCAAGGGATTTCAAACGTTTTACCGGAATAACAAATTTAAAGCGGCTTCCTTTGCCGATATCAGAAAGGCCTTCGAATCGGTAACCAACCGGGATCTGGCGGCGTTTTTTCACCAATGGGTAGATCGAACCGGAGCGCCGGAATTGGCGCTTTCCGGAGTATCTGCGAAAAAAACCGGGGATGGATACCGTTTGCAATTTACCGTCGGACAAATACAGGAGGGAGACGTTTTTGTTTTAAATATTCCGGTTGCCATCTCTTTGAAGAAAAAGGCTGAGATTAAAAAAGTGAAAATGGCCCAAAAACAGCAGTCATTTTCATTCGATTTACCGGCTGAACCGTTGTCTGTCCGGGTTGATCCTCAATTCGATCTTTTTCGCAAACTGAATTACAACGAAATTTCACCTTCGTTGTCCAAAATTTTTGGCGCCGAAGATATTTTAATCCTGTTGCCGTCCCGGGCTGATAAAAGTCAATTTAAGATTTATGAAAATCTGGCAAATATCTGGGCCAAAGACAAGAGTAAAAAAATCCGGATTATACCGGACAGCCGGGTTTCCGAACTCCCGGCCGATAAACCGGTTTGGCTGTTCGGCTGGCAAAATTTATACCGGTACCTGATCGAACAAGGATTGCAGGATTATAATGCGGAAATTCAGGGAAACTCGGTGCGCTTGGGCAAATCCACTTTTTCCGGGAACAGCAACAGCTACATTGTTTCCGTTCGTCATCCCCGGAATCACGGTTCGGTCATCGTCTGGCTGGCGGCGGAGCGGGAGAAAGCAATTGACGGTCTGGCACGCAAACTGCCCCACTACGGCAAATACAGCTATCTTGTGTTCGAGGGAGACGAACCGGCCAACATTGCCAAAGGGCAGTGGCCGGCGGTAAATTCTCCTTTGCATATAAAACTTACGGACAAGCAGCCGGACAATATCAGTCTGCCGAAACGTCCGGCGCTGGTGAAACCGGCGCCCCTTTTTTCCGCCAAAAGAATGCTCGCCACTGTGAAATATCTGGCCGGCGACGAACTGGAAGGAAGAGGACTCGGTTCGGCCGGTATCGAAAAAGCGGCACAGTACATCGTGGAGCAATTCAAAAAGGCCGGATTGAAACCTGCCGGAGAAAACGGCACTTATTTTCAAACGTGGCAGGAAACGGTCGACAATAAGGGCAATAAGGCGCCGGTGAAAAATATTATCGGTTTCATACCGGGCGAAAAAAAGGAGTTTGCCGGCGAATCTGTTGTTGTGAGCGCTCATTACGATCATCTGGGCTACGGTTGGCCCGATATGCGGAAAGGCAACGAAGGAAGAATCCACCACGGTGCAGATGATAACGCCAGCGGTATTGCGGTCATGCTGGAACTGGCCAGACTGCTGGGCAAAAATTTTCAGCCGGATCGAACCGTTATTTTTGCCGCGTTCACGGCGGAAGAGAGCGGTCTGTTAGGTTCGCAACATTATGTGAAAACCATGCAGCAATTTCCCGTTAAAAAAGTGATTGCCGATTTAAATCTGGACACGGTCGGCCGTTTGGGCGAAAATAAGCTGCTGGTGCTCAACAGCTCCAGCGCCAAAGAATGGAAGTTCATTTTTATGGGCACCGGCTATGTAACCGGTGTCGATGCCGACATGGTTACACAGGAACTCGACGCCAGCGATCAGATGAGTTTTATCAAAGCCGGTGTGCCTGCCGTTCAGTTTTTTTCCGGACCGAACCTTGATTACCATCGCCCCAGCGACACGGCGGATAAAATTGATGCAGCCGGAATGGTAAAAATTGCCGCATTTGTCCGGGAAGCGCTGGTTTATCTTTCGGAACGGGAGAAGTCGCTAACTTTTACCGGCGGCGGGATGAAAAAAGCCCCGCAAAAAGTTGCCCGGACCGGTCGCCGGGCTGCCACCGGAACTATGCCGGATTTTGCCTTTTCCGGCAAAGGCGTGAAAATAGGCGGCGTAGCGCCGGATTCTCCCGCCGTAAAAGCCGGATTGCAGAAAGGAGATGTGATTATCAGACTGGGGGGGAAAAATATCCTCGACCTTCGTGACTATTCCAATGCTTTGAAAACATACAGCCCGGGAGATGAAGCGATGCTTGTTTATATCCGCAACGGGAAAAAAACAGCCGTGAAAATTAAATTCGGTGAGAGGTGAGAATTTTACGTATCCAAAGCTAAGTGGATAAAATGAGTTAAAACGGAAAGGAAAGTAACATTTTATTTCCTTCCTGAATTGAGCGATTGCAGGGCGATCCGCTGAATTAACAATCTGATTTCATTTGATTTATGCAAAAAATTAAATAAGGGCGAATCATGTCCCCAAAAATACCGGCATGCCGGGAAAAAGTGTTTTGGCGGTAAAGAGTTTTATGATGTTAAAATCACTAACCGGCTTAAGGTTGCCTTAGATGAAGATAAATGGCAAACTTTTCAGGATGATTTGCAGGATTTTGAGAACCGGCTTCAATCGGTAAAAGGGAGATCGTTGCCGGTTTGGGGTGAAATCGATGCCGTCAAACCCAATCTGCTGCAATCTTTTCCCACTCCGAACCGGTTAATCCTGAGGGATTTATCCTCATATTTAAAGAGTGTTATTCCGGCTCCGGAAAAAATCGAAAATGATGAATGCTCGAACGAACCGGTTTTACACGAGTTATAATTGGAAAATGGAGGTAATGAATGAATCAGCAGGGTTTGTTGAATTTATTGACCCAAATCAGCGATTTTATCTGGGGTTTGCCACTGACCATCTTACTGGTCGGAACCGGTATATTTTTAACCATTTTGCTGCGCGGCGTGCAGTTTCGCAAGTTGGGATATTCGTTATACCTGGCGCTGATCAAGCGAAAGGAGGACAGCGATCAACCGGGTGACATTACACACTTTCAGGCGTTGATGACCGCTCTGGCTGCTACAGTCGGTACCGGCAACATTGCCGGTGTTGCCACGGCTATCGCTGCCGGCGGTCCCGGCGCGCTCTTTTGGATGTGGATTACCGGATTGTTCGGTATGGCGACAAAATATTCGGAAGCCGTACTGGCGGTAAAATTTCGTGAAAGTGATAAGCTGGGCACCATGAGCGGCGGCCCCATGTATTACATTGAGAAAGGTTTGGGATGGAAATGGCTGGGAATCCTTTTTGCCGTCTTTGCCTCTGTTGCCGCGTTCGGAATCGGAAATATGGTTCAGTCAAATTCTGTTGCCGATGCCATGGAGAGCACCTTTAATGTGCCATTCTGGGCAACCGGTCTCATTTTGGCTGCGGCAACGGCACTGGTAATTTTAGGCGGAATTAAGAGTATCGGTAAGGTAACCGGATATCTGGTGCCGGTCATGGTGGTGTTTTACATCGCCAGCAGTCTGGTGATTATTGTGATCTATTTTGCCAAGATTCCGGAAGTATTCATGCTGGTTTTTCACTCCGCATTTACGCCTACCGCCGCTTCCGGCGGTTTTCTGGGCGCTACCGTCATGTACACGGTGCGCATGGGCGTTGCCCGCGGCGTCTTCTCCAACGAATCCGGATTGGGCAGCGCGCCTATCGCCGCGGCTGCAGCGCAAACCAAACATCCGGTCACCCAGGCACTGGTTTCCATGACGCAGACTTTCATCGATACTATTGTGATCTGTTCCATGACCGGTTTTGTCATCATTGCCACCGGCTTGTGGGACAGCGGCCAGACCGGCGCTCAACTAACTTCAGTCGCTTTTGAAACCGGATTCGGTCATTCATTCGGCAGCATGATTGTGAGCATCAGCCTGATTCTTTTTGCTTACTCAACAATTCTGGGATGGAGTTATTACGGCGAAAAATCCATCGAATATCTTACCGGTGAAAAATGGGTGCTGCCTTACCGGATTGTTTTTACCCTGTTTGTTTTTGTTGGCGCTGTGGCGCAGTTGGATCTGGTCTGGAAATTTTCCGATGTGATGAACGGCCTGATGGCTGTGCCCAACCTGATCGGTCTGATCGGCTTATCCGGAATTATTGCCGCGGAAACAAAAAACTATTTCGACAATCATTTAAAATGAAATTTGTTGTTTTGAAAAACGGGAAAGTAGAAATTAGGTTCATCATGCCATCTGTTAAAAATGTCATTTCGAACGGAGTGAGAAATCTCCAACTGATGGAGCCCAATTATGAAAAAATAACTCAGCAGAAAACGGCATTCTTCGGCAGGAGATTCCTCGTCACTTCTCTCCCCGGGATAACAAAATGCCGTTATAGTATTAATTTAAAAAGAAATGAAATGCTGCGATCGAAAAATTTCCAATTTCTAATTTCAATTTGACAATTTTTTTACAAAATATGCACAAAAGCACCTTTACTGTTTCAATGGCTGAAGAGTTCAAAACTATGTTGAGTTATGACCGGCTACTTTACGAGCAAAAATACTGGCAGGACGGTTTCCGGAACATCGCCGGCGTGGATGAAGCCGGCAGAGGACCCCTGGCCGGCCCGGTTGTCTCCGCTGCTGTCATTCTTTCGCCAACAAACTTGCTGTTGGGAATCAACGATTCCAAAGTTCTTTCCGATAAAAAACGGCGAAAATTTTATGAATGGCTGCTGGAAAACGCCCTTGCGTTCGGTATCGGTGTGGTCTGGCAGAGGGAAATCGATCTAATCAATATTTTTAATGCTGCAATGAAATCTATGGCGCTTGCTGTTGCACAACTTAAAATTAAGCCCGATTTTGTTTTGGTGGATGGCAACAGGGCGCCCCGGTTGCAAGCGCCGTCGCGCGCAATTGTAAAGGGAGACGCCAAATCTCTCAGTATCGCTGCCGCTTCCATTATTGCCAAAGTTACCCGGGATGATGTCATGATCGAGTTAGATGAGAAATTTCCGGTTTATGGGTTCAAAAAAAATAAAGGCTATCCTACCCGGGAACACCGCGAGGCAATTCGCCGGTATGGCTCTTCGCCGCTGCACCGTCAATCTTTTCGTTTGGTCTGAACCATGGACAATTACCGGCAAAAATTAGGAAAAATCGGCGAGGATCTGGCAACGAAACATCTGCAGCAAAAGGGGTATGAAATTTTAGTACGGAATTACCGCCGTTACCGCGGAGAAATTGATATTATCGCCCGCGATGGAAATTGTCTGGTTTTTGTTGAAGTAAAAACAGCCAGGAGCCGGCGGTTCGGCCCCCCTGTTCTACGCGTGGATCAGCGAAAGAAAAAACAGCTTGGCAAAATTGCCATGGCATACTACCAGGAATGCGACCTGTATGATCAGGACAGCCGTTTTGACATTGTTACCGTCACCTTTCAGAATGGAGTCGCTAAAATTGAACAGATCGAAAATGCATTCTGGCTGGAACCACCGGAATAGCGTGATTCAGGTAACTGGAAAAATGAGAAAGGAAATTAATCTGAACAGATGATTCTGTTGACTAATGCCGGGGAACCCTCCTGCAGGTTAATAACAATCGAATAATCTGAATCCGGATATTCTAACCTGAATTGAGCGATTCTTTTGTTTTTAAGTTTGTTACTGTTATCAAACGGGTTTATGGTTTTAGTGTAAATTCTGTTGGCGATTCAGCGAATCGCCCTACAATCGCTCAATTAAGGTCTAATTTAACTCTAGTTTCGCATTTATAATTGTAACTTGTCGGGAGCCGAAAAATACAGTTGTCCGGAATATCTTTTGTTCCATTCTTCGATGTTAATCATCCTGTGCATAAAACAAGTATCCGTATTTTTCCGGGACAATCCCTGTTCATTGATTCATATACTGCGAGCCCTGAAAGGGCGGAATATACCAGCCCGGGGCAACGTCCCCGGGGGAAGAAAACAACGGAGTCAAGCCCTGAAGGGGCGAAATACAAAATTCAAATGAACAGACCGTACCGGCACAGGCAAATATCCCGCCCTTTCAGGGCTTGTTATTCTTTTTCCTCTTTCCCCCCCGGGGCGTTGCCCCGGGCTATTGTATTTCACCCCGTTGGGGCGGCTGAAAATGTATTTTAAATGCTATGAATGTCTCACTGCTGATATCTAAAAGAGTATCACCGGCTTTTTCAGGTTGGGTAAAAAATCCTTTCAATTTGTACAATTTTGTAATACCTTCAATATACAGCATATAACCTCTGTTTTGGAATTATGTATTAACATATTATAATTTATTAAGTTGTGAGTTTGTATGCTGCTTTTTTTATGCTGGTTTACCTTATTTTTATACCGGTTAACTAACTGCGAAACTTGAGTAATTTAATATCAAAAAAACCTGCTGGAGGGTTTTCAAATAAATCATGATTACAAAAAAGGGAGGTTGTCATTAAACTCGAGGTAGAAGTCATTGAAATTAACGGCACCTGTGCCGTTTATGAAGCCGGTGATAAATTTGAACTGATCGATGGCTATAAGTTGCAGCATTCTGAAGGAAAACTTATCTGTATGCATGCGCTTGCTTCTTTGATGCCGTTTTACAATGCCATGGCGAAAGGTGTCAAACCGGAAAAAATGGGTCTGGCCGGAAAAAAAGAGGGACAACTCTATTTTCAATGCATGGATCCGGAGCGGATCACCGGAGGCGGTACAGCGGTGTTCAAAGTGAAAAAAGTTCTTTAACCTGAAAAATTCATTTGCCGCAAAGGTACAAAGACTCAAATGTTACAAGAATTCGCAAAATATACCGGGCTTAAATTATTAAGCTGTCTTACTGTTAATATTCTTAGTGACTTTGTGTTTTACTGTCAGGAGTTTATAAATAACCTAAATTGAGCGATTCTTAGTTTGAAACAACCACCCAAAGAGTTTTATCATTCTGCCTGCCCGACGAACCGCAGGCGGGAAAGAATCTTGTTAGTTCTGTGCACTAAACCAACAAGATTCCTACGGAATGACATGAGAATCGCTCAATTCAGGAATAATATAGGTTAACGGGTTGGAAAATCCGGTTAATCAGGCAGAAAAAGGTTAATCAGGCAGGAAAAAATGAAACCAAAATCGTTCTACCCACCGGGCAAACTACCCCTGGAAAAATTAGAAACCCTGCTCAAACAGAATAAGGCTTTTGCGCCGGAAATTGTGGTTGGTCCGGGGATTGGCCGGGACGCGGCAGTCATCGATTTCGGAGAAAAATATCTGGTAGCCAAAACGGATCCCATCACCTTTGTAACTGATGAGATCGGCTACTATGCGGTGAACATCAACGCCAACGATATCGCCTGCACCGGTGCCCGGCCCGGCTGGTTTCTGGTAACCGTTTTACTGCCGGAGGGCAAAACGGACGAAGCGCTGGTCGATTCCATTTTCCAACAAATTTCCGCTGCCTGCCGGGATTTGGGCATCGGTCTGGCAGGCGGCCATACGGAAATCACCGCCGGAATCGACCGCCCGTTGATTGTAGGGCAGATGCTGGGCGAAGTAGAAAAAGACCGGTTGGTGAAACCGGAACGCATCGAAATCGGGGACCTGGTGATTCTCAGCAAAGGGATTGCCATCGAAGCAGTTAGTATTTTGGCGCGGGAAAAAGAGGAAGAACTGGCGAAAAAATTTGGCTCTCTGTTTGTGGAAAAAAGCAGAAACTTTCTTTTTGAGCCGGGGATCTCCGTGCTTGAAGATGCGATGATCGCCGCAGAAACGGTTCCCGTGCATGCGTTTCATGATCCCACGGAAGGCGGCCTCTCCGGTGGACTGTATGAACTGGCGCGGGCAGGACTGGTTGGTTTGGCTATCGACAAAAACAGAATTCCAATTTTCCCGGCAACGGAAAAATTTTGTGACTATTTTCATATCGATCCGTTCGGCGTCATCGCTTCCGGCGCTTTGCTGATAGTTACCACTGCCGTCGATGCCGATTCGGTTGCCGGTGCCCTGCAGAAAAATAAGATTTCTGCCGAAATCATCGGCGAGGTGATTTCGCCGGAGAACGGCGTGCTGCTGCTGAATGGCAATCAATCGGCACCGTTCCCCAAATTTGACCGGGATGAGATTACGAAAATTCTGTAAAGTTGCGATTCGGGATGGCTGGTTGAAATGCCTGTAAAGCACTGGTAGGAACCAATTCATTTTGTCCACAGAAAAGAGATGCCACAGAATTGTTTTATTATTTTGATTTCAGCGGCTTCTCACTTCTGTGGCTAAAGTAAATATTTTGAACTATGATTTTTGGTAACACTTTAGTTTTTTGATAAAATCTGCGTCCTCTTCTCCTCTGCATCTCTGCTTTTTTGCGCGCTCGTTTTTAACGCAGAGGCGCAGAGGACGCAGAGAAATTGAATATAAAGAACTGTCGGTAACTATTTAGTGTCTGACCGAAAACTCTGTTTTTCTGTCACTTTCGTATGATTTAAGTGGAAATCCACATCAATCCGGAAAATGTATTCCCTGTCTGCAACAGGCAGGCCGATAAAAACGTTCTGGAATGAAAGATTATCGGATAATTATTGTTTATCGAAAAACTAAAGTATTACGATTTTTTTAGCTTTTTTCTTCACAAAAGAAAGATACCACAGAATTAGTTTGTATTCAGCGGCATCTCACTTCTGTGGATAGAAAGAAGACTGAATAGATGGATAGGGAAGTTGAATAGTACTGTCGGTCATTTCGCGTTTATCCGTGTCTTTCGCGGACTGTTTAATAAGTGAATTTATGCATTCTGCTAAACAACAAAATATATTTCAACAGCCGGCTGCGGCAAAAGAGTTTACCGGAACCATCGAGAGAATTACGTACCGGAATGAAGAAAATAATTATATAGTAGCCCGGTTCCTGCCGGAAGATGCGGGCAAAGAAGTCATCACCATCGTCGGTACTTTGCCTGCTGCCGTCACAGGAGAGAGGATGCAGATTACCGGAGAGTGGCAAAAACACAACAAATTCGGTTACCAGTTTCAGGTAAAAAAATTGACTGTGTTGCTGCCGGTGACAAAAAAGGGGATTGAAAATTACCTGGGTTCCGGTTTAATCAAAGGGATCGGCCCGGCGTACGCGCAAAAAATTGTGCACAAATTCGGCTTCGAGACCTTCAACGTGCTGGATCACGATCCTGACCGGCTTTCGGAAGTGGAAGGCATCGGGGAAAAAAGGCTGAACATGATCAAACAGGCGTGGAAATCTCAATCTGCCGTCAGGGAAATTATGGTGTTTTTAGCGGAACGGGGAATCAGTTCCACCTATGCGTTAAAGATTTTTAAGGAATACGGCAATCAAACCCTCTCTGTTCTGAAGCAGAATCCCTACCGTCTCGCCGATGATATTTTCGGCATCGGCTTTTTAACCGCCGATAAAATCGCCAGGAACTTAGGTGTCGATGAAGACGAACCGGCAAGGATCGAGGCGGGGATTAAATATGTTTTAACCCGGGCGACGGAACAGGGTCATCTGTTTCTGCCGGAAGTTGAGCTGTTTAGGGCAAGCTCCGATCTGTTGAATATCCCGAAGCAGAAGGTAACCATCGTGTGTGAGGAGTTGTACCGGGTGAGTCATTTGGTAAATGACAACGGAGCCGTTTATTTGAATCTACTTTACAATGTGGAAAAAGGATTAGCAGAACGGCTGATTCAGTTGAAAAAAGCGCCGGTAACCCTTCTGAACACGGAGAAAATCTGGCGGGATACTGAAAAACTTCGAAGGCTTCAAGGGGTTGAATACAGCTCCCGGCAAAAAGAAGCGTTGATCGAGGCACTGAAGGAGAAGCTGCTGGTCATCACCGGCGGACCCGGCACAGGGAAAACAACCATTGTTAAGGGAATTATCCAGATATTTGAATATTTAGGCCGGCGGGTTTTTCTCACGGCGCCCACAGGCCGTGCGGCCAAACGCCTGGCCGAATCCACAGGAAGAAGAGCTCAGACGATCCACCGTTTACTGGAATTCGATCCGGCAGTCAAACAGTTCAAGCACAATCAAAAATATCCGCTCAGAGCCGACATGGTTATTGTGGATGAAATGTCCATGGTCGATTGCACCCTGGCTTTCCACCTGGTGAAAGCGGTTCCCCTGAACGCCCGCCTGATTATTGTGGGTGATGTGGATCAACTACCCTCTGTGGGCGCCGGAAATGTGCTGCGGGAAATCATGGATTCCGGTTGTGTTGCCACCGTTCATCTCAATGAAATTTTTCGTCAGGCGCAGGACAGTCAAATCATTATCAATGCTCACCGGATCAACCGTGGTTTGATGCCGAACCTGGAGCTAAAAAAGGTTCAAAAAAGGGAGGAATCCGTTTCCTCCCGCTTTCGATTGCTGCCACGGGACGATTACGGCGATTTTCTCTTTGTTCAGGAGGACGATCCCGAGCAAATTGTTTCTTTGATCCGCGAATTGTGCGAAGTAAAACTGCCCCGGCGCTACAATTACAAACCGAAACAGGATATCCAAATTTTGACTCCCATGTACCGGGGCATTCTGGGTGCGGATAATCTGAACAGAGTGATGCAGGAGGCCCTTAACCCAAACACAAAAAAAATATCCCGTGGCAGTTACGAACTCCGCGTTGGCGACCGGGTGATGCAGATTCGCAATAATTATGACAAAAAAGTGTTTAACGGTGATTTAGGTTTTGTTCAGCAAATCGATGCGGAAGAACAAACGGTTCTGATTTTATTTGAAAAATCGGTGGAGTATGATTTCAGCGAACTTGATGAACTGGTGCTCGCCTATGCCATCACGGTTCATAAAAGCCAGGGTTCGGAGTATCCCGTTGTGATCATGCCCATCACAACTCAGCATTTTATAATGTTACAGCGAAATTTGCTGTACACCGCCATCACACGGGCAAAAGAACTGAATGTTTTGCTTGGCAGTACCAAGGCGTTGGCACTGGCGATAAAAAACAACAAAGTCAGCAAACGTAATACCCGGCTTGCATGGAGATTGAGGGGATCATGAAAAAGCTCATTCACGTTTCCTGCACTTCGGCGTATAAATACCCGGAAAGGCCGCAATATTTATTGGTCAGGGGAAAGAAATATACGGTGATCTCCGTGTTGGCTGCGGCAAAAATTCAAACTGCAAAGCCGCCGTTTAATTTGATTCACTCATACCGGGTTGAATTGAAAAACGGCCGCATTGCAGAGATTCAGTACGAGGAACAAAAAGGAGAATGGTACTTACTGAACGCTGAAGATTTTGATGAAGAATGACCCCGAAATGTTGTGATATATTTTTGCACCGGAAGAAAATATGAAAATTACAGCTTACCAATTCGGCCGTTTAAGTACGGAAGAACAAACTTATGACAAAGACTTTCTGCTGACGGCGGACAAAGTGTTTCCCCGGTGGTGGCGGAAAGAGAGTCATAAATTATATTGGCAGGATATCGCCCTGTTTGTCGATGAAACCGCGCCGGAAATTTTAATTGTGGGACAGGGCAAATTTGGCTTGATGAAGGTGATGCCGGAGGTGAAAGAAAAATTGAGTTTACAGAATATTGAACTGTTTGCCGCGAAAACCGGCCGGGCTGTGCAGGAATTTAACAAGCTTTGTGGCCAAAGGAGGGTGTTGGCGGCTTTTCACCTGACCTGCTGAAACAAATTTTCAAAGGGAAAATGGTCTTGCTTTTTTCCGGTGAATTGCTTAATTTAATTCACGTTTTTGACATAAAAAATTTTCATGGAAGCGGCTTTTTTGAAGTCGCTTTTTTATTACAAAAATTGTGCCAATGTAAAATTAAGGCTTGACAATATGCGGTAGATGTTTTAAATTATTCCAGCCGGTATGTAAAAAAAGGGTGTTATTCAGTATTGTGTTATTCCGGCTCCTCAATTTGTTGGGGCGGGAGCCGAAACGTAATTGAGTCGATATATTGAGCATACCTGAATAGTGCCCAAGACGCTGGTGGTTGCATTGTAATATAACAAATATCAAGGAGTTACAAATTGAAATCCACAGGGTCTGAACCCGGGATTTCCTGAGGATTACAAAAAAACGGCTATTGCGAGTTTAAGATGAAGATCACCAAAAAAGAAGTGAAAAAGATTGCAGACCTTGCCAAACTTGCCCTCACTGATGAGGAAAAAGAAAAATTCACCCGGCAATTAGGGGAGATTTTGGCTTATATGGAAATTCTGAACCGTGTGAATACTGAAAATATTCCACCGGCCTATCATATTCACGAAACGAAAAATGTATTTCGCAAAGATCAATCGGAGAAATGGTTAAACCAGGACGAAGCGACAGCAAATGCACCGAAAAAATTTAAAGGCTATTTCAGCGTGCCTAAAGTGATACGGAAGGGCTGAATTCTTTTTATTTTGTGGAACAAGGCAATTAAAACGGCAACTAAAAAAGCAGGACTTAAAATAACCGGCAGATGTACCGGCCGGCGGAACAATTATAAAAATTGAAACAACAGGAATATACTATGTCTGATTTCGACCGGAAAAAGTTGGTAAACATCCCCTCTAAATTTATTTTCGTTACCGGAGGAGTCGTCTCCTCGTTAGGAAAAGGAATTGCCAGCGCCTCGCTGGGCAGGCTGCTGAAAGTGCGGGGTTTGAAAGTTACTATTCAAAAACTGGATCCGTACATCAATGTGGACCCCGGTACCATGAGTCCTTTTCAACACGGTGAGGTGTTTGTTACCGATGACGGCGCCGAAACGGATCTGGATTTGGGACATTATGAACGGTTCATCGATGTGAATATGACGCAAAAAAACAATACCACTACCGGAAGAGTCTACGATGCGGTGATCAGTAAAGAACGACGGGGTGATTACCTGGGCAAAACCGTGCAGGTTATTCCGCACATCACCGATGAAATCCAGAGCAGAATTTACCAGGTGGCACAGGATGGAGATGATTTTTACGATGTGGTGATCACCGAGATCGGCGGCACCGTTGGCGATATTGAAAGTTTGCCCTTTCTGGAAGCGATCCGGCAGTTCGGTTTGAATGTGGGCCGGGAAAACGCTATCTACGTACATCTTACGCTGGTTCCTTTTATCCGGGCTTCCGGTGAACTAAAAACCAAACCTACACAACACAGTGTCATGCGCATGCGGGAAATCGGTATCCAGCCGGATATTCTCATGTGCCGCACGGAATATCCCCTGTCGGATGAGTTGAAACAAAAGATCGGTCTTTTCTGTAATGTTTCGCCTCATGCCGTCATCGAAGCGATCGATGTGAAATCTATTTACGAAATTCCGCTCATTTTTCATGACGAAGGTCTGGACGGTCTGGTAGTGGAAAAATTGCACATAGACTGCGGCGAACCCCAATTGAAAAATTGGATTGCGTTGGTGAAAAAGGCGAAGGAACCGCGAAGATGTGTGAAAATTGCCGTTTGCGGCAAATATGTGGATCTGCATGATTCCTACAAAAGTATCATCGAGGCTTTTGCTCATGCGGGAATTGAAAATGACGCCCGTGTCCGGTTGAAATGGGTGGATTCGGAAGATATTGTGAAGAAGAGTACGGAATCGTTTTTTCATGATGTCTCCGGTATCCTGATCCCCGGTGGTTTCGGCATCCGCGGCACCGAAGGGAAAATCCAGGCGGTCCGTTATGCCCGGGAAAACAACATTCCTTTTTTGGGCATCTGTCTGGGTCTGCAGTGTGCGGTCATTGAATTTGCCCGCCATGTCTGCCATCTGCAAAATGCCAACAGCAAAGAATTTAACGAAAGCACACCGTATCCGGTTATCGATATTATGGATACTCAGGTAAATGTGCATGAGAAGGGTGGAACCATGCGTTTGGGCGCCTATCCGTGTGTTATCAAAACGGCAAGCAAAGCGGCAAAGATTTACGGAAAACTCGAAATCAGTGAAAGACACCGTCACCGTTTTGAGGTGAATAATAAGTTCCGCGATCAACTGGAAAAAGCGGGCATGGTTTTGAGCGGTATCTACGAAAAAGAGGATCTGGTGGAAATCATCGAATTGCCGGATCATCCCTGGTTTGTTGGGGTGCAATTTCATCCGGAATTGAAATCCCGCGTGACCTATGCGCACCCGCTATTCCGTGAATTTGTAAAAGCGGCGCTTGAGAAACATTCAACAGAATTTAAAGAATAGGCTTACTCAGATGAACTCTAAAATTGTGGAAATAGACGGCATTAAAATCGGCGGCGGGAATCCCATTGCCCTGATTGCCGGGCCTTGTGTTATTGAAAGTCAGCAGATTTTAATGGATACGGCGGGAGAGATCCAGCGAATATGCCGGAAATTGGCGATGCCGTTCATTTTCAAATCCTCCTTCACCAAAGATAACCGTTCCTCGGTGGATTACTACCAGGGACCGGGACCGGATGAAGGTTTGGTTATGCTGGCGAAGGTGAAAGAAACCTTCGGCGTTCCGCTTCTTTCCGATATACATCATCCGGATCAGGCGGTAAAAGCTGCGCGGGTTTTAGATGTGATTCAGATTCCGGCTTATCTTTCCATGCAGACGAGTCTGGCGTTGAGTGCGGCAAAAACCGGCAAAGTGGTAAATGTGAAAAAGGGGCAGTTTTTGCATCCGCAGGATATGGCCAAAGTGGTTAAAAAAATTGAAAGTGCCGGCAACGGGAAAATTTTACTCACGGAACGGGGCAGTGTTTTCGGCTACCATAATCTGGTGGTCGATATGCGCTCGTTCCCAATGATGAAAGAAACCGGTTGCCCGGTTATTTTTGACATTACTCATTCCATCCGGATTTACGGCGTCCCCTCCGGCAATCCCGAAGGCGGCACGCCCTATTTTGTGCCGTACCTGGGACGCGCCGGCGTTGCCGCCGGCTGCGATGCAGTCTTCATCGAAACCCATCCGGATTGCAAAAATGCGCTGTGTGATGCATCCAGCATGTGGCCGTTGCAAAAGTTGGCCGAATTACTGACTCAATTGAAAGAGATCGATCGGGTTGCCAAAAAATGGCTTTGAAAATATAGCTATTGGTGTAGGTTAGGAAATACCCTCCGTACCCTCCTCAAGGTGAGACTATCAGAGTCGGGGGGTACGGGGGGTGTAAAGAACTTTGGCAATTAAAATGAACTTGTAAACAATGTCACATCGAATAATGTGGAGCGGAAATGAAATTTTTTATCGATTCGGCTGAGATTGAGGATATCCGGGAAGCGAAAAGTCTGGGCATCGCCGATGGTGTCACCACAAATCCTTCATTGATGGCAAAATCCGGCAGAGAATTAAAAGATGTAGTGTCGGCAATCAGCCGTGAGATTGACGGACCGGTTTTTTCCGAGGTGATCAGCGGCGATGAGACCGGTATTTTGCAGGAAGGCTACCAGATGGCCAAATGGTCGGATCAGGTTGTGATAAAAATCCCTGCTACGCTGGCCGGTATCAAAGCGGCACACAAACTGGAAGCGGACGGCATTCCCACCGGCATCACACTGATCTTTTCACCTATGCAGGCATTGCTGGCGGCAAAAGCCGGGGTCTCGTATATTATCCCTTTTGTCGGCAGGTTGGACGACATCTCATCCGACGGCATGGAAATGGTGGAGCAGGTGATAGCTATCATGGATAATTATCCGGATTTAACCTGTAAGGTACTTGCCGCAAGCGTGAGAACGCCGGTGCATATTTTACAAAGCGCGCTGATTGGTGTTGATATTGTCACGGCGCCGTTGTCGGTTTACAAGCAATTGGCGGCGCATCCGTTAACAGATGCGGGCATTCATAAATTTCTGCAGGATTGGCAAAAAGTAAAAAAGTGATTTGCGATGATCAATAATATTGTGGCACGTGCCAAACAGGCGATCAGAATCGAAGCTGAAGCGGTGAAGGCACTGGAAGATAGAATCGGCGATGAATTTGAGCGCGCCGTGGAAATCCTGAACGGTTCAAAAGGAAAAGTGGTTTTAACCGGCATCGGCAAGTCCGGTTTAATTGCAAAAAAAATTGCCGCCACTTTTACCAGTTTGGGCAAAGCCGCCTATTTTTTGCATCCCACGGAAGGCGTGCATGGCGACCTGGGTATGGTGCTAAAAGAGGATGTAGTGATTTGCATCTCGAAAAGCGGCAATACGGGAGAGATGGAACAATTGATACCTATCTTCAAACGGTTGGGGCTAAAAATCATCGCCATTACCGGAAACATTCACTCCGATCTGGCGGAGCACAGTGACGTGGTTTTGGATGTGAGCGTTAAGGAGGAAGCATGCCCTTTCGATCTGGTGCCCACTGCCAGTACTACGGCTGCGCTGGCCATGGGGGACGCTTTGGCGGTTTCGCTGATCCATCTGCGCAATTTTGGCCTGGAGGATTATGCCCTGTTGCATCCGGCCGGTTCAATCGGAAAAAAACTAACCCTGCGTATCGACGATCTCATGTATTCCGGAGATCGTTTGGCTGTAGTCCATGATGATACGCCGTTAAAAGAAGTTGTATTCGAAATCACTTCCAAACGGTTCGGCGCTACCTGTGTTGTCGATAGGACAGGGGAGTTGATCGGCATCATTACGGACGGAGATTTGCGCCGGCTGCTGAAAGAACAGCAGGATTTTTGGGCATTTACCGCCCGGGATTTAATGGCCGGCGATCCCATTACAGTGAAAACCGGCATGATGGCTGTGGATGTGGTTAACATAATGAAAATTAACGCTATCAACCAGATTATTATTGCCGATCATAACAAGCGGCCCATCGGTATGATTCATCTTCACGATTTGCTGAAAGCGGGTGTGGCGTAAACTATGAGCAGATTCAATAAAAAAATAAAAAATACGTTGATCTACTGGCTGGTTCTGTATCTGATTTTACTGGTTCGCTTGATTTCCCGCCCGGCGGCATTTTTATTTTTCCGCAAGTTGGGTATTCTTGCCTTTCATGTGCTCCGTTTGGAGCGGGAAAAAGTGCTGCGCCATCTGCGAATCGCTTTTGGAAATGAAAAAAGCGAAGTGGAAATACTGAAACTGGCCAAACAGGTGTTCATCGACCTGGGCAGAAATGGCGCCGATGCTTTGCGGGTTCCACTCCTGAACCGGAATAACCTGGAAACGCTGGTCTATTTTGAGGGGATCGAATATCTGGATAAAGCGTTGCAGCGAGGGAAGGGCGCTGTTCTTGTTACCGGCCATATCGGCTGCTGGGAATTATTGGCTGCGGCCGTTGCAATGAAAGGTTATCCGCTGTTTGTTATCGGCAAACCCCTTTACGATCCCCGGCTGGATCGGATTATCGTCAGAACGCGACAGGGATCCGGAGCGAAAAATATTCCCCGCGGCGGCAGCGTGCCGCAGATTTTAACGGCGTTGCGGGAAAACGGGATACTTGGTATTCTTATCGATCAGGATACAAATGTGGACGGCGCTTTTGTTGATTTTTTTGGCAAACCGGCATTCACGCCCATCGGCGCTACTGCGCTTGCTCTGAAGACCGGCGCAACTGTAATTCTATTGGCTATCCATTTGATGGATGATAATCGTCACCGTATTTTAATCCGCCCGCCGGTGAAATTGGAATTAACCGGTAACAAGCGAAAAGATATTGTGGCGAATACGCAGAGACTTTCCGATTTTTTAGAAGAGATGATCCGTCTCCGGCCCTCTCAGTGGGTTTGGATGCATGAACGCTGGAAAACCAGACCGGAAGATATTCAGGATAGAAAAAAATGAAGCAACCCTGTTTTCTGAATTTGACTAAAATATTTTTGATTTGCTCACTTTTTCTCGCAGGATGCTCCGGGAAAAAAGCGGATAACCGGGTTGTTGCAGCGGAAGATACTCGTGAAGAAGTCCGTATTCCGGATCAGGAAAGCTGGAATTCCACGCTGGTGACCACAAATTTCGGCAAAATCACTGCCCAAATAAGCTTTGGTCACATGGCAAAATATGAAGAGAGGAATGAGTACAATTTTGATCAGAATATCAGGGTGCTGTTCTATGATAAGAAAGGGAAGTTAAAAAGCTCTGTGAAAGCGGATAGCGGCTTTATGAATGAAAGCATGAAAATTATGGAAGTTTTCGGCCATGTGGTTGCCCATTCGGACAGCGCCGACATGACCCTTTACACCGCGCGGCTTGTCTGGAATGAGAGGTTGAATAAAATTATTTCCGATGGATCCGTGAAAATCACCACCGATATGGATACGCTGTACGGCATCGGATTCGAGTCGGATGTCGATTTGAAACACTGGCAGATCAAAAAACCAAGGGGCCATTCTTCCCGGCCTATCGATTTGGATATTGATAAACGGATCGAAGGGAAAAAGAAGGAATAAAGGGAAGCGGAGTTTATGGGTTAAAATGATTCCGAACGAAATTGAGCGATTGCGGCAATTGATTTTGAGATGAAATATACTGAGGTCTAATTTAAATACAGCGGTACTCCCCGTACCCCCAAGAGGTGAGTACGGGGGGGTAAAAAATAAGGCATCGTTCACAAACCGGAAACGACCCGGTTCGAACGAAAAATGCACTGGTTTTGATGAATATTAAAATAAGAATCTTTTTCCGGTTATTGGCGGCAATGGTTGCCATTCTGTGGAATGTGACGCCGGTTTTTGCCCAGGGGATGCCGAAGTATCTTAAACTGGTACATGCTAATTCCATGCGGTTCGATGAGGATGGCACAGCTAAAATCACCAAAATTATTGGCAATGTGTATTTCAAAAAAGGGAAAAAAGAGCTGCGTTGTGATCTGGCGATTTACTACCAGGATTCTGAAATAACCGTTTTCGAAGGGAATGTCCAATTCCAGGACAGCAGCCGGTCTCTGTATGCAGACCGGGTAGACTACTACTCACAGCCGGAAAAGGAGATTGCCAAAGGGCGGGTTCATATGATTTTGGATCAAAAAGAGATTTATGCGGGGAAGCTGACATACGACGTGGAACATGAATTTGTGTACGCAGAAAAAAATGTTCGCTTCAAGGATTTTAAAAATCATGTGCGGCTTTATGGCGGCAATATTACTTATGACCGCAATGAAGAGATCGGCCATGCTCAGGTTAAACCAAAACTGGTGAAATTGGACAGTTTGGGAAACGTCGATGTGACCATCACGGCCAGGGATTTACGTTACAACGGCAAAGAGAACCAGGCGGCGGCAAAGGATAGTGTGGTCATCAGGCAGGACGATGCCGTTTTGTATTCACAAACGGCGAATTATTTTGATGCGGAAAATAGAATTGAAATTACCGGTAAACCCAAAGTTGTTCAGGGAAGCGAACGGATGTCGGCCGAAAAAATTGAACTTTTTTTACAGGATAACAAACTGGAAAGAGTCCATCTAAATGGAAACAGCAGGATGATTTCCAACTTTCTCATCGAAAATCAAAAGGCTTCGGATATTGTTTCCGGCAAGGAAATTTGGATCGATATCAAAAATGATTCGTTACGGGATATTCATGTTTTTGATCAGGCCTCCAGCACCTATCATGTCATCGAAGATAACCAGGTTCAGGGCGTAAACCGGGTGATGGGCGACGAAATGGAAATCATATTCGAGTCCGGAAAGGTTCGATTTGTGAAAGTTCGCAGTAAACCGGGATTATCGCAGGGGAATTATTCTCCTGCGGGTTCTTCTGTTGAAGCTATAAACGGATTAAATTGATGGCAAAAAACTACCACGCTCTTGCACTGAAGGCGGTAAAGGCAGGTAAATACAGGGAAGCGATCGGACTGTGGGAGAAGCAGTTGGAGGAAGATCCGGAAAATGCCAAAGCGCTTTCTCACCTGGGAGCGATTTATTACGAACGAAGGATGTACAGCAAAACAGCCCATTTTTTAACGAGGGCAATCGCAGTGGGAAATACCGGTTTGTCTATCCATATTTTGTTAGCTTATTCACTGACTCATCTGGAAAAATACCAGGAAGCCGTCTCCTATTTTGAAGGTGTGATTCAGCGTGATTCTGCCAATATTGCCGCCTATCTGGGGCTTGCTAAAACCTATTTGAAACAGCAGAAAACAGAACAGGCAATTGAAGCCCTGAAAACCGCTTTACAATTTAAACCCAACGATACAAATGTTCATTGGCGGCTTGCTAAAATTTATGAAGCGCTTGGTGAAAAAGGAAAGACCGAGGAATATTATCGGAAAATCGCATTGAATAAGAGCGATAGCCCTATTGTAAAAAAAGCACATGATATTTTAACGGAAAATTATATCAAAGAAAGGGGGATCGATCTTGCCGATTTACAAACACTGCGATCCGAAAATCTGGTTAAAATATACGGAAAACGCCAGGTTGTAAAGCAGGTAAGTATCGAGGTACGACAGGGAGAAATTGTCGGTTTGCTTGGCCCTAACGGGGCGGGAAAGACAACTACTTTTTACATGATTACGGGTATGATCCGGCCCAATGCCGGCAATATTTATTTGAACCGTGTTTTAATTACAAAAATGCCCATGTATCGCCGGGCCAGGCTGGGCATCGGATATCTTGCGCAGGAACCTTCCATCTTCCGTAAACTAACGGTTGAAGAAAATATTCTCGCCATTTTGCAAACCTTAAATTTGTCGCGCAGCGAGAGAGAAGAACGGTTGCATGAATTATTGGCAGAATTTAACATCGGCCATATTCGGAAAAGCAAGGGGTACAATCTGTCGGGCGGAGAAAGACGCCGGGTGGAAATCTCCCGGTCGCTGGTGCTGCACCCTAAATTTTTACTATTAGATGAACCGTTTGCCGGAATCGATCCCATTGCGGTGGAGGATATCCAAAATATTGTGCATGAGTTACGGAATAAAGGGATCGGTATCCTGATTACCGACCATAACGTGCATGAGACGCTGGCGATTACCGACCGCGCCTATCTGCTGTTTGACGGCCGTGTGTTAAAATCGGGATCTGCTGAATATCTGGCCAATGATAAAGAAGCAAAAACCCTTTATCTTGGCGATAAATTTAAGTTGGATCGCTAACGGATTTTTTGTAAATTATGGTATGATGGTAACTATTCAGAATTAGCTGTAATCACGCTTCTATTCCGCTAAGCATGGCTATTTAAGCCAGCCTGAGCCCTTCGTCAAGCTCAGGATAAACTCAGTCGAAGGCTTTTCTGCACATCAAACAATAAGCATACTTGAGTAGTTAAGTATGATGTAAATAAAGGTGAATGATGGAACTTGGTCAAAGATTACAGATGAGGCTTCAACAATCACCGCAGCAGGTGTTGTTGTCTACTTTGTTGCAACTGCCTGTCCTTGCGCTGGAACAGAGAATTAAGGTGGAGTTGCAGGAAAATCCTCTTTTGGAAGAAGTGCAGGAATCCGAATTGGAACTGGAAGAAAAGGAAGAACCGGAATTGAGTCCCGATCAGGATGATAAAGATGAAGATGAGGATTCCGGGGAGAAAGAGGAAACGGAAGATGCGGTTACTGAAGAAGACAAGGAGGAGATCGACTGGGATCTGATTTTGGATGAGGATGAATACACATTTAAGATTCCGGTAGATAAAAGCGCCGAGGTATATGATCGCCCCGAAGTGAGTGTGACCACATTGTCGGATCATCTGCTGGACCAGTTACATCTTCTGCCGGAATTGACCGGGACTGAGCAAAAGATTGGTGAAAATATTATTTGGAATGTCAATGAAGATGGTTACCTTGCCTGCAGTTTGACGGAAATTGCGGATCAGCTTGGCGTTGCCGAGCAAGACGCAGAAAAAGTTTTGAAATTTGTGCAATTCTTTGATCCGGTTGGCATTGCGGCGCGGGATTTGAAAGAATGCCTGTTGATTCAATTGGAAGAATACAAGGGCAGCGAAATTGCCAAAACGATCCTTTTGGAATATTACGATGATTTCAAAAACAAGCGGTTCGAGAAAATTGCTAAAAAAATGGAGGTCTCTCTGCAGGAAATCAAAGAGGCCATGGAAGAGATTGCCAAACTGAATCCTAAACCTGGTGAAGGATATATTTCACAAAATGAAAATTATGTGCTTCCCGATGTGATTGTAGAAAGGGTGGATGATGATTTTGTTGTGGCTTTGAATGATTACAACATCCCCAATTTAAGAATCAGTCCGGCGTATAAGAAAATGTTATCCGACCGAAAAAAAACCGCCAAAGATGTGAAAAACTACCTCCGGAAACGGCTCGAATCAGCGCGGTGGCTTATCAGTTCCATTCATCAGCGCAGGTCGACCATTTATCGGGTTGTGTGTGAAATTGTGGAAAAACAACGGGAATTTTTTGAAAAGGGTCCCGGACATATCAAACCGATGATTTTGAAAGATATCGCAGACGAAGTGAATATGGATATCTCGACCATCAGCCGGGTTACAAACGGCAAATATGTGCAAACCGATCACGGCGTTTTTGAATTGAAATATTTTTTCACTGAAAGGATGAAAACCACAGAGGGAGAAGATATTTCCAACCGGGAGATCAAAGATAAAATCCGCCAGATCATTGAAGAGGAAGATTCTAAAAAACCTTATAACGATGATAAAATTGTGAAACTGCTAAAAAATTATAATTATTCTATTGCGCGACGAACGGTGGCTAAATACCGGGAACAAATGAAGATACCGGTCGCCAGGTTGCGGCGGCAAATTTGAAGATGATATAAAGGAAGTTCGGGAAAACCTTCTGAAAGTTTTCGTATCAATTTGAATATTTAATTTCCCGGTCAGGAAAAATTTTCGGAAAGGTGTTTAATGAACAAACTCAAATAATGAGGAGGTTACAAAACGTATGCGAAAGAAAAAAATTATCATTGGAGACTCCGAGGTAGAAGTACCGGACTTGTCTCCGCAATGGATTATCTGGGGGATACTTGCCATCTTTCTGCTCATCGCGGCATATAGTTCATTTTATACGGTTGAAACAAACGAAATGGCGGTGATTCAGCGATTCGGCCGATTCATACGGGTTGCCACGCCCGGTTTGCATTTTAAATTACCGTTTGGTATCGAGACCAATAAAAATGTTCGCACACTGCTTATTTTTAAGGAAGAGTTCGGCTTCCGCACCTTGAAGGCCGGCATCAGAACACAATACGACAAGAAAAAATACGCCAACGAATCGCTTATGTTAACCGGCGATCTTAATTCTGCCGAGGTGGAATGGATCGTCCAGTTTCGTGTGGAAGAACCGGCAAAATTTTTATTCAATATTCGCAGTCCGGAAAAAAATTTGCGTGATCTCTCCGAATCGGTTATGCGGCAAATTGTGGGAAATCATAGCGTCGATGAAGTGATCAGCCTGTCCAGAAGGGAAGTGGAAGATTCCGTGGAAGTGGAATTGCAAGCTATTCTGGACCGGTATAACTCCGGTATTCACATTCAGACGGTACAATTGCAGGATGTGTTTCCACCGGATCCGGTTCGGCCGGCGTTCAATGAAGTGAATGAGGCGGAGCAGCAGAAAGAAAAAATTCGCAATGAAGCTTTGGAAGCGTATAACAAAATCATTCCCAAAGCGGAGGGAACTGCCCAAAAAACCATCGAGAGTGCCAAAGGGTATGCTATAAAGCGGGTGAACAACGCCAGAGGTGACGCCGAGCGGTTTATTTCGATTTATAAAGAATATGCCCGGGCGAAAGATGTAACCCGGCGGAGGCTTTATCTGGAAGCATTGAGCGATATTCTTCCCCAGCTTGATCAGATTTTTATCATCGATCCCAGTCAGAAGAATGTTATTCCCCTTTTACAGATGATAAAGAAAGGAGGTCAAAAATGAAAAAATATATTTATCTTTTTGGCGTTCTTCTGTTTGTTGTCATCATTATTCTGGTTAATGGCGCTTATGTTGTGGACGAAACACAGCAGACTATTATTACACAATTTGGGAATCCGATTGGTCAACCGAAAACGAAAGCCGGTCTGTATTTTAAAATCCCTTTTATTCAGGATGTTCATTTTTTTGAAAAACGGTTGTTGGAATGGGACGGGGACCCTAACGAAATTCCCACGTTGAAGAAAAAGCTGATCTGGGTGGATACTTTTGCACGCTGGCGCATAGTTGATCCGTTGAAGTTTTATCAGTCGGTTCATACGGAAGCAGAAGGTCAGGCCCGGTTAGATGATATAATCGATAGTATCACCCGGGAACAGATATCTTCCCATTTGTTGATCGATGTGGTGCGGAATTCCAATCGTAAAATGGCGATGGAATCGGAAGAATTGCAGAAAGAAGTCGAATCTTCATTGGAACCGGTTGCCATTGGCCGGGAAGAAATGACCCGTATGATATTGGCGTTAGCGGCCAAATCGATGCCCAATTTTGGTATTGAATTGGTTGATTTTCGCATCAAAAGAGTGAATTACATCGAGAGAACCCGTGAAGAGGTGTACGGCAGGATGATTTCCGAACGAAAAAGAATTGCCGAAAAATACCGTTCCGAAGGTGAAGGAACGCGGGCGGAAATTGAAGGCCGGAGAGAGAAGGAACTGCTGCGGATTCAATCGGAAGCTTATCGTCAGGCGCAGGAGATAAAGGGTAAAGCCGATGCGGAAGCAACACAAATCTATGCAAATGCGTACAACCGGGATCCGGAGTTTTATTCTTTCACGCAAACATTGGAAATTTACCGCACGACGCTAAAACAGAACGGAAAATTAATCATCTCCACGGATAGTGATTTTTTCAAATATCTGAAGAGTATTCGGGGAAATAAATGACAACACTTCTGCCCAAAATATATGCTACCACTATTTTAGGGGTTCGAAAAGATGGCAAAGCCGCCATTGCCGGCGACGGACAGGTTACGTTGGGTAATACGGTGATGAAAGCCAATGCCCGTAAAATCCGCAAAGTATACAATGATTCTATCCTGACCGGTTTTGCCGGTGCCGCGGCGGATGCTTTTACGCTATTCGAAAAATTCGAAGGAAAATTAGAGCAGTACAGCGGTAATCTGTATCGCGCCGCGGTGGAACTGGCCAAAGAGTGGCGCACGGACAAATATCTGCGTCGTTTGGAAGCGCTGTTGGCAATTATCGATAAGGATCATGCCTTAATTATTTCCGGAACCGGTGAAGTGATAGAGCCGGACGATGATATTCTGGCCATCGGTTCCGGCGGCCCGTATGCTCTTGCCGCGGCCCGCGCCTTGATGAATTATACGGATATGAACGCGGAGCAAATTGCCGCCAATGCTTTAAAAATTGCCAGTTCCATTTGTATTTACACCAATGAACATATCACGGTCGATACGCTGGATTGAGATAGAAGGTACAAATTACTGCGCTGTAGAAGAGCCTCCGGTGAAGATGTTTAACATCCGGACGTGGCGTGAGGATTCCTGCTTTATACATGAAACTTCGCAAAAAGAGGATAAATTTCTCCACTACATTGCGTAGAAAAAATGATGGCCTGTTCACAGAGTAGGCGAAGATAGCGAGGACCGCTTGTGGTGTAAAGAATTTACCGGAATTGTTGGCCGAAAAATTTATGTTTAAAATAATGTACTATTGAAGGAGAATCAATGGAGGAATTTACCCCTCGTCAAATTGTTGCCGAATTAGATAAATATATTATTGGTCAGGACAATGCCAAAAAGTCCGTTGCCATTGCACTGCGAAATCGCTGGCGCCGCTTACAGGTACCCGAAGATTTGCGGGAAGAGATTACGCCGAACAATATCATCATGATCGGTCCCACAGGCGTTGGTAAAACGGAAATATCCCGCCGCCTGGCGAAATTATCCAAAGCCCCTTTTATCAAAGTTGAAGCGTCCAAATTTACAGAAGTGGGCTATGTAGGCCGGGATGTGGATTCCATGATCCGGGATTTGGTTGATATCTCTGTCAATATGGTGAAGCAGGAGCAGACCGAAGCTGTGAAGGAGAAAGCCAGGCAGAATGCAGAGGAGAGAATTTTAGATCTGTTGCTGCCTCCGGCAAAATCCCGCAAACCAACTGTCAAGGAGCAGGAAGAGAGCGATTTTTCAACATCTCTCTTGGCGCTGGAGGATGATACTTATTTTGAAACCCGGGAGAAATTACGGGATTTGCTGCACAAGGGAAAATTCGAGAAACGGCAGGTTGAATTGGATGTGCCGTTGGAATCATCGCCCATGATGCAGATTATCTCCCCGATGGGAGTGGAAGAGATGGGCATGAATTTACAGGATATCTTCGGAAGTATGATGCCCAAGAAAGTGAAAAAAAGAAAAATGACGATTGACGAAGCGCGCAAATATTTGGAGCAGGAAGAAGCGCAAAAATTGATCGATATGGAGGAAGTGGTTGCCGAGGCCATCAAAAGGGTGCAAAATTCGGGGATTGTTTTTTTGGATGAAATCGACAAAATTGCCGGCGAGCGATCCAAAGTGGGGCCGGATGTTTCCCGTGAAGGCGTGCAGCGGGACCTGCTGCCGGTTGTGGAAGGCACCAATGTGATTACCAAATATGGCATGGTTAATACGGATCATGTCCTGTTTATTGCTTCCGGTGCTTTTCATGTATCAAAACCGTCCGATCTTATTCCCGAGCTGCAAGGCCGGTTTCCCATACGGGTTGAGCTGAATAGTCTGACAACAGAAGATTTTATTCGGATTCTAACTGAACCTGAAAATGCTCTGACACTGCAATATACGGCACTTTTGGCAACCGAAGATGTAAAACTCAAATTCACGAAAGATGGTATCCGTGAAATTTCTAAAATGGCCACCGAGGTAAATTCCCAAACGGAAAATATCGGTGCCCGGCGATTGCATACCATCATGACAACTTTGCTGGAGGATGTGCTTTTTAAAGTTCCGGATGATGACATCAAAAAAGTAGTGGTATCAGCCGATTTAGTGAAAGAGATTCTGGATAAAATTGTAAAAGACCAGGATCTAAGCCGTTATATTCTTTAATATGAATTTGGAGGCAGCGGTGAGAAAAGATTTTTTAGCTATTTCAGATTTGAGCAGAGAAGAAATTTACGAACTGTTTGCATTGACAAAAGAAATAAAAGATAAGCGAAAAAAGGGGGAGACGTATCATCCGCTTAAAGGTAAAACCATGGCCATGATATTTCAAAAACCCTCGGCCCGAACCAGAATCTCTTTTGAAACCGGTATATATCAGTTGGGCGGGCACGCCCTGTACCTGGGCCCGAACGATGTACAGATTGGCAAACGGGAAGCTGTTAACGATATTGCCCGGATCATTTCCGGATATAATGATATTATCATGGCGCGTGTCTTCGGCCACGAAGATATTCTGGAATTGGCAGAATATGCGTCGGTGCCGGTAATTAACGGACTTACCGATCTGCTGCATCCCTGCCAGATTATGGCTGATGCTTTTACTATCATTGAACACAAAGGTAAATTGGCGGGACAAACCATCGCATTTATCGGTGACGGAAATAACATTTGTAATTCGTGGTTGAATCTATCTGCCAAAATTCCGTTTACGCTTAACCTTGGCATTCCGGAGGGGTACGAACCGGACAAAGAAATTCTCTCTATGGCAAAACGCGCCAATGTGAGCAAGATCAAAATTTATCACAATCCCAAATTGGCGGCAAATGGTGCGGATGTAATCTACACGGACGTCTGGACCAGCATGGGTCAGGAAAAAGAAACAGAGCAGCGGAAAGTGGATTTCAGCGGTTTTCAGGTGGATGACGCGCTGCTATCACATGCTGACGATGATGCCGTCGTTCTCCATTGCCTGCCGGCGCACCGGGGCGAAGAAATTACAGACAGCGTGATCGACGGCCCTCAATCCGTGGTTTTTGACGAGGCCGAAAACAGAATGCATATTCAGAACGCCATCATCGTTAAATTGATGAGCTGAACGGGTTTAAGGTAAATTTTACAAATGCTTGAATTAGAACCCTATTCTTCCAATCTGCAGGAAACCTGGGACCGGTTTGCGGCCCATTCTAATAACGGCACCATTTTTCACACCCGGAAATTTTTAAATTACCATCCATCCGATCGTTTTTCCGATCATTCGCTGGTCTTTAAAAATAATGGGAAAATCGTTGCTCTGTTTCCCGCCGCGTTATCGGCTGATGGGGAAGATGCATTGCTTGTCTCCCATCCGGGAGCATCCTTTGGCGGCTTTGTCGTTCGGGAAGAGATCAACCTGCGTCTATCTTTCGATCTGGTTGAAACTCTGATTGAATACTCCCGGTTGCATGATTTTGCCGGGATCGATCTGACGCTGCCGCCCATTTTTTATTCCCGCAAGATTGAAAACTATCTGGATTTTGCCCTGTTCAAAAACCGGTTTTCATACCGCAAGCGGGAAATATCCAGTTTTGTCACGCTGGATTTTTCTCCCGATGATGTGTTGCCGGCTTTTAAACCGGAAGCAAGAACGGCCGTGCGCCGCGCGAAAAAACTAAATATTGTAGTAAAAAAATCAACCGATTTTGCCGCTTTTTATCGAATTCTGAAACGGAATCTGAAGATGCGCCACAATGTAACTCCCACGCATTCGCAGGCCGAATTGGAACAATTGCACGACATTTTCCCGGAAACTGTTCAGCTTTACGGTGCGTTTTTACAGAATCAGATGATCGCCGGTGTGGTGATGTTCCATTGCAACCCGCTGGTTACGCTGGCTTTTTATATCAGCCACAACGAGGATTTTCAGGAATATCGACCCGTAAATTTGCTGTTCTACGAAATATTCCGTGAGTCGATTCAACAGGATTTTCGTTACCTTGATTTCGGCATTTTTACCGTCGATATGGAACCAAACTGGGGACTGGCGCGGTTTAAAGAAAATTTTGGTTCCAAAGGAATCTTCCGGGACAGTTTCAGGCGCATGTTCACCTGATTTTTTGCCCATCTGCCTTTTTGTTTTGATGAATGGTAATTAGTTGCGGCGCTGCTGTGATACAAAAGATTTTGTACTTTATTGCCATTTTAAGTTTGGCAGCTAAAAAAAACGGAAAAATTGGAAACCAAAATATACCAACATCCCATGCGGGTCAGATGTTCAAATATCAAAATTTCTAATTTCTTTTTCTAATGAGCCGAATTCTTCACATCGCTCCTTTCAATACGGCCAACGTTCCTTACATGTTTGTTCAGGCGGAACGGAAGTTAGGGTACGACAGCCGTCTAATTACGCTGGCAAAGAATCCGTTCGGATTGCCCGAAGATATCTGTTTGAATCTGCCTCTCTTAAAAACCCCGGGCCTTAAGCGGGTGAAGGGATTTGTTTCGTCGTCGGAACGGCTTCATGTGGATAATATTCATCGTATTCCGAATGTCATTCCCAAAAAGTGGCGGCCAAATGGCTGGCTTGAGAAGAGATTGATTCAAATGCGGGAGAAACTCTGGCGGCCGGCAATCCGGAAACTGCTGCTCGAGATTGATATCGGCAATGTGGATGTGATCCAGTTGGACGGCGGTCTGGAATTTTATCGCGATGGTCGTGTCGTAAAAGGTTTAAAAGAGGCCGGCAAAAAAATAATTTGCTGTTACACCGGCAGCGATTTGCGTGTACGCGGTGTTATTCCTGAAATCGATGAAATTTCCAATCTGAATGTAACCGTAGAATTTGACCACCTGCTGTTCCATCCCAATATTACCCATATTTTTTTCCCTTTCGACATCTCTTCCGTCAAGAAGTTAAAAAAGAATAATGACGGTAAATTGAGAATTGGACATGCCCCAACCAATCGGCTGGCGAAAGGCAGCGACCGGATTATTGCCGAATTGAAGAGGCTGCAATCTTATCATGCTATCGAGATTGTGCTTATTGAAAATCTACCTTATGCAGATGCAGTTAAGCTAAAAGCAACCTGCGATATTTTTGTCGATCAGATCGGTGACCTGGGTTACGGCATCAATTCTTTGGAAGCTTTCGCCATGGAGATCCCGGTGGCCTCTTCGCTGGCGCGGGATTTTTCTTTGCATTATCCGGATCATCCCTTCATAGAAGTTTCTGCTCAGACGCTGGCATCCCAATTGAAACCTTTGTTAGGCAATCCGGTGTTGCGGGAAAAATTGGGGGAGAAGGGAAGGCGATGGGTGAAAAAATATCACGACCCGGTGAAGGTAGTGAAGAAAATTCATCAATTGGCAGGTATCTCGGATGATGAAAACGGATAGCTGCAAAATATTGGTTGGTACTTCCGGCTACAGTTTTGCCGATTGGCGCGGCGTTTATTATCCCGCTGAAATTCAGAAAGGGAAAATGCTGGATTTTTACGCCGGGGATTTTCCCGCTGTCGAAATCAATTCGACCTACTATTGCATTCCAAACCGGGCTGTTTTTTACCATTTGGCAAAAAAAACCGGGGGAAATTTTGAATTTATTGTGAAGGTGAATCAAGAGGTCACGCACAAGTACAAAGAACCATTTGCAAGTATGGAAGCATTAAAAGAATCCGTGCAGCCGCTTATAGAAGCAGGGAAAATGTACGGCTATCTGGCGCAATTTCCCTGGCGGTTCAAGTATCATCCGACCAAATTGGGCTACCTCAACGGCATCGCCAAGACCTGCCGGCCCTATCCTTTGTTTGTGGAATTCCGTCATGAAAGCTGGCTGCGTGCCGTTGTTTACCGCTTTCTGCACGATAATCAGATCGGTTATTGTTGCGTGGATGAGCCGCAACTGAAAGGATTGATGCCGCCACAGGAAATGGTTACCAACGGCATCGGCTATGTGCGTTTCCACGGACGGAATGTAAAAACCTGGTGGGATACCGACAAAGGGGACCGGTATGATTACCGGTATTCAACTGAGGAATTGGGAGAATGGCTGCAGCGAATTCGCGTGATGCGGGAAAAATCGGATAAATTGTACTTGTTTTTCAATAATTGTCACATGGGACAGGCGGTGATCAATGCCGGGCAGATGACGGAACTTTTAAAACAACACGCTTTGTTTGATTTGGATTGAGCTGATGGCAGAGACAGGCTGACGGGAATGCAGAAAGATGAATGCTGAATAATGAATGTTGCTTTGATGAAAACCAAATCCCCGGCAAATAAACTGCGTATTCTTTTCATGAATTCCATCCAGATGTTCGGCGGCGGTGAAATCTGGATGCTTGCCGCAATGGAGAATTTGCGGGCAAAAGGCCATCAAACAGGTTTGATCTGTCGTCCGGGAATAAAACTTGCGGAAAAGAGTGCAGAGAAAAATTTTACTACATTTACTATTCCCATGCGGGGCGATTTTGACCCCGTGACGGTTTGGCACTTTTACCGGACCATCCGGAAGTTCCGGGCTGATGTTTTGTTGGCCAATATGGACAAAGAATTTCGCCTTGCCGGACTGGCAACCCGGTTTCTGTCCGGCGTTGTGCTGGTACCCAGAAGAGGCGTTGATTATCCGCTAAAAAGTCATTTGATTTACCGGATTTCTTACCGGCACTGGGCCGATGGTGTCATCGCAAATTCTCTAGCCACAAAGAAATCACTATTGAAAAATGCTCCCTGGCTGCCGCCGGAGAAAATCAGGTTGATTTACAATGGGATCGAACCGCAGCGGTTCAGGAAAAAATCCGATTCATTGCGGCGGCGCTTTAAAATTTCACAGGATGAATTTGTCTTCGGTTTCGCCGGACAGTTGGATGAGAGAAAAGGGTTACATACTTTACTACCCGCATTTACCCGTTTGCATCAAACCGGAAAAGAGGTAAAATTATTACTTGCGGGTGAAGGCGTTATGCAGCAGACTATCGAGACTTTTATCCGTGAGCATAAACTTGGGGAGGCGGTGCATCTTCTGGGATTCTATGAAAATATTCCTGAATTTATGGCCAATATCGATGCCCTGGTTCTGCCCTCTCTCTGGGAGGGGTTTGGCATTGTTTTAATTGAAGCTATGGCTGCAGGGAAACCGGTGATCGGAACCCGTACCAGCAATATTCCGGAAGTTGTGCCGGATGGGAAAGTCGGCTGGCTGGTTCCGCCGCAGGATGAACGTCGCTTGACCCGCGCAATGGAGAAAATGGTTGCCGTGCCGGAAACAGCAGCTCGAATGGGAAGAGAAGGCCGCAGGTGGGTAGCGGAAAAATTCACTGCCGAAAGAATGACTTCCCAACTGGAGGACTATTTTTATACATTAACGGATCGAAAAAAAGGAAAACAGAACCGACCTTGAAATTCTGGACGAGAATCGAGCAGGCTTTTAAACGAAACGGTCTGCGGTTTTTGGAATCTTTATGCGGAAGAAAAGTCCTGACCGCCGCCGGGATGGACAAACAATCAATCAAACGGGTGCTGGTAATCCGGCAGCATGACCAGTTGGGTGATTTTTTGTTGACCACACCGGTGCTGCGTGCGGTGCACGAAACCTGGCCGGCGGCGTCTGTAGCCGTTTTGGTGCGCAGTTACACCGAGCCGGTCGTGCGGCGCAACCGGTATGTGGATGATATTCTGGTGTTGAATGAGGTTGGTTATGCCTGGTCGCCGGCAAAAATTAAAAAATTTTGGCGGCAATTGCGTTCCGGTTTTGATCTCACCATTGTGATCAATACAGTCTCACACTCGCTATCCACGGATCTGCTGGTCTGGCTGAGCAGCGCCCGCTATACATTGGGGCCGTCTCACCATCTTTTCCCGGGCACGTCACGCAATTTTTTTTACAATCTTATCGCCCCATTTTCGGATGATGACCGCCATCAGGCAGAGAAAATTTTATCCATCGTTCGGTATGTGGGTATCGATACCCGGGATCTGAGCAGCCATATCACGCTGACCGGGGATGAAAAAGCAGAAGCCCGGAACGAGTTGGAGAAAATGGGATTTGATTTGTACCGCGCCATCATCGGCATTCATCCGGGGGCAGGCAAGTTGAAAAACAGGTGGCCGACGGCTAAATTTGTTGAAACGGCAAAAATATGCCGCCGGGAGTTGGACGTGCAAATTCTTATGTTTCACGGACCGGCGGAAACGGATCTTCGTGATCAGTTTTTGCGGGAACTGTCTGTTCCGGTTTATTTTGGCCGGGATTTGCGAAAACTCGCCGCCATTTTTTCCTGCCTTTCTTTTTTTATTGGGAATGATACCGGTACTACCCACATGGTGGCGGCTGTCGGCACGCCGTTGATTGTAATTTTTGGTCCCACACCGGCACAGGAATGGAAACCGTGGGGCGATAAAATTTCCGCTCTGCAGGGCAAAAACGGGGATTGTGAAAATGTTGCCGTCGAAACGGTTCTTGAGATAGTGAAACAAAAGTATACAGCGAAAAACCCGACGATTAGCTGAATCCGGCAGGTAACAGTTAGATTTTTGCCCTGATTGTAACCTTTTAGTTTTTTGCATCGATCGAATGAAATCAGATCGACAATTCAGCGAATCGCCCTGCAATCGCTCAATTCTGGTAAGAGATAGTCGAATAACAAAAATAATCATGAAAACGATTTCCGCTTTTCAAAGTCATAAACTTCTTTTCCGAATTCTTCTTTTAGGTCTGATCCTCTTTCTGTTCCACGCCTGTGCCGCCAACAAAGAATGGGCAAGCAGGATAAAATGGAAGGGACTGGAATTAAACAATCTTCCCAGGCAGGCGGATTATCCGGATCAGGGTGCGCTCATTTTGTGGGACGAAGGAGAGATGGAGACGTTTGGCGATGCAGAAACCGGATTTAGTGAATTCAGACGGCATCGCATTTTGAAAGTTTTCAACCGGCGTGGCAGGAGATATGCAAATATTGTGATCCCTTATTCATCGGATTCAAAAATTGAAAATATCCGTGCCCGCACCATTTCTGCGACCGGAAAAATTACCGCTCTAAAAAATAAAGACATTTATGATGTGAATCTGTACCCTAATTTTATTCTTTATTCCGATCAACGCGCAAAAATATTTACGTTTCCTGCCGCTGAGGATGGCGCCGTTTTGGAATATAAATACAAAGTCACCATCGGCAACCGCACGCTGTGGCATGCCTGGAGTTTCCAGTCTAAAATCCCCACCCTGTATTCCCGCTTTACGCTCATCAAACCGGTGGAATGGCATCTGAAATATCAGGTATATGCCATTCATATCCAACCGGACAGTATTGTTAACCAGGTCAGTTCCAAATCGACCTACATTTGGGAAGCACGGAATGTGCCGGCTCTGCAATTTGAATTTGGTATGCCGCCGGGCAGCGAACTGGCGGCTTCCATTGCGCTGGCGCCAAACTGGTCTCACTCGTGGGACGATATCACAAACTGGTATCATGAGTTGGCAGCCCCCAGGATGAAAGCCGGAAAAGAGATCAGGAAATATGTGGAATCGATAACTAAAGATGCCCCATCCGACTTTGAAAAGATAAGAAAAATCCGGGAATGGATCAGAAAAAAAGTGCGTTATATTGCGGTGTCTGTGGGTATTGGCGGCTATCAACCTCATTTTGCCGATGATGTGTTTACCAATCAGTACGGCGATTGTAAAGATATAACCACTCTAATCTGCACCATGGCCAAGGAAGCGGGAATTCCGGGCTACCAGGCCATTGTCAGCACCTGGCAAAACGGAATGCCGGATACGACACTGCCCACGCCGTTTCAGTTTAATCATGTGATCAGTTATTTTCCCACTCTGGGGGACAGCGGCCTCTGGATAGATGCTACGGATAAAAGTTGTCCCATCGGTCAGCTTCCCTGGTACGACCAGAATCTGCCTGTTCTTGTAGTGGGCAAGAATGGGGAAGCGAAAATCATCAAAACCGCCAAAAGCGCTCCGGAAGCCAATCGAACCGTGGTAACATGGCAGATAAATTTAGCGGCTGACGGCGCCGCACAGATAGCAGGAAGGGAACAGAGATGGGACGCTCCGGCTGCCGAGATGCGCGAATCGTTAAGTTACTTTTCCAATGCCGATAAAAAACGGTGGTTAGAACTTAGCCTGGCTCAACGCTGTTCCGGCGCTATACTGGATTCATTTACCGTAGCTAACGTCGATGAGCCGGAAGATCCCATGTCTGTAATGTACTCTTTTCACAGCAAAACCTTTGCGTTACCACAAATGGGACAAATAACTTTCAAACCTCATGAGATCCAATCCTTGCAGCTACCCGACTTTTTCCGTTCCGATAAACGCCGTCATCCCATTCGTTTTAATTATGGTGCCAAAACGGAACTGAATTTGATTGTGACTCTGCCCGAAGGATGGGTGATGAAAAATAAGAACCGGAAAGATTCGCTCAGTTCCGAATTCGGCACGGCCTTCTGGCGCTGGGAAAAGGGGGAGAGTGGACTGACGATCCGCTCCGCCTATCTGTTAAATGGGAAAGATGTTTCTCCGCAGAAGTACAGCTCGTTTCAACAATTTCTGGATGCGGTGCGGGAAAACGATCTGCGGGAAATTGTTTTGGTTGAGGAGAAATAGAAATTTGGGTAACTATTCAGATATGCCGCAAAGACACGAAGTAACTAAGAATGTAATACCGGAATTTAACAATTGTAGGGCGATTCGCTGAATCGCCAACAAAATTTTCGTAAAAAATAAAAACCTGTTTGATAACGGCAACAAATATAAAAATACGAGAATCGCTCAATTCAGGTAATATCAGACCTCGTTAAATCAGGTATTTTATTGTTCATTAAGTTCTTGATTACCAGTCAATTGTGAGAAAATCCATGGATAATTGAACACTGCATGTTTGATTTTAAACTAAAAAACAAGTACTTACGCAATATATAGTGCAAATTCATTATAATTTTTATCCCGTTATTCAACCTAATATTTATCAAATTTAACGAGGTTTGAATATAAATCTTTTGAGAGCATCTTTGATGAGCGACACATTAACATATCTCATTTTTTTCAAGTAACCTCCTGCATAATTTCTTACGCACACCGGAGAAATAATTCATTGATTAATGGCGCTTATTTTTTTATATTTAACGTTTGTGTATGGAGAAAAAATTTATAGAATATAAATCGGAACAGGAAACCGTGAAGGAACCAATGGCTACTGAAATACCCAGGATTTACAATCCGAAAGATGTGGAAGATCGTTTGTATTCCTACTGGGAAGAGAAAGGTTTTTTCAGGATGGAACCGGATGAAAGAAAAGACGCGCTGAAATACTCGATCGTTATTCCGCCGCCAAATGTGACGGATCGTTTGCACATGGGCCATGCCTACAACAACACCATTCAGGATATTCTCATTCGTTACAACCGGATGCTGGGCAAAAATACATTGTGGCTGCCGGGCACGGATCATGCCGGCATCGCCACGCAAAATGTGGTGGAGCGGATGCTGAAAAAAGAGGAAAAAGTTACCCGGCATGAATTAGGCAGAGAAAAATTTGTCGAGCGGGTGTGGCAATGGCGGGAGAAATACGGCGGCATTATCATCAATCAGTTGAAAAAGATGGGCAGCTCCTGCGACTGGACACGCACTCGCTTCACTATGGACGAGGGGTTGTCGCGTGCGGTTGTGGAAGTGTTTGTCCGGCTTTACGAAAAAGGACTGATCTACAAAGGAAAATACATCATCAACTGGTGCCCGCGATGCGAAACCGCCCTTTCCGATGAAGAGGTGGTTCATAAAGATAAACCGGGTTCGTTATGGCATATTCGCTACCCTGTCAAGGATTCTAAACACTATATTGTAGTAGCGACCACACGACCGGAATCCATGCTGGGGGACACAGCCATCGCGGTTCATCCCAGCGATACACGCTACAAAAAATTTGTAGGGAAAACGGCGGTTCTGCCGGTGATGAACCGGGAAATCCCTATCGTCGCCGATATGTATGTGGACCCCAAATTCGGCACCGGAGCGGTCAAAGTGACGCCGGCGCACGATCCCAACGATTTTGAGATCGGCCAACGCCACCATTTGCCATCCATCACGGTGATTGATGAAGACGGCAAAATGAACGAGAATGCGGGTAAATATGCCGGAACGGATCGTTTCAGGGCCAGAAAGCAGTTGGTTGAGGAACTACGCCAATTGGGACTGCTTGAGAAAATTGAAAAACATGAGCATTCTGTCGGCCATTGTCAGCGGTGCGACACGGTGATCGAACCCTATCTTTCCGAGCAGTGGTTTGTCAAAATCAAACCGCTGGCCGAACCGGCGATGCGGGTAGTAAAAGAGGGCAAAGTCCGTTTTGTGCCGGAAAGATGGACCCGTACGTATGAAAACTGGATGGAAAATATCCGCGACTGGTGCATCTCCCGTCAGCTCTGGTGGGGGCACCGCATTCCGGTTTATTATTGCCGCTCCTGCGGCGAGGTGATGGTGCTGCGCGACAAACCGGCACAGTGCACAGCGTGCGGCAGCAAAGATGTCTACCAGGATTCCGATGTGCTGGATACCTGGTTCTCCGCCTGGTTGTGGCCCTTTTCCACCATGGGCTGGCCGGAAAAAACGCCGGATTTGCAGTTCTACTATCCCACCGATGCCCTGGTGACAGGACCCGACATCATCTTTTTCTGGGTCGCCAGAATGATCATGGCCGGGCTGGAATTTATGGGCGATATTCCATTCCGGGATGTTTATATCAACGGTATCATACGGGATGAGCAGGGTCGTAAAATGAGCAAGTCGCTGGGCAACGGCATCGATCCGCTGGAAATGATTGAAAAATACAGTGCCGATGCAGTGCGCTTCTCCCTGATGGCGCTGACCTCCGAAGGGCAGGATGTGAATCTTGCCGAAAGTAAATTTGAGATGGGACGGAATTTTTCCAACAAAATCTGGAATGCGTTTCGTTTTTTAAGTATGAACCGTGAAGACGCCGCGCTCGATCCGGATTTCGATCCCTCAGCGCTGAAAAATTCTTCTCATGCGGAACTGGCCGATTTGTGGATTCTGAGCCGGTTGAATCAAACGGTTCAAAAAATTACTACGGCGTTGGATGAATATCGTTTCAATGAATACATCGAACTGTTCTATTCATTTTTCTGGGGTGATTTTTGCGATTGGTATCTGGAACTGATCAAACTCCGCCTGTATCAATCGGAATCGCAAGATGAAAAGAAGTTGGTTCTCAATCTTGGTTTCCATATTCTGAAGAAAAGTATGCAACTGCTTCATCCGGTGATGCCGTTCATCAGCGAAGAGATCTGGCAGAAAGTGCGGTTGGAACATGAAGCGGAGAGCATCATGATTTCCTACTGGCCTGAAGCCGCGGTAAGCATGATCGATGAAGCGGCGGAGAACGAGATGACGTTTCTACAGACTGTCATTTCCGCTATTCGCAACATCCGCAGCGAAATGAATGTGCCGCCGGGGAAACCGGCTGCCGTTCATATTCGCACGGATCAGGCGGAACAGATTGCGCTGCTGCAGCAAAATAGCGCCTATTTAACTCAATTAGCTAAAGTAGAAATTGAGCAGATCGGCTCCGGAGTAAAGAAACCGGCTCAGAGCGCTTCTGCGGTGGTGCACGGTACTGAATTGTTCATACCGCTGGCCGGATTAATCGATATCGAGACGGAAAAAGCACGTCTGCAAAAAGAGATTGACAGACTGGAAACGCTGTTGGAAAAGTCGAATGTGAAACTGGCAAACCAAAATTTTATCAGCCGCGCGCCCAAAGAAGTAGTGGAAAAGGAACAGAAGAAAAAGGAAACCTACGCAGAGAATCTGGCCAAGTTGAAAAATAATTTTGCCTCATTTGCCGATTGAAACCGGAGAATCTCCTGTCAATAGTCTGTCCGGCACACGGAAGGAGATTATTCCATCCTAAAATGGAATATCTCCGCGTTCTTTGCGTCCTCTGCGCCTCTGCGTGAAAAAATGTCTGAACAACGCAGAGACGCAGAGAGCGCAGAGATTCGCAGAGTTTTTGTAATTAATGCTTGAACAAAAACCGGCAAAACTTGTCATTCCGAGCGGAGCAGAGCGAAGTCGGGGAATCTATATACTTCGGTAAATTAGTGAGTTAAGCAGATTTCTCTCCGCCTTTTGGCGGATCGAAATGACAAAAACGGACGTTTTCGTTAAGGCACTATTCGCCTGGGTTTTCGGTTCTGTAGTTCAAAGTTTAGGAGTTAGCGGCATAGATACGCAGGAAGTGCAATCGGATTTTAACCGGGAACTTTTGCCGAAAATATTCTTTGGGGGAACGATGAACCTGTTACCCGGGTAATTAAACCTGAAATAAAAATGTACCTAATCAAAGCAGGTGACTGCCATGCAAAAGAAAATTTTATTTTTCATCGCCGTGAGTTTTATCTCCGGGCTGCCGCTTTTCGCGCAGAAATCTGATGTATCGGTTACGGTTTACAATCAGAATCTGGCGCTGGTGCGTGATGTGCGGGAACTGTCCGTGAAAAAAGGGGAGCAGTTGCTTTATTTCCGGGATGTGGCCGCTCAGATCGATCCCACTTCCGTTCATCTTCGTTCATTGACCGCGCCGCAATCTTTTGCTGTGCTGGAGCAGAATTTTGAGTACGATCTGGTCAACGGGGACAAAGTATTGCGGAAATATGTGGATCACGAAATCGAGCTTTTCACCGCCGGCAAAGACACCCTGCGCGGTGTGCTGTTAAGCGCCGGCAATGAACTGGTACTTAGCCTGCCGAATGGCGAAATCCGTATGCTGCCAAAGAAGGATGTTCGCGCGATGAATTTCCCCCGTTTGCCCGAAGGATTGATTACGCGTCCCACGCTGGTCTGGTTGGTGCGCAGCAACAAAAAGCAGGATCACCGGATCGAAACGGAATATTTAACCAAAGGACTAAACTGGCATACGGAATATGTGAGCATTTTGAATGATGCCGAAACCAAAATGGACATTACCGCCTGGGTGAGTGTCGAGAACAATTCCGGAGCGATTTACCATGACGCTCGTTTGAAATTGGTGGCCGGAGATGTGAATATAGTAAGGCGGTTAGCCAGGCCGGCATACAAGATGGCTCGTACTGAAAAATTGATGGCGCAACCACCTGTTTCACAAAAAGAATTTTTTGAATATCATCTGTACACAGTAGAACGAAAGACAACTTTGAACAATCATCAGGTGAAACAGATAACCCTGTTCGATGCCTCCGGTGTAAGTTTTAACAAAAAATATTTATATGAAGGCCAGCGCCGGCGCAACCAGGTGAAAATTTACATCCGGTTCAAAAACAGCGCGAAAAACAAACTGGGCATGCCGTTCCCCGCCGGAAAATTTCGTGTATACAAAAAAGACAGCGACGGCAGTATGGTGTTCATCGGTGAAGATCTGATTTCGCACACGCCCAAAGATGAATGGGTGGAAACGCTGCTTGGCAATGCGTTCGATATCAAGGCGGAACGGAAACTGCTCAGTGCCGAAAATATCAGCGGAAACAAACGCCGGGAAAGAGTGGAAATTACACTGCGTAACCATAAAAAAACGCCGGTTACCGTGCATGTTGTGGAACATTTCAACTTCCGCTCGCCGGACAGCCGGTGGAAAATTATCGAATATTCCCATGCCGTGTCGAATAAAGAAGTTAGAAGCGCTGAGTGGCTGATGAAAATGAAAGCAGATCAGGAAAGCAAGTTGACTTACACCGTGGAATACCGATGGTAGGGAGCAGGCATATTTAGTGCCTGAGTGAAAACCCCGGAAATAGTAAAGAGTGTCATTCCCGTTGTGCCCGATGCAGGCGGGGTGTCTTCGAGGTAAAAAGAAACCAAGCTGAATAGTTACAATTTTTTTGCCGTATTTGTCGATTTTTTAGAAACTATTCAGGTTGAAAGAAAAATGGGGTAAAAGTTGTTTTACACCCACCGGAGGGGAGTACGGGGGGTATTCCTTTACTTTTCCTGCGTAGTTTCATTTTTGTAACATTTTAGTTTTTTGAAACGACACACCAAGCTGTTTTTCAAAGGACTAAAATGTCACCATTTTTTTTACATGACAATTGCAAATTCCGTGATCGGGTTTATGGATTCACAGCCCACAGACATACAGACAAATAATTTGCAGCAATCCGTTCAATTTTTGCGCGGGATCGGAGACCGCCGGGCTGAATTGCTGGGGCAGATTGGTATCGTTTCCGTTTACGATCTGCTCACCTATTTTCCGCGCAAATATCTGGATCGGACCAAAATCGACCGTATTGCGAACCTGCGTTTGGGAGGTGAAGTAACGGCCATCGGCAGAGTCTCTTCGTTTCGGATCTTTCCGGGCCGGAAAGCGCGGTTCATTTTAATTCTGAAAGACGATTCCGGTGAGTTGAAGTGCATCTGGTTTCGAGGCGCCCATTACATGAAAAATGCCTTTCGTATCGGTGAATGGCTGGCGGTGCACGGGAGGGTAAAATTTTTTGACGGATTGCAAATCGTGCATCCGGAATACGACCGCCTGTCCGATGGAAAAGAATCGGAAAATTACGGGAAGAGACAAATTATTCCTCTCTATCCCGGCACTGAAAAATTGAGTGAAGCGGGGCTGGATAGCAGAGGCTTCCGCCGCCTGATCCGGCGCACAGTCCTCGATTTTTCCGGCGCCATTGAAGAAAATTTGCCCGTGAAACTGGTAGCAAAATACAAGCTGCCGGGTGCAAAAGCGGCGCTCAATATGATCCATTTTCCGGATTCGCAGCAGCAACTGCAGGATGCCATCCGCCGGTTGAAATTTGAAGAGCTTTTTTTCCTGGAATTGATGATGGCGCTGCGGCGCACACAGCGAAAAAAAGTGCATAAAGGTATCTCTTTTACCAAAGTGGGGGAGCGCACCCAAAAGTTAGTTGAAAACCTGCCCTTCGAATTGACCGGCGCGCAGCGAAAGGTGCTAAATGAAATCTGGCAGGATATGCAGACGGAAGTTCCGATGAACCGGTTGTTGCAGGGAGATGTGGGTTCCGGGAAAACCGTTGTTGCACTGACTGCCATGCTCATTGCTGTTGAAAACGGTTTCCAGGCCGCTTTGATGGCGCCCACGGAAATTCTGGCCGAACAGCATTATCTGACTTTTCTGCAAATGCTTGCCGGTTTCGAAGTGCGCGTGGTTTTGCTCATCGGCGGCCGGAAAAAAAAGGAGCGCACCGCCTTTAACGAAGAGATTGTTACCGGGGATGCACAAATTATCATCGGCACCCATGCGTTGATCCAGCAAGGAGTGCACTTCAAAAAACTGGGATTGGTCATCATCGATGAACAACACCGCTTCGGCGTAATGCAGCGGGCAAATCTGCGTTTCAAGGGACAGAATCCGGATGTCCTGGTGATGACCGCCACCCCGATCCCACGCACCCTTTCGCTGACTATTTACGGAGATCTGGATATTTCCCTCCTGGACGAAAAACCGGAAAACAGGCAGCCGGTGCAAACTGCCTGGCGTTATGATAAAAAAAGAGCGGATATCTATCGATTCATTCGGGAACAGTTGGAGAAAGGACGGCAGGCTTACATTGTTTTTCCGCTGGTGGAAGAGTCGGAAAAAATGGATTTGCAAGCCGCCACAGAAAGTTATGAAAAATTAAAATCAACTGTTTTTTCTCAGTTTAATGTGGGGCTGCTGCACGGCAGGATGAGAGCCGAAGAGAAAGAACAGGTAATGCGCCGGTTTAAACAGAGAGATTTGGATGTTTTGGTTTCAACGACGGTGATTGAAGTGGGCGTCGATGTGTCTAATGCTACCATCATGGTGATCGAAGAAGCCCAGCGTTTCGGCCTGACTCAATTGCACCAACTGCGCGGCCGGGTTGGTCGCGGTTCAGACAAAAGTTACTGTTTTCTCATCGTCTCTCCGCCGCTCAGTAAAATTGCCCGGGAGCGGTTGCAAACCATGGCCGTAACCGGGAATGGTTTTGAAATTTCGGAAGTCGATCTGAGGTTGCGGGGGGCCGGTGAATTTTTTGGCGTTCGGCAGCACGGCTTTCCCAATTTAAAGATCGCAGACATCATCAACGATGTGCGGATTTTGCAGGCGGCCAGAAAAGAAGCGTTTGAGTTGGTGAAAACCGATCCCGCTTTATCCGCGGCAGCGTTGGCGCCGTTGAAAAGATTTTTCATTCTGCATTATAAAGATAAATTTCAGTTAAGCAGGGTGGCGTAGGAATAATGGCATTTTATGCCGGAAAAAGAGCGGGCAGTGGAATTTGGCAAAATCGGGCAACAAAATGAAGAGGAAATTTGAGAACACTCCTTGCCTGATCTGTGGTTCATCACAACGGCTGCCGTTTTTAATTGTGCCGAACCGTTTCGAACCCGGCGAAAAATTTACACTGGTTCAATGCCGGAAATGCGGATTTGTCTACCTGAACCCGCGGCCGGATTCTCAGTTAATCGGCAAATATTATGAGGATGAACAGTATCAGCCCCATCGGTTGCATGAGCAATCCCTGCTCGACAGAATGTATAAATTCGTCCGGATCTGGAATAACCGGTATAAGCGATATTTGATTGAAGCAAATATCAGGAAGGGAGTGTTGCTGGATTTTGGTTGTGGCGGCGGTGAATTTGCTGCGCAGATGAGCCGGGCAGGCTGGCAGGTTAGCGGAGTTGAGCCGGCTCCTGGTCCCCGGCAACATGCAGTTGAACAGGGTTTATCTGTAAAAGCGAATATCGATGAAGTGACGCAGAAATTTGATGTGATTACCTTGTGGCACGTGCTGGAACATATTCACCAGGCCCGGGAACTCATCGGTAAATTGCAGGAACGTTTAACTGATTCGGGAATCTTACTACTGGCCCTGCCCAATCTGAAAAGTAGTGATGCCCGGGCCTATCAAAGCAATTGGGTTGCGTACGATGCTCCCCGGCACCTTTATCATTTCAGTCCGGTTGATGTGAAACGGTTGTGTGCTCAATACAATTTTCAAATAAAAGAATATTATACCTTGTTTCTTGACACTTGGTACAATATTTTATTATCCCGGCAATTGGAAACAATGCAGGGTGGAAATTTTTTAACCGGAGCAGTGAAAACAAAATGGACGGCGTGGCGAGCAACAATTAAAGAAACCATCGATTGTTTTGATAGTTCAAGTATCGTATATTTATTGCAACCTAAAAGTTAACAAATGAAAAAAGAGATGAAAAGATTGTCCGGAGGGAGAGATGGCGGAAATATCGAAAAATGATCTTATGTTTTCTCAACTTGTGGTGACCTTTCAGAGCGCCGCTTTGATTCAGTTGGGTCGGGTAAAAAATCCGCAGTCGGATAAAATGGAAAAAGATTTGCGTCGGGCGCAATATTCCATCGACATGCTGGATATGCTGGATGTCAAAACCAGAGGCAATCGGAGCGAAGAAGAAGATAAGATGTTGAAGAGCGCATTGATGAATCTGAAAATGAGTTATGTGCAGGAATTGGCAAAAGAAAAACAGTATAAAGATACGGATGGTGGAAAAGAAAATCAAGCGGAGCCAGAAAAGAAATAGAAATGTTTAACGGCTCAGTAGTTCTTAGTTTGGAGGTATGAATGGATCAAAATCGAGTAGTGAATAGATGGGTTGCAATTGCCACATTTATTATCTCGGAAATTATTTACATTATCACAATTTCACCGGATGTTTCTTTCTGGGATTGTGGTGAATTTATTGCCTGTTCCTTTACTATGAGTGTAATGCATCCACCCGGATCGCCGTTGTACACCATCCTGGGGCGCATTTTTACTCTGTTTCCCATCGGTAATATTGCCTGGCGTGTGAACATGATGTCGGTCATTGCAGCCGGTTTAACGGTGATGCTGCTCTATTTGATCATTGTCAGGTTGATCAACGAGTATCGCGGTCAACCCGAAAACCAGATGGCACGGTTGCTGACTTTTGGCAGCGCTTTTTTAGGCGCGATGACCTTTGCCTTCACTGACAGCCACTGGTTCAATTCCGAAGAAGCCGAAGTGTACGCGATGAGTATCTTTTTTACCGCACTGGTGGTCTGGATGATTCTTTATTGGGGTGACAGAGCGGAGGATGCAAAAGCTGAAAAATATCTTCTCCTGATTGTTTACCTGATGGGATTAGCTACCGGTATTCACATGTTGAACCTGTTGGCTTTCTCTTTTATTCTGTTTATTGTTCATTTCAGAAACAATGAATCTGCCAGACGGCTGGTTTGGGTGGTCTTGATTCAGGTGGCGGTTCCGCTGCTTTTGTATATGCTGTTTTTTCATTACGATCCCAGAACCAAGGGCTATGAAGATATGCTGACTTTTCAGGCGAAAGCGGGAAAATTTATGGAGGTTGTCGGTTTAATCACGCTGGTGAGCAGTTTGTATTATCTCTATGTTAAAGACCGGCGGGCGTTTAAACTTTGGTGGTTCATTCCCCTGTTGATCTTTATCGGCTATTCTTCCTACCTGATCATCTTCATCCGATCCGGTTTGAATCCTCCCATCGATGAAAATAATCCGGAGCTCTGGAGCAGTATGAAAGATTACCTGGCCAGAAAACAGTACGGCGAAAACAGCCTTTTGTTAACCATGTTTCATAGGAAAGCGCCGTTCTGGACCTATCAGATTAAAAAAATGTACATCCGCTATTTTGGCTGGCAGTTTATCGGTAAAGGTACAATCATCGGCTCAGATGGATATATCATGGAAACGCTGAGCCTGCGCGGTCTGGTAATGCTGCCGTTTCTTGTCGGTGTGGTGGGAGCCTATTACCATTTCAGGCGGGATTGGCAGCACGCGTTGCCCGTTCTTGCCCTGTTCATCATGACTGGGGTTGCCGTCCTTTTGTATCTTAACCAGGATGATCCACAGCCAAGGGAACGGGATTATGCCTATGAAGGCAGTTTTTTTGCTTTTTCCATTTGGATCGGCATCGGTGTCTATGCCTTGTTGGAAAGCGCACAGGGGCTTTTGGCTAAAAAGAAGGAGATGTTCAAACCGGTTACGCTGGGTGGATTGGCCCTGCTATTTGTGATTCTGCCGATCAATATGTTCCGGGTTAATTTTAACGAGCATGACCGCACCGGAAATTATGTCCCCTATGACTATTCGTACAATATTCTGCAAACATGTGAACCGAACGCCATCATCTTTACCAATGGCGATAACGATACATTTCCTCTCTGGTATTTGCAATATGTAGAGGGTGTTCGTACGGATGTACGCCTTGTGAATCTATCTTTGTTGAACACGCCCTGGTATATCAAGCAGCTTAAGGATGAGGAACCGAAAGTACCAATCTCCCTGACCGACCAACAAATTGAAAGGATCAGTATCATTCCCTGGCTGAAGCCTAAAAAATTTAGGATTCCGGTTCCTGCCGAAGTATATAACCGGGAGAAACAAGACCTGCAGAAAAGAGGGGAATGGAGGGATACCTATCCGGAAGTCACCTCTGCCGATATTACCGTGAAACCCACCGTAGGACGGCCGAAAAAACAACTGCTCCGCGTGCAGGATTTGATGGTTTTAAATATTATTTCCACAAACCAATGGAAGCGTCCCATCTATTTTGCCGTCACCGTTTCCGACGAAAACAAAGTCGGTCTGGGCAGGCATTTGCGCATGGATGGCATGGCTTTCAAAGTTGTCCCAATTCCCGGCGAAGATATTTCTGCCTCCAGATTGCAGGAAAATCTGATGAAAAAATTCAAATTCCGTAATCTGAACAATCCCAGTGTCTATTATGATTACAAAACTCAGGGTTTGTTGATCAATTACCGGTCTGCTTTTTTACGACTGGTAAATCACTATCGCCAGAAGGGCGAGAAGAAACTGGCGCTAAAAACCCTGAACAGAATGGAAGAGATGATTCCGGAAAAACTTTTTCCTCTGCCCAGCGGACAATTGGAAATGTCGGTTGGCAAGATGTATGAAGACGTAGGTAAACCGGAAGAATTTGAACGGCGCCTCAAAAATGTTTTAAAGAAAGATCCGCAAAATATTCAGGTTTATTATTGGTTATTGGATTATTATCAGCGGCATCAAAGATATCAGGATGCCATCAACTTGTTGACCCAGTGGATTGAAATGCATCCGAACGATAAAAATGCACAGAAGATCATAGCTGATTTTCAGCAAAAATTAGCGGGAATCGATTCGAGTGCCCAACAAGCTCCGGAAAAGGAAAAAACTCCCCAAAAGGAATAGCGTCTTTCATTCCGGGAATGTGCAGACAGAATTTATGGTGATAAAATTATAAACAATAAACGATTCCTTCGTCTGCTGTGATGGGATCGTTTATTGGTTTAAAATTGGCAGGTCGATAGTCAAACATTTGGTTTTTCTTTGATTTTTATCGTTTAGATAAGGTGAGAGAACATCCCCCTTCCCCCCCCTCAAGGCGGGATTTCTAAAATCCCGCCTTGAGGGGGGGGAAGGGGGATGTTAAAAAATCTACCTAATCACATCTTACCTGAATAATTAGTGTCTGTCCGAAAACTATAAAAAATAGTAAAAACCGTCATCCCTGCCGTGCCCGAGGCAAGCGGGCGAAAGCAGCCTGCCCGCCGCAGGCAGGGAATTTGAAGAAAATAAGAGGTTATGGATTCCCGCTTTTGCCTGTTTGTCTCTGGAACGGCGGGAATGACAGAAAAAGAGAGTTTTCGTTCAAGCACTAGTTACAAATCTTTTTTTGACCGAATCACCCGGATTCAGAAAATGAACCACTTGTTATCCCTGTTGAAAAAAATACGCTTTTTGTAAGATCAGGTACCGGAATTTGCAAATTAAAAAAGAAGAAAAATATCCTCTTGTCAGTATTGTAATTCCTCATTTTGGTCCCAGTGAAATTCTGCATTCCTGTTTAAAATCTGTGGCAAAATCAACTTTCTCCGATTTTGAAATTGTTCTGGTTGACAATGGTTCAGATTTTGATGAATCTTTTTTGGCTGAGATCGCATCCGGTTACCAATATATAAAAAATGCGGAGAATTTGGGTTTTGCCGGCGGATGCAATATGGGGATTCGTGCGGCAAAAGGGAAATATGTACTTCTGTTGAACAATGATACCACCGTTGAGCCGGGTTGGCTTGAGCCGTTGGTGAATGCGATGGAGAAGGATGAAACAGTTGCCGCTTGTCAACCCAAATTGTTGTCTTCCCGTTTTGCCGGGAAATTAGATTATGCCGGTGCTATGGGTGGGTTAATCGATATTTTTGGTTATCCTTTCGCTATTGGCCGGGTTTTTGAAACCACCGAAACCGATGCTGGGCAGTACAGAGGTGTTTACCGGATTTTCTGGGCATCAGGAACGGCGTCGATATGGCGGAAGTCGTTGTTTGACCAGACCGGTTATCTGGATGAAGATTTCTTTGCCCACATGGAGGAGATCGATCTGAATTGGCGGTGTCAATTGCGGGGGTACAAGGTTTTGGCCATATCCGATTCGGTTGTGCATCACTATTCGGGTTATTCGCTGGGGCATGAAACCTGGAAGAAAATGTATTTGAATCATCGCAACAATCTGATCATGTTACTGAAAAATCTTGCTTCTTTCTCCTTGTTGTGGATTTTTCCGGCGCGACTACTGCTTGAATTGTCGACCGTGTTGTTTGCTCTTTTCACTTTAAACTGGCGCAGAGTGGGGGCGGTAATTACTGCATTTTTTTATTTGATTTTTCATATTCCCTCCGTATGGCGGAAAAGAAGAACGGTTCAAAAAAACAGAATTGTTCCGGACCGGGAAATATTTGACCGGATGTATAAAGGCAGTGTTGTTTGGCAGTCGTTTTTCCGGCGGCGACATGATGTGAACATGTTTTTGGAGATATTGCCCGTTGAATAATGCGGTTCCAACTTTTACCTGTCGCTTGTGTGGCAGTCACGATGCCACACAGTTTCTTAAAACCCGTGATCGCTACGCGTTCTCAGCCGGCGATTTTCATCTGTACCGGTGCAGCAGATGCGGGCTTGTCTCTATTCATCCTTTTCCGGATGAAAAATTTGTAAAGTCTGCCTATCCGGAGAAGATTACAAATCCATTTCTCTATTTTCAGAATACGGATAAGGATTTTCTGGAACATATTTATTCCTTTTTCCATCCCTATTCGGTAAAGTGGCGCATGGCTCAAGTGGAGAAAGCTGTCGGCACCGGCAGATTATTGGATGTGAATTGTGGCAACGGCCGCTTTTTGTACGAATTACGACAACATTTATGGGAAGTGGCCGGCGTTGAATCGAGGGCGGATCAGGCCGGTTTTGCCAGAGAAACGATGGGGTTGAAAGTTTACGCTTCCCTTACCGATCTGGAAGAAAAGTACAAAAACTCCTTTGATGTGATAACTTTCTGGCACAATTTCGGTCAATTTTCGGATTTCAAAAAAATTTTACAATTGACTGTCGATCTGCTCCACCCGGGTGGATATATTTTACTGGCGTTACCGAACTGGAAAAGTCTTGATTTCGGTTTCTACAGACAACATTGGGCCGCCCTGGATGTTCCCCGGCGTTTTTTCCATTTTAGTCCGCGGCAGGTACAGCTTCTTGCGGCGCGCCATTATTTAAAAGTTCAAAAAAGTAAAGTGATTCCGTTCGATATTTACTACAATTCGTTGTTGAGTGAAAAAATCATCATGGAAAATTCCCGGGCGAGCCGGGTTTTCAAGGCTTTTCGTTATTCCCGGTCTCTTTTTGTTGCTATTATAGCGCATATTTTTAGTCTGGCCGGTACCGGTTCCGGAATGTTGTATTTTCTGCGGAGAAAAGAAAGACATGAAAAATAAAATTCTCATTGGTGTTAAACTGATTGTAAGTTTTGGTTTGCTCTATTTCCTGGTACATAAAATTGGTCTGCGGCCGGTTTTAATCCAATTGGAAAACGCAAAAATATCCTGGCTTTTACTGGCGATCGTTGTTTTTACTTTTAGCAACCTGTTAGGTTCTTTGCAGTGGTACCTGTTGCTGCGGTATGCCGGTGTGCAGCTTCATTTTTTTCGTGTAGTGCAGTATTATTATATCGGTTTGTTTTTTAATAATATTTTTATCAGCAATATGGGGGGCGATTTTTTCCGGCTGTTCTACATCTCCAAACAGGCGAATAATAGCTCTGCGGCTGTTTCAACCGTTTTTCTGGACCGATTTTTAGGCTTTACTATGTTGACATTTCTGGCAATTATGGGGGGAATTTATTGGTCGGGTGCGGGAGGATTGGCCCAAATATGGCCTATTTTGCTTGTTTTGATGTTCACCTGGGTTTTGGTTATCTTTGTTTTGTTCAACAAAAAATTGGGCACCTTTTTTCGCTTTCTGTTGAAATGGTTCGTCTCCGAAAAAATCTTGATTAAACTGAGAGATATTTATAATTTAATATATGATTTTTCGAGAGATAAACGCTTGTTGGCGTATCTTTTCAGTATCAGTTTTGTTATTCAGCTCAGCCGGGTGTTCATTCACTATTTTGCCGGAAGAGCGGTGGGTGTGGAAATCGGATTTGTCCCGTTTTTGATTTTTATTCCTATCATTGCCTTGTTTGCAAGTTTGCCTATTTCTGTGGGCGGTTTGGGTGTAAGAGAACAAACGGGAGTGATTCTCTTCCGACGTGTGGGGATCCCCATGGCAGTAACCATTCCGATGGAGTTTTTGGCCTATCTTCTTACGGTGGTTTGCAGTTTGCCGGGAATTCTCTTTTTTGTGCTCATCGACAAAAGGAGGAACCAAGATGAAAAAAGTTAATTTTCTCACTGCTATCCCGCTGCTTTTTATTCTAACAGTAACAGGATGCTATCGGGTTCAGTCGGTGAAAGGGCCGGAATATAATTTGTATGTTTTCGCCGAAGATTCGGATTATGCCGTCCTGAAAGAAACCCTGCATGAAACATTTGAACGGGAAATTTTCACACCTCAGCACGAAAGCCACTTTAAAATAATACACGTGAAACCTGCAGATTTTGGCAGCTACCTGACGTATAAACAGTTGCTGTTTGTGGCCAGTCTTCAATCTGAAGGCTCGATTGCCGACCTGGTGAAACGTTCCATTACCCGGCAGAACATGATGGAAAAAGTGAAAAAGGGTGAAAATTTCCTGTTTAAAAATGAAGATCAATGGATCAAGAATCAATTAATCATCACACTTGTGGCACCAACTCTGGATTCTTTGACGAAAAAAATTGAAGAGAACAAAGATTTTATCTACAATTATTTTTTTAATTTTCAGCAGAAAACCGTGCTCGATTATGTTTACAGCCGTCTGGAAAATAAGAAGCTGCCCGGGGAATTGATGGAGAAATTTCAATGGACGGTGCGTGTGCCCCATGATTATTTCATCGACAGTGAGGATCTGGAAAATCATTTTGTGCTGTTACGGCGCCGTATTCCCGAGCGCTGGTTTATGGTGAAATATTTTGACGGCCTTCAGCCCGATGTGGTTACCGAAGAATGGGCTCTGGATCTGCGTGACAGCCTTGGAGTGCAATATTTTAAAGGAATCAAAACGAACCGGAAATATTGCAGCAGTAAAGAGATCAATTTCTTAGGCCGGCGTTGTTTGCGTGTGGAAGGTCTCTGGGAACACGATAAACAGGTTGTCGGCGGGCCGTTTATTTCCTATGTGTTCTATGACGAAGGTATGCAGCGTGTTTACCTGCTTGATTGCGCTACGTTTGCACCGAACCGCGAGAAAATTCCATTTTTAGATCAGATCGATGCTATGGCGCATACATTTAAAACCAAATTAGAAATTCAAAGAGAGGAAGCGAAATAGTGGCGGAAAAGAGTACTGAAATTGCTATCATTATCGGCAGCAAATCGGACGAAGAGATCATGAAATCTTGCATAAAATATTTGGATCATTTTGGTTTAGGTTACCAAATGAAGGTGCTCTCTGCACATCGTAATCCGGAGGCATTACAAAAGTATATTTCCCAATTTCCCGGGATAGGCGTAAAAGTGGTCATCGCCGCAGCCGGCATGGCAGCTCATCTTCCCGGGGTTATTGCCGCTCAGGTAACGATTCCTGTCATTGGCGTTCCCCTGCCGGGTTCGGCAGTACAGGGGATGGATGCCCTATTTTCCATTGTGCAAATGCCCACCGGTATCCCCGTGGCCACTGTGGCAATTGGCAAAGCGGGCGCCGCAAATGCAGCGGTTCTGGCGGCGGAAATTTTGTCCCTTTCCAATGCAGCGCTGCAGGAAAAAATTGCTGATTTTCGGGCTGCCGGCTCAAAATTGTGAAACCCGGGAACATCCCCCGTACCGGGGGGTACGGAGGATGTAAAACAACTGCCAATATAATCGTATTGTATCCTGAATGGTTACAAACATCATCACTATTCAGCCCGAGAAATACACTAAATACACGAAAAGTAATAATAACCTGAATTGAGCGATTGTAGGGCGATTCGCTGAATCGCCAACAGAATTTACACTAAAACCATAAACCCGTTTGGTAACAGTAACAAACTTAAAAACAAAAGAATCGCTCAATTCAGGAATAATTAAAAATAGTTTAGAATTTTTCGTGTATTTATTGGGCAGTCTGAATAGTTAAAAACATCCTTAAAATTGGAAATTGAACCATGAAAGCTTATTTCCGTTTTGAAGAATTCAATACCGGTTACCGGCAGGAGATCATTGCCGGGATCACTACATTCATCACCATGTCGTATATCATGGTGCTAAATCCGGCTATCCTCAGTGTTGCCGGTATCCCCAAAGGCCCAACCCTGGTAGCGACCATTCTGTCTGCGATTTTCGGGACGCTTGTCATGGGCGTTTATGCCAAACGGCCTTTCGCCATCGCGCCGTACATGGGGGAGAATGCTTTCATTGCCTATACGGTTGTGAAAGTACTGGGTTATTCCTGGCAGACGGCTCTTGGCGCCATTTTTATCGGGGGTGTGCTTTTTGTGCTGTTAACCGTTTTTAAAATTCGCAGTTGGTTGATTGAAGCCATTCCGGAAAATCTTAAATATGCTTTTGCAGCCGGAATCGGTTTGTTTCTGATCTTTATCGGCCTGAATGAAACGGGATTGGTTGTGGCCGGCACTCCCCTCAAATTAGGCGATATTCGCAGTTTATCAATTTTGCTCTCTGTTGCCGGTTTTTTTATTATCGCTATCCTGATGATCTACAAAATAAAGGGCGCTATTTTATGGGGAATTATGTTAACCGCTCTCCTCTGTTTTCTCTTTGGTACCGCACCGGCGCCGGAGAAAATTGTCAGTATGCCGCCGGGTATTACGCCGATATTTTTAAAACTGGATATTGCCGGTGCACTAACCTGGGGATTCTTTTCCGTCATTCTCACGGTTTTTGTGATGGATTTTGTGGATACCATGGGCACGCTCATTGGCGTGTCCGCCCGCGCCGGACTTTTGGATGAAAATGGAAACCTGCCGGAAATAGAAAAGCCTCTATTGGCGGATTCATTGGCTACTGTGGCCGGCGCTCTGTTGGGAACGACTACAACCGGAACCTACATCGAATCGGCAGCGGGAATTGAAGCGGGCGGCAGAACAGGATTTACTTCGGTGGTTGTAGCTGTTCTGTTTGCATTTTCCCTCTTTTTTACTCCTGTTTTTACCGCCATTCCTGCTGCCGCTTACGGACCCGCCCTGATATTGGTTGGTATTTTTATAATGGAACCGATACGCCGCATCGATTTTCAGGACTTAACGGAATTGATTCCGGCTTTGATTGTGGTTGTTCTCATGAGTTTTACCTACAATATCGGTGTGGGTATGACAGCCGGATTTGTTCTCTACCCGGTTTTTAAACTTTTTAACGGCCAGGCGGGGATAATCAAACCCGGATTGTGGGTTTTGTTTTTATTGTCACTGCTGTTTTTTATTTTTTATCCGTATTAATTATTCTGTTGATTAATTAAACTTGCAAGGTTTTTTCCGGAGTACACTTCAACATATTGTATGTTTTAAAAATTTTGAATATATTTTACCAAATTGCTCAAAAACTTTAGGAATTTTTTTTATTTTGTGTCTGACCGAAAATGTTGCTTTTCTGTCATTCCCGTGAAAACGGAAATCTATAACGTTCTGTTTTAATTGGATTTTTGCTTTCACAGGAATGACGCTTGTGCGGAAATTTTTTGGTTTTCGTTCAAGCACTATTTAATCGATAAACTCATTAATGATAGATCATTACTAAAAGAGGAATTATGGACAGAGTCAAAATTCTGATTGTGGGCAGCAACGGTTTGCTGGGGCAGAAAGCGGTTCAAACCTTCCGAAAAAATTATGAAGTTGTAACGGGGGGCATCGAGGCCGAACCTTTCGTGAATCACGATCTCGCTTACCATCATTTGGACATCACGGATTGGCGCAGTCTGCAGCGGAAAATCGTTGAAATCGATCCGCGCATCATTTTCAATGCCGCCGCTTACACACAGGTCGACCGGGCGGAAACAGAGCGGGAACTTTGTTACGCCGTGAATGTGACCGGTGTAAAAAATCTGGCTAAAATCTGCAAAGCGCAGGATGCGGAACTGATTCATATTTCCACGGATTATGTTTTTGACGGTGTAAAAGGAAACTATTCAGAAACGGATGAACCTAATCCGTTGGGCTATTACGGCCAAACCAAATGGGAGGGAGAAAAAGCAGTGCAGGCGGTGGGCTGTCGTGCCATTATTGCCCGCACGGCCGTTCTGTTCGGTTACGGTGTGCGGGTTCAAATGAATTTTGCTCTTTGGGTGATCCGTGAATTGACAGCGAACAGACCCATCCGCGTGGTTGACGATCAGACCGGTAATACCACTATTGCGGAAAATTTAGCAGCGGCGCTGGCGGCGCTGGCGGAAAAAAACGCGCAGGGATTGTTTCATGTAGCCGGATGTGAACCGGTTTCCCGTTATAATTTTGCCGTTGCCGTCGCCCGGCAATTCGGTTTTGCAAGGCAACTGATTACCCGTATCTGTAGTAAAGATTTTCCTCAGCAGGCACCCCGTCCCATGAATGCCGGTTTGAATGTGGATAAAACGCAGAAAGAATACGGCATCAAATTGTTTACGGTTGAAGAAAGTCTGCGCTTGCTGCAGAAAAGTATAAATTTGTGATGCCATCCTTGCAAATTGTCTTCTCTCTGCTTATATTTAAATTTGTTGCAGATATTCGTTATTAAAATGTTCGGTTGAAATCATGAATCATGTTAGTAAATTTCGATCCGGTTGGACGCAAAAAATGAAATATTTTTTTCAGGAGAGAGGATGGGAAATCGAACTTGTCTGCAATCCAAATAGAAGAATAGAAATGTTTTTTTATAGATTAGCTAAAAGTCCGTTGGCTGCAAAATTAACCAAAGGGAATTCATTGACAATTTTTTCACGCTGGAATTATTTATGTAATGAAATTCGCTATCTTACCTGAATCATTCCGTTTTTCCCCCCTGTTTGTGTGTTTAGTGGGTTGAAAAAGTAAATTAATTCGGAGAATTTTGTGGAGTTTGAAGCTTCATTTCCTTTTTATCAAGTGGATCATAATAAAATGAAGAATGTACAGCGTATTATGGCGGATAAACGCGCATTGGTGGTAACCCCCACATACAATGAAAAGCAAAATATCTCTCATTTAATCGATGCTATTTTTTCTCTGCAAATTCCCAATCTGGATTTTATGATTGTCGACGACAATTCTCCGGACGGAACCGCTCGAGTCGTGAAAGGAATGCAGGAAAAGTATGCCAACCTTCACCTGATAATTCGTGAGCAAAAATTGGGGCTGGGTTCCGCGTATGTGGCCGGCTTTCGGAAAGCCCTGGAACGGGATTACGATTACATGTTTGAGATGGATGCAGATTTTTCCCACGATCCCCAGGAAATTCCTAATTTCTTACTGGCGATTCAGGACAACGATCTGGTCATCGGTTCCCGTTATATTTATGGTGTGAATGTGATCAACTGGCCGTTAAGCCGCCTGATCCTCAGCTACGGCGCCAATCTTTATACCAGGGTTATCACCGGCATGAAAATCCACGATTCAACCAGTGGCTTTAAATGCTACCGGCGACAGGTTTTGGAGAGCATCGATCTGCAAAAAGTATCTTCCGATGGCTACTCATTTCAGATGGAAATGAATTTTAAAGCCTTAAAATTAGGATTCAAAATTAAAGAAATCCCCATCGTTTTTGTCGACCGTGTAGTGGGCAATTCTAAGATGTCAAAAAAAATAATTCGTGAAGCAATATGGGTGGTCTGGCGTCTCCGTTTTCTTAGTCTGTTTGGGAAAGTAGAATAATAAAATGCAGCAAACTCTTCTCTCAATTATCATCGTTAATTATAATGTAAAAGATTTTCTCAACCAGGCGTTACATTCCATCGAAAAGGCTGTTTCCGGTTTGACTGTAGAAATATTTGTTGTGGATAATGCTTCCCGGGATGGCAGTGCGGCAATGATCCGGGAGAATTTTCCGCAGGTTCACCTGATCAAAAATGATCAAAATGCCGGATTTGCCGGAGCAAACAATCAGGCTCTCAAACTTTGCCGGGGAAAATATGTGCTGTTAATTAATCCGGATACGCTGGTGCAGGAAGATACGTTTGTAAAACTGATCTCCTTTTTAGACCGGCATCCGGAAGCCGGAATGGCCGGTTGCAAAATACTTAACCCCGACGGGAGTTTGCAATCCGCCTGCCGGAGAAGCATTCCTACTCCGTGGATCGCTTTTACCAAACTGACCGGCCTCAGCGATCTTTTTCCCCACAACCGCTGGCTGGCCAAATATAATTTAACTTATCTGGACCCGGATCAAACCACAGCAGTAGACGCGATTTCCGGCTCTTTCATGTTGGTTAAACGGGAAGTCGTGGAACAAGTCGGTTTTCTGGATGAGCAATTCTTTATGTACGGAGAGGATCTGGACTGGTGTTATCGCATCACCCGGGCCGGCTGGAAAATCTATTATGTTCCCACGACGAAAATTGTCCATTACAAAGGCGCGAGTACAGAAAAAGCCAGGCTAGATACGATCCTGACATTTTACCGGGTGATGCTGCAATTTGCCGGCAAACATTTTAAAGGGAAGTACCTGTTTTTCCCGCAATGGTTTCTAATCGTCGGGATCGGTCTGCGTGCGGCCGTTTCTTTTTTGCAGAATCTGTTTTCCCGTTTAAGATGGCCTTTTGTGGATCTCTTTTTTTTGAACCTCTCCCTGCTGCTGGCTATAATTTTACGTTTCGGCTCTCTGCAGTTTTGGCAATCGTACATTCTTGTAACAGCTATTTATTCTCTTGTTTGGCTGGGTTCCTTTTTCTTTTTTGATCTGTACGACCAGCGAAAATTTTCGGTCTCACGCGCCGCTGCGGGTGTGATTCTGGGGTTGATAATCAATTCGACTATCACTTATTTTGCTAAAAATTTTGCTTTTTCCCGACTTGTGGTGATTTATGCCGGCGGAATCAATCTATTGTTGATACCGGGTTGGCGCTGGGGACTAAAAAAAATATCGGCAATGAGCAGCCGGCCATTTTTTGAACGGTTGAAGAAGCAATATTTCAGAAAAGAAGCCATTGTTGTGGGAGATTCGCGCTCGGTTTCGGATATCATCCGCAAGCTGAACAACCAATACCATTCGGATACGGATATTGTTGCGGCGCTGCTCACCAATTTCCGGGGAAATCCGGAAAATGGATTTGCCGGTTTACCTGTTCTCGGTGAAGTAAACGAGCTGCCCTGGTATATCCGGGAATACGCAGCCAACGAAGTGATTTTCATCTCCGATTCTATCCCCTACGAAAAAATGTTGGGCTTAATGGCCGAGTCGGAAAATTCCGGTGTGGAGTTTAAAGTAGCATCGCAGAAAATGGAGGTGATTATCGGCAGTTCCAGTGTCGATTATCTGGGCGATATTTCCCTGATCGATCTGGATTACCGCCTGGCTCATTCACCCTACAAAATTTTGAAACGCGCCATGGATCTGCTTCTCTCCATTTTCTTCCTTCTTTTATTTGTTCCGGTCTGGCCGCTTTTATGGCTGAAAGGGTACCGGTTGACGCGGATACTAATCGTCTCTCCGCTTCCGGGTAAAAGCGTTCCGGTTTTTTCCAAACCGGGCCGGCTCCCCGAAACATTTATAGAAAAATTACCCTTGTTGTTTTGGGTGATAAAAGGCGATTTTTCATTGGTCGGGGAGGAACTCCGTTTTGAAACATCCGAAAAAAAATCGGCTAATCCCGTTATTCTACTTAAACCGGGGTTGATTAGTTTTCTACGGCTTAAAGAAATGGGCCCGGACCAGGCTGAAAACAGAAAAAAGATTGAAATTTATTATTTAAAAAACTATACTCCTTTGTTTGATTTGCAGCTTATTTTAAGAGGGATTATTCGAGGAAAAATATGAACCAGTTCGTCTTTGATTTTGAAAAACCGATCGTTGAGCTTGAGAAAAAGATTGAAGAGATGCGCGAGTACGCTTTTGTTGAAAATGTTGAAATCTCGGAGGAGATCGCTCGTTTGGAAGCGAAAGCGCAAAAATTACGGCAGGAAATTTATGCAAAACTAAGCCGCGGCCAACTGTATCAATTAGCCAAACACCCGCAGCGACCTTATACGCTGGATATTGTGGAAAGGATCATCGATGATTTTATCGAACTGCACGGTGACCGGCGTTTTGCCGACGACCCTGCCATCGTAGCCGGCATTGGTATGCTGGGAGAGAAAAAGGTTGCCATCATCGGTCATCAAAAGGGCCGTTCCACCAAGGAAAAACTATTTCGCAATTTTGCCATGCCCAATCCTGAAGGGTATCGCAAAGCGCTGCGGATTATGAAATTGGCGGAAAAATTTGATTTGCCGGTGTTGTCATTTTTGGATACCCCCGGCGCTTACCCGGGCATCGGCGCCGAAGAACGCGGCCAGGCTGAAGCCGTTGCCCGTAATCTGTTCGAAATGTCACACCTGCGGGTACCTATTTTAATTGTTGTTATCGGTGAAGGCGCAAGCGGCGGTGCACTGGGTATTGGCGTTGGTGACCGCATCATCATGCTTGAAAATACCTGGTATTCGGTGATTTCGCCGGAGGGATGCGCGGCAATTCTCTGGCGGGACAGTTCAAAATTTAATGAAGCCGCCGATGCGATGAAAGTAACCGCCAGGGATCTATTAGAAATGGGTATTGCCGATGAAATTATCAAAGAACCGGTTGGCGGCGCTCATCGTAACTATGACGAAACGGCTCAGATTTTAAAAGAGAATATTACCCGCCATCTTAACGAGTTGCGACAATTTTCCAAAGATGAACTGTTAGATAAACGGATCGAAAAATACAGAAAAATGGGACATTGGGGAGAAGGATGATTACAACCCGATATGAACTAAGGGTGCGCTATGCAGAAACGGATCAGATAGGATTTGCTCATCACTCCCGCTACTTGGAATGGTTCGAATGCGGCCGGTCTGACATGATGCGCCGGTTAGGTTATCCCTACGGTGTGATGGAGGAGGAAGGGGTTTTGCTGCCGCTCGTTGAAACAGGGTGTCATTACCATCTGCCGGCCAAGTATGATGAACTGTTAACCATTGTCACTGAATTGCGCCGTATTCCGCGGGCAACCATAGGATTGGATTATCAAATTTTGCGCTCTGCCGATAAAAAGTTGTTAGCGGACGGGTTTACAGTGCACGCTTTTGTGAATAAAAGTGGCCGGGCTGTTAAACCGTCGAAAAAATTTTTAGGTATTGTTGAACCATATTTCAAATAGGAGAAAGAAATGGCACTAAACAAAGAATTGCTGGATATTCTGGCCTGTCCCAAATGTAAAGGCGACCTGGAATATGACCGGGAAAATGAAAAATTGACCTGTAACAATTGTCGCCTCAAATATGCCATCATCGATGATATCCCCAATATGCTGATAGACGAAGCGGAAAGATTTTAATTTTTATTGTAACTACTCAGGCAGAGTGGATTTCCCCGTACCTCTTCCGATGGGAAGCTGAAAGTCCCCTCTTGAGAGGGGATTTAGGGGTGTGTTCCTCCGCACTACCCGGACAGTGACCAATGAACAATTATCGATTCATAATTGGTAATCGTTCATTGTCAACGATGAATGGATAAGTGTAAAAAAACAAATTTTGTAACTATTCAAGCTCAGTATTCCTTGTAAAGCGAGACGCTGTCTCGCTAAGGCGATTCAGCGAATCGCCCTACATAAAAGAACACAATGCTGAATAGTTACCAAATTTTACACCTCCTTAAGTCAACAACATTGTTAAGGAGGGGAGGACAATGTTGTTGACTTAAGAGAATGTAAAAAATAATCTGCTTTTTGGGCTAAAGCCCGGCGAAGAGCGATTACCAAACTACCACCAGCTAAAGCTCGTGGATTAAAATGGGCACCTGATTTTTAAGGCTTTGGCCTAATTGCTCACTTACTGGCATTTTGAAATTTTAGAATTTTTATGTAGTGTCTGATCGAAAAGTGGAAAACATGCATCTTGCTTGTTTTATAAACTGTTTCGTTTCCTGCTTTTCAATAAGATTATAATTCAAACAAGATGTTTGATATACAATTTAGATACTTTTCGTTCAGCCGCTATATGAGAGGATTAAACATCCTCGATAGATTCATATAGAATTTCTTTCAGGGGCATGAAATGTTACATTTCAAAATGATTTAGTAAACTTCCAAAGTTTTTTGGGAGTAAATCAACAAACATATTCATATCTTATCCTGAATAGTTACATTTGAGAGGGTGGCCAACGATCTCATCCGAACAGTTCCCCGATACATAACGGCTCGGGATTTTGCGGCGCCGTGCTGTATGAAGATGGTAAGCTCGTTTTATCAAGAAACCCTGGCCGGGTTATTTAGTTGAATATTGGTAACCATTCCGGAAACCCGATGGTACAGAATGAGCATTGCCCGATTATAAAGCAACTTGTAACTATTCAGATATGCACAAAAAATTAGCCATGAGCACCCTTCGGCTCCGCTCAGGATGGCCTTGAAAACCATCCGTCCCAAGGTGGAGAGTCGAAGCGTGATTAGGGAGTACACTTGTGTAGTTACAACAACTTTATTGCTGTTTGCGGACTATTGGGGATCAAAAGTGTTGATTGTTAAGTCGATAGAGTTTAAATTATTTAAATTTGTGTGAATGTTTCCGGTAGGGATCATGGACGTACTGGCAAAAAGGGTTCTATTACTGAATCAAAATTACGAACCAATGACGGTTTGTTCCGCTAAAAAAGCGATCATCCTGATGTTTTTGGGAAAGGCGCAAATCGTGGAGAGATATGACTCGCTCATGGTTCACTCAATCTCCAGTCAGTTGGCGCTGCCCAGCGTGTTAAGGTTGGTTCGGTATATTCCGGTACCCAGAAAAAGAATTTTATTGTCCAGAAAAAACATAATTATTCGGGATCGTTATCGATGCCAGTACTGTGGTTCGAAATCAAAACCGTTGACCATCGATCATGTGATTCCCAGAGAGCGACACGGAGAGGATAGCTGGGAAAATTTGGTTACGGCATGTGTGGATTGTAACACCAAAAAGGGGAACAGGATGCCGGAAGATGCCAATATGAAGTTGCTGTCCGTACCAAAAAAACCGAATTATTTATATTTTATTCAAAGTTTCTTCGGGCAGCCTGAAGATTTGTGGAAACCCTATCTGTTTCTTGTCGATTGATTAACCGGAAAAGGGAAATGAATGTTTGAACAAAAGAAAGAAAGAATCCTGAGCGGAATGCGGCCCTCCGGGAAATTGCACCTGGGTAATTTAACCGGTGCATTGGAAAATTGGGTGAAATTACAGGATGACTACGAGAATTTCCATTTTGTGGCCGACTGGCATACATTAACAACGGATTATAAACACTCCGCACGGATCTGGCCGGATACCATCGATATGGTCATCGATTGGCTGGCGGCAGGTCTGGATCCGGAAAAATCCACGCTGTTCGTGCAATCGCATATCAAAGAACATGCGGAATTGCACTTGCTGTTTTCCATGTTAGTCACCATCCCCCGGCTGGAGCGCAATCCAACCGTGAAGGAACAGATCCGGGAGCTTCATCTGGAAGATCGCGTTTCTTATGGTCATTTTGGCTATCCGGTTCTGCAGGCGGCGGATATCCTGATGTACCGTGCCCATGCGGTTCCGGTCGGTGATGATCAGGTGCCTCACGTTGAATTGACGCGGGAAATTGCCCGCAAATTCAATCAGGTTTATGGCAAAGTATTTCCTGTTCCCAAAGCGCTGCTCACCAAATTTAGTCGCCTGCCGGGCCTGGACGGAAGCAAAATGAGCAAATCCAAAGGCAACACCATTCTTCTGTCTGACCGGCCGGATGTGATTCGTAAAAAAGTGAGATCGGCCATCACGGATCCGCAGAAAATCAGAATGGGAGATCCGGGGCATCCGGAAGTATGTTCCGTATTCACTTACCATCAAAAATTTAATCCCACAGAAATTCCGGAGATCGAAGCCGAATGTAAAAAGGGTACTTTGGGATGTGTGGCATGTAAAAATAATCTGTCTGATAAATTGATCAATTTTCTCGAACCGATACAGGTGAAACGCATCCGGATTGAAGCGGATCAATCCTATATTAAAGATGTGCTCCGGACCGGGAACAGCAAAGCTCGCAAGGAAGCGCAGGAAACCATGGAACTGGTGCGGGAAAATATGAAATTTGGTTACTTCAGGGAAATAGAGGAGTTGAAGTGGACTAAAGTTTGAAGTGACTAAAGTGGACTAAAGTTTGAAGTGACTAAAGTGGATTAGAATTGCCCAAGTTAGTGAAAGCGATGAAAATTGGTTTAGGAGAGTTATTTTAAGTACGCTTTGGTTTCTTCAAACATTTACTTTTATAATTCATCGCGCAGCAAAGCTGCAATTTAAAATGACCGTCAATAAAAAGTTTGCTCAAAAAACAAAGTTTTACAATGTAATTATATAAAGAACAGTTTATGGCGTATCGGGTAAAACTGCAAAATTTTGAAGGTCCGTTAGACCTTTTGCTCTTTTTGATCAAAAAAAACGAAGTGGATATTTACGATATCCCCATCGCATTGGTTACGCGCCAGTACCTGGAATATATTAAAATGATGCAGCAATTGGATCTGGATGTAGCCAGCGAGTTCATTCTGATGGCTGCGACTTTAATCCGCATAAAAGTCCGAATGCTGTTGCCAAAACCGGAAATCGAAGAAGAAATCGATGATTTTGATCCGCGCCGGGAATTAGTGGAACGCCTGCTTGAATATAAAAAATACAAAGAAGTTGCTTATGAGCTTTCCCGTCTCGAGACCCGGCAACGACTTCATTTTTACCGTCCGGAAAACGAAGCGCAACTAACGCAATTTGAGGTTCAGGAAACTGCTTATGGACAAGTTTCTTTGTTTGATCTCTTGGCTGCCTTCAATGAAAGTATCAAAAGATTTGAAAACGAACCGGTTCATAAAGTAATCGCTTCGGCTCTCAGTGTTGATGATCAAATTGTATTCATCGAAGAGTTGCTTACCGGCCGGAATCAAATCAGTTTTAGTGAATTGTTGCAGCATGTTCATATTTTCAACCGCTCCGTACTTGTGGCCACATTTCTGGCGCTGCTTGAATTGATTCACCGTGGAGCCGTTTTGGTAAAACAAAAAAGTCCTTTTTCGGAAATTCTGCTATTTAATCCAACCATCAACAATTAATGATTATGAAATCAGAACAGGTAGTGAATATAATAGAGGCGCTGCTTTTTGTTTCGGAAAAACCGTTGTCCGTTACACGATTCGTTAGTTTACTGCCTGAATTCAAGGACAAGGAGATCGAGGCGGCCATTGACCGGCTGGGGCAAATTTACGATGACCGCTCCCTAAGTATCATCAAAATAGCCGGCGGTTACCAACTGGCAACCAAACCCGATTACCATCAGTGGGTACAACGCCTGTTCACCGCACGGGCCAAACCGAGACTTTCCCAGGCTGCTCTGGAAACCCTCTCTGTAATTGCCTACAAACAACCGGTTTCCAGAATTGAAATTGAAGCGATCCGGGGAGTCAACTCCGATGGCGTATTGGGCACGCTTTTAGAGCGCAACCTCGTTTCCATCCGGGGACGTGCAGAAACGGTAGGGCGCCCTTTGCTTTACGGCACCACAGATGAGTTTTTGCATTACTTTGGGCTGAACGATCTGGTTGAACTACCCCGGCCGGAAGAGATTGAAGCCATGTTGAAAAAAAATGAGGGAGAAATTCAGGAAGATGAAGCCGATGAAAAAGCGGAAACAATGACACAAGATGAGACTTAACCGGTATCTTGCCCAATGTGGTATCGCTTCCAGGCGTAAAGCGGAAGAATTTATTCGCAGCGGACGAATCTCCGTCAATGGGCAAACGGTGCAGAAACTTGCTGTGCAGGTGGATATCAGGCATGACCGGATTTGTCTGGATGAACGATTAATCGAACCCGCTGCGGAAAGAAAATATATTCTTCTCAATAAACCGAAGGGGGTTATTACAACGGTTGACGATCCGTTTAAAAGAAAAACCGTAATGGAACTAATACCCGGGATACCCGGACTGGTGCCGGTTGGCAGATTGGATTTTGACACAGAAGGTGTGATTCTTCTGACAAACGACGGAGAACTAAATTTTCGTTTATCTCATCCGCGGTATAAGATAGATAAAATTTACCTGGTGACATTGAATAGGCCGGTTAACGCCGCAGATTTGGAACGATTGAAAAAGGGGGTGAATATCGGAGATTCCCGGCCGGCGCGGGCATCGAACCCTGAAAAAGTTGCTGGACGCCGCATTCGCTTAACCCTGCACGAAGGAAGAAAACGACAGATCAAACGGATGTTTACCGCTCTCCGTTATGAAGTGACGGCGCTGCGACGGGAACAGTACGCAATTTTAAGATGTGATGATTTGAAATTAGCTTCCTGGCGTTATTTGACCCGGGAAGAGATTGTGAAATTAAAAAAAATAGTGGGATTCGGCCATGGAAATTCAAGGTAAACGAATATTGGTTTTAGGAGGTTGGGGATTAGTCGGCACTGCTGTTTGCCGGCAAATTTTAGTGGAAGATCCATCGGAACTGATCGTTGCTTCCATGCAAAAGGAAGAAGCAGCAGAAGCCTGTGAAAAATTAAAACGCGATTTTGGCACCCGAACACGTCTTATCCCGACCGGGGGCAATATTTTCCTGCGTGATTCCATGCAGGGGATATCGCGAATCGACGTGATTGAAAATGCAGATAACCGCCAGCAGCTAATTGAAGATGTTTTGGGCGCACTGTCCGATGAAATATTGTCCCATTCCCATCTCTTTCAACTCATCGGGAAATACAAACCCAATATTGTCATCGACTGCATCAACACGGCCACTGCATTGGCTTACCAGGATGTGTTCCTGAATTATTACCGGGTGCGTAAAGAATTGCACCAGGCAAAAACGGATCAAAAATACTCTGAAAATCTGATATCGGAGACGGAAAAAATGTTGTGCACTATGTATGTACCGCAGCTCATCCGTCACGTGCAAATTCTTCACGAATCGATGAAACGGGTAAAAACATCCATTTATATTAAAATCGGTACCAGCGGTACCGGTGGTATGGGGTTAAACATTCCGTACACACACAGTGAAGAGAAACCTTCCCGGATGCTGCTGAGCAAATCTTCCCTTGCCGGTGCTCATTCACTGCTTCTGTTTTTGATGGCCAGAACGCCGGAAGGCCCGATCATCAAAGAGATTAAACCGGCTGCTGCCATTGCCTGGAAGCGGATTGAATACGGCGAAGTGAAGAAGGGGGGGAAACCGGTTTCTCTGTACGATTGTCCACCCGAAAAGGCATATAACCTGGAAAATGAATTTCACCTTAATCCAACTCCAAAATGGGAAGCGATAAAAGGAAAAACTTTAAAATCGGTGTTTGTGGATACCGGGGAAAACGGCATTTTTTCCAAAGGCGAATTTACGGCAATCACCACCACCGGGCAGATGGAATTTGTGACACCCGAAGAAATTGCCAACAATGTGGTGTATGAAATAAAAGGCGGCAATACCGGCCACGATGTGATCAATGCATTGGATAATGCCATCATGGGACCCACCTATCGCGCGGGTTACCTGCGCCATTCCGCTTTAACTTTGATGGAACAGTTGGAGAAAGAGCATCAGGTGGACAGTGTTGCCTTCGAGTTGTTGGGCCCGCCCAGATTGTCCAAGCTGTTGTATGAGATTTATTTACTAAAGCAAATCTTTCCGACAATGAAAGAACTAAAAAATTTTAATGAGACCGAAGTCTCTGTGCAATTGACGGAACTGATCACTAAAAATGCTGAATTGCGCGCGCAAATTATTTCCATCGGCATCCCGATTTTACTGCCGGATGGAAAAAGGCTGCTGCGTGGTCCGTCTATAAAAATTCCTCCGTTCCGGGGCTCCGCTACATTTGAGTTAACGGATGAAAATATCGATCTGTGGTCTCACGGGGGTTGGGTAGACCTCAGGCCTAAAAATATGCGTGTGTGGAAAGAGAGAATTTGTGCTATTTTCGCCGCTATCGATGTCATTCCGGAAGATGAAACCAGCTCCCGGTTCGAACATGACCGGCGCTATTGGCTGGAAGATAAAGAAATCAATATCGGTAAAGTGGTAGGCTGGATTTTTTCGGAAGAGGAAAAAGGCCTGCGCATGAAAAGTTAGGTGAAAATGCAGCCCAAAACAAGGAGAATCTTTATGAAAAAACTAGTTGGTTTTGTTGTCTTAAGTCTGTTTGTTTTCGCATTGGCAGGCTGTTCAACTCAAGGGAAAAATATATCTTCCAAAGAGGTGACCATTATTATCAAAAACGATCTAACCGTATTGCTGGGAAACAAACCGGTTACGCTGTCTGAACTTAAAAATACATTGACCAAACTGCAGAAAAAATACGACGTAAGCGTGCAGATTATACCGGAAAAAGATGTTGCCATGGAATCCGTGCAGAAAATGCAGCAAGTGATCAAAGAAGCAGGTATTATAAAGCTAACCTTTTCTGGAAATTCGGATTAACATGGGAAAAAACCGCCCAACCGAACCTGCCAAAATTATTGTCACTATCGACGGTCCTGCAGGTTCCGGAAAAAGCAGCACAGCACAGCGCGTTTCAGAAAAATTGAATTACCTTTATCTGGATACCGGCGCCATGTACCGGGCGATTACGCTGAAAGTAATTCGCGGAGGAATTCCATCGTCGCAACCGGAGGCAGTGGTGAGGTTGTTGGCGGAAACTAAAATAACTCTCCGGGAAAATGATCATTCTCTCATCATCTATCTGGACGGAGAAGATGTTTCGGAATTAATCCGTTCTCCCCGGGTTGATGTGGAAATCGGTTGGGTGTGCCAGTTACCGGAGGTTCGTGACCGTATGGTTGCCCTGCAGCGGGAAATAGGCAGGGAAGGCGGTATTGTTGCCGAAGGACGGGATATGGGAACTGTGGTGTTTCCTGATGCGGAGTGCAAATTTTACATGGTTGCAGGCGTGGAGGAACGGGGACGGCGCCGCTGGCTGCAGATGCAAAAGCGGGGAATCGATATTTCCCTGGAAGAAATTATTGCGGATATCCGGCGCCGGGATAAAATTGATTCCGAAAGAGAGTTGAGTCCGTTGCGCCGGGCCGATGATGCCGTTGAGATTGACACCGGCAATATGACTCTCGAACAACAGACGGAATTTATTGTGCAGACTGTGCAGGAGTATTTGCATAAACAATAATCGTATTTTTTACCACAACCGGTGTTTTAACTTTGTGAAAATTTAAGATTAAGAATTAAATAATATTGACATTCCTATCACTTTTTATTATCTTTTAGGCCGAAATTTTAGCGGCCTGTTTCATATTAATAGTAACAGGAAGAGGGAAAGCGAAGAATTGGAAAAACGAATGGTTGAGATAGCTGTTGGTTCATCTTCACCGGTATATTTTGATCCGTTGTGAATGTGAAGCATTGCACCTTAGGAGAAATAACCTGCTGCCGGAAGAACTATTATTTTCGGTGCCTTCCTAAAAATTCCGGGAATTTTCGTTGCGTTTCCTGCTAACCGCAGCGTTTTTATTTTGGGGGCAATCTGAATTATGACTATCAGGCCTCAGTTGAGGTCAAAATAATAGAAAAAGAAGGAAACTAACCAAAATGAATCAAGACGAGAAAAAACAAATTCAGGAAACTGAAGAAAAGAATGAACCCCAAACCCGGGAGACGGATATTACAGAATCTCCCAATTCTGAAAATCAGACGGAAGTTGCAGAAGTAGCAGAAACAAGCGTAACGGAAGATTCCGCACTAATCGAGGCGGCACCGGCGGCACCTGCGGAGAAAAAATCCGGCGTACTGGAGACGGTAAAGCTGGAAGATATCGTGGAAGAGAAAGAATATACTGAAGATGATTTTAAAAAATTTGCCCAAATTTACGAGAGCACCATCAGTAAATATTCCGAAGGTGAAATTATTAAGGGCAAAATTCTGTCGATCGATGGGAAAGATGTGTCCGTCGATATCGGTTTTAAATCCGAAGGGATTGTTCCCGCTGATGAATTCAACAATATTAACGAATTGAAACCCGGCGATGAAATTGAAGTTCTCATCGATACCCTTGAAGATAAAGACGGTCAACTGATCCTGTCCCGTAAAAAAGCGGATTTTATGCGTGCCTGGGAAAAAGTTGTGGAAATGGCTGAAACCGGCGAGACCACAACCGGCCGCATCACGCGCCGCATCAAGGGCGGAATGGTCGTTGATCTCTCCGGTGTGGAAGCCTTTTTGCCCGGTTCTCAAATTGATGTGAAGCCGATCCGTGATTTTGACGCCCTGATCGGCCAGGAATTTGAATTTAAAATTGTGAATGTGAACCACATGCGTAAGAATATTGTGGTTTCGCGCCGTGTGCTGATAGAAGAAGAGATGAAAGATCAACGGGAAAAGATTATCAGCGAATTGGAGAAAGGTCAGGTTCTGGAAGGAAGCGTTAAAAATATTACCAATTTTGGTGTTTTCATCGATTTGGGTGGTGTCGACGGTCTGTTACATATCAATGATCTTTCCTGGGGACGAATTGGACATCCTTCTGAGATTGTCTCACTGGATGAAAAAATTAAAGTAATGGTTCTGGATTATGATGAAGAAAAGAACCGGATTTCGCTGGGGTATAAGCAGTTGCAGCCGCATCCATGGGAACACGTGGAAGAAAAATACCCTGTGGGACAGAAAATTTCCGGTAAAGTGGTAAATATAGCCGATTATGGCGCTTTTGTCGAGTTGGAAAAAGGGATCGAAGGATTGATTCATATCTCTGAAATGTCCTGGACCCAGCACATCAAACACCCGACTCAACTTTTGAAATTAGGCGATATAGTTGAAGCGGTTATTCTGAATGTGGAGAAAGATGAACATAAAATTTCCCTCGGCCTCAAACAGATGCAGCCGGATCCGTGGGCAAATGTCGAAGAAAGATATCCTGTCGGCAGCCGGCATTCGGGAATCGTACGCAACCTGACCAATTTTGGCGCCTTTGTTGAATTGGAAGAGGGTGTGGATGGTCTTGTGCATATTTCCGACCTATCCTGGACCCGCAAGATTCGTCACCCCAGCGAGGTTATTAAGCGAAATGATGAGATAGAAGTGGAAGTTCTTACTATCGATCAGGATAATCGCAGAATTTCTTTGGGTTACAAACAGATTTTTGATAATCCCTGGGATACGTTGCAAGACAGGTACCAGGTTGCCGTTATCATTAAAGGCAAGATCACCCGGTGTATCGATAAGGGTGTTATCGTGGAAATTCCAGAAGAAGTGGAGGGATTTGTCCCTGTATCACATCTGAAAAGAATGGAAAAACCCGGTCATAAGCGTACTTCGGATACTTATAAAGTGAATGAGGAATTAGAACTAATTGTCATCGAATTTGATAAAGATAATAAGCGAATTGTCCTCTCCGAAAAGGATCCGGAAGAATTAAAAGAGATTTCCGGTGCAAAGGCTGATGAGAAAAAAACAGAGGAAGAATCAGCCGGAAAATCCAAGGCTGAAACCCAAAAAACAGAACCCAAAAGCAGCACAAAGGAAAAACCGGAAGAATCGGGCGGGGAAACGCCGGAAACGGCTGAAGTTGCTCCGGAAGAGTCGCAAGCGGCGCAGGCGGAAGGCGAAGAAAAGATAGGTGAGAAAGCACCGGAAACAGCGGAAAAAGCCGAACCTATCAAGGAGGAAAAGGAGGAAGAGTCCCCCGGCACTGTCAGTAAATCTGCCGAAGATGAAACTTCTGAACAAGTAGTGGAAGAGAAACCGGCAAAACCCAAAAAGAAAAAAACCACGAAAAAAGCGGAAGAATCTGCTCCGGCTGAGAATTCCGCCGATGCGAAAAAAGAGCAACAACCGTCTGAGTGATGCCGCGAAGTGATTTGTCACTCGAATGATGTGAATTCAGATTAAATCTTATGTAACAATTAGCCAGGTTGCCGTGTACAGCCCGGCTAATTTTTTTTAGCCCATTTCTTTTCAGATTTTAATCTGCTTTAAAAAAAATTCTTTGAATTTTGCGTTTAAATCTTATATTAACAATAATTGAATGGGTTGCGACTGTTTAGGTTAAAGATTTTTAAATTAGTTTTATAACTACTCAGGTATGCTTATTATTTGATATACAGGAAGCCTTCGTCAAGCTCAGGATGAACTTGATCGAAGTGTGATTACAGCTAATTCATGGTGCATACGCGGGTAGTTAATTAGTTTCTATAATATTGTCCTTTTTTCTTTCCTCGTGTGCTTCTTTGATGAAAAATGAAATATTGGCAACACTTTAGTCCTTTGAAAAACAGCAGTCAATTATAGGACTGTCATTCCCGCATGCTCCTATCGGCCTGTCTGCACAGACAGGCCGATAGGAGCATGCGGGAATGACAACTTAGTGTGTCGCTTCAAAAAACTAAACTGTTACAAATATTGTGAAAAAGGGTGCTATTCAGGTATGCTTTAAATATTAACTGTAATCACAATTCGACCCTTTGCCGGCTGCAAGGAGGACGGCAGGGGCGGGGCAGCCCGCAGGAGCAGGCAAGCGTTCAGCATAACCTTAATTCCAGTTTAAGCCTTCCGGCAAAGTTTATTCTGAGCTTGCCGAAGGGCTCAGCACAACCTTAATCGAAGGCTTACTGAATAACAAACAATTGACATACCGGAACAATTACAAAAAAATTTTGCTTAATGTGGTAATCCGGTGTAGAACTCAGTTGGTCATTCAGAAATCAACCAAAATGGAGGAAAGATGGTATGAGTGATTTGAAGTACAAACCTTATGTCCCTGAAGACACATCCATGAAAGAGCTTACGTTGAGGGCTATTTTGATCGGTGTGTTTCTTGCGGTAATTCTTGGAGCTGCCAATGCTTATCTCGGTTTAAAAGCGGGGATGACCGTTGCGGCTACATTCCCGGCAGCAGTAATTGCCATGGCGATCTTAAGGCCTTTGGGAGGAACAATATTAGAGGAAAATATTGCAAGAACCACCGGCGCGGTTGGTGAAGCTCTAGCGGCAGGCGCTATTTTTACTATACCGGCATTTGTTATGGCCGGTGTTTGGGATGAGTTTAACTATCTTCAGAGCACTTTTCTGATGTTAGTGGGTGGTATTTTGGGTGTCATGTTTGTGATTGTGCTGCGCAAAGCACTCATTCATGATGCAACCCTTCCATACCCGGAAAGTGTCGCTTGTGCGGAGATCGTGAAAGCGGGGCAGTCCGGAGCCACCGGAGCCAAAAATGTCTTCACTATGATCGGGGTTGCCGGGCTCATAGAGTTTTTCAAAAACCCCAGTGGTTTGCAAATCATTAATGATCACCTGAAACTGTTTTTAGATCTGGGAACATCAAAGGTTCGTTATCTGATCGAAGGAAAAGAAATAGGCAGCGCCGCTTTTACCGGCGGAACTTTGCTCGAAGCGCCTCTCGCCTCTCCGGCACTGACAGGCGTGGGCTATATCATTGGTCCGCGGTTAGCCTCCATCACGTTTTCCGGTGGTGTTTTCGGTTGGCTGTTTCTGATGCCGCTGGTTTTATTTTTTAACGGAGAATCATTGTCAACGTTGATTTCGGCAAGTTACAGTTGGGCAGATATCGCTAAAGCTGCCTACAGTGCCACCATTAAGCCGGTTGCCGTCGGTGCCATGTTGGTGGGTGCGTTCTACACACTTTATAGCATGCGGAGTAATTTGATCGGCGGCATAGCCCGTGGATTTTCCGATATTAAAGCAGCACGCAGCGGTGAAAGTGTTGAAAAACGCACGGAAAAAGATCTGCCTTTTTCATTGGTGCTGATGAGTATCGGTGCGCTGGTTATTATTATGGTTTTTTTGTATGAATTTTTCACCAAAAGCTGGAGCGCCGGAATTGTATCTGCGTTGGTGATGGCTCTTGCCGGTTTCATGTTTGCTGCTGTGGCGGGTTATCTGGTAGGTATCATCGGGAGTTCATCAAACCCTATTTCCGGATTAACATTAACCACACTGTTGATTGCAGCCATTCTGATGGTGTTGCTGGGCATGTCGGGAAACACCGGTGTTGCCGCAGTGTTGGGAGTAGCCTCGGTTGTTTGCTGCGTTGCCGGTGTAGCAGGAGATATGATGCAGGATTGGAAAGTTGGACATATTCTGGGCGGCACACCCTGGAGAATGCAGATCGGCGGCATGATCGGTGTTGTAGCCGCAGCTTTAGTTTTGATTTTCCCGTTGATCTGGCTGCATAACGGCACACCCGGTGGTATCGGCGGTGATAACCTGCCTGCTCCTCAGGCCGGTCTAATGGCGATGATGGCCAAAGGGATCGTCGGCGGTGAAATGGCCTGGCCGCTGGTGATTTCCGGAATGTTGTTTGCCGTAGCTTTGATCCTGATCAAATCGCCTTCTCCCATGTTGATTGCTGTGGGTATGTATCTCCCATTCAATACTACGTTCGCTATTTTTGTCGGCGGCATTTTTAAATATTTTGTTGATAAAAGAGCAAAAAAAGCGGATAAACCGGGTGTGAAAGAAAAGATTGAAAATACAGGAATATTGATTGCATCCGGTTTGGTGGCCGGCGAGGCGCTTATGGGAATTATTCTAGCCATTCTGGTGACGGTTAACATTTCATTGCCGTCGCTGGTTAAATCCTCAACCGGATTTATGAGTGTTCTTACCTCTTCATTGGCGCTGGTTGTGTTTTTTATAATCGGCTATGTTCTTATTGCCATCCCGATAAAAGCCGGTGAAAAGGATAATTAAGTTACAGATTCATTCACGAAATGGGTGAGCCAACCGTCTCACCCTTCTTTAAATATGATTCGTTATATTTTGACTGAAGAGGTTTTTTGTGTTGTTTCGAAAGGAAAATCAGGAGAAAAGCGGCACGGTTCCCAATCTGCTCACCATTGTTCCGGATCGTAATGTAGATTGGAAAGAAACAGAAGATGGGAAAATTGACTTGATTAAGCCGAAATATTCCAATATTCATATCAGACATTTAGTAGATCGCCTGATGAAAGAACCCCACTACACGGTTCATCTGGATGAAGTGGGCAGTTTTATCTGGCACCAAATTGACGGGCAGCGTACCGTTGAGATAATTGGTCGGGAGATGCAGCAGAACTTCGGGGAACGGATAGAGCCGGTTTTTGATAGATTGGCACAGTTTATCCACTCGCTTCACAGCGGCAAATTTATCTTACTTAAAAATATCTGATCAAATTTTTTGCCGCTTCCTGTTTTCCCGATGTTCCCCTGTATTCCTTTAAAAAATTAAAAAAATTTGGTAACTATTCAGGTCGCCTGAGAGTGAACCCTCAGGCTAAGACATGAAAGCATCCTGAAGGATGCTATCGTAAATAGGACGCTTTAGCGCCCTTTCATTTCTTAGCCTTGTCGTTCACGGCAAGGCGAAAAAGATTGAAAGAAAACACCTGAATAGTTACAAAATTTGTATGAACCATTCTGGTATAAACGGCCGAATTCAATTGACAACTATCAGTACTTTTTCCTTTCGATCATTTCTTTTTAAACAGAGTAGTCTGTTTTTTCAGAAGACTACCGGAAAATAATCACAAAACAGGGAGCAGTGAAAATGAGTAAAACTATTTCAAAAGAGAGTTTGTATTACTATCTTGCCTATGTTGATAAAGTGTACGACGGAGATACCATTACCGTAACCATTGATTTGGGATTTCACTTGTTATCCGGGAACAATAAAATACGTCTGGCACGGATCGATGCTCCGGAGATGCGTGGCGAAGAACACGAGTCGGGTGTAAAATCCCGTGATTTTCTGCGACAACTGATAAACGGGAAAGAAATCATGTTGGAAACCAAGAAAGATAAAAAAGGCAAATACGGACGGTACATCGGAGAAATATGGCTGGAAACGGAAGATGGGTATGAAAATATAAATGACATGTTAGTTAAAAATGGTTATGCTGAGTACAAAAATTACTAAAAAACATTGCATTTCCGTTGAAAATTGCTATCTTTTATCTGTATGAATTTTTAACAACTTATCTTTCATTGCTTTTGTGTAGCGCCGTGTTTTTACCTAAATCTAAAGACTTGATTTAAAAAAGGAGAAAAAGGATGTGGGTTTTAAAATGGATATTGGCCGCACTTCTCATTGTTTTGATTCTTGGTTTTGCTTTACAAAATCAACACCAAATGGTTCAGGTACATGTTGTTAATTGGGTGTCTCCCGAATTGCCTCTCTATTTGATCGTTTACATCGCATTCACTTTTGGCTTGTTCACCTGGCTGCTCACATCAATTTTTAAAATTGTGCAGCTAAAAGCGGATTACAGACAGGCGAAAAAAGAGACAAAACAGCTTCAGGATGAATTGGACAAACTGAGGAATCTGTCTGTGGAAGAAGCAGTTTCGTTGCCGGATGTAACTGATAAACCTACCAAATAGTCAAAAGGAATTGTTATGCAGCAGTCTTATTTGTTCTACTATATTGCCATCGCTTTGATTTTGATTATTATTGTGGCGGTCATTTATGCCTCCTTCAGGCTCCGTAAACAGAAACTCCGGAACATGTTTGAGACAAATGAATATATCCGGGCTTTAAACTTTTTAATTGAAGGCAACTCCTCTCGTGCTGTCGAATATTTCTATAAAGCGGTTCAAAAAAACACAGAAAATATTGATGCTTATTTAAAACTTGGTGATATTTTTCGTCATCAAAAAAAAGTTGAAAAAGCGATAAAAATTCACAGCGAACTGTTGGTAAGGCGAAACCTGGATTATGTTACCAGAACTGAAATTATCCGGAGTTTGACACTGGATTATTTTACCGCCGAAAAATATGACAAAGCCTTGGAAAATATAAATTCACTGTTTGCCGCCGAGCCAAAAAATGTTTGGGCAAAAAAACAGCAGATTGCCATTTTTGAGGCAAAATATGATTGGGAAAGCGCGTTTAAGGCGTTTAAATTATTGGACAAGTGGGAGAAACAAAAAGCTGCGCAAAATCATCTTTCTCTCTACAAAGTGGAATTAGCGAAACAAAAATTCCAGGAAAAAAAAGAGAAGGAAGGTCGCATTCTGTTGCGGGAGGCCTTAAAAATAGAAGCCAACTGTTCCGCTGCACACATTGCTTTGGGTGATTCTTACGTACGCGAGGAAAGATTTACCGACGCCATAAAAACATGGGTGGAATTTGTACGGGAAGTACCCCGTCGATCGTACCTGGTGTTTGACCGGCTGCAGGAAGTGCTTTATTCCATGGGGAGTTACAGTGAGATCGAAAATATCTTGCAGGAATTATATCAAGAAAATTTGAAGAATCTGGATATTGTTTTTACTTTGGCTGATATACGTGCACGGAAAGGAGAGCTCGATATCGCCGTCGGTTTGTGTAAATCGGCATTGGAAATTGATGCCGGTTCTACCCAGGCCAAGTCGAGGTTGGTCAGACTTTATGACAGAAAAGGGGATAAAGAGAAAGCGTTAAAGGCCGCAGTGGAGTTGGCCGAACAAAGCGTGGAAGTGAAACATGACTTTCATTGTTCAGTATGTAATTATCACACGGACGAGGTTTTGTGGCATTGCCCCAAATGCGGCGCCTGGAATTCATTTGATATTTAGTGAAAATTTATGAAGTTACCCTGGAAAAATATTGTTTTTGTTTTCTTGCTGTTAAGCTGCAATACCGGCCGGGCGTACTGTCAGACAGATTTTATAAAGTTGTACGAGGAGGATGAAATTCTTGCTCTCCGGCAGCAGCTCAAAAATAATCCGTCGTGGGGAAATGATTTTTTTCAGGCTATTTTCATTAAAGATGCCGCCCGGGCGATTTCTCAAATGAAAAAAATTGTCGTAGCGGACCGGAATACGCCATTGCTTCCCGCTATTTTCGAGCGGATTGCACTTTATCAATTTGCCAACGGATTATATAAAACTTCTCAAAGCACATTTTACTATCTGGCCGAGAAATACAAAAATACGCGGTACGGGGAATTGGGATTGTTCTATGTAGCCCGTTCATTTCAGGCGATTGGCAAAACCGATTCCAGTCATTTGGTTCTGGAAAAATTGCTGCGGGAATATCCACATTCAAAATATAGCAAAATTGCCTTGCGGGAACTGCAAAATAATATAACGGCAGCCTCCACTGAAAAAGAGAAAAACGAACCGGCAAAAACCGTTGCAAAAGCTAATATAACGGAAGAGTATACCATTCAAACCGGTGCGTTTTCCAGCGCTTCCCATGCCAAGATTCAACAACAATTTTTGGAAAATAAAGGGTATTCTGCTACAATATATCAAAAATGGGTGGGGAAGAGGCGTTTTTATGTTGTCTGTATGGGTAAATTCAGGGAGAAAAAAAAAGCAGAATCTTATGGTCGAAGTATTGCTCGAAAATACCATCTCGATTATCACATTGTCGATCTCAACATGTTGGTCTTGTACCGGTGATCTTGTTTCTTTTTTCAAAATTTGACGCTGTGTTCAATGGCACGAAATATGTTTCGTTAAATATTTCTCTGTAATCTTTCTGATGTGATAGAAATGAACTCTCTTTAAAATTTTTTTGTAGTGATATTGAAAACTCAACAGACGTAATTTTAGTAACAAGGTTGACATAATTCCCTCTCCTTATCTTCTAATTCCCATCCTTCTTTTCAATGTATAACTTTTATATTTGATTTCCTTCTTTTCTTCCTCGGGATTGACCATTTCGATCCGGATATCTCCGTTGTGATCATCCGGGATTTTTTGTTCTTCATTTTTTTCTGTTTCATTTGCCATGACGTTCTCCATTTTTAAATATAGGAATAGAACTGCAATTATTATACCGTTTTTACCGGATAAAATAATTATCACTAACTTGTAAAAAATAAAGTATTTACATTCGTTTTGATCCGATCATGTTTTCCGGCATGGACATTCAACCCGGCAAAAATTTCACTGCTTGTCCGGTTTTTGAACAATTATTGACATTTTGTTCGTATTTGTTTACTTTATTTTATCGACAAATAAAATTTAATAAAAACTATTTAAATTATCGGAAGAACTTCCGATAAAATTAATAGCTTCATTAAATTGACCATACATCTATTCCGGATGAATAGTCTAATGTTGGTCGCTGAATCATGACAAGGAGGCTCAATGCAGCGGTTTCTTTTTTTACTGCTACTCTTTTTAATTGCCGGTTGTGCCGGAACCCGCCGGCAAGGGACAGAAAATCCGGTAGTGAATGAAGGTAAAATAAAAAAAATAGAAAAAAAAATAGCCGAAAACCCCAATAATTTTAATAGCTATTTTGAATTAAGCCAATTGATAGCGCTGCAGGGTGATACTCTGCGGGCTATCGCCAATCTGGATTCTGCCCTGGCTATTCAGGATCATTTTTCCCCTGCGCTTTTCTTAAAAGGAAAATTACTTTTTGCACAGAAAAATTTAAAAAAATCATTTGAACAATTTATTCTTCTTCTTGAACAGGATACCACTACCGCTTTTGTAAAAAAAGTAGCGGGTACTATTGGAATGGCCTATCCAATCCGTTTGGTGCTGGATGATAATTATGATGAAGCGAACCCGGGTTATGATCCGTCCGGGGATCGCATCGCATTTCAATCAAATCGCTACCATAATTGGGATATTTTTATCATGAACCGTTCCGGGGGAGATTTACAGCAAATCACGAAAAGTCCCCTTAATGATGAAGCGCCGGTTTTTATCGATGAAGATAATGTGTGTTTTACCCGTCAACAATCTGCGGAGGGAATGCAGCGGGATATTTATATTTTCGACCTGAATGAAAAGAAGGAGAAGGCTTTGATTGTAAATCCGGCGGATGACTGGTATCTGGCACCGGGAAAAGATATCAATCAATTTTATTTTGTTTCAGACCGGGAAATAAACGGCAATAAACTAAGCAAAATTTTCAAATATGATCAGACTAATCGGCAAATAGTACCGGTTGTAATGGAAGGCGTCGATGTCAGTTCTCCCTGGGTTCATCCGGTAAAAGATCGGTTGCTGTTTACGAAAAAACAAAATTCCCATTATGGGCTCTATCGATGCACGCTTGATGGTGAAAAAATAAAACCGGTCTCAAATCTCAATATGAACATCGGCGCCCCTAAATACTCACCGGACGGGAGAAAAGTTGTCTTTTTCAGCAAAGAAGGGCAAAATTATGATCTGTTCGAGTTTGATTTACAATCCGGGGAATTGCATCGTTTAACAGGTAACCCGAAAAGTGATTTATCGCCAAATTATTCACCGGACGGCGGCAAAATTATTTTCTATTCGGATCGATCAGGGAAATACAAAGTCTATGAAATGAACCTGTCGAGACCGTTTAACCGTGCCCAATTGTTGGATAAATTGCGTCTTGCTGTTCGGGAGAATAAATTCTATGAGTGATAAACCAATTCTCTTCTTGTAAAATTTGGTTCGATCCGATAATTTCCTTCTGTTTCTGGCTAAAAATCACCACTCTGGACTAAAATAGGGCATAAGATTTTTTCTAATCTTTTGCGTATATCTACATTTCCATTCATCCCCGGTAAACTATTTTTCGCAATTTCTTTATAATCCAAATATTAAGATCACTATTCGGAAATGCCAGACTATTCTGTTTGTCACCTCATTAGAAATAATCAATGGTATGGTCTTTGTATAGAATATATGGATATCAAGTGTGGTGTGTATTTATAGATGGTGAAAACCATAGGAGAGGAAATGGACAGTGAGGAATTCGTAGATCTGTTCACTAAAAACAGACCGGTATTTTCTATCAGGAAAAATCCGGACGGACGCAGAATAATAAAAGCCAACTCTATAAAAACAGATGAATCCCCTGCCGGGGAACATGAACAGACAACCGGTTTGCCCCGAATTGAATTGCAGAAAAATGGCGATGTTGTTTCAGCCATCACGGTAGTTTGTACTTGCGGTCGGGAAATAAAAATTGTTTTGGAATATGAAAATGATCAGGCAAAAAATGGGAAAATAGTAACGGAAGAAAGTAAGGTTGCCTATTGACATTTATTGAATAGTTTAGAGATGAAAAGGAAATAAATGAATCCTGAATTATCTCAAAAAGCGATTATTAAAGCGAACCAAATTGATGATTTGACCAAAGCGATCGAACATTACACTTCGGTGACACAGGATTTTAAGGAAGCCTATCATCAATTGGAGCGCCAGATCAGCCGGTTAAATTTGGAATTGGAACAAAAAAATCATGAATTGCAGCAAAGCCTGGCTGAAACAAAATCTCTGCAAAATTACTTGCACAATATTTTATCCAGTATGAATTCCGGCGTTGTCTGTACCGACGCTAATGAAGTAATTACGGTTTTTAACAAAGCCGCCGAGGAGATGACCGGGTATTCTGCCCGGGAAGTGACCGGAAAAAGATACAGCGATCTGTTCATCGGCGAGGAATCAAAAAGTAGCCATCCCAAAGAAATTTTACAGAAAAATAATACAATCATTCAGCAGGAAAAATACATTCTGCGTATGGATGGCGAGGTTTTGTCGATCAGATCAACCATGAGTCAACTACAACAAAATAACGGCGATCTGATAGGCCTTGTAGAAGTGTTCGAAGATTTAACGGAAATCAGAAAGTTGGAACGGGAAATTCAACAGGGGCGAACGCTGATGGCCCTTGGCGAAATGGCCGGACATGTGGCGCACCAAATTAGGAATCCCCTGGGTGCGATTGCCGGGTTCACAACTCTTTTAGAACGGGAATTGGGCAAAGATGATCCGCGTCAACGTCATACCCGGAAAATTATGGAAGGCGTTGGCAATATGGAAAAAATTATCGGCAGCCTGGTATTTTTAGCGCGTCCGGTTCAACCCAATTTGCGGAAGATTAATATTCGCTGGCTGTTGAATGATGTGATCGAGTATCTTCGTTTCCAGAGTAAAGAAGACGGGAAAAAAATAAATTTTGAGCGGAAAATACCCAAATCAAAAGTGGAAATTATGGCTGATCCTCACTTGTTTCAGCAGTTATTTCTCCATCTGTTTCGTAATTCGGTTAAGGCAATTGAAACTGAAGGTAAAATTAAACTGTTTTTACAAAAGACGAAAGACCGGGAGGTCCGAATTTCCATCACAGATACCGGTGTGGGTATTCCCATTGAAGTTCAGGAGAGATTGTTTCATCCGTTCGCCGGTAGCGGGCAAAAGGGAGCTGGCCTCGGGTTACCCATTGTACGGAAGATTGTTGAATTGCATCAGGGGAAGATTCAAATCAAAAGCAAAATTAACAAAGGGACAAAAATCGTATTAACGTTCCCGCTTGGTTTATAGGATAAGAGGTATTTATGTTGAAACAAAGTGTTTTAATCGTTGAAGATGATGAATTATTACGGGAATTTCTTTTTGAAACCTTGAACAGCCATCCTTTTGAAATTGATAGTGCGGGAGATGCCAAAACCGCTAAAGAAATGATAAAGAATAAAATGTACCACCTCGTTCTGACCGATCTGAAATTACCCGATAAAAATGGCATGACCATTCTAAATTTTGTCAAAAAAGTATCTCCGGATACCGGAGTTATTGTTATGACCGCTTATGGAACCGTGGAAAATGCGGTTGAAGCAATGAAAATCGGCGCGTTCGATTATATAACCAAACCGTTCACTGCGGATCAAATCGATATGATCATTCTCAAGTATTTTGATTTTAGCAAGTTGGAAAATGAAAATAAAATGCTGCGCACCCAATTAGGCAAAATGTATGAGATGGAAAATGTTGTTGGACATAGCGCCAATATGATGCGGATTTTTGAAATTATTCAAACTGTTGCGGAATCCAATGCAACTATCTTGATTCATGGACCCAGCGGGACCGGAAAAGAGGTCATTGCAAAGGCGATTCATTTCAACAGTAAACGGCGCAAAAAAGCGTTCATCAAAGTAAACTGTGCGGCTCTGCCGGAAGGGTTGGTGGAGAGTGAATTGTTCGGTCATGAAAAAGGCGCGTTTACGGGAGCTATTAAAAATACCAGGGGAAGATTCGAACTGGCGGACGGCGGTACGTTGATGTTGGATGAAATAACCGAAATGAGTTTACACCTGCAGGCAAAATTGCTGCGGGTTTTGCAGGAGAAATCTTTTGAAAAGGTAGGGAATCCGGAAACGGTTGAGGTAGATATAAGGGTGATTGCTACCACAAATCGCGATTTGAAAGAGGCTGTGAAAAATGGGGAATTCCGCGAAGATCTGTTTTACCGGCTGAATGTTGTCCCTATTCAACTGCCGCCTTTAAAAAATAGAAAAGATGATATTCCTCTGCTAGTTAAACATTTCATAGAAAAAAGTGCAAAAGAGAATGAAAAAAACATCCCCGGAATCTCGGCAGAAGCGATGAATATGCTCATCAACCATGATTGGCCGGGCAATGTGCGTGAATTGGAAAATACTATAGAGAGGGCTGTAGTTATTTGCCGGAAAGGAATGATCAAACCGCAGCATTTTCTCACATTTTATGACTCAGGAATGGAAATGTCCGCATCTGATAATGGAAACGGTGATGTGAAAAATTTGGCGGAAATAGAAAAACGAACGATTTTAGATGTGTTGTTGGAGAAAAAGGGTAACCGCACTCACGCCGCCGGGGAATTAGGGATTTCAGTCCGCACTCTGCGAAACAAAATCAAGGAATATAAAGAAAAGGGGATTGTAATTCCGGAATGAAGGGTTGAGAAAAAATGTGAGAGGATCAACTTTATTATCGCCAGCTTCAAAAATGGAGCCCTGCCTTAAATAATAATCATTATTTCTATTGTGAAAAAAATTTTGTATATTAAAAACAATTGCTGTATCTTTTCAATATGCTTAAAAATATGAGGGCTTTTATGGCAATTGAAGCAAGATTAATTCACGGGGATTGTACTGAGGAACTAAAAAAAATTGAAGAGAACTCAATAGATTTAATTGTCACATCTCCACCTTACGCTGATCAGCGAAAAAATTCTTATGGTGGCATTAATCCGGATAGATATGTTGATTGGTTCTTGCCAATTTCAGAAGAACTATTAAGAGTCTTAAAACCAACAGGATCATTCATTCTCAATATAAAAGAAAAAGTTGTGAACGGGGAGCGTCATACTTATGTTATTGAGTTGATTTTAGAAATGAGAAAGCAAGGTTGGTTATGGACAGAAGAGTTTATTTGGCATAAAAAGAATTCTTACCCGGGTAAATGGCCGAATCGATTCAGAGATTCCTGGGAGAGACTCCTTCAATTTAATAAAAATAAGAAATTTAAAATGTTTCAGGAAACAGTAATGGTCCCCAGGGGAGATTGGGCTAAAAACAGGTTAAGTAACCTTAGTGAAAAGGATAGAATACGAGATGAATCAAAAGCCGGAAGTGGTTTTGGTAAAAATGTTTCAAATTGGTTGAATCGGGAAAAAGTTTATCCTACAAACGTGTTACACATGGCAACGCAGTGTAATAATAAAAACCATAGTGCTGCCTTCCCGGAATCTTTGCCTGAATGGTTCATTAAACTCTTTACCAAAGAAGGCGATTGGGTTTTGGACCCTTTTATGGGAGCCGGTACTACAATCAAAGTCGCTCAGAGAATGATGAGAAATTCCATTGGAATCGAAATTCAGGAAAAGTACTTCAAAATGGTAGAAAAAAATATAAAATCAAAGCAATTTCATCTTTTCGAAAAAACAGTTACTTATGCAGTCAATCAAACTTAGCGAAGTAAAGAAATATGTAGAAAAAAACATTGGCATATTTCATTTGAAACGATTACAGAGTCTGGAATCATTAAAGTTAAGTAATGTTTTAAAACGTAAAAATCCGTACCTCTTTAAAGCAAAAAATATATTAACCGCTGAAAAATTAGTTCGAACTTTTCTCGATGCACATCTTTCATCGCAGGAAGAAACCATCTTTGGTGATTTTCTTGAAGAACTGGCAATCTACATTAATGCAAAAGTTTACAATGGTGTTAAATCAGCCGCAGAGGGTATTGATCTGGAATTTACTAAAGATTCCATCCGCTATATTGTTTCTGTTAAATCCGGACCAAACTGGGGGAATAGCAGTCAGGTACAACGGCTAAGAAACAATTTTCTCAAGGCAAAAAAAATATTACGAACGAGTCATTCAAAACTACAAGTGATTGCAATAAATGGTTGTTGTTATGGCCGTGATAATAATCCTGATAAAGGTGACTATTATAAGTATTGTGGTCAAAAATTTTGGGAATTTATTTCGGGGAATCAGGATCTTTATGTAAAAATAATCGAACCGCTTGGATATAAAGCAAAGCAAAAAAATGAAGAGTTTCTAGTAAAATACACGCAGATTGTGAATAAGTTTTCCTATCTTTTTATGCAGCATTTCTGTTCAGATGGACTTATTAATTGGAATGCCCTATTGCAATTTAACTCTTCAGTGGAACCTCCCGATAGACAGATGATAAAAACTCTTGACCATGATCAACATTAACTTTCCACAATTTCCCTTCAAATCATCATTTTGATTTTGTCTGATTCAAGAAGTTTACTTTCAACAATGCCCCAATTCCTGCAATTCAACTTGACATTTTACCTGCGGATTGGTATATTTTTTTTCGCAATTTTCTCCGGATGATTTGGTGAGAAATCTCCCGGTTTACTCTGTTTTTTTGCATCCGGAGTTGTGAAATCCTGTGTGTTTATTAGATACATTTTTTGATTTATTCAGTTGATAATTCAGAGTGAAAACGGAGATTCAGAATTTTAGGAAGGAAAAATGAAAAGTAAACATAAAATACCGGCAGTAACACTGCTAACTGATTTCGGCCTTAAAGACGGATTTGTCGGCGTGATGAAAGGTGTGATGATGGAGATCAATCCGGATATAAAAATGGTTGATATCTGTCATGATGTTCCTGCCCAGGATATCCAGAGCGCTTCGTTTGTTCTGGGCCAATCCTACGCCTATTTCCCGGAGAATACCTTGCATGTAGTAGTAGTAGATCCGCGTGTTGGAACTTTGAGAAGAATAATCTATGTGGAAGCGGGGTATTACCGTTTTCTGGCGCCGGATAACGGGGTGCTGCAATATGTATTCAAGTGGGAGAAAATTTTTCGTGTTATCAATGTTACTAACAGCGATTATTTTTTGCCGGAACAAAGTTCCACTTTTCACGGACGCGATATTTTTGCCCCTGTTGCCGCCCATCTGACAAATGGCCTGGATCCCAAGTTGTTGGGAGATACTGTAGATGCGGAGGTTCTAAAAATCGCATCTGACCCGCAGTCGGAGTCCGATTTTATCAAAGGCCAAATTGTACATATCGACCATTTCGGTAATTTAATTACCAACGTCTCCAATGAGATGATCCATCATATTTTAAAGGAGAAAAAACATTTTGCCATTAACCTGGCGGATGTAAAAATCGAAGAAATTTCGAAAACTTTTTATTCCAAACCAATTGGATGTTTTTTAGCTTACTTTGATAGTTGTGAATATTTAGCCTTTGCCATCAATGGACAAAATGCCGCGGAAAAGATGGGCATTTCCATCGGGGATCCGTTCGAAATTGTTTTTCATGATTGATATGTGCAGTTATTTAATCAGCGGGAATCTCCGGGCTATGAAATTTGTTGAATTGTGTCTAAATATTTTTTACCATTGGATGTGGAATTAACGGGATTGAGCCCGCTAAGCACACAAAAGGCAAAAGAGGATGAATGAATATCAAATTTTCGTAATTTTTCAATCTGAGACAGATAGGCATGGACGACCTGAGCAAATCCGGATTTTATTTGTGAAATGATGAATGGAACTGTTTTATGCAACAAGATGAATGGCAATACGATTATTATCATGGCTATCAGGAACCACAATATCAGCCGCGTCGAAAATTTCTGCAAAAAATTTTCTCACCGGATCGAAAGAACCTGCAAATTATTCTGTTTGTTTTAACCTTTCTTTCAACCTATTTTGTCGGCGGCCCTATCTATTCAGTGGCCATTATGAGTATCCTGTTAGCCCACGAAATGGGCCATTATGTGATGTGCAAACGCCACGGAATTCCGGCAACTTTGCCTTTTTTTATTCCCATGCCGTTTACTATTTTTGGCACTATGGGCGCGGTAATTGCCATGCAGAAAATCATTCCCAACCGCCGCGCTCTATTTGATGTGGGTGTCGCCGGTCCCCTTGCCGGCTTGATCCTGGCTTTTCCCGCCATTGTGATCGGATTAAAATATTCCACTATCATCGATCCGTCCACGCTGGGGAACACTTCTTTCAGTATGGGGGAACCGTTAATTTTCCAGGCTGTGCGCTATCTGGTGATTGGCCCGTTGCCGGAAGGGATGGATGTTTTGGTACACCCCCTCGCTTTTGCCGGCTGGGTGGGACTTTTTGTGACGGCGCTAAACCTGCTGCCCGTGGGGCAATTGGATGGCGGTCATATCGCGTATGCGCTGTTCGGCAGGAACAGTAAGTATATTTATTACGCTGCTTTTGCCGTTTTTGCCGTTTCTGCCTATTTTTTCCCGGGCTGGATCCTGATGCTTATCCTGTTGGCGCTCTTTTTTTTCAAACATCCGTCACCGTTAGATGATGTAACTCCAATCGATAAAAAAAGAAGGGCATTGGGTATTTTTATGCTAATCGTGTTCATTCTTTCATTTACACCGGTTCCGTTTAAGTTTTAATAGGTTAGATTGGAATAAAAAAAGATTGTGAGAAATGAGTTGAATCGATCTGTTTGTCGTTGAGAAAGTATTTTAATGGCGCCTTCACATTCATTTACTATCGCCGGGTTGGGGGAAATTCTCTGGGATATCTACGGAACCCAGAGACACCTGGGCGGTGCACCGGCTAATTTTGCCTTGCATGTCAACCGGTTGGGGCATGAAGGGGTTATCATGAGTAAAATCGGCGATGACGAAGACGGGCGCAAAATTTTGCAAACTTTGAATGAGCGAAAAGTGGCCATCGATAGGATCCAAATCGATCCGGTTAAGCCTACCGGCACTGTTACGGTGTCATTAAATGCGAAGGGGAAACCAAACTTTTTATGCTCCCGGGAGGTGGCTTTCGATTATTTTGATGATTTTTCTGTGGCCAACCATACACCGGAAAAATTTGATGCACTTTTGTTTGGCACGCTTGCCCAAAGAAACCGGGTTTCCCGTCGCTCGATCCGGAATTTCATCTCTGCCGGACCGGCGCAAAAAGTTATTTTTGATGCAAACCTGCGGGAAATAAATGCCACTACTCAAAATATTGTGCAATTTTCTCTGCAACATGCAGATATCCTTAAGCTAAATGATGATGAAGCCAAACTTTTACCACGTCTGCTCAACAAACAAGGTGAAAACGAAAAAGGTTTTTTCCGTGATTTGATGGATACATACGGTTTGGAGTTGGTTCTTGTCACATTGGGTGAAAAAGGCGTTTGGGCAATGGGACGGAACGGCGATGTTTTTGCCCCCGGTTACCGGATTCCTGTGGTCGATACCACCGGTGCCGGGGACGGGTTTATTGCCGCATTTATCACCACGTACTTGCAAAACAAGCGTTTAGCATATTGCCTGGATTTTGCCAACGCACTGGGAGCGCTGATCGCCACCAGGCAGGGCGCTGTACCGGAGTATGATCAGGATGAAATTTTCAGGCTGATGGAATCGAGCCCAAAAGTGAGAGGGGAATTGGCGCAAATAAATTTGTGGAACCGATAAACAGAAAATGATTGCGGCCTTCTCCTGTTCAAATCTTGTGATATCCGGTTAAACTCTTTCATTTGGTAACTACACAAACTCAAAAAATATTACGTAAAAACGCAGAATCCACAGGTTTTGTTCTTGATTGATGTTGAAATAAAGCGTGCGGTAATTTTTATTTTATTGCGCCGTTTCAGGGCTTCGGATTTTTTTATTTCTATCACCAGGGGCGTTGCCCCCGGCTATGATATATTACCCCTTTGGGGTATATATTTGATGAATTTTAACCGTTTCAAAATGCAAATAAAAACAGCCCGAAGGGCTGAAATATTTTAGCCCGGGGCAGCGCCCCGGGTTCAGGAACGCAAATGAACAGAAGCCCTGAAGGAGCGATATAGAAAAATCAGGGTTGAAAATTTTCGGATGAAATTGAATAAAATATATTCCACTCCTTCAGGGCTTCTGATTTTTTTATTTCTATCACCAGGGGCGTTGCCCCCGGCTATGATATATTACCCCTTTGGGGTAAATATTCGACGAATTTTAACCGTTTCAAAATGCAAATAAAAACAGCCCGAAGGGCTAAAATATTTTAGCCCGGGGCAGCGCCCCGGGTTCAGGAACGCAAATGAACAGAAGCCCTGAAGGGGCGATATAGAAAAATCAGGGTTGAAAATTTTCGGATGAAATTGAATATGATGAACGTTTTTTATGGGATTGAGGGGTATTTATTGCGCCCTTTCAGGGCTTCTGATTTTTTTATTTCTATCACCAGGGGCGTTGCCCCCGGCTATGATATATTACCCCTTTGGGGTATATATTTGACGAATTTTAACCGTTTCAAAATGCAAATAAAAAACAGCCCGAAGGGCTGAAATATTTTAGCCCGGGGCAGCGCCCCGGTGAAAATGCAGCGGAATTAAAAGCCCTGTAAGGGCGAAATAAAATGAACTGCTGCCAACTCCGGTCGAGATGACAACAAATGTATTCGTTCGGCCATTAAATATTGCTTTCCAAGTTTATGTTGATTTTACACCGGAAATTGATTAACTTTAAAAATTAGTTTTTTGTAGAGTTACGGCAATTTTGCTATTTTGTAACAGAAATTTTTATTTTGAACGATTGTAATTTTCAGTTAAATATAGAACCGGTTTTTGATGCGATTCTGAAAAAAGTTACCAAACCGGGGAGATACATCGGCAGTGAAATCCATTCAATTCAGAAAGAGCTGAAAGATTCAGATGTAACTATCGCGCTTTTTTTCCCGGATGTTTACGAATTGGGCATGTCGTATCTGGGTTTTCAGATATTGTATCATATATTGAATGAACAGGATTTCATTGCTGCGGAACGGGTATTCTCCCCGTGGCCTGATATGGAAGAAATGCTTCGGGAGAACCGGGTTCCCTTATTTTCTTTGGAATCGAAGAAGCCGGTATGTTCTTTTGACATTGTTGGTTTTACGCTGCAGTACGAACTTCATGTGAGCAATATTCTGAATGGATTGGACTTAAGCGGTATACCTGTTTTGGCAGATGACCGGGGTGAAGATGACCCTATCGTCATCGCAGGCGGGCCGAATTCCATGAATCCCGAACCGCTGGCCGATTTTCTGGATGCCGTTGTCATTGGTGATGGGGAAGAGATAAGCGTGGAAATTGCCCGGTTGATCCGGCAGAAAAAAAGAATGGGATGGTCGAGAGGTAAAACCCTGTATGAGTTAGCCAACCTGGAAGGATTGTATGTACCCGGATTTTTTGAACCAATTTACAACAAGCAAGGGGAATTTGAACATATCCTTCCCCAAAAACGGGCGTTGAAGCTTCCCATCAAAGGAAGAATCAATTCATTGCAGGAAAAATATTATTCTACCCGTCCCATTGTTCCTGTTATTCGAACCACTCATGACCGGCTTAGTGTGGAAGTGATGCGAGGCTGTACCAGAGGTTGTCGTTTTTGTAGTGCAGGTTATTATTATCGGCCAAGTCGGGAAAGAAGTGCACAAGATATTACCGAATATATCAAGAAAACCATTTCAAATACCGGAAACGATGAGTTGTCTTTGGTCTCTCTTTCCACTTCGGACTATAGTCAACTATCTGTACTCTGGACGGAATTAAAAGATTTTTTACATTCACATCATCTTTCATTGGCTTTACCATCCCTCCGTCCCGAAACCGTCACGCCGGAATTGTTACGCCTGCTCCGGGCCGAGAAAAAAAGCGGTATCACTATTGCCCCGGAAGCCGGGACGCAGCGTCTTCGTGACGTGATCAATAAAACGCTGCAGGAAGACGAGATCATCCGCGCCGTTGAAAATGCTTTTGAATATGGCTGGAAGCTGGTTAAGCTCTATTTTATGATCGGGCTGCCAACGGAAACGGAGGGTGATCTGATTGGACTCGCTGAATTGGTGAATCGCATCGGCCGGATTGCCCGGCCATTTGGCGCCGGAGTGAAAGTCTCCATTTCACCGTTCAATCCCAAAGCTCATACACCGTTTCAGTGGGTGGCCCAGGATGATATACCAACCCTGAAGAATAAAATCGCTATTTTGCGCTCCCGGATTCACCGCAAAAACATCGAACTGCGCTGGCGTAATCCCGAAGTTACGCATCTGGAGGGGATTATTGCCCGCGGGGATCGGAAAGTGGGGCGCGCCATTTACACAGCCTGGAAAATGGGCGCGCGTTTTGATGCCTGGAGCGATTATTTTAATTGGGATTTGTGGCGGCAGGCATTTGCAGCGGCCGGTTTGGATACGGATCATTACACCGGTTCCCGTAATCCCACCGGTAAACTGCCCTGGCAGCATTTGAGCCGGGGCGTTACCTTTCGGTTTTATAAGCAAGAGTGGGAAAAAGCTCTTGCCATGCAACACGTCGAAGATTGTAAATATAACACTTGCAATTACTGCGGATTGATGACTGCTCCCGAATGCCGGGAAATTGTTGAGAGAACGCGGGCGAAAAATCCTGTAAAGATCGATCATCCTGTTTTCAACCAGCCGGGCAGTGAAAATGATGCTTTGGATGTTTTCAGTGAAAATGAAATGTTCTATTACTGCCGCCTGCAGTATGCCAAAACCGGTTTAATGAGATTTATCGGGCACCTGGATGTAACCTCTCTGCTGCAGAGGGTTTTTCGAATTGTTGGCTTGCCGCTGGTTTTTACACGGGGCTTTTCACCTCATCCTAAAGTGTCTTACGGTCCGCCTTTACCGTTGGGTATGGAAAGTTTATCTGAGTATATTGATTTTCGACTTTCCGCCGAGTTGAATTTTGACCTGATTGCGCGTTTGAATCAGGTTCTTCCCAAAGGGATTGAGGCTTTGTACCTGTACAAAAGCGAAGAAAAAACGGAGCCTTTTACCCAATTCATCCAGGTCGCCGAATTTATTGTCCGGTTCCAACAACCGCAAAATTTGGCAGAAAGAATTGCCGACTTTCACCAGGCGAAGAAAATTGTTTTCGAAAAGAGATCAAAGAAAAAGCGAAAACCGGTGGATTTGAAATCTTTTGTCAGATCAGTGAGTGCAGATGATAGTCAACAAAATTTGCGGTTATCCCTTTTGGTGGATCAGGGGAGCACGGTTCGGGTAGAAGAAGTTTTAACTCACGGTTTAAAGATGGTCTCTGAATTAATCGAGCAAGCACGGGTAATTAAAACTTATATGGGACCACTTCCCGGTCATCTTGTCGGGGACAGCGTGAACCATCAAAAAATTTGAGTTGTGTTCTTTCACAATGTGTGAATTTTATTATTGAAATGAGATATGAGAAAAAGTATGAGAAGAGATATCATTATGAACGCCTCGGTAGCGGGGACAAGAATTGCCATACAAGAAACAAAACAGTTGGCGGAACTTTATGTAGAGCTGCCGGAGCAAGAAAGAATGGTTGGGGACATTTATAAAGGGGTTGTTGAAAATGTAATTAAGGGGATGGATGCCTGCTTTGTCGATATTGGCCTGGGGCAAAATGCTTTTTTACGGTTTTCAGATATCGGGGAGTTTTTCGAGGGGTATGGCCCTATTCAGGATGATTCCGACGACATCGAAACCTGGAAAATGCAGGAGCGGGAAAAAAAGAGAAGGAAAATCCCGCTGGTTTCCAATCAGGAAATTCTGGTTCAGATAACCAAAGAACCGATCAATAAAAAAGGGGCGCGGGTTACTTCGGAAATCTCTCTGGCCGGACGTTTTATGGTACTGGTGCCGGGTTACGATCATGTCGGTGTTTCCAAAAAGATTGAAAACGTGCGCGAGAAGAGACGGTTGAAGAGACTTGCCCAAAAAATCCGTCCCAAAGGTTTCGGTATCATCGTTCGCACCGTTGCGGCCAAAAAGGATTTGCCTGTTTTAAAAGCAGATATGGAAAACCTGCTGCGTACCTGGGATAAAATTGAGAAAAAGGCCAGGAAAGAAAAAGGGTCGATGCTGCTTTACAAAGACATGGGAATGGTTTCTTCCATTATCCGGGATCTTTTTACTCCGAATGTGAACCGTGTGATCGTGGATTCCCGCAAACTTTATCGTGAAATCACAAACTATCTGAAGGATGTATCACCTTACCTGGTGCCGCGCGTGGAATTGTACCGCGGTTTGAACCCCATTTTTGATGAGTACGGTATCGAGAAAGAGGTGAACAAAACGCTGGGCAGGAAAATTTGGCTGAAAAGTGGCGGTTACATTCTGTTCGATCAAACCGAAGCACTGGTTGCCATCGATGTGAACAGCGGAAAATATATAGGCCGCGGGAATCATGATGAAAGCTCACTGAAGATTAACCTGGAAGCTGCCGATGAAATTGCCCGGCAATTGCGGCTGCGGGACCTTGGCGGAATTGTTGTGATCGATTTTATCGACATGATTGCCGAAGAAAAACGGCGGAAGCTGGTGACGGAGTTTCGCAAAAAGCTGCGTAAAGACCGGGCAAAAACAAGCACAACGATGATATCTGAATTTGGTCTCATCGAAATGACCCGCGAACGGGTGCGCCCCAGTTTGATCTTCTCCGTTTTCGAACCGTGTCCCAATTGCGACGCGTTGGGATTTGTTCCTTCCAGTCCGATAGTGGCTACGGACATTGAAATTGCCATTCGGCGGGTTCGTACCAAACAGAAAGAAAGAAGGTTTAAACTGTATGTCCATCCGTCCATCGCAAATTATCTGACAGATGGAATCTGGAACCGGCTGCGTAAAATGATGCTGAAATATTTTGTGCACATTGAAGTTTTCTCTGAAACCGATTATCCCATTGCGCATTTCAAATTAGTATCCAAAAAAAGTGGTGAAGACCTGTCGAGGCTAATAAAAACTTGACAAAGATGAAGCAAAATTGTTATATTACTTCGTTTGTTACAAGGTAATGATTTATTTGAAATTTTGTATGAAAATAATTGATAGCAGGAGGCTCGAAACCGGATGTATGCAGTTGTAGATATTGCTGGTAAACAGTATAAAATCGCGGAGAAAGAAAAAGTGACCGTTCCCAGGCTTAATGCCGGAATCGGTGACAAACTTGAATTGGATAAAGTTCTTTTGATATCCTCTGATGACGGCGTGAAAATTGGTCAACCTGTGCTGGAAAGCGCGAAGGTGGAAGTAAGCGTGCTGAATCATGATCGCGCGAAAAAGGTGATCGTGTTCAAAAAGAAAAGAAGAAAAGATTACAAAGTAACCAAAGGACACAGACAGCCATACACGCAGATTCAGGTCGAGAAAATTAGCGCGTAAAAAGAAGGAGTGAAAATAGATGGCACACAAAAAAGGTGTTGGCAGTTCCCGGAACGGCCGTGACAGTGAGTCCAAGCGACTGGGTGTGAAAATCTTTGATGGACAGGTAATCCGTGCCGGAAATATCATTATTCGCCAGCGAGGGACAAGAATTCATCCCGGCCTCAATGTCGGCAGGGGCAAAGATGATACACTCTTTGCAACCAGTGATGGTGTGGTCAAATTTGAACGGGTCGGACGCAGCAGAAAAGTGGTTAATGTTGTCGCATCATAAGAGAAGAAAATTCTTCTCTTTTTTTATGCCATTTGTTCCAATCGGCAGTAATTTCTCCAGATAGACGGAATCTAAAATAAAAATATTATTTAAGGAGGAAAAAGATGAAAGTTTCTGTAATTGGCGCAGGACATGTTGGCGAGACCGTAACCGCGCGTGTAGCTGACAAGCACATTGCCGAGGAAGTTGTTCTTGTAGATATTATCGATGGAATTCCGCAGGGAAAAGGGTTGGATATGTGGGAATCGGCTCCGATCCGGCAATTTGATACAAGAATTATTGGCACCAATGGTTATGATGAAACTGCCGATTCGGATGTAGTGGTTATTACGGCCGGTGTTCCCAGGAAACCGGGGATGAGCCGTGACGATCTGTTGAATACCAATAAAGATATCGTGAAAAATGTCACCGAACAAGTGGCGGCAAAATCCCCAAATGCTATTTTAATTATCGTGTCCAATCCCCTGGATGTGATGGCTTACACAGCTTACAAAGTAAGTGGATTCCCGGGAAACCGTGTGTTCGGTATGGCCGGTATTCTGGATACGGCGCGGTACCGTTCTTTTATCGCTTTGGAGTTGAATGTATCGGTGCGCGATATTCAAGCCATGGTTTTGGGCGGTCATGGCGACAGCATGGTTCCTCTGCCTGCGTTTACAACTATCGCAGGTATCCCATTATCCCATTTTCTGCCTAAAGAAAAAATTGACGCTATCATCGACAGAACCCGCAAAGGCGGCGGCGAGATTGTCGGCTACTTAAAAACCGGCAGCGCTTATTATGCGCCTGGTGCAGCGGCAGCCGAAATGGTAGAAGCAATCGCCAAAAACAATCACCGCATCCTGCCCTGCTCCGCTTATCTGTCCGGCCAATATGGGCTGGAAGATACCTTTGTGGGAGTTCCGGTGAAAATTGGCAGAACCGGTATCGAAGAAATCCTTGAAATTCCGCTTTCCGACGAAGATTTACAGCTTTTGAAAAGTTCTGCCGAGAGTGTGAAGGCCAATATTGCTAAATTGAATCTTTGATTTTCCGCTTCCGGGTAAATTTATTTTAGTTGAATGACGTGTATGGATTAATTCAAACGATCAAATTAATTGATTCCAATCCGAATTATCGGGGTATGGTGAAAGGTGAACTAACTTTTGGCCATGCCCCTTTTTTTGGTTAAATTGAGTGATTTTAACGTCATTCGGAAAGTGGATGAAAAACACTTCGGGTTATAAAGAAGTGTGCATTGTTCAATTCAGGTTTACCCTTAACTGAGCGCTTCCTCATTTACGCCCATTATACAAGGGATTTTAACATTGTTTTAGTGTCACTATTCAGCTTTTTGTCATTTCGAACCATTAGTTTACCTGGGTAAGGAATTTATTGCTGCATACAAACGGATTGATTAGAAAATACTCATCCCGCAGAAGCAGAATTTGCAATGACATGGAAGAAGTTTATTTGATATTTGCCACATAGCTGAATCGTTTCGTTTTCATTTACTAATCCACATCTCGCTCTGAAAGTTGAAACGGGTGAAAAACGGAGGTCTTTTTATGGAAGAAGTATTCAAACATGATTTAATCATTCTGGGATCGGGATTGGCCGGATTACGGGCTGCGGTTGAAGCTGCCAGAATGAGCGAAGGGAAACTGGACATCGGCATCATTTCCAAAGTACAGTTGATGCGGTCCCATTCGGTGTGCGCCGAAGGAGGTACAGCCGCAGTGATGCGCCCGGAAGAGGGTGACAGCTTCGATCTACATGCCTGGGATACGGTGAAAGGCAGTGATTTCCTCGCCGATCAGGATGTGGTGTATCGCTTTGTGAATGAAATGCCAAGTGAAATATTACAACTGGATCATTGGGGCATCCCATGGTCGCGCCGTGATAGTGGCAGAATTAACCAGCGTCCTTTCGGCGGCCACAGTTATCCGCGCGCCGTTTTTGCGGCCGATAAAACCGGCTTTTACGAAATGCAGACGCTTTACGATACGCTGCTTAAATATGGCAACGTTATCCGCTACGATGAGTATTTTGCTACAGCCCTCTTTATCGAAGGCGGCCGGTTTCAGGGTCTGTCTGCGATAAACATGCATACCGGAGATTTTCACGGCTTTGTTGGTAAAGGGCTGATCATTGCGTCCGGCGGCATCGGCAATCTATACGGTTTTACCACCTATTCGCAAACGGTTACCGGTGATGGCCTGGCTATGGCTTATCGCGCCGGCTTGCCGTTGGAAGATCTGGAATTTTTACAGTTCCATCCCACCGGGTTGATCCCCTCCGGTATTTTGATGACGGAGGCTTGCCGCGGCGAAGGAGGGTACCTGCGCAATGTGAATGGTGATCGTTTCATGGAAAAATATGCAGCATCCAAAATGGAATTGGCGCCGCGCGATATCGTTTCCCGATCCGAAATGACCGAAATTTTGGCAGGAAGGGGATCTAAAGGACCACGCGGTCTGGACTATGTTCACCTGGATTTGACACATTTGGGCGCGGAAAAAATTAAAGAACGATTGCCCCTTATTCGTGAAGTTTGCATTAATTTTATCGGCATCGATCCAATCGATGTACCGGTTCCGATACGGCCTGTTGCCCACTATCTGATGGGCGGCATCGAAACCGATATCGACGGTGCCACACGAACCAAAGGGATTTGGGCGGCAGGTGAAACCGCTTGTGTTAGCTTGCACGGTGCCAACCGACTTGGAACAAATTCAACTGCTGAATGTTTGCTCTGGGGTAAAATTACCGGACAGGAAGCAGTGAAGTATATCGGCCAGGGAGAAAAAATGCCGGAAGCGCCGATGGATCGCTTTAAAGATGAAGATAAACGTATATGGGAAGAGATGTTCAATAAAAACGGTTCGGAAAGCGTTTACACCATCAAAACGGAACTGCGCACGACAATGGATAAAAATGCCGGCGTTTACCGTACCAGTGAGGGCTTGCAAGCCGGTCTGAATAAAATAATGGAACTAAAAAAACGGTTTCAGAACATTGGCATCAAAGACAAATCCCATGCCTACAATACCGATCTCACTTCGGCGCTGGAAGTGGAAAACATGCTTACCCTGGCGGAGGTTTTTGTAACCGGGGCGCTCAACCGGGAAGAATCCCGCGGCGGACATGCCCGTCGGGATTTTCCCACTCGCGACGACGACAAATGGCTCAAGCATACGCTGGCTTTTTATAGCGAAAAAGGACCCAAATTTGATTTCAAACCGGTCAATATTACAACATGGAAACCGATAGAGCGAAAATATTGATCTTATTTGTTCCTTTTGAATTCATCAGTTTTAACTTTAATTTGGAGTTGTGTTATGGAGCAAAAAAATAAATTCAATAACAGATTAGGTATTTGGGGCTGGCTGAGCGGCGGGCGTTACGGACTGGAAAGGTACGCCTATTCGCTGCACCGCTTATGCGGCCTGGGGATTTTAGCGTATTTTCTGCTGCATATTTTTGTCACCGGCAGTCGTATCGACGGTCAGGGATCGTGGGACAGTGCCATGTCTTCCGTGGAAGGGATTATTTTCAAAATTGGCGAATTTCTGGTGTTTTTTGCTTTCGCTTACCATGGTCTTAACGGCATTCGCCTGATTCTGACCGAATTTGGTGTGTTTTTGGGCAAACCGAAAAGAGCGGATTTCCCGTATAAACAATCAACATTGCGCCAGCGCCCGGTGCTTTTGGTAGTTATGGTTTTAGCGGCCATCCTGACAATTGTCGGTGGCTGGGACTTTTTTATTGCGAATTAGGAGGCTGCTATGTTGAAAGAATCTACATATTGGTATTTGTTTCTGTTAGCGGGGTTGTTCATCCTGGTCCTGCTGAGCATTCACATGACCATCATGCATCTGGATCAACTGTTGGTGGCCATCGGAATCGGTTCCGGCGATGTTCTGAAATTTCAATCGGTGTTGGCAAGGGGCCGACAGTCATTTTTTATGGTTAGCTATATCATCTTGTTAGGAGCTGCGCTGTACCACGGCCTTTATGGTTTGCGAACCATTCTGTTTGAATTGAATCTTAAAAAAGGATTGCAAACGGCGATTACGGCAGTTCTTTTAATTGGTGGACTTGGAATATTTGTTTATGGCACCTATGTTGCCATAGCGGCAAAGATGATGTAAATTTCTAAGGAGGATTACCCATGGGAGAAAACCCAAATATGGATACTTCGCAGGCTGAAGAGATTGTGAAAACAGTAACTTATAATGTTTTGCGATATGATCCGGATAAAGATTCTAAACCCCGTATGCAACGATTTCAAGTGCCGGTTCCCAAAGGGAGAACCGTTTTGGAAGGCCTGATATATATCAAAGAAAATCTGGATGGATCACTGACGTGGCGTTCATCCTGCCGGATGGGCGTGTGCGGATCATGCGGCATGTTTATCAACGGATTACCCCGTTTAGCCTGCCAAACGCAAATTCTGGATCTGAATGCCGATGAAATTCAGATCAAACCGCTGCCCAATTATGATATTCTGAAAGACCTGGTGCCGGATTTAAAGCCGCTCCTCGAAAAACACAAGTACATTCATCCCAACCTGGTGCGCCGGGAAGGTAAAGAAATCGATGGATTGACCGGTGAATTTTTTCAAACGCCGAAAGAGTTGGAAAATTATATTCAATTTACATTTTGTATCAAATGCGGTTTATGCCTGGCAGCCTGTCCCACCGTGGCAACCGATGCCAATTACCTGGGGCCCCAGGCCCTGGCGCAGACGTTTCGTTACAACACGGATACCCGCGACGAAGGTAATCAGTTTCGCTTCGATCTGATCGATACGGCCGACGGTACTACGAAGTGCCATTTTGCCGGCGCCTGCTCGGATGTTTGTCCCAAAGGAGTGGACCCCGCGTTTGCCATTCAGCTTCTCAAGCGGGATATGCTGCTGCACAAATTACATATCAAACGGAAAGAGAAAGGCGTTCCTATTCTGGGCAAGGTTACGGATGGAAAACGGATGAAAGGTGTCCCGGACGCACCGGAGAAAACGGTTTAAATTGTTTTTAAGCTGTTGTTAATAAAAGAAGCTGACCTTCTTCAAGAAGGTCAGCTTCTTTTTTTTATAACAATTTAGGTAACTATTCAGGTCGCCTGAGAGTGAACCCTCAGGCTAAGACATGAAAGCATCCTGAAGGATGCTATCGTAAATAGGACGCTTTAGCGCCCTTTCATTTCTTAGCCTTGTCGTTCACGGCAAGGCGAAAAAGATTGAAAGAAAACACCTGAATAGTTACAATAGTTTTTTTAAAACTTTCGTGACTTACTGTCTTTGTGGCAAAAGGAAACCAGGCTGAATAGTTAACAATTTAGTTTTTAAAACGACAGGCGGCTTCTTGCCAGCCTGTAATTTAATCTACAAAAACATGTCGTTTCGAACGCAGTCCCGATGGTTTTTACCGGGATGAAGTGAGAAATCTCTAACTCCAGACCTCGATAAATCAGGTATTTTATTGTTCATTAAGTTCTTGTTTACTAGTTAATTGTGAGAAAATCCATGAATAATTGAACACTGCATGTTTGACTTTAAACTAAAAGACAAGTACTTACGCAATATATAGTGCAAATTTATGATGATCTTTGTCCGCTTATTCAACCTAATATTTATCAAATTTAACGAGGTCTGAACTCACATAAAAAAAGAGATATGAGATTCCTCACCCCAAAAAGCGGGGATTCGGAATGACATCGATGGAGCTCATTTAAGTAATAAAAAGTACCGTTTATCAAAGAATAAAAATGTTACTTTTTTTTATCTCCTTCTTCTTGTATCCGTTTTAAATTTGTATTCTTTCGGCGGTTCCGCGCCCAACAGGTTGCGCACAAAGTAGTCCCAACGGCGCCGCATCATGTACGGTTCATAGCCAAATCCGTGACTGCGGTTGGGAAGCAGGAGCAGGTCAAAATCTTTGTTGGCCGCGATTAGTGCGTTTACCACCAACAGGGTATTGGATGGCGGCACGTTGCTGTCCATGGTGCCGTGAGCCAGAAGAAGTTTGCCTTTCAGATTTTTGGCTAAAAGCTCATTGGCCTGATTGTCGTAATTGGTGCTGCCGTCCGGATTTACTTTCAGTAATCCCTGCCACTTTTCGCCCCAATCGTCCTCGTAATTCCGGTTATCATGATTACCCGCCTCAGACACTGCCACTTTGTAAAAATCGGGATAGCGGAGAATGCCGTCGGTTGAAGCAAATCCACCGCCGGAATGTCCCCAGATTCCCACTCTGTTTAAATCTATCCACGTGTGTTTTGCGGCCAACTGTTTGATTGTCGTAATCTGATCCGGCAATCCGTTATCACCCATGTTGCCGTAATAAAAAGCGTGAAATGATTTGGAGCGTCCGGGTGTGCCCATTGCATCTACTTCCACCACAATGAAGCCCAATTCCGCCAGCGCCTGTTTGTCGCCCCGGGAAGGCCGGAAAGAACGGCTGCCCACGCTGCCCGTTTGCGGGCCCGGATAAAGATAGTTGACGATAGGGTAATATTTAGTGGAATCGAAACGGGTGGGTTTGTACATGAGACCGTAAAGATCGGTTTTGCCGTCACGCGCTTTTGCGGTAAAGGGAACCGGCGGTTTCCATCCTTTCACCAGCAGGCGGGAGATATCGGCTTTTTCCAGCGTGAGCAGCTTTTTCCCGTCGGCACGACGCAGGACGGAAACCGGCGGCGTTACCGGTGTGGAGTAGGTGTCTACAAAATAATCACCGGAAGGAGACAGCAAAATGGTGTGGTTGCCGTTTTCCGGCGTAAGGCATTTCAATTTTTTGCCGTCCGTCCGGATGCGGTAAAAATATTGAAAATACGGATCGCCGGCCTCTTTCCCTGCCCCGGTAAAGTAGAGCATTTGTTCCTTTTTATCGATGCGCAGCAGTTGCAGCACGTTCCAGGAACCTTTTGTGATCCGGTGTTTGAGTTGTCCTGTACGGAGGTCGTAAAGATACAGATGTCCCCAATCATCCCGTTCCGAAAACCAGATCACTTCGTTTGATTCCGGCAAGACATGCCAATTCACTTTGCCGCTGCCGGATTCAAAAAAAGTATCTACCGTTTCATTTAAGACATCGCGAACTTTGCCGGTTTCGGGATCGGCAATTCTGAGCGTTGCCTGTTTATGATCACGGGATGTGGACACGAAGGCCAGTTTACTGCCGTCGGTGTTCCATTCCACATCCAGCCACTTTCCGTCACGTCCGGCAACATGGTCGCTGATGGTGGAGCGATGAGGATCCGGCGGCATCCGGAGCCGGACAACACGGGGGCCGTCCAGATGGATTACCACCCGTTGGATGCGGAAGATCAAACTGTCGCCCGGAAGCGGATATTTCCACGCCTTCAGTTCCGGGTGACCCACTTTAGTGGATACCAGATACATTTTTCCCACACCGCGGCTATCATGCTGAAACGTGGCGATTTTATCCGATTGGGGTGACCACAGCAATACCGGCCGGTCGCTTTTCGTCCAGCCGGCATTGTTTGTCGCGTAGCCGAAATCTTTCACACCATCGGTAGTCAATTGGGTTTCTTCGCCGGTTTCAAGATTGCGTATCCAAAGATTGTATTCCCGGATGAAAGCGGCGAGCCGGCCATTGGGGGAAATGATTGCGTTGCGGTTCCGGCTTTGGGGATTGCCCTGAAATTCGGAGCAGCGGTAATCTTTCAAATCGCATTTGTACATCAGATTTTTAATGTTAAAAATAATTGAACGGCCATCATCAGAAAATTTGAACCGTGAAAACGGCAGCCGGAACGGTTCATACTTCTTTCCCGTCAGGTCGGAAAGCGCCTGTGCCAGTTTTTTATGGTCGAAAGCCCGCATGCGTTTCCGTTTAGCCGGATTAACCAGCATAAACTCGGTTCCTTCCGGAATGCTGTTGCGGTACAGAAGGCGGCCATCGGGAAGCCAGACCGGCTGAATTATCATGTTGGATACTAATGGAGTTGTGTTGGCACTCAAAAAGGTTTCGGCGCGGGCATAATCTGCAGAAGTGAGTTTTGCCGGTTGGTTGTGCTGCTGCGCAAGAATAGGAGTGGATATCATAAAAAAGGCGAGTAAAATGGCTCTGAATCGCATAAAAACCTCCTGATTTTAATTTAAAAAATTTTTATAACCGCCGCAGCCGTTGGCAAAAGATACAATTGTTCATTTCTGTGATTGGTTACTTGCTCTCTATTTCACTCGCGGGTCCGGGTATACCGTCAATGGCTGTGTATAACTGCGGTTGTTTACCGTCAGCTTAATCAGATATTCACCCGGTGGAACTTTCTCACCCTGGGGATAACCGGGTGTGTCTTTGTAAATGGCTGAGATCGGAAAACGACGCCGGGACCCTTTCGGGAGCGGGGGTGGATAGTGCAGATCCCAGACGAAACGATGGGAACCGGCTGCTCCGGACAAAATCTGCGGCGGCCGGATCCAATAGGTTGGAAAGGTCAGTTTGCTTTCATCTATTTTTTCGGGTTGGTCGTCACCGGCATAACGACGAATCAGTCGGTTGGCTGCACTAAAAATTTCCAGTGTAACAACGCCGCGGGCATTGGATTTCAAATAGTAATTAAGAATTGCACCGTCAGGCGGATTTTTTCCGGCTGGTTCTTCCGGCGGCAAAGGTGTGTCGGTATTTGTATTGCGCGGAAAAAGGTAAGCCGGTTGGGGCCGGAAAAGAGTTACATCAGTAGTGCCGGTTTGATGGTTCATTTGGCGCAATGGTGTGATGTCGTCCAGAATCCAGAATGAACGGCCGTGTGTACCCACAACGATGTCATTTTGGTGAATGACCAGATCACGGATGGATGTTGCCGGCATATTCAGACGCAGCGGCAGCCAATTATCGCCGTCGTTGAAGGAAACGAAAACCGCGCGCTCGGTTCCGGCAAAAAGCAGCCCTTCACGCAGCGGGTCTTCCCGTACCGTATTGACCGGAGCGTTGTCCGGCAGTCCCCTGACGATTTCCTGCCAGGTTTTGCCACCGTTATGAGTGCGAAAAATATGCGGCCGCTGGTCATCAAGACGAATCCTGTTTACCGCGGCATACGCCGTTTTCGTATTAAAATGTCCGGCATCCATGATTGAAATTTTGCTCCAGGATGTAATCTCCGGCGGGGTTACATTGTGCCACGTTTCTCCTCCATTCCGGGTGACATGAATCAAGCCGTCATCCGTTCCTGCCCAGATGATATTAATATCTTTATAGGAAGGTGCGATGGTATAAACAACACCTCTGCGCGGCATTTTTTTCAGCTCGGGGGTGCGGTAGACACCAATACATACGGGAACTTCCGGAGAAGATCGCGTCAGATCGGGACTGATAATTTCCCAGCTTTGCCCGCCGTTGGTTGTCTTGAAAATTACATTTGCCCCGAAATAGAGCACATGTGGATCCACTGTAGAAAAAAGGAGCGGTGCGGTACGAAGAACCCGGTATCCTCCGGAGCGAAGATTGTGAGGGGCCACATTTTTTCTGAGATGGGTGGTTTTATCATAGCGGGTTACTTTACCGCCATAAATGATGTTCGGATTTAACGGATCAGGGGCGATATATGCATACTCACTGGCACCAACCGGATGCCATTCCCGGAAGGTAATCTGTCCGTCATCACCACGGCTGACGATACCCACCGAGCCGCTCTCCTGTTGGCCGCCGTAAACCCAATATGGATTCTGATTGTCGGTAATTACGTGGTAAAATTGTGCCGTCGGCTGATTGTACCAGGAACTCCAGGTTTTACCGCCGTTCACAGTTATCACGGCTCCCTGATCTGCCGCGGTAAGTATGATATCCGGATTATCTGGATCGATCCAAAGCGTGTGGTAATCGTCGCCTCCCGGTGCGCCTTTGATTGCCGTGAATGTCTTTCCCGCGTCGGTCGATTTATAAATGGAAATATTTGCGGAATAGACGATATCCTTATTTTTTGGATCGACGCGCACTTCGGCAAAATCGCTGCCGCGGCGCCAGATTCGCCGTTCGGAACTGTTAACCAACTGCCAGCTTTCGCCGGCATCGTCCGACCGGTACAACCCGCCGTTAGGTCTGGCATCGACCAAAGCGTACATGCGTTGTGGGTCGGTGCGGGCGATATCAAAACCGATGCGACCCAATCCCTCTGCAAAAGTGGGGAGACCGGTTGTCAGTTTTCGCCAGGTATTGCCGCCGTCCGTGGATTTGAACAGGCCGCTGCCCTGACCTTGCCATCTGCCATTTTCCCAGGGTGCCAGACGCGCCTGCCACAGCGAGGCAAACACGATTTGCGAATTGGTCGGATCGAAACCCAACGCAATGGCACCGGTATCTTCATCTTTGTACAAAACTTTTTGCCAGCTTCTACCGCCATCTGTAGAACGAAATACACCCCGTTCCTTGTTGGGACCGTACGGATGGCCCAGAACTGCCGCGAACAACCTGTCGGGGTTATGCGGATCAATAATGATTGAGCTGATCTGCTGACCGTCCCGCAATCCCAAATGCTGCCAGGTTTTTCCTGCGTCGGTTGATTTATAGATTCCATCCCCGGTCGACAGGTCCGGACGATGTAGCCCTTCGCCGCTGCCAACATAGATTATGTCAGGATCAGAGGGGGCTACTGCAAGTGTGCCGATGGAGCCGGTCGGCTGATCGTCAAAGACGGGTTGCCACGTGCGGCCGTAGTCCGTAGTTCTCCAGACGCCGCCGTTATTGACGCCGATATAAAATACGTTCGGTTGCCCGGGAATACCGGCTGCTCCCACTGTCCTGCCGCCGCGGTGCGGGCCGATCATACGCCAGCGCAAGCTATTGTACAATTTTGGCGTGATTTGTTGTGCAAAGGCTGGTTGGATGAACTCGAATTCTGTAATCAAAAGGATCAAAGTAAATAGAAAAACAATTTGGGAAATACTATTCCGGGGTTTAATCAACCCGAATGGTTTGTTGTGATTCGCTTGTCTGGTAATCATAGTATTTTTCCCTTCGTTTTGTTTGATAGATTTCATAATGTGTAACTATTCAGGCTCAGTATTCCTTGTAGAGCGAGACGCTGTCTCGCTAAGGCGATTCATCGAATCGCCCTACATAAAAGAACACAATGCTGAATAGTTACCATAATGTAAATAAATCTTCGGCTCTGCACAGGCTGGCTGGAAAAGCCATTAATCTCTCTTTATCAAAAAAACAAGGCTGATGTTATTGCCTGTTTTAAGAATCCCTTTAGTTGAATTAATGGGTTACGGAAACATTTAAGCCTTTTTTGTTACCTTCTGATATACAGAATTTTATAGAATCAATGGTCAGCCGAAACCATCTTGTCCTCATTTAGTGAAAATTGGCCGGACTTTTTTTGGGATCGCTTCTAGTATTCGAACGAAAACACCAAAAAACTGAAAAAAGCGTCGTCTCTGCGAAGCTTGTCCTCACGAAAATGGGGGGCAGGAATCAAATATAACTGAGAATTTATAGCTTCCTGTTTTCGCAGATATGACAGAGAGGAGGACTTTTCGTTCAGATAATAATTATTCTCCCGGCTTATTTTACAATTGACAACCTGATTTGAGATGGATATTTCTTCGAATGATGCACTTGGTTATGTGCCACAATCCATTTCACTTCGTCGTAGTTGTTGCCGCCTGTGTTCAAATTGCGGGTGAACCTGGGAAAGTTGCTGCTGGAAACCTCGATCCTGATGCGATGACCCGGAGCAAAATAGTTACTGGTGGACATGGAACTGACGGGAAGCCGGTAAACTTTGCCATTTTCCATGAATACCTCTTTCTTGTAACCCTCGCGGTAACGGGCGCGTTGGATGGTTTCATCCAGATTGAAGGATCTTCCGTCAGGGTAGACATCCAACAGTTTCACCGTGAAGTCCGTATCTTTCACATCGGAAGATACGTAAAGAGTAATTTTAACCGGCCCGCTCACTTCAATGCCGGTTTTGAGCGGTTCGGTTGAGTAAATTAGAATATCCTGCCGGGTTTCCATCGTTCGCTGATCGAAGGAACCGCCCCTGATCGCATTTCCCGTACAACAAACATTGCCGCCGTAAGAAGGCACGGGAAAAGCCGGATCGTAGGTAAAAGCGTCCGCTCTGTCTTTTGAACCCGGCGCCGATGTGGTAAGTTTGCCGTCGCCGAAGAGGCTGTTGGCTCCACCGCCGCTCATCAGATAATAAGTGACCCTTTTTGTGTTCTCCGGAGGCCAATTCCCGGATGTTTGCCATTTGTTGCTGCCCATGGTGTAATACCGCACTTTGGGCATTTTTTTGAGGATACCGTTGTCTTCACCTTTCAGCCAGTAATCAAACCAGTCATAGATGAGGCCGTCGTAATCGAACTGCGCATCGCCCACATTGCGTTCTCCCACAATCGTCTTTTTTTTAGCTCGTTTGTACGCGCAATGGGTCGTTGGCGCAATGACGGCAAACTGATTTTCGGCGACTTCCGGGTCTTTTGCATGATGGCGCACATGATTGAACAGAGCCAGATTCGGACTGATGGAGACATCGTACCAGGACATGAACCACAGGCTGGGTACGCCGAACGGCATATCGTCATGGTAGAGTCCGCCTTTGTACCAGGCCGCATCATTCGGTTTTCGTACAATCATTTTTTTGTAGATTCCCTTTGGTCCGTCGACATTTTTCATGATATCCATAACCGGAAGATGCCAGAGCGCTTTAGACCAGTCCACCGGCGGCATTTTTGGCGCCAGGTCGAAGAATCTTGCCACGTACGCCAGCTCTTCACTGGACATATCTGCCGGAAAAGTTGGCCGCTGAATATTCTGCGTACTGTAAAGCCAGACTGTAAACAACATTTGCTGCGCGCCGCCGCGGTACCAGTTTCCCTGCTCATAGAACTCACCAACGCGGCCTACACCGGCGCCGAACCCCATTGGTACCATGGCTGCATGAGCGGGATGGTTCATCGCCGCCAGGCCCATCTGCCATTCGGCTGTGGAAGAACATCCCAGCGTGCCTACTTTACCGTTGGACCACGGCTGTTTCGCCATCCAGGTGAGGGCATCGTAGCCGTCTGTTCTGGGCGGTCCCAGAATATCCCATTCTCCTTCCGAAAAATATTTGCCGCGTTCATTTTGAACCACGTATGCATAGCCGCGTTTTACTGTTTTGAGTGCCGTCATATACAAGCGTGTGTTCAGCTTGCCGTTACGCCAGGAGTTAAAATTGTACGGTGTGCGTGAAAAGATGATGGGAACCGGTTTGTCCGTCTTCGGACGAAAGACATCGGTTGCCAGCCTGATGCCGTCGCGCATAGGTACCATAATCTTTTGTTCGACGATGGCAATCGCCTTGAGCGAATCAACAAGACTTTCCTGCGCCCGCACCGGCTGTGAGAAAATCGTGAAAAAGATCGAGCCGAGAATGAAAAAAATGGTTCTCTTTTTAAGTTTCATACAGACCTCCTTTTTTATGAAGAATATTGCTGAAAGTACACGTAAAATGTAAGCTTTTCGAATCATGAATGCAAGTACCTTATTCCTCTTTGCCGCAAAAGGTTCAATAAAATTTAGGCGGTAAGGGGAAATAATGGGGATTGGCTGGTAGGAAAATAAATGGTAATTTACAAAGATAAATATTCCAAAATCAGCTCTTCCACGCCTTCCGTGTAACGGTATTGTGATCCTGTTTTTTGCTTGATCCATGCGTATTTATCCACATCACCGGCGGGTTGAACCGATTTGTCGGTGGTATGACAGAGGTAATTCAGAACTACATAATGGTATTTCACCCGTTGTTTTTCATCACGAAAAATACGGTTGAATGCGCCGGTCAGTTTTTCAATTTTAGTGGTGATGTGGCATTCTTCCCATATCCCGCGCTTTAATGCGTCCTCTAATTTTTCTCCCAACTCTATCGCGCCGCCGGGTAAACTCCACAATCCTTTCCCCGGCGCCCCGGCCCGACGTACGATGAGAATTTCTTTTCCCGGGTTTTTTATCAATGTACTCACCGCAATAATAGGACGGTTTGGATAGGTCCTGGATTGAGACATCTCATTTCTCCTGCCGGAATTGAAGGGTTGTAGCCGATCCGCCGAATCGACAATTTTATTTGAATGGATTTACACGAAATGGTGAAAATCTATCGGGTACCAAAAATAAGTACAGAAAACGATGAAAAATTCAATACAACCCCTGCACAACCCGGCTTACTTTTAAATTGACTATTCATCATCGATCCCGGATTGTAATTCACTCCCCGTTCCGGAAGAATGGTTTCAGCAAAATATGTTGCATCTCTTTTAGATTGGCACTACTTTCATCCTTTAAATTTGCTGGAAAAAATTAAAAAAATCAACAGGAGATTATGAAAAAATTCGCCGGAAAAACCGTATTGATCACCGGTGCCTCCATGGGAATAGGCGCCGAATTTGCCCGTCAGCTTGCCGCGAAGGGGGCAAATTTGATTTTAACCGCGCGTTCACAACAGTTGATGCAACAATTAGCAGATGAACTGACACAAAAATATGCCGCATCGGTGCTCATTTACCCGGCTGATCTGTCGCAATCCGCCGCGGTAAAAGAATTGGTGTCGAGACTGCATAAAGACAACCTGACGGTAGATGTTTTAATTAACAACGCCGGTTTCGGCAAATGGGGATATTTTGAAGAATCCGGTACTGAAATTTATGAGCAGATGATAACGCTGAACATGACATCTCTTGTTGCCTTGACCCGTTCGCTGACACCGGATTTGCTGGCAAGTGGAAACGGTGCAATCATCAATGTTGCGTCCGTTGCCGGTTTTCAACCGGTGCCTTTTTTTTCAGTGTATGCCGCAACAAAGGCCTTTGTGCTCAGTTTTTCACAGGCTTTAGCGAAAGAATACCGGGATCGGGGGGTGAGGGTTCTGGCACTATGTCCCGGGGCAACAGATACTCAATTTCAGGATACCGCCGGCACCGGTTTGAGTAAAATAAAACAGATGGACTCCAGCGAACATGTTGTTTATGTTGGTTTGCGTGCGCTTGCCGCCGGGAAAACTTCCGTAGTGCCCGGCGCCCGTAATGTGCTCATAGCCAGGACAGGCAGGCTGTTTACACAAAACTTTTTGGCAAAAATGGCCTACCGTATGTTTCAGCCCGAAGATTTGCCGCAAGTCACGGAATAAATATTTTTTTTGCCACAACTTTGTTGTATCTAAATCAAAACTCATAAATTTCCGCTAGTGAATAGATAATTGTGAATGATTAATTGATAATTATGAACGAATACTCGAGGTAACATTTTCGTTTTTTGAAAAGCTATGTTTTAAAGGAACTCCAATAATGTCATTCCGAACCCCGATGAATCGGGATGAGGAATCTACTACTACGGTGGTATGAGATTTCTCCCTGCGGTCGAAATGACAATCCGGTGTACTTGTAAAAAAACTATTCCCTCTCTTCGAAAAACTAAAGTGTTACTATTCAAGTTACATTTCCTTAAGTCAACGGGAGGTTCGGGAAGAGAGTACTTTGCCTGAATCTTTACGTACAATTTGCAAATGAGCTATTCCCCTCCGGTCTCTGTTTTCACTTGTTAAATTCGTTTTTTTTCTTTAAATTAGCGAACATCACAACAGGGTTCAATGAGCATCTTTTTAAAACTGCCCGGGATTCTGCAATTTCCGGTCAGTGGTGACGAATTATGCAGCAATATAAAGTAATTGCAATATTACGCCTGAAATTTCATAATCAGTTGCTGTTGCGTAGAGATCTCTTTTATCCTGAAAAATTCATTCGCCACAAAGGCACTCCGCCTGCATCGGGCAGAAAAGACACAAAGGTATAATAAACAAAAAGTTATATAATTTGCATTTAAATAGAAAAATGCGCAAAAAAACTGAGTTTTAATTAATGGGTTGCCTTAACTGCAAGATTATTTGTGACTTAGTGTTTTTGTGGCAAAGGTTTGTGAATAGTGCAGGCTATGGGACAAACAGAAAAAACAGCTTTAAAAAACAGGTACTCTGATGTCGGAAGATCAGCTCACTATTTTAGTTATTAATTCCGGTTCCACCTCCACTAAAATTGCCAATTATCAAAATGAACAACCGCTATTCGAAAAGACGCTCGTTCATTCGGAATCAGAATTGCGCAAATTTACTTCGATAGTTGATCAGCTTCTTTATCGGAAAACCAAAATGGAGGCTTGTCTGTGGGAGCAAAAAATTGCAACTGTTGAAATGGATGCCGTAGTTGGCCGGGCGGCGGGTTATTCAAACCAATGAAAGGCGGAACATACCAGGTGAATGAAACCATGTTGGTCGATGCCAAAGGAAGACAGGGACAGCATTCGTCAAACTTGGGCTGTTTGTTGGCCTATGAATTATCCGGAAAAGTAAATTGTCCTGCATTTGTGATCGACCCGGTATCTGTGGATGAATTTGAACCGTTGGCGCGCTATTCAGGTTATAAATTGCTGCCCCGCAGATTTCTCGTCCATGCACTCAATTTGCACATTGTTGCCGGAAAAACCGCCCGGCAAATGAGAATTTCTCTCGCAGAATCATCCTTCATTGTGGCTCATTTGGGTGGCGGTATCTCCGTTGCACTGCTGAAAGCAGGGAAAATTATCGATGTAAATGATGCCTCCGGAGCAGGCCGGTTTTCATCGCACCGGTAGTTGAAATCCCCGGCGAATTTGAGATGGAAGCGTTAGGCATGGGCGCTTTACGGGTATTGAGCGGTGAAGAAGTTGCTAAAGAGTATTGAGGGAGACAGGGTCTTAAGTTTGAAGTGACGAAAGTGAACCAACTTAAGTTTTGGGACTTTTTACGAGTGCATCAAATGTTATAACCAAAGTATCTTTAAAGCAGTCAGGAGAAATCCATCATACAATCCTTAAGAAAAAAGACCAGCTATTAAAAGTCAAGAGAAAAATGTGGATAATGTCAAAGAACAGAAAAGAAAAGTTAACTTGCTTTTTTCCATTGAAAAGTTTTAGGATCGGTTAGCACAAAAGGTTTATCGTTTCTC
>CAJVYQ010000007.1 GCA_913009825.1 uncultured Deferribacteres bacterium
TCCCAAACAAGAAAAAGAAGGTTGTTCTCATCGCATTCAGCTTAAATCTGTTATTACCATTATTATGCCTTAAAAAACCTTTTTGTTCAATGCGTCGTATTTATCCACAAATTCTACAGGAGACCCATAAAAGATGACTTTGCGGATTTGGAAAGTATTGTAAAATCGTCTTGGGAGTGGCATTCAGCGCATCCGAGGGGATACAAAGGATAATGATGCTTGTTGCCCGCCGTTATTTGGGCGGGAATTTTGAACTTAAACAAATGATAAATTTTGAATGATGAATGATGAATTTTGAATGAAAAGATAAAAGAAATGTTGAATGCACCAGTCGGCGAATTTAAAATTCCCTTTGTGTTCTCTGTGAACTTTGTGGTATTTCAATAGTTGAATAAATTTTGGATATTTTAGTAAATGCCAGAGCATAAATTTACAGAGTACTTTGAAAATAAATTATTATCCTGAAACCGATTCAATTTATATTGATCTATCTTCTAAGTTAATAGCTACATGGGCACGCGGACTGACAATTGCCGAATAGGGATTGGTGATTGGGGAGAAGTCGGAGTCCGAGATTCGAAATTTTGAATGAGTAAAAAATAAGTTTCATGCGTTAATTTAACCTTTGGGCAGAAGAAGTAAAAGATCATGAAGAGAATAGAATATTCAGAACATTTAAAAATACGTATGAAATTAAGAAATATACCCCTAAATTTGGCAAAAGACATATACCTAAAGGCGGACGTAAAATTTTTTGACACTGCTACTCAACATAAAATTGCTTTAAAAAGTTTAGAATATATGGGTAAAGTTAGAGATATAATTATATGCTATGATGAGTCTGAAAATAGAGTTAAAATCATAACGATTCATCCGCTGAAAACATATCAAAAAGTTCAAAGGATAAAATCTGGGAGGTGGAAAAGATTATGAAAAATCAAAAAACTTTTATTAACTATGATATCCAAAGTGATGTTCTTTTTTTCTCTATTAGAGAAGGAATTGAAGAAGAATTTATTGAAATTGCTCCTGGGTTTAATGTTGAAATTGATGAAAGGGGCGAAGTCATTGGCATTGAAATATTAAATGCTTCCCAAATGCTTAAGCCCGTAGCCAGATCATTAGTATCTCGTTTGGAAGTTACGAATTGAATATGAAAATCTAAAAAAGATAAAAAGAAATGATTAATTTTGGATTATTAATTCTGAATTTTCGGCAGATTTTCTGTTTTTTGCAATTCATCATTTATAATTCAACATTTAGCATTCAGCGACTTGAAATTTCCTTTGTGTTCTTTGTGAACTTTGTGGTTAATATTTTGAATGCCTGTCCTGCTTGTCTCGCCTTTTTGAAGGGCTGAAACTATCCAGCAGTGGTTTTTAAATGGCAAAGACAATCCTTTTTTGTAGGTCGATTCGCTGAATCGCCACAATGTTTCAATAATATTCATAGATATTCGAAGAATTAAATTAAATCCTCGTAGAGGTTGAATAATTGTATGGGATTTACCCCAATTCTGATTAGGATTAATAACCACAAATTATGAATCCTCTCCAAGGATTTCTGATCTTTTTTATCATTTGTTTGTTACAACAATGTGACCTCTACGAGGTCATATAGAGGTTAAAAAATTGGTGTTCTTTCTCAGAGATCTAAATCATCGTAAAGGATTAATTATTATAGTATCTAAATTTAGAACATTGAATGAATTTATATTGAAAAAACATGGAGCATAATGAAATAGAACAGCCGTGAACGATAAAGAAATAAAATATTCTAAACATGCTGAGGAACAAATAAAAGAAAGAAATATTAAAAAGACAATGGTGAAAAGGACATTATTGCAACCGCACCAGATAATTCAAGGGCAAAAGGGCAGGAAGATAGCCCAAAAAATATATATTATAGAAGGTCAGAAATTTTTACATCGGGTAGTTTTTGTTGAACATAAGAATTTCATGGAAATCATAACCACTTACCTTACGACAAAAATTATAAAATACCGGAGAGATGAATAATGAGAATAAGATATGATGAAAAGGTGGATGCTCTTTATATAAGGCTGCGGGAAAGCAAGTATTTTGAAAGTGACGAGATAAAAGAGGGTTTTATTCTTGATTATGACAAAGAGGGCAATATTGTGGGTATTGAGATACTGGACGCCTCTTCCTACCTTCTTCCTTCTGAACTTTCTTCCGTCAGTTTCGAGATAAACAAAACAATTACATCGAACATACCGATCTGAAATATTGAATACCGCTCCAGCAAAAAGGCTTAAACCTTTTACCTGAGCGAACTCGCAGGGTGCTGCTGTGTGATAATCATAATAGACGGTTGACAGTCTTCAGTCTACAGTTCACAGTCTTCAGTCTGCAATGGTGATGATTTGTTTACCGGAAACTGCCTACTGCCAATTGCAGACTGATGACTGCCAACTGTAGACTGCCAACTGTAGACTGCCAACTGTAGACTGTCGACTGAAGCCCGTCATTCAACGATAAACGTTTAGACATATTATGAAAGCTTTTTTACTTGCAGCAGGCCTTGGTACTCGTTTAAGACCTCTTACCCTTCGAACACCTAAATGTTTGCTGCCGGTAAATGGTAAACCGTTGCTATCCTATTGGTTTGATCTTTTTACCCAATATAGTATAACGGATGTACTGATTAATACACATTACCTGCCGGAAAAAGTGAACCAATATTTTAAAAATAATTCTTTCACTCAAAATATAAAAATTAGTTATGAATCGGTATTATTGGGAAGCGCTGGTACTGTTCTTAATAATAAAGATTTTATCAGGGGAGAAAATGAGTTTTTTATTTGTTATGCGGATAATTTAACCAATGCTAACCTTTTTAAAATGTTGGAATTTCATAGGTTAAAAAATCCGGTCTTGACATGCGCACTTTTTGAACCTCCCAATCTATCTTCTTGTGGCGTTGTCACGCTTGCGAAGGATGGATTAATAACCGATTTTGAAGAAAAACCTCAAAAGCCTAAAAGTAGATGGGCAAATGCCGGAATTTTTATTGCTTCTCCATGGTTAATTGATTATATTCCTAAAAAATATCCTTGTGATTTTGGATTTGATGTTTTACCCAAACTAATTAACAAATCCTATGGCTATAGAATAAATGAATTTTTAATGGATATAGGCACTACGGATGGATATTATAAAGCGAATGAACTCTGGCCGCAAGTTATTAAAACCTGATTTGAGCGGTTTTCTATTCAAATTTACTAACTACCGCGTAAAATGTCATTCAGCCTGTCCGCCTCAGGCGGGCAGGAATCTTTTTACATCTATTCACTCGATCACTTCATTAATGTCATTCAGTATGAATCTTTTTACATCTGTACGCATAACCAACAAGATTCCTCCTGAATGACATTGGAGCACCTGTGTTCAAAATGTCATTCAGCCTGTCCGCCTCAGGCGGATAGGAATCTTTTTACATCTATTCACTCGATCACTTCATTAATGTCATTCAGTATGAATCTTTTTACACCCTTGCACAAACCCAACAAGATTCCTCCTGAATGACATTAAAGCACCTGCGTCCAAATTGTCATTCAGTATGAATCTTTTTACATCTGTACGCATAACCAACAAGATTTCTCCTGAATGACATTGGAGCACCTGTGTTCAAATTGTCATTCAGCCTGTCTGCCTCAGGCGGGCAGGAATCTTTTTACATCTATGCACTCGATCACTTCATTAATGTCATTCAGTATGAATCTTTTTACATCTGTACGCATAACCAACAAGATTCCTCCTGAATGACATTGGAGCACCTGTGTTCAAATTGTCATTCAGCCCGTCCGCCTCAGGCGGGCAGGAATCTTTTTACATCTATGCACTCGATCACTTTATTAATGTCATTCAGCAGGAATCTTGTTACATCTGTACACATAACCAACAAAATTCCTCCTGAATGACATTAAAGCACCTGCGTCCAAATTGTCATTCAGAAGGAATCTTTTTACATCTGTACGCATAACCAACAAGATTTCTCCTGAATGACATTGGAGCACCTGCGTCCCAATTGTCATTCAGCAGGAATCTTTTTACATCTGTACGCATAACCAACAAGATTCTTCCCCGTCTTAGGCGGGCAGGCATAATGACAAAACTCCTTGGGTGGTTGTTCCAAGCAAAAAATCGCTCAATTTAGGTAGTTATAATTCTTCTTTAATAATCCGTGTTTTATAAACTTGGGGTTATAATATGATTATCAGCCAAACACCTTTACGCATAGGTATCGCCGGCGGCGGCACCGATCTACCGGCTTTTTACAAAAAGGAAGATGGTTATGTATTAAACGCAGCCATCGATAAATTTGTTTATATTATCGTCAAAGAACGGTTCGATGAAAAAATTTATCTTAATTATTCCCAAAAAGAAATTGTAAACTCTGTTGATGAAATAGAGCACGAATTGATTCGGGAAGCGATGCGCAAGACGGGGATTCAGCGGGGAGTGGAAATAACCACGCTTTCGGATATTCCGGCCACCGGTTCCGGTTTAGGCTCCTCCGGTTCGGTTACTGTTGGCCTGTTGAACGCCCTGTATATGCTCAAAGGCGAACAGGTTACCGCCGAAACTCTGGCCCGTAATGCTTGTGAAATTGAAATTGATATTTTGCATAAGCCGATAGGAAAACAGGATCAATATATTGCCGCCTATGGCGGTATCAGGCTGTTTGGTTTTCATAAAAATGAGCAAGTTTCTGTAGAAAAAATTCATGTTAAAAATTCAGGAAATCGACTGTTCGGTTCAAATCTTCTCCTTTTTTTTACAAATATTACACGCAAGGCTGATCCTATTTTAAAGCAGCAGCAGCAAAACACGAATGATAGATTTGAGATAATGCGTAAAATGAGGGATCAGGCTCTTGCCGCAAAAGAATATATACTGGAGCATAATTACGATAAGATTGGCGAACTTTTTTTAAGTGGCTGGCAATATAAGCGGCAAATGGCAAATAAAATATCCAATCCCAAAATAGATGAGATGATGGAAAAAGCCATGTCTGCCGGTGCGCTTGGCGGTAAAATTACCGGCGCCGGTGGCGGCGGTTTCCTTCTGCTCTATGTCCCCAGAGAAAATCAGAATAAGGTGAGAAAAGCATTACATAATTATCGTGAATTGCCATTTTATCTGGAAAACGATGGCAGCAAAATTATTTTTAACGTGAAAAGATATGAGTGGAAATGATTGGAACGATGAATGATGAGCGATGAACAATTGGACAGATGGACGGTTCGTTGGTTTTTATAGTTCATCGATTATCGTTCGCAGTTCCGAAGCGATAAAGATTGAAGGTAAAAAATCTTATAACATGGATTTGTTGAAGCGTACGAAGAAATTTGCACATGATTGTGTAAAATTAGCTTTGAAGCTGCCCAATACGTATTTGGGAAATCATATTAAGGGTCAATTAATAAGATGTTCTACTTCTGTAGCAGCTAATTAACGTGTTGCAAAGCTGGGTCAATCAAAAGCATCATTTGTATCAAATCTAAATTGAGCGCTTCTCATCTTAAACTCACTACTGACCGAGTGAAATGTCATTCAGTAGGAATCTTGTTGCTTGATTACTCAATAACGACAAGCTTCCTCCTGAATGACATGAGAATAGCTCAATTTTAGTCTAAACTAAGTACATAATTTCATAATTATTATTTCCTAAATTTTTGACAGGATCAACAGGATTAACAGGAGTATTTTTTCATCTTGTTGATCCAGTTTATCCTGTCTGATTTTTTTCAACTACTTTAAAAATACGTCAATGTATCTATAAACATGAGCACTGAGTATAGTTATCGAAGAGGCTGATGAATCTGAGTTTTGGCTTGAGTTTATTATTGTAGAAAAGCTTTTACCTATTGATAAAGTCGATCCTTTAAAGCTAGAAGCTCATGAATTGGCGTCTATATTTATAACATCTACAGAAACAGCGCAGAGGAACGTAAAGAACGATGAGCGATGAACCATTGGAGTGATGACGGTTCGTTGGTTTTTATAGTTCATCGATCAACGATCATCGTTCGCCGCTCCGGAGACGTCAGAGAAAAAAATTTGAAGTAAAAAATTTAATAATGTATTTTATATGGTCAAAAATAGAAATTCAATTATGTAATGGGAAGATATTATGACTGGAGAACAAAGATCAATCAAAATGTCGAAAGAGGACTTAGTTCAAAAAGTAATCAACCGCGATTTTTCGATTGATAAGTCCATTGCGTTATTAGCTGATCGACTTCATAAATTTGAGAAGAAATATAATCTTCGTTCTGAAATATTCTATAAAATAATAGTAGGTACTCCAGCTGAAGATTCATCGGATTTTGTTGAATGGGGTATATGTTATAGAAGTTATTTCCGGGCGCTACAATCAAAATTATCTATTGAAGAGGTTGGCTTAAGTGCTTTATGATTCCAACCAACAAAGGATGATAATTGATCGTGGTTGGTTGATTTATGATTTAATATCTTCAAAATTTATTGTTCCTTAAGTCCCCTCTTGAGAGGGGATTTAGGGGTGTGTTATAATATCCATCAATTTTAGAGAATGCATTGATTTCCGGCTATTTTCAGTTAGCAATAGAGATTGGCCCAAAAGGATATTTATTACATATTCATGAGGAATATAAATTTCGAGATTATAGGTTGGCGATTAAAACCTATAGTTATAATCTACTGGATAGAAATAAGAATAGTGTTATGCGTGCAGATTCTCTGCCTTACCATAAAGTTGATTATAAAGGCAAAAAACTAACAAATTTCCCTCATCACTTACATGATAACAAAGGAAAACTATGCCAGTTTTCTGGTAAGATAGAGGATTTTATTAAAACCTTAACTCAATTTTTCACTACAGCTGGTTAGATTACTACATCATTTCAGAATTCATTGTTTATAGTTCGCCGTTTATCATTCATCGTTCAATGAGGCTCACGTTCATCGATTATAGTTACCAGTGTTCATCATTCCAGGGCTCGTCATTCAACATTCGTCATTCATCATTAAAAAAACGGGAGTAAATGAATGGAATCATACTTTCGCAGTTATGTAGAAACATTAAAAACGGAATTGGATAGAATTAATTATTATGATGTTGAGCAAATCATTAATGTGATATTAGATGCCAGGAAAAAAGATAAGCAAATATTTATTATTGGCAACGGTGGCAGCGCTGCAACCGCTTCGCATCTAACCTGTGATCTGGCAAAGGGAACTATAAACCATAATGATCATAATTTTAAACGGTTTCGAACCATCAGCCTTACGGATAATATGGCAATCTTTACCGCAATTGCCAATGATATTTCTTATGATGATGCCTTTGTAGAGCAGTTGAAAAATTTTCTTAACCCGGGTGATATTGTCCTGGCGATTACCGCTTCCGGCAATTCTCCCAATATTATCAAAGCAATAGAATTTGCACAGGAAGTTAATGCCACAACAATTGGATTATTGGGTTTTGGCGGCGGGAAAGCCGGTAAATTGGTTGATTATCAGTTAACTATTCGAAGTAGGAACTATGGTATCGCGGAAGATTTCCATCTTATTTCCGGTCATATCCTAAGTCAGATGATTAGAATAATTTTGCAGAAAGATTCCCAAAAAGTACTATTCCTTGATCGGGATGGCGTTTTAAACCACAAAGCTCCGGAGCATGATTATATAAAAAGTTGGGAGGAATTTCGTTTTTATCCTGAAATTTTTGAAGGATTACATCTCCTTCAGGAAATGGGCTTTCGATTTGTGATTATTACAAATCAAAGAGGAATAGCGAGAGGACTGTTTACTGAAGCACAACTTCAGGAAATTCATTCCCGCATGCTTTCTGAGTTAAAATTGAGAAACATTACGATTGATAAAATATATTATTGTCCCCACGATTATTCAGATAATTGTAATTGTCGCAAACCGGATGTAGGAATGTTTCACCGGGCACAAAGTGAGCTTCCTTATTTAATTGACTTGAATAGATCTTTTGTTGTTGGTGACTCCGACTCAGATATCAAAGCTGGCAAAAGATTAAATGTAAAAACTGTTTTTATAAAAAATGGTTCTTATCAAAAACCTGAAATTGAACCTACTATTACTGTTAAGAATCTGCTGGATTTTGCAAACATATTAAAGAAAGAAACCACACTTCAATTTGAAACCAATTCAGAAAAGGTAGTCCATACGTATCAATTATAACCCGAATTGAACAATTCCTACATAAATCTGCAACCCAGCGTTTCTTGTCATTCAGCAGGAAACTTTTTACATTTACCCACACAACCGTAGCATTCATGTCATTCAGCAGGAATCTTTTTCCATCTCTGCACAAACCCAACAAGATTCCTACGGAATGACATTAAAGCGCCGCAGTGGCCATGATGTCATTCAGTAGGAAACTTTTTACATCCATGCACCAAACCAACAAGATTCCCCCTGAATGACAGAAACACCACAATAGTCAAGTTGTCATTCAGTAGGAATCTTTTAACATTTGTACACATAACCAACAAGATTCCTACGGGGAATGACATAGGAGAACCTTTTTTCATACTGTCATTCTGCCTGCCCGACTACAGGCGGGGAGAATTTTGTTGTATCTCTGCACTCGATCACTTCAATAATGTCATTCAGAAGGAAACTTTTTACATCCATGCACCAAACCAACAAGATTCCTCCTGAATGACAGAAACACCACAATAGTCAAGTTGTCATTCAAAAGGAATCTTTTTCCATCTATACACACAACCTTAGTATTCATGTCATTCAGCAGGAATCTTGTTCCATTTGTACACATAACCAACAAGATTCCTACGGAATGACATTAAAGCGCCGCAGTAGCCATGATGTCATTCAGCCTATCCGACTCAGTCGGGCAGGAATCTTTTTACATCTTTGCACCAAACCAACAAGATTCCTCCTGCATGACATAGTACATAATGTCCTTAGTAACCAACAAAAATCATTCAATCATTTTAATTGGTACACAGTGTAATGATGAGCAAGGGTAATTATTATGTATACATAACAACGAATCCCGGAAAGACGGTACTCTATACAGGGGTTTCCAACAATCTAAAGCGGCGGTTATTGCAGCACTATCAAAACAGGGGAAATAAAAAAAGTTTTGCAGGAAGGTATTATTGTTATAAACTATTGTACTATGAATACTATAATGATATCAATCAAGCCATTGCAAGAGAGAAAGAAATTAAGGATTTGAGCAGGGAAAAGAAAGAAAACCTCATAGCAACAAAGAATCCTAAAATGAATTTTTTAGTTATTTAAACTGTTTTTCTTGCCTAAATTGAGCGATTCTCTGCTTGAAACAACCACCAATAGAGTTTTGTCATCCAGCCTGTCCGCCTCAGGCGGGCAGGAAACTTTTTACATCCATGCACCAAACCAACAAGATTCCTCCTGAATGACAGAAACACCACAATAGTCAAGTTGTCATTCAGTAGGAATCTTTTAACATTTGTACACATAACCAACAAGATTCCTACGGGGAATGACATAGGAGTACCTTTTTTCATACTGTCATTCTGCCTGCCCGACTACAGGCGGGGAGAATTTTGTTGTATCTATGCACTCGATCACTTCAATAATGTCATTCAGAAGGAATCTTTTTACATCTGTACGCATAACCAACAAGATTCCTACGGAATGACATAAGAGAACCTGTATCCAAATTGTCATTCAGAAGGAAACTTTTTACATCCATGCACCAAACCAACAAGATTCCTCCTGAATGACATAAGAGAACCTGTATCCAAATTGTCATTCAACCTGTCCGCCTCAGTCAGGTAGGAATCTTTTTCCATCTATACACACAACCTTAGTATTCATGTCATTCAGCAGGAATCCTTTTCCATCTGTACACATAACCAACAAGATTCCTACGGAATGATATGGTACCCAATTTCCGTTGAAATTAAAACAAAACCCGTTCAATAATTGTAAGACAAAATTAAGCAGGAATATATCATGAAAGTACTCGTTACCGGCGGCGCCGGGTTTATCGGTTCCCACACCATTGATGCCTTATTTAAACAGGGTCATGAAATACGGATATTAGATAATCTGCAAAAGCCGGTTCATCTAAAAGGTAAACCGTTTTATATCCCCAAAGAGGTTGAATTTATCTTGGGCGATGTACGAAATAAAGCGGATTGGGAAAAGGCGCTACAAGGGGTGGAGGTCGTTTATCATTTAGCCGCGTATCAGGATTATTTACCGGATTTTAGTACATTCTTCCATGTTAATACGGTCGGAACTGCCCTGCTATATGAGGTGGCCGTTGAAAAAAAACTGTCTTTGCATAAAGTGGTTGTCGCTTCATCACAGGCAGTTTATGGTGAAGGTCGTTATCTGTGTGATTCCTGTAATACGTTTGTTATGGCCGATCAGCGCTCACAGGAACAGTTGGAGAAAGGGGATTGGGACATTGTTTGTTATAGCTGTGGGAAAGAAATGGAGTATATTCCCGTTTGGGAAGAATTGGCCAATCCGCAAAATCAATACGCACTATCAAAATATTCTCAGGAAAAGATTGCCCTTAATCTGGGTTACCGCTACCATATTCCAACAGTTGCCATGCGGTATTCAATTGTGCAAGGTCCCAGACAATCTTTTTATAACGCTTATTCCGGTGCGAATCGTATTTTTTCTTTAAGCGCTTTTATGAAGAAATCACCACCCATCTATGAAGATGGAAAACAATTACGGGATTTTGTCAATATCGGCGATGTAGTGAAAGCAAATTTGCTGGTATTGGCAAAGGATGCAGCTAATTTTAAGGTATTCAATGTTGGCGGAGGTAAATCCTACTCGGTTCTTGAATTTTATGACATTGTCCAAAAAGTGTTTGAAGTAAATATTCCGCCCCGGTTAGAAGGGACGTACAGAGTCGGAGATACCCGTCATGCCATTTCGGATATTTCATCGCTTACAAGTCTTGGCTGGCAGCCGGAACATTCACCGGAGAAAAGCGTTCGGGATTATCGAAACTATCTGGAACAACAGGAAGATATGGATGATATTCTGGATTATGCGGAAAATTTGATGAAAAAAATGAATGTGGTTAGAAAAGCTGCCAAAAGTGACCGATTAAGATTAAAACAGGAAAAGAGAAAAATTTGAACCCCTGGGAATGATGAACCTTTTGGAACGTTGAACGATTAACGATGAACGGTAGAACGATAAGTCTTGCATATTTTTTTTGTTCGACATTCGCCGTTCATCGTTCGCCATTCCGGTGTTCGACCTTCATTGCTCATCGTTCATCGTTCCAGGGTTCGACGATCATCGATCACCATGTTAACTTAATACTGCTTACTAATTTCATATTTCCACAATCCGCCTCTTTAGCAAATTTCTTCTTTAATTTATCGCCGCATTCGGAATTTTACCATGTTTAAATATCATCGTAAAAATTTACTTCTTCTCTTTTTTCACTTAGTGTATTATGCTCTTCTATCTGTACCTTCCTCACCCGCTCAAACCATTCCCACCTATCACTGGAGTTACGACTACCTGGAACAATTAAAATTACGCGGTTATTTAAATGAAATTAATTTTTCCCACCGCCCATTTCTCTTTAAGGATATTCATCAAAACTTACCAAAAATCAAACCATCTCATTTTGTCGAAAACCTTCTCAATCAGCATATAATTTCATCTATTCTGTTTACGCCACTATTAAAATCTGCAAATGCTAATTTTTCCACCCAACTGTTTATCGGCAATAATCTGAACCGCCAAACCGGACAGGATATTTGGGTTAACCGTTTTGTGCCGCGCGGGCGCATTTTATTTAATTATAAAGACAATTTATCCGTTATAAATACTGTTCTCACAGATAACCGTCTGGATGACGATCCGCAATATTTAGGCAAACGGCAAAGCGGAGCTGCTTCGTTTATGGAAGAGGCGTTCATTTTGTATACGCCTGATCATTTCAATTTTTCGCTGGGCAGAAGTTTTTTACGCTGGGGACCCGGTCAAACCGGAACGCTACTGCTGTCCGATAATTCCCGCCCTCTTGATCAATTGTATGCGGATTTTCACTATAAATGGCTGCGCTTTTCTTTTGTGACGGCAACGTTGAATACCCGCAACGATTCCGGTTTCGTGGCCAGCCGCTATCTTTCCGCTCATCGTTTGGATATTCATCCTCTGAAGAACCTGTGGGTTGGCATCAGCGAAGCAATTCTCTACGGCGGTGAAAACAAAGCGCCGGAGCTGTCATTTCACAATCCGGTTATTTTTTACCATGGCGTGCAGATGAATGGCCCCACTATTGGCAATACATTGGGTTCAATCGATTTTTCCTATTATCCGGTTCGTAATCTGCATTTTTATGGCGAGCTGCTTATCGATGATATCCAGTTGGAAAAAACCGGTCCCGGCGATTTGGAACCCAATGAATGGGGTCTGCTGATCGGCGCTCAGGGCGCTTACCAAAGATTTTTTGTGGAAACCGAATATGTGCGCATTACCAACCGCACTTACAAAACAGCCTATTTCTGGGAGCGTTACACCCACCGCAACGAACCGTTAGGTTACTATTTAGGCAACGATTTCGATCATCTCTTGCTCAGAGGAAACTATTGGCTAAATTCTTCTTTGCGCCTCCAAACTGTACTGCAATTCATCCGCCGCGGCGAAGGGAGCATTGATTCGCCGTTTGATACACCCTGGATGAACACGCCCATCGGCCAGAATTATTCCGAACCGTTTCCCACCGGCGTTGTGGAAAAAACGCAGCGATTTCAACTGGAACTACGTTGGCATCCGTCTAAGTTTGGTTTTGGAGAAATTATTCTTGGCCATGAAAATATTAACAATGTAGAAAATGTGGTAGGTGTAAATTCAGGTGGTTGGTACTTCAATTTGGGCTTTTGGCTGGAGTTTGGCAAAAGCTGGGGGCTTTGAAAAGTAAAAAGTGTAAAGTAAAAAGTTAAAGGCAATTTAAGACAGAATAATAATACAAAGAAGGAAGGAGACAGAAGAAAGAAGATGAAAAGAAAACAGCTTTAATTTTCAGGCTAATAACATCGGTTTTCTTTCGTGCATTTCGTGTTTTTCGTGGTTAAAATAAAAAAGTTATTTGCCTTTGACGTCATTTCGCTTCGCTATCATCTGTAGTAAGGGAGTAAGAAGGCAGAAAACAGAAAGTAGAAATCAGAAGACAGAAACAAAATCTAATTTTGAATCCTGTTTCTGACATCTGCTTTATGCCTTCTTTTTAATTATGAATAAAGATGTGGGATCAAATACATCTCTTTATAACAAGTCTCATAGCCTGAATTATTCATAAATTTACTAAAATATATGCATAACTATAAAATTATCATTAAATTAACTTTAGTTCCAATGTAAAATTTAGTTTTTTTACTTTTCATCATTTACTGAATAATTCATCCCGATATATCGGGACGATTCCCTTTAAAAATACTATGAATTATTCGGGGTAGAGACGGAATGTTTCTAGCGGCTTTTCTTTACAGGTATATTTAATTATCATTCGTGTTTTATATTGCATTCACGGTTAATTAAAATTGTTATCGTTCGTGTTTATGATGACAATAAAAATTTGCAGAAATAAGCAAGCTGCTTTATATTTGTATCACGGCAAACAATTTCGTTTTGATTTTAAAGCGTTTGGGATATTCAATTCTGATACAGATTGGAGATGAAAGATATCTGATAAAAAATAGAAATGTACGAAGATTTAATTATCAATATAATTGTTGGGTAATGATATGACTGAAATAACTATTAAAATTCCTCAAGATATAAAAAACATCATTGATAACATAGATGATCACATTTATCTGGAAGCAATAAAAGAAATATCCAGAAGGAAAATATCGGAAAAAAGAAAAGAATTAAAACTCCTATTGCGAAAAGTAAAAAGATACGAGTTGAAATATTCATCAAATTATGAAACATTTTGTAAGAATATTCCCGATAAGAAAACAGCCCATGATGATTGGATTGAATGGTCTTATTTATCTAATGTAGTTAAAGAGAAACAACAAACAATAGAAAAATTGGAAAAACTTTTAGGAAAATGAATATTCATCAAATTCTTGATAAATATCAGGAAATTATTAGCTCAGTTGAATATTTTGAATATATTGTCGACGAAAAAGTATCAAAATTAAAATGCAAAATTAAATTGGTTGATGTTTCCTTTTTATGGATTAGAGAAATAAAAATTAATTCAAAATTAATTGCTTATAATTATTACTGGCTGAGAGAGGATAACTCCATTATTATTGGATGGGATAATGCCCCACATCATAAAAATGTAAAAACTTATCCCCATCATAAACATGTTGGCAATAAAGTAGAATCATCTTCGGAAATTGATCTTGAAAATGTTTTTGAATTTATTAGAAATTATTTTTGGAAATGAATATATAAACAATTTTGAGAATGCTGAATGAATCAAATCCAGTGGTTGGGTTTTTAATGCAGGTTTTTAGTTGGAGTTTGGCAAAAGTTGGGGGATTTGAAAAGTAAAAAGTGTAAAGTAAAAAGTTAAAGGCAATTTAAGACAGAATAATAATGCAAAGAAGAAAGGAGTCTGAATAGAAGGGGGGAAGAAAACAGCTTTAATTTGCAGGCGGCTAACACCGATTTTCTTTTGTTCATTTCGTGCATTTCGTGTTTAAAATAAAAAATATCATTTGCCTTCGGCGTCATTTTGCTTCGCTTTCATCTGTGGTAAGGGAATAAGAAGACAGAAAACAGCAAGTAGAAGTTAGAAAACAGAAACAAAATCTAATTTTGAATCCTGTTTCTGACATCTGCTTTATGCCTTCTTTATAATTATGACCTGAATTGAGCGATTGTAGGGCGATTCGCCTGTCCGACTCAGGCGGGCTGAATCGCCAATAGGAATTCCTTTAAAAAGGAAAACCCATTTGGTGATTATCGTAAGCACAAAAACGAGGGAATGGCTCAATTTAATTATGAATAAAGATGTGGGATCGAATACATCCCTTTAAAACAAGTCTCGTAGAGACGGAATGTTTATAGCCGCCAATGGCCCTTAAATTTAATAGTTCCGTAGGAACGGCATGTTAATATACCAAGCATGATTTTAGATGAAACTAAATGACTTTAATTTGTAGAGGCTAACACCGCCTTTCTTTCGTGCCTTTCGTGTTTTTCCCGCCAGTGTAGGGCAGGCGTGGGCCACCTGAGTAGCACCGAATATTCTAACATTATGATTCCTATTCGGATGATTCGTGTTATTCGCGGGTTGAAACGTTACAATTTAAAATCTTTTTATCACAATTATGGAACTATTTTATAATTAAACATTTTATTAATAGCAGATGTTAAAGTTTGAGTCAGGTTTTTAAAATAGTATAAATTTATATTACAAGCTCGTGCGCCCACCGGCGCATTAATTTGTAATATAAAAAACTGATTTGAGTAGACAAGAAAAACAATTTTTTGTTCAATCGATTAACTACTAAGATGAAAAAATAAAATGAATTCAAATACATCAAAATCAAAACTACTTCCTAAAGCTGAGAAACTATTAAGGAATCTCTCACTTGAACGCTTGCGCGTAGCTTTTGATTTTTTAGCTTATTTGAAAGAGCGGGAAAGTTCGGATGCCACTCAAGAACTTCTGACTACTCCCGGTTTTGAAGAAAATTTTATGAAAGCATCCGGACAAGTTGATAAAGGTGATATTGTCGGCTTTGACAAGATAAAACGGCATGTATGAAATCTTTCTTACAAAAGATGCGCGAAATTTTTACAAGCGTGCCGAAATTAATATTGTTCGTAAGCTAAATCGTTGTTTTGATCAACTTCGGCAAAATCCTTATGAACATCCTAATATAAAAACTTTAAAGGGTATTTTATCCGGTCATTATCGATATCGTGTTGGTGACTATCGTGTAATTTACAGAATAAATACTGAACCCAAACAAGTATTTATGTAACCGTTCACAGGGTAAATGAATAATATCTTATAAACCGCTGAAGCGGTTAAAAAAGTTTTTTCATTTTAGCCCACGACTTAAGTCGTGGGCTAATGAGTCGACATGATCATAACCGTTTTAACGGTTTAGGATGTTCTTATTCATCCGGTGATTGGTTACGTATTTATCATATTGATTGTCCACAGAAGTAAGGCATACCAGGTAACAGATCACAGCGGCAGGTAAAATATACTCTTTACCCCTCCTATGTCCCCCAATGTTGTTGACTTAAGGAAAAAAAATACCGTCTCCCAATAAGCTTCGGGACTAAAAATAGAAAGTATCCGCCTGAGACGAACCCTGTAGAGAGAGCGTCATTTATGGCGCTTGCTAATCTTAGCCCCGTGATTTATTGCGGGGCGGACTTCGAAAATTTCTTAAATCAACAACATTGTCTATGTCCCCCCTCAAGGGGTGATTTTAGTCCCCTCTTGAGGAGGGGATTCTGGCCTGCCTGCGCAGGCAGGGGTGTGTTAAATAATATTTATGTATTTTTTTACATAATAATTTATTTTTTCAACCTTTGTGTCTTTCCTGCCCGTGCAGGCGGGGTGCCTTCGTGGCGAATGAATTTTTCAGGTTAGGTAGCTTTCTGTGATTGGTTACCATACGATTTTTATCGGGGAGAAGTGAAGAATCTCATACCTCATTACTTATTCGGAAGCCAGAGATTCCTCATCCTTCGCCCTTATGCGGATCCCTTCATATTCTTAGTCCCGAAGTTTTTCTTCGGGTCGGATTTGCTGAAAGTAGGTGATTTTTTAAAGAAGTGTAACTATCCATTACCCGCTTGTCTACCTCTGGTTATAAATATCAGCTTGCGGCGGACGAACACGAAATACTCTAAAGATTTTATCTGTTTTTTTCGTGTCTTTTCGTGTTTTTCGTAGTCAGAGTGAGTTGTGACAAGTTTTATATATCCGTTTTTTGACCAATGACTAATGAAGATGCAAACGATGTGATTGAAGCTGTGAGGGAGATGGTAAAAAAAGGATATTTTAAAATTCAACGTGGTTTCTGTTTTTTTGGAATTTGGGAAATTTATTTATTTGATTTAAATAGTCCGTTATTGAATATGAGAATTTAGTTATATTGAGGTTTGCAATGAAATACAAAGAAAATGATTTTTTAAAGAGGATTGAAATAAACCCGGAAATAATGGTGGGGAAACCTGTCATTAAAGGAACAAGAATACCCGTTGAATTAATCCTCAAATTATTGGGGCAAGGTATATCTTTTCAAGAAATATTAGAAGATTATCCCCGCCTGAAGAATGAAGATGTTTTAGCTGCCTTGAATTATGCTTCTCACGTTCTTGCCCATGAAGAGGTTTTTCCTGTTGTTGCAGAATAATCTCAAATTTATAGTTGATGAAAGTACAGGTATAAAGGTAGTAGAAGCTCTAAGACAAGAAGGGTATAATGCATTATCCATAACCGAGCATTCTCCTGGAATAAGCGATGTTAAAATTATACAATTTGCTTTCGATGAAGGTAGAATTATCATTACAAATGACAAAGATTTTGGTGAACTAATATACCGTAAGCAAATGCCTGCAATAGGTGTTATTCTGCTTCGTCTTAAAGATGAAAGACCTGCAAATAAAATGAGGATTATATTAGAAGTGTTAAGAAAATATAATCGACAATTGCATGGAAATTTTATTGTAGCCACTGAAAATATTATAAGGATAAGATCTTTATAATAAAAACACTTATTCATTCTGTAATCATCCCAAAATTTTTCTTGTTTTTATCATTTGCTTTTTAAATTCGCTTTGAATTTCCCTTACTTCGTCTAATACGTATTTGGGAAATCATATTAAGCGTCAGTTAATACGTTGTTTCACTTCCGTTGCGGTCAATTATCGGGTCGCCAGGTTGGCTCAATCAAAAGCATCATTTATATCAAAACTCAGTATTGTCATTGAAGAAGCAGACGAGTCGGAATTTTGGCTTGAATTTATCAATGAAGAAAAACTTTTACCCTTTGATAAGGTTGAAACGCTTAAAACAGAAGCTCATGAGTTAGCTTCGATATTTATACAATCCGGAAAAACAGCGCAGAGGAACGAAAGACTTCGGAACGATAAACGATGAACGTTGGAGCGATGAACGATGTAGGATGAACCTGGGGAACGAAGAATGATGAATTATGAACGATGAGGGATGATAGGTTGATTTTAAATGTTCGACAATCAACGTTCGCCGTTCCGGGATGGGTAATCTGTTTGGGTATATTATTGTTTTTTAACCCGATAAATATTAAACTTGACTTTGTAAATTATCGGGTTATATTAAATGTATGATTAAACGCAATCTTACAAATGATCTGAGATCTCATCTGAAAGAGAATGAAATTACTGTAATCATTGGTCCCAGGCAGGTTGGCAAAACAACATTAATGCAACTGATCAGGGATGAGCTGGTCAGAGCCGGGCAACCGACTTTGTTTTTTAACCTCGATTTTGAATCTGAAGCGTACTATTTTCAATCTCAGCAGCATTTGATTCATAAAATTCATTTGGAGTTCGGGCCGCGAAAAGGGTATATATTTATTGATGAGATACAGAGGAAAGAAAACGCCGGACTTTTTCTAAAAGGTATTTATGACAGGAACCTGCCGCACAAATTCATCGTTTCGGGTTCCGGCAGTCTGGAATTAAAGGAAAAAATTCAGGAATCTCTCAGCGGCCGGAAGCGTTTGTTCAAGCTGGCTCCTGTCTCATTTGAAGAATTCATTCATTATAAAACAAATTATAAATACGAAGAAAAACTTGCGGATTTTCTTGAGATTGAAAATCAAACTCTTTCATTTCTTCTGAATGAGTATCTTAATTTTGGCGGGTATCCGAGAATTATTACCGCTGAGCGCGGGGAAGACAAGCGGAATTTAATTGAAGAAATATTTCATAGTTATGTTGAAAAAGATCTGGTCTATTTGTTAAAGATCGATCGTCCTGAAGCATTTGTCAAACTGGTTCGTCTGTTATCCGGTCAGATTGGGCGGTTAATCAATTACTCTAAACTGTCTGCCTCTCTTGGTATTTCGGTTCACACCCTTAAAAAATATCTCTGGTTTGCCGGGAAGACATTCATTATAAATTTAGTCACCCCTTTTTTTAAAAATAATCGGAAAGAGATTACAAAAACTCCCGTCGTTTATTTTGTCGATTTAGGATTGCGCAATTATGCAATCGGGCAGATGGGAAGGTATGAAGAAAACGAAGATATGGGATTTTTATTTCAAAATTTTATTTATAATCTTTTGAAAGAGAAAATAAAACCATTTGGCTGGCATCTTCATTTCTGGCGGACAACAGATAAAGCCGAGGTTGATTTAATTATTGATCAATATAAAACCATCATACCTGTAGAAATAAAATTCACTCATTTGAAACGGGAGACAATTAAACGCTCTTTACGTTCCTTCATTGAAAAGTACCATCCGCATCAGGCCTGGGTGATCAATCTTGGTTTTGAAGCTGAAATGGCAGTAGGCAATACTAAAGTAATTTTTTTTCCATATTTCAGGCTGTTGCAGAGAAATTTAAGAGATGCCTTATTTGATTATCAGGTCTGAATCAAAATGTAAATGGATATTGCATCGGAGGGCGGATGAAGGTTTGGAACGATGAAGGACGATTTTTTAAACGATAAACGATAAAGGATTAGAATTTCGAACGATAAAGGAATATCTATACATGCAGAGTGTTGCAGAAAAGAGAAAAAATGCAAAATTGTTATTCCAATTCCCGACAAGTCGGGATGAGGAATCTACTGCCGACTTGATAAATATTAGGTATTAGATTCCTCTCCGACAGTTGGCGGATCGGAATGACCTTCTGGTTGATTTGTTTCGCTTTGCAAGGCCTTGCTTATAGATGGCTGGCTGGAAGTCAAAAAATAACTACAATGGTTATGGAACAATGCCGGGCAGTACCAATATTTTTATGTTCGTCATTCGCCATTCGTCGTTCAACCTTCCATATCTTTTCTTTCGTGCATTTCGTGTTTTTCGTGGTTAAAATAAGAAATATCATTTGCCTCCGGCGTATACCAACTTATGGCCATTGATTGTCATTCGGTCTCGCCGTCATTAGTGGTCGGTTTGGAGGAAGCAGAACAGACTGAGAACAGAAAATAGATAACCACAAAACAAAATACAAACTTCCGGGGATAGCAACTGTCGGGTGGAAAGATCAACGGCATCTGTCCTCTGTTTCCTTACCAGATAATCATTGGAACAAATTCCTACCTTGAAGACAAGTCTCGAAGAGACGAAATGTTTATAGCAGCTTGTATTTTAATATACAAATCAATAAATATTTGCAATATTGAAAAGTAGTTAATATGATTGTATTTGATGACATTATCTGGTTTAATTCCATTGTTGAAAAATTAGCCTGGAAGTACAATATATTACCTTATAAAGTTGAAGAGGTATTGAGAGGCAAATGTAAAATTTTCAAGAAAGAAAAAGGCAAAATTGAAGGAGAAAATCTTTATATTGCCCTTGGTTGCACAAATGCCGGACGCTATCTTTCAGTATTTTTCATAAGGAAACTTAATAATAAAGCTTTAGTTATTACTGCAAGGGATATGAAAAAACAAGAAAGAAGAAAATCTTTTTGTCGATATCTCAATATATCCAAGGAAACTTTTGAATAAGTACGCATTATTATGATGAACCCAAAATAATATCTCATTATTTGAAGCAAGTGATTTTTGGGATGAACATGATTTATTTGAATTTGATGATGTGAAAGAAGTAACTGATATTGAATTTAGAATAAAAAAGAAAAAATATATTCCGCTTGATGATGAAATTTATCGCCGGATAATTCCGTTAGCTAAAAGCCTTCATAAGAGTAGTGAAGAACTAATTAATGAATGGATAATAGAAATTTTGCGTAAAAAAGGTTTATATTCTGTCCTTAAAGAAAGAGAAATAGGCCGGAGTTTCCAATGCATAAATGAAAAGGAATGAAAATTTAAAATAAATATTCACGTCTCTTCGCGTGATTCGCGGTTAGGTAAAATGGTCATTTGCTGCGGCGTTTATCACTATGTGGTTCACCCCTTCCTAGTCATTTGTGGTCAATGGAAAGAGCTCATATTGCAGGTAGTAATTTATCACCACAAATATTAGCAGGAACGCAAATTAAGCTGTATATTTGTAAATAACTTTAATGGTTGAAATAAGATATAACTTTAGACGAATTACTAAAAATAGTTATATTATCATTTTTAAATATGAAAGGTTTCCAGACATGGAAAACACAATGACTGCTATTGAAATGTCCGGGACAATAGATGAAAACCGTAATCTTAAACTAGATGATTTATTTCCAATATCTGGCCCAAAACGAGTTCGTGTAATTGTAATGTATCCTGATGATGATTTTGATGAAATGGCGTGGTATAAAGCAGCTTCTAATAATCCGGCATTGGATTTTCTAAAGGATTCTAAGGAAGACATTTATACACTAAATGATGGAACGCCTTTTAATGACAATAAATAAAATTGTTTTAATCCCTTTTCCTTTTGATGATCTGTCTGGCAATAAGGTACGGCCTGCTGTTTGTCTTTCTGAACCGATAGGGATACACCGTCATGTGGTGTTAGCGTTTATTACAAGCCAGGTAATACATAATTCCCTGCCATCTGATTTAATAATCCGTTCAACAGATTCTGATTTCTCATTAACTGGTTTGCAGCTTTCATCCACGCTTCGATTACATCGGATGATGACTGTTACATCTTCCCTCATACGACGTGAGCTTGGCCAGCTTTCTCCAAGATTACAGGAACAAGTTAAAAAGAAATTAATTGAATTATTTAGCTTATAGCAAATTTTTCCAAGCTGCTCAAAAGAAAAAAAGTAACTATTCAGGTAGGCTTGTTTCCTGATATGAGAAAAGCCTTCGACTCCCCGCCTGAGTCGGGCACGCGTTCTGGCTATTCTAACTAAGCCATCCGCCTTATGCGGCGAGTCGAAGCGTGATTATTGTTAATTTATAGAGCCTGCCTGAATAGTTACCTTCAATCTAAGAATGCCGAACTTGATTCTTCTTTTATAGATTGAGATAGCAGAAGATAGAAAGCAGAGAACCAAAGACTGAATGTAGAATACATGGTTTGGAAATAAAATATCAACCCCAATTTGCATGATCTGCGAGAGATAATTTCATGCGGATATCGCCCGGATTCAATGTTGCTGCAAAAGCAGATGAATAATTCAGGACGGAAAAAACCGACTATATTACAGAAACCCCAAAAATTGCAACAAATAGCTAATTTAAATGTTTTGTGTTTGATTTAAATGAAGTTATCTGAAAGTACACTTGTCCCGAAAAATGCTGAGTTTAAGTTGTTAACTGATATATTAATAAAGGTTTAAATAAAATTAAAATGTTTATTGCATTTTTCGGGGAAACTTAACTCGTATTTTTCAAAAACAGCTGTTGGTTTTTCTTATAGGTTTAATATTCTTATGGATAAGCGTAAAAACCAGGATTTATCATAGGTCTCCATACTCATGTAAAATTTATAAAGCCAACAATTTCCAAACGAAAAATCGCAAAGATTTTTATCCTGAAAATGGGCGAACAATTAAAATTAGTGGACCTTGCCCGTCATCTGATAAAACTCTCCGGTTTCGATCCGGATAAAGATATCCCGATTGAATATACCGGTATTCGGCCGGGAGAAAAATTGTACGAAGAACTATGGAATGGCCATGAATTTCCGGAGTCAACTTCCCACCCCAAAATTATGAAAGCACACGGAAATTCCTACATCAATTGGCCGGATTTACGCATTGATATTGAAGAACTTCGCAAATACAGCCGAACCGTCAACCGGCCCATGATCTACAAAAAACTCCAGGAAATGATTCCGGATTATACGCCCAACCCCCCTTGCAGCAATTTTTCCCGAACATGAACGTTTGAAAATAGAGAAGAAAAATATTTTAGAAGAAGTTGGAAAGTGAGTAGTGAAAAGTGAAAAGTCAACTGTGAAACGTGAGATGTGAATATAGAAGAATGAATTTTTTATTTTTCGCGTCTATTCGCGCCATTCGCGGTTATTAAAGGAGTCGGAAGACAGAAAACAGGGCAGGAGGCAGAAAACGGAAGCAGGAGAGCGGAGACAGAAAATACCTTTAATTTGCAGAGCATTATTATCAGTTTTTTTTGTGAACATTCGTGATTTTCTTGGTAAAATAAAAAATGTCATTTACCTTCGGTGTCATTTCGCTTCGCTGTTTTTCAGGAGTCAGAAGGCAGAAAACGGAAAGTAGAAGTTAGAAGACAGAAACAAAATCTAATCTTGAATCCTGTTTCTGACATCTGCTTTATACCTTCTTTTTAATTATGAATAAAGATGTGGGATCAAACACATCCCTTTAGAACAAGTCTCGTAGAGACGGAATGTTTATAGCCGCCAATGGCCCTAAAATTTAATAGTTCCGTAGGAACGGCATGTTAATATACAAAACATGATTCTAACCCGAATAATTCATAGTATTTTTAAAGGAGGTCGTCCCGATATATCGGGATGAATTATTCGGCAATTAAGGAAAAATTTGAAAACAAAGTTTGAAATTGCAACCATAGTTAATCTTTTAATAAATCGATCTTTAAGAAGATATTTTAGAAGATTTATGAATAATTCAGGTTAAAGCGGATGGAGTTTAATATAGAAATAATTGCAAAAATCCGACATCGTAAATATGCTGTGGTTTGGGAACACTTGATAGGGTTATTCTGTTAAAATAGCTGATGAGAAGGTTTTAGTTTGTAAAAACAATACAGGAAATATATGGATGGGCGCATGGAATTTGAGTGGGATGAGAAAAAAGCAATAAATAATTTGAAAAAGCACGACATTTCTTTTCATGAGGCGGCGACAGTTTTTGGAGATCCTTTAGCTATAACTTTCAATGATCCTGATCATTCAATAGAAGAATTTCGCTATATTACGTTTGGACTCTCACGGTATAATCACTTATTGGTCGAATCACATACTGAGAGGAAAGGTAATTTAAGAATTATAAGCGCACGCCGAATGATAAAAAATGAGAGGAAAATTTATGAGGAAGGATAAGCCTGATGAATTACGTCCTGAATATAGCAAAAGTGATTTAGGGCGTGGTATACGCGGTAAATATTATCAAGATTTTTCGGCTGGTACAAATTTGGTGTTGTTGAGCCCGGATGTTGCGACAATGTTTAAAGATGAAAAATCTGTAAATGATGCGCTTCGATCTCTTATTAAATTGGCGCAAAAAGCAGTTGAAAAAACAAATCGCTCAATATAGATGGTCGATGGATTTACTAAACCCGGGGCAAAGGTGGTGGAGCAGGACGGATGGATAAAAGTGCAGGATGTGAAGGATAGGAACTTGGCCACATCTCCGGGCCGCTACCTTGATGCTGAAGAGCCTGCTCTGTGTAATATAGTATTACACAGGGGTTAGAGGCTATTGCTCGGGCACTTAAGATGAGTGTAGGTCTTGTCATTCTTGATGATAGAGATGTCAAAAACATGGCTGATGCTTTTGGCTTGAACATTCTGAGTGTAATTGGTGTCCTGATATGGGCTTGGAAAAAACGATTGATCCCAACTCTTAAGGATGAATTAATCGTATCCATTCGGTTATCTACACCTTGATTTTATTAAAAATTGGTAACTATTCAGACAGAATATTTTTATGATTAAAATGACTTTTACCCCTCCCCTTGAGCTTAACATGTCCCTCATTATTTACTGAACACGGAAGGGATTATTTCATATATTATAGGCATGCAAGTATGTGGACAAGAATTTTCGTTAGAAATAATCGAACAGATAAACGAATTGGTCAACGAACGACCGGATATTTCGCGCACCAAACTGTCCTTGCAGGTATGCGAATGGCTTGATTGGCGAAGTTGGAATGGGAAATATAAGGAGATGAGTTGCCGTGTTGCCTTGTTGAAACTGGAGAAAGCCGGGGTTATACGACTTCCGGTTGGAGGCAAGAAACCACCCAAGGCAAAAAATGATATATCGACCAATAAAATGGAGATAGAGCCAATTCCGGAAATAAGTTGTGAACTGCATGATTTGGGTAAAGTGGAGGTTATTCCGATAGAGAATCGACATAGGTCTGAATCCCGGATTTGGAATAGTCTGATGAGTTCTTATCATTACCTTGGAAACGGGCCGTTGTGCGGCGCACAGATACGTTATTTGATCGTCAGTGAGAAACGGGGTTATCTGGGCGGTTTGTCGTTCAGCGCGGCTTCGTGGAAGCTGGCGGCGCGGGACCAATGGATCGGCTGGGACGAACAGGCTCGTCTCAAGCATTTGGAACAGGTTGTATGTAACAGTCGTTTTCTGATTCTTCCTCAGGTCAGAGTTGCCAATCTTGCTTCTCATGTTCTTTCTTTGAGTGCAAACAGGGTTGGTTACGACTGGCAGCTTCGTTACGGAACCGAGCCGGCAGTTGTGGAGACGTTTGTGGATCGAGAGCGGTTTAGAGGCAGTTGTTATCGTGCCGCGAACTGGGTTCATCTTGGTACAACAAAGGGGAGAGGCCGGAATCATTCTCACGGCGAGGAGAAGGTTTCGCAGAAGGATATTTACGTATTTCCGTTGCGCGCAGATTTTCAGGAGATACTTTGCGACGGCAGACTTCCCGTTAAAAATGAGTTCCAACCTGCAGATTGGGTGGAACAGGAATTGGGCGGCGCCGATCTGGGAGATCAGCGTAGGGATCGGCGTCTTTTGCATATCACGCGTGATTTTTTTGAGCGACCTGATGCGAACATTCCACAAGCCTGTCAGAGCAGAGCAAGAACCAAGGCGGCGTATAAATTTTTCGATAATCCTGAGGTTACCATGGAAGGCATTCTGCAATCGCATAAGGAACAGACCATCAATCGGCTCAAAGAGGAAAAGATTGTTTTGGTGCCCAACGACACGACGTATCTGAATTTCAGCGCCCATCCCTCTACCGGGGGTCTTGGCCCCATTGGCAGCAAGAAAGATGGCATAAAGGGGCTTTTGGTTCATGACACCATGGCCTTTACGGTGGAAGGCACGCCTTTGGGTTTGCTTGATGTGCAAAGTTGGGCTCGTGATCCGGAAGAGTTTGGCAAAAGGAAAAAGCGAAAAGAATTGCCGATAGAGGAAAAGGAAAGCAATAAATGGCTTGTCGGTTTTCAGGTAATTGATCAGGCTCAACAACGTTGTCCGAATACTATGTTTATACAAATGGGAGATCGGGAATCGGATATTTACGATCTTTTCGCTTTGGCCGGGAGAACAGAAAACGGGCCTCACCTGCTTGTCCGTGCGGAGTACGACCGCCTTCTTGAAGATGGGCAGGGACATTTGTGGCCCTATATCGCCTCGTTGCCCTTGCGTGGCGTGCAAACGGTCAAGGTCCCCCGCAACAGGAAACAACCGGAACGCACAGCCGACCTGGAGATACGGTTTTCTCAGGTGTCTTTGAAACCGCCGAAACGCAACCCAAAGCTTGGCAAGGTAACCATATGGGCTATATTGGCGGAAGAAAAAAATGGTCCGGCCGGGAAAAAACCGGTTAAATGGATGTTGTTGACCACAGTTGCTACCCACACTTTCGATCAGGCCTGCGAAAGGATTAAATGGTATTGCGGGCGCTGGGATATTGAAATTTATCATAAGGTGATCAAAAGTTGTTGCAAAGTTGAAGAACGCCAACTTGGGGATAAAAAACGCATCGAGACTTGTCTCGCAATTGATATGGTTGTCGCCTGGAAAATTCATTATATCACCAAAATAGGTCGTGAAAAACCGGATGTCCCGTGCACCGTTGTTTTTGAAGAAGATGAATGGAAAGCATTGTATGCGTATGTAGATAAAAATCCCATTCCGCCGGAGAAAACCCCGACGTTAAATGAAGCTGTCCGCGAAGTAGCCGGCCTGGGCGGCTTTTTAGGCCGGAAATCCGACGGACATCCGGGTACCAAAACTTTGTATCGCGGGTTTACGCGATTAATGGACATAACTGCAACCTATAAAATTGTTATGAATATGTTAGCGCCCTATCTCCCTAATTCTCCTTCCGTGTCCAGTAAATAATGAGGGACATGTTAAGGAGGGGGGGTAAGGGGGGTGTTCTCTATCCCTACCTGAATAGTTACCTTCTTTTTAATTATGAATAAAGATGTGGGATCAAACACATCCCTTTAGAACAAGTCTCGTAGAGACGGAATGTTTATAGCCGCCAATGGCCCTAAAATTTAATAGTTCCGAAGGAACGGCATGTTAATTTGTTCCATGAATTTGAATGAAGATAAGGGACAAAAAAGAATAATAATGCAAAGAAGAAAGGAGCCTGGATAGAAGGGGGGAAGAAGAGTAAAAGGCAGGAAAATAATAAATCCGAAATCAGAAATCTCTAATTCGAAATTTTAAAGGTTTGATGTTGCCCCGCTAAAAAGAATGCTGAATGATGAATGAATGTTTTTTAGAGAGCGTTTTATAAATGGAGGATGAAATTATGAAATCATTCGAATTAACTGCTGTTGTTTGGAAGGAAGAGGGAGGGTATGTTTCAAAATGTCCTGAATTGGGCGTTGCAAGTTGCGGTGGTTCTATCAATGGAGCACGGCTTAATCTTAAAGAAGCTGTTGAGTTGTATCTTGAAAATGCTAAAGCGGTTGGTTTAATGGATGACATACGGGAAAGCCTATGTTCGGATGAAAAATATACGGCTTCACTCGAGGTAACAGCATGACATCTGAAGGTCGTTTGCCTTTATTATCATCGAAAAAAGTTATTAACGCTTTAAAAAGAAATGGTTTTGCTTATGCGCCAAAACGTGGCAAAGGGAGTCATGTTGCGATGATCAAAGAAGGGGGAAACGGCGAAAAGAGACTGGTGGTTATTCCGAAAAGAAAAGTGATTCCAAAAGGAACATTATTATCATTTCTTGATTAGGCGGGATTGAGCAAAGATGAGTTTGTAAATCTATTACGGTAATATTGAAGGTTGAATTGTCGATGACAACTCGGACGAATCACAAAGCACACAAAGAGCTCAAAAGGAAAAAATATCAATCCCCGGCAAAGATTATCCCACGAAAAGACGATGCTGAAATGCTCAATAAAAAGATCAAGGGGGTTCATGTTATCGGAACTTTTTCTTAAATCTTGTTACCGTACACTGTTCCGAATGTCCTGTTTTTGACCACGATTTCATGCCCAGCCTGTTCTTTTGGGGAATGCTTTTATCGGGCATCCAATAAATTATTTTGTAATGGATTCCTGCTAAAAACGTGCGGGAAAGACATGCTGTTTTTTTTCTGTTTTAAAAGTGTCCGGTAGAAAATTTCAAATCGAAAAATTGCCTCGGCCAAAAATAATTTTTGAAACAATGAAAGAAGGTGAGTAGCTTTATTGAGTTATAAGATTCAGTAAATGCAATGAATATATGAGGTTGATTTTATGCCTGATAAGATTTTGCGGGAAAAGACGCTTAAACTTTTGCAACAATCCCCATTGCCAGGCGGGGAAATTGATACAAAAGTCCTCCAGCTTTTAAAATCCGAATATCTGCGCTTGCTGGTGCGGTATCGGCGGATGGATTTTATTATGAACAGCAAGTATGCAATGTCATTTGATGAGTTTGTGAAGCGAAAGATCGTGCGTCAAAAAGGATATACCTGGGATGTGGAATCCGATGCAATGGAATGGGAAACTGCCATCAGCGGGATGAAGACGACAAAACGCAAGCTCCGCGAGCTTGAGGAATTAAGTATTGACTAGCATTGCGGATTTAGTGCTTGAAGCCCGGGAAGCATTGGATCGGGTTTGGTTTATCCAGAGAATAAAATTCTTCGATCGAACGGATGAAACGATATCTTTACGGCTTTATATTCGCGACGATCTCTTTATTCAGGCTTTTGGAGGTCAATTGACTCAGTCGCTATACTTTGCTTTGATTGAGGGAAACCGCCGGATATTTGGAATTGATTGCGAGTCAGGGGAATGGCATGTTCATCCCTGCAAGTCGCCTCACGAGCATGCGCCCTATTCAGTTGGCCTGGAGCCGAAGCCCTTGTTTAAAATTCCTTTCAATCATAGAAAAGCTGCTTATCGAAGAGGATTTGTTATAACAAATCTTTGCACATATCCGAAACCAGGGAAAGAAGGTATGGCATGAAGTGTCATTTACTGCTAATCCCTGGTTCTTCTGCTAAATTTACAAAAATAAATTATTAAGGACTGTGAATTAAATAATTTGGCCATTTGTATTTTTTCAAGCATTGTCTTTGCAAGAGTTAGTTCGGTGCACTCGATCAAATTAATTAATTCACGTCCCTAAAAGGGGTAACCAAATGATCTGGAGATCTTCGTTCAATAGCCGCTTTGCGGTAATTGCGGATTTCTTAACCGCGGTGTTGGGTTTTTTACTTTCCTATTCAATCTGGTCTCTTCTCTACATTCATTATTCGCCTACGTTTCCAAAACCCGCTCCCATTTCCATTACTTTTGTTATCTGGGCTTTGGTTTCCGGCTATATTTATGTCTTCAAATAAAGCTTATAGTTACCAGCGCTTTACATCGCTGAGTGTGGTTACATAAACGAATGTTGAATGATGAATGTTGAATTTTGAATGAAAAGCCAAAGAAATGTTGAATGCTGAATTTTGAATGAAAACATAAAGATAGTAATTCTATCCTTGTAGGACGATTCGCTGAATCGTCACAGCATTTTTCATGAAGTATGGCATGTTATTCAGTAAGAATCCTGTTTTGTATTCATCTCAACGTTAGTGTCTGTCATTCAGTAGGAAACTTGTTAAAATTTAGCACAATTTTTATTAAACCGGGACAAAACGAAATTTATAAAAGTAATTAAGTGTTGAGATATATTACTGGAAATTTGATTAAACTATGGATTTGACGTTGCAAATAGTTTAATTTTAACGTAATATTATTGTATTCGTTAAATAGTAATCGATTTTTGGAGCATTTATTTTTACAGCCCAAAGAGGTTTATTATGAAATTTAAAATTGTAATAATGTATGATCCCGAATATGAGGGCTATGTAATTGATGTGCCTGAGTTGGTTGGCTGCATGAGCCAAGGCAAAACGATCGACGAGGCGTTAAAGAATATCAAGGATGCAATAACAGGTTGGTTGTATGTTGAGAAAAAACATAATAGATTGGACATTCATGAAATGGGAGATATGTTTATTGGTGAGGTAACTGTTTAAATGGGGATTTTGTCCAATATTTCCGGCAAGCAAGCAGTAAAAATATTTCAAAAATTTGGTTATGAACCAGATCATCAAACCGGTAGCCATATAATTTTATACCACAAAGTTCGGCCTACGTTATCCATACCCAATCACAAAGAATTAGCAGCAGGTTTATTGAGAGGTCTTATTAGAAAAAGCGGTATGACTGTTGAAGAATTTCTTTCGGCTAAATGACATCATAATTTTGCATTTTAAAAGAAATAATCAGAAGTGCTGAATTTTGAATGAGGCAAAAAGTTTGTGGCTAGACGATTCCACATTTAACATTCAAAATTTTGAAAAAGTCGCGTGAGTGACGATATGTTTGCAGATAAAATCATCAACCTAAAAAAGTGAGTCCACCGCAGGCAATTGGCGGACAACATATTAACAATATTGTGAAAAGGGCGCGGGCTTTGAGATTGCTGCTTGGTAAATTTTGAATGTTGAATTTTAAATGAAAAAGAAAATGAAAAAAAATAAACTACAGAGAACACGAAGAGCACAAAGAAATGTTAAATTTTAAATTATGAATGTTGAATGAAAACATAAAGATAGTAATTCTATCCTTGTAGGACGATTCGATGAATCGTCACAGCATTTTTCATGAAGCATGGCATGTTATTCAGTAAGAATCCTGTTTTGTATTCATCTCAACGTTAGTGTCTGTCATTCAGTAGGAAACTTGTTTGAATCTGGCCCAATGTTCACTAAACCAAGATAAACGCAATTCATAAAAATACAAAGAAAATAATGAAAACGGTAAAAGTTCCTCTGTGCACTCTGCGAACTCTGTGGCTCTAAAAAATGTTAAATGTTGAATGAATAATAAATTTCTAATGTAGGGCAATTTGACATTCCCATTATATTACACCATTATATTATGATTAAACTATCTGAAAAAGATTTTCACAAACACATTTTAAAGAGAATGCGGGAACGTGGCGTGACACGGAAAGAAGTTGAGAAAATTTTAAATGAAGGCATAATAGAAAAAGATGCAAAACAAGGAACTTTAGGCAAAAAAATGGTGTTCACATTTAAGAAAAAATGGGAAGATATCTATTATGAGGAAAAAGAGGTTATTGTCTATTACAAATTGAAAAATGGTGAGATTATCTTATTAACTGTTATAGTTCGTTACGGCAAATTTACTAATATCAATAAATAAAAAAGGTTCAGATATGAAAGTGGAATATGACAGTCATCGTGATTTACTTTACGTTTATTTTTCAATGCCTTCTAAAAAGGTTGTCAAGACAGTCACTATTGTTCCAGGCGTATTTGCCGATTTCGATAAAAACGGTAGATTAATAGGTTTGGAAGTTTTGGATGCCAGCGAGGTAATAGATAAAAAAATTGAATTTGATTTATCAAAGATGGAACAAGTAGCTTAAAATAGAATAAAGAAATTTTTGATGTGGAATTTTGAATGGATTCCGAAAGACAGTAGCGCCGTTTGTGTAGGACGATTCGCTGAATCGTCACAGCATTGAGGAATAAACCTATCAATCAAATAATATAGACCAAACATTCCGCCTGTCATTCAGTGGGACTCCTATTCAATATTCAGCATCTCATTATGGTCTGTCATTCAGCAGGAATCTTGTTTAAATCTGGCACACTTTTCATTTAACCGAGACACAACGAAATTCACAAAAATACAAAGACCTTTGTGGCTACATAAACGAATGTTGAATGATGAATGTTGAATAAAAAGCCAAAGGAATGTTGAATGTTGAATTTTAAATGAAAAGCCAAAGAAATGTTGAATGCTGAATTTTGAATGATGAACGATGAGTGGGGGTGTTTTGTTTTTGTTCGACATTCAACGATCAACACTCAAACTTCCTCTTTTGTCATCAGGCTTCGCTGCCATTTATAGGCACTAATCGTCATTAGTAATCATTGGTTGTAATTTTACTGTGGGATTGAAATAAGGTCTGATATTTAATGCCAACCATTTTAATTGAAGGATCATATAGTTTTATTTTTTTCAGTTCCGACAAGGGAGAACCTCCTCATATTCATGTTAAACGAGATAAACAAGTTGCTAAATTTTGGCTTAATCCGGTTGTTATGGCCAAAAATATGGGTTTTAAAGAATATGAATTGAACCAAATTGAAAAACTTGTGTTAAAAAATCAAGAATTTATTTTGGAGGCATGGCATGACTACTTTAGTTCTTGAAAAAGAACCAACAATAAAAGAGGTGGAAATAACCAATGAAAAATTAATTGTTAACCTGGAAGATGGGCGAACGATTATTATTCCACTGGAATGGTATCCACGTTTAGCGTATAGTTCTCTGAGCGAACGGGAAAATTTGCGTCTATTAGGAGATGGCTATGCAATTGAGTGGCCTGATCTTGATGAACATATTGGAATTGAAGGTTTACTTGCCGGTCGCCGTAGTGGTGAAAGCAAAAGTTCTTTTGACCAATGGTTGGAAAAAAGGAAAAAATAGCTTTTAATCAACTGTTCGTCGGAAAACGGAATAGGATGAAACGTAGAAAAACAAAACTGCAAAGTGTCATTTCGCCTCGCGTTTATTTGTGCCTGCTTGCGCAGGCAGGTCATTCGCGGGCGATTTTATTTGTTGTCATTAGCTGCGCTGTTATTTTTAATCTCAGAGATGTTTGCAGTTTGAGCGCTGATAGCTGACCTTTGATTGCTTAATAATACCCTTACCATGAAAAAATTTCCAACTAAAGTCCTATTTCTATACTTTGCATACTCTGTGTTCTCTGGAGTTAATTTTAATTCTATCCTGTTTGCCCAATATATTCCTACTTATCACTGGAGCTACGAATACCTTGAACAATTAAAAGTCCGTGGTTATTTAAATGATATAAATTTTTCCCACCGCCCGTTTCTCATTCAGGATATACAACCGGACTTACAAAAACTCACACCATCCCATTTTGTCGACAACTTTCTTAAGCAGCATATAATTTCATCTACACTATTTGAGTCAGAATCAAAATCCACAAATGCCAAACTCTCTACTCAACTTTTTATCCAAAATAACCTTAACCGTCAAACCGGACAGGATGTTTGGTTAAATCGTTTTATCCCGCGCGGGCGTATTTTATTTAATTTTAAAGACAATTTATCCGTTGTAAACACTGTCCTCACAGACAATCGCTTAGATGACGATCCGCAATATTTAGGCAAACAACAAAGTGGAGCCGCATCGTTTATGGAAGAGGCGTATATTTTATATACACCTGATCATTTTAATTTTTTGTTGGGCCGTAGTTTCCTACGCTGGGGACCCGGGCAAAGTGGAACGCTGCTGCTGTCCGATAACTCCCGGCCTTTAGATCAACTGTATGCGGGTTTTCACTATAAATGGCTGCGTTTTTCTTTTGTTACGGCAACGTTGAATCCCCGCAGTGATTCCGGTTTCGTTGCCGGCCGCTATCTTTCCACCCACCGTCTGGATATTCATCCTCTGAAAAACCTATGGTTTGGTATCAGTGAAGCAATTCTCTACGGTGGCGAAAATAAAGCGCCGGAATTACCGTACCACAATCCTGTTATTTTTTACCACGGTGTGCAGATGAACGGCCCCACAACCGGCAATACATTGGGTTCAATCGATTTTTCCTATTATCCTGTCCGCAGCCTGCATTTTTATGGCGAACTGCTTATCGATGATATCCAGTTGGAAAAAACCGGTCCGGGCGACTTGGAACCCAATGAATGGGGCATGCTGATCGGCGCTCAGGGAGCGTACCAAAGATTTTTTGTGGAAACCGAATACGTGCGCATTACCAACCGCACTTACAAAACAGCCTATTTCTGGGAGCGTTACACCCACCGCAACGAACCGCTCGGTTATTATTTAGGCAACGATTTCGATCATCTCTGGATAAGAGGGAACTATTGGTTAACATCTTCGATCCGTTTACAGACCAAACTGCAATTCATCCGCCGCGGCGAAGGACGAATTGATACTCCTTTTGATACACCCTGGATGGATACTCCCATTGGCCAAAATTATTCCGAACCGTTCCCCACCGGTGTTGTGGAAACAACGCAACGATTCCAATTGGAATTGCGCTGGCATCCTTCGCGCTTTGGTTTTGCCGGAATGATTGCCGGTCACGAGAACATAGAAAATGTAGAAAATGTGGCAGGTGTAAATTCAAGTGGCTGGTATTTTAATTTTGGTTTTTGGTTCGAGTTTGGCAAAAGCTGGGGGATTTGAAAAGTAAAAAGTGAAAAAGCAAAATTCGCGGGTTGAGGGAAGTCATTTGCCTTCGGCGACATTTGCTTCGCTGTCATTAATAGTCATTTGTTGTTTGTCTGCATTAAATTTATATTCGCGTTTATTTGCGCCTGCCTGTGCAGGCAGGTCATTCGCGGGCTTTTTTAAAAAATCTCATTAAATTATTTCTTTTCCCGGGAACTAAAAAGTGTTGATACGCCAAATAAGCTCGGCTGAAAAAGAATTTTATAAATCAATCCTTTATCCGATTCAGGACAAAGTTCTTTCTCTTTTTAATTCGGATAAATTTTATTTAACCGGTGGAACATGTCTGTCGCGTTTCTATTATCAACACCGGTATTCTGAGGATCTGGATTTCTTTTTTTGGGGAGACAGGTATAATGAAGCCGGGTTTGAGTTAGAATTTGCTAAATATTTTAAAAAAATTAGTAAGTTATATGATGTTTCATTGTCGGTAAACGAAAAATCTTTTAAAAGGGCTTTCATTCAAAAGAAGGATGTTTTTTTAAAACTCGAATTTATCTATAAACCTTTTCCCGTCATCGGCCGGCGTATAAAAAATAAAACATTCTTTATTGACACTAAAGAGAATATTGCGATCAATAAAATCACAGCAATCTATTCCCGAAAAACGATCAAAGATTATTTTGATCTCTTTTTTTTGGTAAAAGAATTTTCATTACCGGAGATTATAAAAAAATCCAAAGTTAAAATGATTCCACCATCCTACGAGGATTTGATTATTTCTTTAGAAAAGTCGCTTTGAGAAGGTCAGGTAATAACATCCTTGCAGATAGAAGAAAAAGAATTAATCTTATTCACTAAAGAATTAATTAATGAAATATTGGAATATGCCAAACAACCTCAATAAATATTTTTGGGATTCTGCTTCGGAAACATTTTCAAAAGAGTTCCAAATTGTTCGAATTCTGGAATATGCCTCTTTCCCTGATTTATTTACGATCCCTTATGACGATTTTAAGGTCAGTCTTGCAAGAATTCAGTTAGACAGGTTTCGAATACCGGAAAGCCGAAAAAGACTTTTAGAATATATTAAACCGTTTCTCAGCAATAGTTCTTCTTTAGATGAGGCTATTATGCGTTATGTAGATTCCATCATTCAAAGGAAATTAGCAGAAATGCCATAATATAAATGTTGAGGAATGAAAAGGATAGTAAAAATATGTTATTGGATTGGGGCACGGAATTGGTCGGCTAACCGTGAGAAGTACAAAGAAGTATGTAAAAAACAAAATATCACTACCAACTGATTCTTGTCCTACGCATTTTTTATTTGGGCACAATTTTGCTAATCATATTGGTTAGATGATAAATCGGGAAAATTATATGATTGGATAAAGAATATTGATACAAAATTAGCAATGTGCAATTTATTCCTGAGCGCCGGTAAAAATTTCACTAAAGAATTTTTTTTTATCCAGCGTCTTTTGCCACTCACGGTGCCTGCGAACCGACTCCATGCGTATTTTCTTTGGCAGGTTGATAAATCGACTCGTTTCAACTGGTCCCAATTCTTTTAATAGTACTGAAATTGCTTTCTCAACAAGTTCTTCTTCTTGGGTCTCCGGTAGAATTTGTGGGTAAAAACACCACACTGAACAAAAAGACTTTTTAGTCATACCAATGGTAATAACAGATTTAAGCTGAATGAGATGAGCACAACTCTCTTTTTCTTGTTTGGGAGCGACATTCAGAGCAAAATAAAACCGGCTGTGAGAAAAATATACTGCCCGGGAATAATCAAAACCATTTTGCCTGCTTTAAATCGGCACTATGCGAATTTGCAAGGTTTGAAAGTTCCCCGCAAATTCTTACGAAGAAGCAGTTTTTTTAATTTTCATTTTTCACTTGACATCACCTGTTTATTTCTTATTTTGTAAAGTAGATCTTGCAAATTTTTAAAATTCGTTTTCTAATTTCTGCCAAATGTGATTTACGTGCCGGAGGTATGCATGAATATTTTTTTTTCAAGAAGATGTGCATGAACAAATAAATATTCTCATGAATCCTGTGCTTTTCCGAGAATAACCAACTTAAGCTCAGTTAAGCTCACTTTAGTCACTTTAACTTTCAACTTTCAACGTTCAACGTTTAACTTTTAACTTTTTCAGGGGAGGTGGTTTTAATGAATAGATAAATCCGGGGGTGTTCAGATGGAGCTGAATACCATCGTCAGGGGTTATACTGTTTCTCATCCGATATTGATCAATTTTATCACATTCCTTCCGATTTCCTTTTTTTTTATTCCCCATTTTTAAAATAATATACCGAGCCATAATAACATGGATGTGGGGCTCCTGTGCAGGATAACTGTTTGTAGTTTTATGCAAACATAGATCTGAAAGGAGAATGTTATGTTTTTCCGAAAAAGAATGATGTTATTAATTGTATTCCTTCTATTTTCTTTCCAAACAATTCTGGCCACCGTAAGTGAAAATGCCGGTAAATTATTGATTACTGAAGTAGCCATTAAAGAAACCAATGACTGGATTGAGCTCTATGTTGTTGACGGTTCTGTCGATTGGTCGAATTATCGGGTTTGGAGAAATGCGAGTAAATATTTCACTTTGCCTTCTAATACTTATGCTACAGGCCAATATATTGTTTTACATCAAGAGACTGGATCTGATGGTTTAGTAGGAAACTGTTGGCATTTTTATGATGCATTTGATGGAAGTACTTTGACAGGAACAGACCAAAATATCTTTATAACTGATATTGGGAAACAAAGTACATATGTTGATGCTTTGATCTATTCAAATAGTAGTGGTAGTTATGGAGCCAGTAAAGATAAAGCGAATGACATTGTCGATGATGGATTATGGGATGATTATGACTTTACCAACGGTGACGCCGGCGCCTGGACTGATACGTATGATGTTCATGCGGGTGAAACAATCGCACGCTATATGAACGGTTCGCACACCGGCTATATTGATAACAATTTAAAGACAGACTGGTATCATTCCACAGCCCCGTCAAAAGGCGGTGCAAACGATTCATCCCTCCCTGTCTTTCTTACCTCATTCTCCGCTTCCATCGCACAAAACGGTATTCTGCTGCGCTGGAGCACCGCCGGTGAAGTGAGTAACGCCGGGTTCTACGTTTGCAGGAGCGAGAATAACAGCAGCGATTTTACCCGGATTACCAATTTAATCCCCGGCGCCGGCAACAGCGATGAAGCGAAAACCTACCAATTTGTCGATCAGGATGTGACGGTAGATGAAACCTACTATTACCGGATTGAAGATGTGGATATTAACGGCATCACCGCCAAACATCAGCCAATCTCAATTACCTATCGAACCGTTGCGCAAAAAGAAAATTCACCACAGGTTTTCACCATCTCGTCCGGTTATCCCAGTCCTTTTGGCGCCGGTTTGGGAAAAACGGCAACATCCATCCAACTTAACATTCCAAAAGAGACGGCGAAAAATCCTTTCACCATCGGCATCTTCAATTTGTTGGGGCAGAAAGTTTATCAATTTCCCGCCGCCAATTATCGCTCCGGAACTCATATTTTGCACTGGCACGGCATGGATGATTATGGTGCACGGTTGAGCGCCGGCCCCTATTTCTGGGTGGTTCAATCTAAAGGGATCCATGAAGTCCGGCGTGTAATGCTTCTTAAATAACCTGTCGATTTTTTTCTGTTAATATAATTAGTGTCCGTCCGGATTTGTCATTCCCGCATGCTTTTAGCGGGAATCCATTGCTGACCTCAAGTAGATTCCGGCTTAAAGATTGCCGGAATGACAATATCGTGTGTATTTTCGGAAAGACACTAATTAAAATTCCCCCTGCCTGAGTTTTTTCTTTTAACTTCCGTTAAAATAGTTTTTACTTTCTTCTGTCAATCAAGCAAAATAATTTTTCTGTTTTTTTTACATCTAAAAGGGAGAAACAAACGATGAAATCAATAAAATTCTTTATTTGGCTGCTGCTGCCGTTTTCACTTTTCGCCGCTCAACCCGGGAGTGTAATCATCACCGAAATCATGCAAAATCCGGCCGATGTGTCTGATACCAATGGCGAATGGTTCGAGCTTTACAATACTACGGATCAGGACATCGATATAAACAGTTGGACAATTCGTGACACCAGTTCGGATGAACATGTAATAGATAATGGCGGTCCGTTAATCATTGCCGCAAAAGGTTTTTTGGTGTTGGGTCGAAACGGCGACAGCAGCGCAAATGGCCGGTATCATTGCGATTACGATTATTCCGGGTTTACTTTGGGGAACAAGGATGATGAAATCATTCTTTTGGCTGGAACCGTCGAAATTGACCGGGTGGAGTACAGCAGCAGTATTTGGCCTGTTTCCAAAGGTAATTCGATAGCTCTGATCAATTTTACATCGGACAACAACAACGGCGCCAACTGGACAGCTTCACAGTCCCGGCAGCCTTCATTCACCGGAGAAACCGGCGATCTGGGTTCGCCGGGAACACTGGGTGTTGAGCAGACGCTGCCGGTGCTGTTGCTGTCTTTTTCTGCACAATGCCGGGAAGATGGTGTTTTACTGCACTGGACGACCGGCCAGGAAAGCGACAATCTTGGTTTCAAAGTGCAACGCTCCGGAGAAAAGCAAATGGGAAATTTTCAAACGGTATCCGGCCTGATTCCCGGAAAAGGAAATTCCTTTGCAAATTCCGAGTATGAATTTTTAGATAAAAATGTGATCCCGGGTCAGCGCTGCTATTACCGTTTGCTGGATATCGCTTTCGACGGCAGAACTGCTTTTCACCCGGCAATCGAAGTGACGGCAAGGAGAAGTTCGCCTGTCAAATTTGAACTCAGCCGGATTTATCCCAATCCCGTTTCTGTGGATAAAAACGGCGGCAAGATCCATTTCAAATTGAACCGGATGATCAATATTTCTACTCAATCTCTAAAAATCGCTATATATAATATTCTTGGTGAAAAAATTTTTCAAACCGACGAATTGATCATAAACGAAAACGGGGGATCCCTTTCATTCAGATTGCCTGTGGGCTTGAACACCGGTACCTATTTTGTCCAAATAAAAGCCGGGAAAATTATAAGCAGAAAGAAATTGTTGATTTTGAATTAACCGGACAATGATGCCTCGGATGAAAGCAGAATTTCTGCGTCGTTGGTTCAAAAGAGGTAAATCATTAATGAGGGTTTAAAGAAAACGTAACTATTCAGGATACAATACGATTATATTAAAGGTTGTTTTACACCCCCTGTACCCCCCTCCCTCAAGGTGGACTACTGTAGGCGGGAGTACGGGGAGTGTCCCTTCAATCTACCTGAATATTTACAAGAGAACTTCCTGATTTTCTGTGTTTGGTACACTATGTAAGTCGATCTACAGATTATCCCGAAAAATGAAAAGGCGTTTTGATTTCATCTGATTCGCCTGCAATCGATACCTCAATACTTAAATTTCAAAAACTCTCTGACAAATCAAATTAAAGTACTGCTAAAAAATCTCCTATCTGCCCTAAAAAATACTCTCTCATTGCCGGATAGCATAAGTGCTGCCGTCTGTTTGATGAACTCACATATCATCTAGACCGAACCCCTGTGAAACCGGCAATTCCCACCTAATTTCATCTCACTGATAAAGCCAATGCGAGGATAGTAACTCTTCGCCCTTTCTTGTGAGAATTGAATCCCTCCACTGCACCTTCCTGATTACCACATCCTGTTCCAACCTCAGAATCCCAATATAAGTTTAGGTTCGATATTTAACTATCTTTTAACCAGGTTATTATCAAACCAAATAGTCTCCTGTTTTCAATTTATTCATAGAACGCATTGCCGGCGATAAACCGGCCTGTTTTGTTACCACGATCCCAGTAAATGACTGCTTGACATTTTTAGTTTGATATTTTACTTTTTTTTGCTTACTTTTTTCATCGGAAAAGTGCTCCTTTCTTATCGGTAAAAGTGTAAATCGCTTATACAAATAGAATCTAAATTGAGCGATTGCAGGTTTATTTGCTTAATCGACAATCCGATTTCATTGGATCGATGCAAAAAAATGAAAACCCGTCCGGTGTTGGGAACAATCGTAAAAATAAGTAAATCGCTTGATTCAGGTAGAAAATAACAAGCATATTTTAAAGATAATATGAGATTCAATTTAAACAAACTCTTTCCTTTTCTTTCCATCCGCACAAAGTTAATTGTGGCGTTTTCTATGCTTTCATTCATTCCTCTTCTAATTGTAGGAAGTATAGGAATATTTTATACAATGAACACTATGCGTAATTTTGCGATTGCTAATTTATCGCATGATGTATCCGTAATTGATGAAAGAGCAAAAAATTTTCTTAGCGATATAAATGAAGATATTACTTACTTAAGCGATTCGCCTGTATTTCGAAATTTTCTGCAAACTCAGAGTGCATCGATCACAGTGGGCGGGAATAATCAGGTAAAAGAATTGATGTTGCACCAGTTTCTGGCTTTCATCAAGACAAAACCGATGTATTATCAGATCTATTTTATCGATAAAAATCATGATGAACTGTTCAGAGTTCAGTTTTATAATTCATCTCCGACAATTATTCCGGAGGATCAGTTGAGCGAAGGAAGGTTTACCTTCTATTTTTATCTTACGGATACCTTAAAGCAGGGGGAGTTTGCGGTTATCCCTTCCGAACATCTGGCGTTGGACGGGCAAAAGATAGCGGGGATCAGTTTTGCCATGCGGATTTATGACGGCAAGGGCAATTTTCAGGGAATATTGATCACAGACATTCTGGCTAAATATCTGTTCAAACTTTTAGAAACGCCTTCCATCCTTCATTTTAACCGAAAAATTGCTATTGTGAGCTCGGAAGGCCATTATCTTTATCATTCTCAGAAGAAAAAAGATTGGAACCGTTTATTGGCCACCAGGGATACAGAAACCCTCTTCGATGAATATCGATCGGAATTTACGACTCAAATTTTATCCGGTAAATCGGGTATTATCTCAGATATTAAAGATGAATTGTTGGCTTATTCACCTCTTTTTGCTGCTCAGTTTCAAGGCGGAAACGCTTATTACCTTTTTGAAAGTGTTGAAAAAAAGTTTATTTTTGGATCGGTTCGGCGTTTTATTTTAATCTTTTCCCCCATATTATTCTTTTTCCTGCTCATCTCAATTTCTTTTGGTTATTTAGCTACCAGTCAATTGGCGGGACCGGTAAAAATGCTACAACGGGGCGCCGAAATCATTACTCATGGCAACTATTCCTACCGTTTACACATTGATACTAATGATGAAATTGAACAACTTGCCCTTCAATTTAATAAAATGGCCGAGGCGATTCGCAATCGTGAGATTTTATTAGAAAACCACCAGAAGCGATTGGAAGAAACGGTTCACCAGCGCACATTCGAACTTCAGAATGAACGGGATAAACTTCAGGCAATTATGGACAATGTCCCAAGCGCTTTCATTTTGATCGACGAGAACGACAAAATTATCTCCGCAAGTGCTGCGATCCAGAGTATTACCAATCTGAATCCGAAGGAAGTGGTTGGCAAATTCTGTTACCAGGTTTTCTTGCAGGATCAGATTTGTGAGTTGTGCCCGCAGAATCAAACACGCTTACAGGATTCCTGGCAGCCGCGTATTCGCACTCTAAAAATACCGGAAGGAAGAACCATTTATGTGGAACACATGACCATTCCATTTTCCATGAAACTTCATCAAAACGTTACGCTTGAGATCCTGACCGATGTGACGGAACGGAAAAAATTAGAAACTCATCTTGTGAAGATGGAGAAATTAATTGCCACCGGCGAAATGTCTGCTGTGATAGCGCATGAATTACGCAATTCACTGACATCGGTAAAGATGATTCTGCAATTACAACTGGAAAAGAGCAAAGCCGGGCCGGAGCGGCAAACTTTGAATGTTGCGGTGGAATCCATACTGGGAATGGAAGAAGTCTTAAACAACATGCTGCGCTTTTCCAAACCCTCTCCATTTGAGTTTCAAAAAGTCGATATCAATCGGATGATTGAAGAGAGTTTAATTTTTGTGGCGCCGCAAATCAGCATGAAAAAGATCGAGGTTTGCAAGGATTTTTCCGATTTGCTTCCCAAAATCAACTTAGACGTCAATCATATTAAAGAAGCATTTTTTAACCTTTTGCTAAACTCTGTTCAATCGATCCGCACCGAGGGCAAAATAACGGTTTCAACACGGTTAAAAAACCTATCTGAACCCATGGAAGATTTTGCATTTTCCGACCGCACCTCATTGATGGCTGAAAATTTTCAGTATAAAATTATATTGGAAAAAAGCCGGGAAGTACTTCAAGTTGAAATTGAAGATAACGGCGCAGGAATTCACAAACAGAATCAGGAAAAAATTTTCGACCCATTTTTTACTACCAAACTTTCCGGCACCGGGCTTGGCCTGGCAATCACAAAGAGAATTATCAATCAACATGGCGGTATCATTTTGGTAAGTAGTAAAATTAAACGGGGAACAAAAATTACTATGATTTTTCCAACACAGGATTCATTATGAAACAGCCTACCTTATTAATTGTTGATGACGATGCTCATATCCGTTTCGCATTTAAAAAAACATTTGAAGCTCTGAATTATAGAACCCTTGAAGCTGCCAATGGAGCACAGGCTTTGCAAATGCTGTCCCATAATAAACCGGCAATTATTTTTATGGACATCATGATGCCGGATATGGACGGTTTAGAAGTGTTGCAGGAGATAAAAAAGAAGAAAAGAGAGATACCGGTAATCATGATCACCGGTTACGGCACTATGCATACTGCTATGAAGGCCATCCAATTAGGCGCCTATGAATACCTAACCAAACCTCTGGATATTGATAAAATACGATTAATTGCCGACCGGGCGCTGGAAATGGTTAGGCTCCGAAAAGCCTTAAAAGATATGGAAGAGAAGAGTTTTCGAGAGACGAAACGATTTGAACTGATCGGCAAATCGGAAAAAATGCAGGAAGTATATAAAAAAATGGGCGCTGCTGCGGCCTCTCCCAATACTACCAATATTTTAATCCAGGGAGAAAGTGGCACAGGCAAAGAACTGGTGGCACGTGCCATTCATTTTAACGGAAATTTTGCCCAAGAACCTTTAATGGCGGTTAATTGTACAGCGCTGCCGCAAGGATTGTTTGAAAGTGAATTATTCGGCTATGAAAAGGGCGCTTTTACAGGCGCTGTGGATAGAAAGATAGGATATTTGGAAAAAGCTAAAAACGGCACCATATTCCTGGATGAAATTGGCGATCTTAGTTTGCATCTGCAGCAAAAATTGTTGCGGGTTATTCAAGAGCGCGAATTTTCCCGTCTTGGCAGTACGGATATTCTGCCAATACCAGCCCGTTTTATCGCCGCCACCAATCACAATCTTGAAGAGGAAGTGGATAAAGGGAATTTCCGGGAAGATTTATTTTATCGATTAAATGTGATGATCATTCATATCCCGCCGCTCAATGAACGGGGAACGGATATTACGCTATTAGCCAATTTTTTCTTGGACCGACTTAATAAGAAGTTGCGTAAAAATATTAAGATGATTTCAAACCCGGTTTTATCTTTTCTAAATGGCCATGATTTTCCGGGAAATGTCCGGGAACTGGAGAACATGATCGAGCGGGCTGTGATTCTTGAGAAAGGCGGTATCCTTTCCTTCGATTCTTTTGAAAATTACCTGCAGCCGTACGAAAAAAGTTCATCATTGTTACCGCAGTTATCCTCTGTCGTTTATCAAAAAGCGCGCTCTGCCTGGTTAACCGAGTTTGAAAAGTGCTTTATTATGGAGCGCTTAAGAATCAATCGGGGCAATGTTACCGCAGCGGCAAAAGAAGCCAAAATTGAACGCCAAAGTTTTCAGCGTCTAATGAAAAAACATAAAATCCGGTCGAAAAATTTTAAAGAAGAGTAACCTTATATACAAGGCAGATCGGTCACTATTCCGGATCAATTATTTTTATAAAAAATCCTTCCTTTTCAATATTCTGTCACCCATTCAGTGGCTGTCTTTGTCACTCGATGAGTGACACTTCAGTAAATAATTTACATCGGATTCTTTTTTCTTTTCTCTGCAACTATCTGTTAATTAAATAATAATAATGGTACTAATAAAGTATTTTTTTAATTGGCAATATATTTGCAGAAGAGTTTGAAGAATTTTGAGGAGATTAAATATTGTCAAAAAAAAAAGGATATTGGTGGTAGATGATGAACCTCATATCTTAAGAGCCTTTAAGAACTTCTTAACTAATGAGAATTTTAAGATGACAGGTGTAAAGATCATTTCGGAAGCGGAAGAAATTCTACAACATATTAAAATGGATCTTCTCATTGTGAATATCGAGGAAAAGGATAATTCGACATACTCTGTGATAAAGAAGTTGCGGCAAGAGAGTCCGGATTTACCGATCATTGCCGTTAGCGCTTATACAGAATTACAATACCGGGAGTGTTTTAAGGAACTTGCTTTTAATTCCTTTTTACCAAAACCCATAGATATATATTCACTTCGCCAAGCCGTGCATGCGTCACTCGATTAATGCTCCGAATTACATTCTAATTAACCGAAAGGAAAAAACCATGAAGAAGTTATTTTTGGTACTGTTTACTGCTGCAACGATGGGGGTTTTATTATGGGAAGTGCAATCGGTACAAGCTTTTCCTGTATTTGCGAGAAAGTATAAAACCAGTTGTTCCACCTGTCACTATGCCTTTCCCAAGCTGAATGCCTTTGGCAAAGCGTTTAAGAACAATGGTTTTCGCTACCCGGCCGGAACAGACGAAGAAATGAGAAAAGAAGAACCGGTTAGTTTAGGTTCCGAAGCCTATAAAAAGGTCTTCCCCGATGCGATCTGGCCCACCGATATTCCCGGCACTCCCCCACTTGCATTTCGGGCAATTGGCAGGTTTCTCAAGTTCGATAAGAACACGGAAGATGGGAAATCATCCTTTGAAATGCCTCATGAACTGGCACTGCTTTTTGCGGGAACATTTGACGATCATATCTCTTATCATGGTGAAATTGAATTTGAACATGCGGCTGAAATCGGTTATGATTTTAAAGTGCAGTACGATTTTAGCCCCGCCGCTCACCTTGCTTTTGGCACGGTAGGATTAAACCACATGATGGCCGAAGATCTTAGATTGACAGCCAATCATTACAATATTGTTAACTTGAGGAACCAATCCGGCACCTGGCGGATTCGCAGCGGCGCTGCCGGCGGCATAGAATTGTGGGGGGCCGGGAATGGCCCCGGCGGAAGAGGTGGTTTCACTTATGCTGCCGGCGTGGGGAATGGCCAGCGCGACGGTGAAAATTATGATAAAAACAAGAGTAAAGATTTTTATGGCAGAGTAACTTATAAAATCGGCGGCCTTGGCGAGATAGGAGGTACGGAAGGACAGGGAAGTTCAACCTCCGCTTTCTACATCGACAATTCTTTCCGAATTGGCGGTTTTGCCTATTCCGGCACGGCCGTTGCCTATGCCGGTGATGATGATTTCTCCGTGATCGGCGGAGATATCGACTGGTGGTTCAATCGACTGAATGTGGTCGCTGCCGCCATGCAGATGAAATCGACCTATGCAGGTTTTGAGCGTAAATCCTTTACCTATTTTTCAGAAGCCAATTATGTTCTTTATCCCTGGTTGATCGCTTATGCCCGCTATGAATTTACCGATAAAAATACGGATGATAATATCGATGCGCAAACGACCATTCTGCCGGCCATTGTTGCCATGGTTCGGGCAAATGTAAAATGTTCTCTCGAGTATAAGATTCCTTTGGATTCTGCCGGTAAAAATACCGGTGGTTTGATTTTTCAAGTGGATTTTGGTTTATAATATTACCTGTAAATATTTAGTCGTCGACAAAAAACTTGCCCGGCTCACATTAGTTTTTGCCGGGCAGGTCTGCTTAGAGGACACAAATGATACGGTCAAAATAAATATGCTCATTATTCAGTAGAAAGGAAAAAAGCTATGAAATGGATTAACGGCCTGATCACGCTATCTTTTTTGATTTTTGTATCGTCCGGAATGGCCGGTGATATAAAAGGGAAGGTAAAAGTAAGGGCGGCGAGAAATAGTGGTAATGTCGTGATTTATATTGATAAGGTTGAAGGAAAAGTTTTTGAACCTGCCAAAGGACATTCGGTTATGGATCAGAAAAATTTAGAATTCGTTCCTCATGTTTTTCCTGTGGTTGTGGGAACTACGGTGGATTTTTTGAATAGTGACGAGGTTCTGCACAATGTTTTTTCGCCGGATTGTCCGGATGGAAAATTTAACCTGGGTACCTGGGCAAAAGGGATTATGAAGTCTTTCACGTTTAATAAGCCGGGCATTTCCACTATCCTTTGCAACGTCCACCCAGAAATGGAGGCCTACATTGTGGCTGTAAAAACGCCTTATTTTGCTGTAAGTGATAAAGCAGGTAATTATATCATCAAAAATGTCCCTGCCGGAAATTACACATTAAAAGTTTGGCATGAAAAGAGAAAAGCCAAACCCCGGGAAGTAGCGGTTGCGGCTACAGGTGAAACAGCAGTTGATTTTGAACTGAAACGATAACTACAGACAGGTTCTGACCCGTAAAAAGTATGCAAGGTTCGATGAATTTATTAAAAAATCAATGGTTTCTAATCGGGGCTGGTCTTTGCGGAATATTGATTCTTGTTGTCTTATTCTTAGTTTTGCCAAATGGAGAGGTGACCCAGCCGATTGCGTTTAATCATAAAAAACACCGGGACAACAATGTGCCCTGTATTGTGTGTCATCGATTTTACAAAGAAGAGAAAAGGGCGGGCATCCCGCCGGTGAACGTATGTATTACCTGCCATGAGGATGTTATTTACCCTACTCCGGAAAAGATTAAGATTCAAAATTATTTTAGCCAACATAAAGCAATCCCCTGGCAACAGGTTTACAAAGTTCCCGGGCATGTATTTTTTTCTCATCGCCTGCATGTAAATAGGGGGAACCTGGCTTGCAAATCTTGCCATGGTGAAGTCGGGCAGCTTGAACAACCCGTCACAAAACAGTTGATTCCGTTAAAAATGAAATATTGTATCGATTGTCATAAAACAGTCGAAACCATTGACAATCCGTATGAGTGCATCCGCTGTCACCGGTAAACAGGAGAACTACAGTTGGGAATTAAGCGAAGAGATTTTTTTAAACAAAGCGCACTGTTAGTATCGGCTGCCCACAGCGGACGCTGGGCCAGCCGGGCGGTTGCCGCACAGGAAAAAGACATCTTTCAGGGTTCGCAGAAGGCGGGGAAAGAAACCTGGAAAAATACTGTTTGCCGTTTATGTCCGGGAGGTTGCGGTATCCGGGTACGTTTAATTGATGAACAACCGGTTACAATTGCTGGAAATCCAATCTCTCCGATCAACCATGGCGGACTTTGTCCTACCGGCCACTCAGGTTTGCAACAATTATTTCATCCTGATCGAATTTCAGCCCCGTTAAAGAGAGTTGGCGAAAAAGGGTCCGGGAAGTGGGAGACAATATCCTGGCCGGAGGCTTTACAAATGGTTGCCCAAAAATTGCTTGCTCTCCGCAATCAGGGCAATCCCCATCATGTGGTTTTCCTGCATGCCGGTTTCCGCGGTTCAACGGCGCGTTTAGTGCAGCAATTTATGTCCGCTTACGGTTCGCCAAATGTTATCTCCACCCGGGAGGAAAATCCTTATGCACTGCCTTTTTTAACGATGCACGGCAGAAACGCGCGCCCAGCTTATGATTTTTTAAATTCACGTTTTATATTAAGTTTTGGCAAAGATTTTTTGGGAACTGAAGGGCCGCCTGCCTGGATGGCTAATATCTTTAGTGAAACACGACAACCTCACCGGGAGTTTCAGACTCATTTTGTCCAGATCAGTTCCCGGTGCTCGATGAGTTCGGCAAAGTCCGATCTATGGCTGCCGGTTTATCCCGGTACTGCCGGAGCATTGGCTTTGGGTATTGCTTATATTTTGATTTTAGAAGATCTCTATGATCACCAGTTTGTGGAAAATTTTACCTTTGGTTTTGCTGATTGGATTGACAATAAAGGAAAACCACATTCCGGATTTAAAAATTTGGTTCTTAAAGAGTATTATCCGGAAAAAGTGGCTAAAATTACCGGCGCGCCGGTAGATGTAATCATCCAATTGGCCCGGCGGTTTGCCGGCAATAAACCTTCTATCGCCATTTATGGTGAAGAAGTAACCAATTATACTAACCGTTTTTATTCCCAAATGGCCATTCATTCTTTAAATGCCTTGTCAGGTTCAATAAATATGAAGGGCGGCATCGTTATTCAGCCTGATAAATATCCCATTTCCGTTCCGAAAAGCTTTTTGGATTCAATTGCCCGCAGAGGCCTGAAGCATGATCCACTGGATAAAGGTTCCAATGATCAAGTATCTTTGGTACAGTCTGATTTAGCTAAGTTTTTACGAAATATAGAAGAACAAAAACCTTATCCGCTGGAACTGGCTTTTCTCTTCCATACGAACCCGGTCTTTGAACTGCCGGAAACGACACGTGTAAAACGACTTTTTGCCCACATTCCATACCTTATCAGTTTTTCCTCTTTTATGGATGAAACGACAGAACTGGCCGATCTCATTCTCCCCGATCATACCTATCTTGAAAAGTGGGATTTAGATTTTGGCGTGCCCAATATACCGTTCCTGCATGTGGGACTGAGTCAGCCGGTTGTGGAACCGGTATTAGATACCCGGCACACAGGTGAGATAATCATACAATTGGCAAAGATGATCGATCCGTTGACCCGGACAGTTTCATCTCAAAATTATTTGCAGACGATTCGCTCGCAAGCTAAAATGCTTTATGATTCAGGTTCAGGTTTTATCCCCACCAGTGATTTTGGACAATTCATGTACACATATATGTTAGACCGGGGATTTAAATATTATAAAGCAGAAGATTTTGAGCAGTTCTGGAAGGGGTTCGTAACACATGGCAGTTGGTTGGAAATGCCTGCGGGAACAGAGAATACTCGATCAGCCTTTCAGACGCCTTCTAAAAAATTTGAATTTGCTTCTCAAATATTACAAGAACAGTTCAGTAAATATAAGAATAATTCATCCGTTCAAGAATCCCGGGACCCTGATTTGAAATTACTTCCCCATTATGAGCCTTGCGAATTTTCCGGTGCAGAAGATAAATATCCTCTGCATCTAATTCCATATCATTTAGTAACCTTATTCGAAGGTGAAGGAGCCAATCGGCCGTTATTGTTGGAGATGGTTGGTTATCCTCATCTAATTCGTTGGAATTCCTGGGCAGAAATCAACCCTGAAACAGCACATAAATGGAAAATTCATGATAGTGATTGGGTTTGGCTGGAATCTGAAAAAGAGAGAATTAAAATCAGAGTAAAATATTTTCAAGGCGCCATGCCCGGTATCGTGTATCTCCCAATTGGACTCGGACATACAACCTATGGATGCCATGCCAAAGATCGAGGAGTGAACCCAAATCAGATTTTAGCGTCTGGATGGGAACGGTTTAGCGGCCAGTTTGCCCGGCAAGCGACCCGGGTACGGATTCTGAAAATCTGAATAAAAAGACATAGAAGTTTGCAACACCGGAAATAATAATTCTGGATATTATTATATTCTAAATTGAACGATTGTAGGTCGATTTGATAAATCGACAATCTAAATTCATTTGATTTTTGAAAAAATAAAAACCCGTTCGATGTTTAAAAACAATCGTAAAAATGGGTAAATTGCTCAATTCAGGGATATGTTATTTTTGAATTAAAGGAGGTTATTTTATGCCCCGCTGGGGAATGGTAATCGATTTAAATACATGCACAGGCTGCGGCGCATGCATTGCCGCATGTAAAAACGAAAATAATGTGGCATATTCTTCACCGGAGGAAGCGGAAAATGGACGGGCGTTATCCTGGATCAATCTGCTTCCCCGCTATGAAGGTGAATTTCCCAATATTCATATTCAATACTATCCAATGTTGTGTATGCAGTGTGATAATCCGCCGTGCATTAAGGTTTGTCCGGTTCGGGCTACTTATAAAGCTGATAACGGTATAGTTGCACAGATTTACCCCAGATGTATCGGTTGCCGTTATTGCATGGCGGCTTGCCCCTATACTGTGAAATATTTTAATTGGTATGAACCGAAGTGGGAACCGGAAATGATAAAATCGTTCAATCCTGATGTGTCACTCCGCCCAAAAGGTGTGGTTGAAAAATGTACTTTTTGTCATCACCGCCTTATCGAGGCGCGGGAGGAAGCTATGGTAGAAGGAATTGAATTTCAAGAAGAACAGTTTGTCCCGGCATGTGTAGAAACCTGTCCGGCCAGGGCCATGCATTTTGGTGATTTGGATGATCCCAACAGCATGGTATCTAAACTTGCCAATAGTTCCAGAGCTGTCCGGTTTTTGGAAGATTTGGGAACGGAACCTAAAGTGTATTATTTATCCGCCAGTGAAAAGTTGATTTGAGGTTCAATTAAATGTCTTACGATCCGGATGCAATTTTATATGGCCCCATAGAAAGTCCGGGCAAAAGTTTTCGGTATACGGTTGCCGGGCTGATTCTTGTGATCTCGCTCGCTTTGTTCATGTATGTACGCCAGTTTGTTTTGGGATTAGGCGTTACCGGTATGAATGAACCGGTTACCTGGGGCTTCTATATTGTTAATTTTGTATTTTTCATCGGCATCAGCCATGCCGGCACTCTTATATCTGCAATTCTCCGGCTTTCCAAAGCGGAGTGGCGCCGCCCAATTACGCGTATGGCTGAAGTGATTACCGCCATTGTTCTGGCCATCGGCGGTCTCCATCCGATTATCGATTTGGGCCGGCCGGATCGCATCCTGAATATTTTCCGTGCCGGTCGACTGCAATCTCCCTTACTTTGGGACGTCACCAGCATTGCCGCGTATTTTACAGCCAGTACCGTTTATCTCTATGTGCCGCTTATTCCGGATATTGCCATACTGCGAGATCGCGGCGCAAAACCCCAATGGCTTTATAAATTCCTGAGTTGGGGTTTCCAGGGAACAAAGAAGCAAAAACATGTACTGGAACGGGCAATGAATATTTTGATGGTTATGGTTATCCCGATTGCTATTTCGGTTCACACGGTTATTTCATATATTTTTTCCATGACCCTGCAACCGGGATGGCATAGTACCATTTTTGGCCCCTATTTTGTTGTAGGCGCCATTTTCTCCGGCATTGCCGCTCTGCTCATTGTAATGATCACTTTTCGCAAAGTTTTTCATTTTGAAGCCTATTTAAAAGAAGTGCATTTTCGCTACTTGAGTAACCTGTTATTGGTTATGGCATTGCTCTGGTTTTACTTCACCTTCTCGGAATATTTAACCGGCTATTTTGGCCACGAACCGTATGAGATGAAAGTGTTTTTTTACAAATTTACCGGCAAATATGCGCCGCTTTACTGGGGAATGGTATTCTGTAATTTCATTCTGCCGGTAATTATATTAAGCAATAAAAAAACAAAGAAGATTCCTGGAATTTTAATTGCCTCTATCGGTATAACAATCGGTATGTGGTTAGAACGTTTGATTATTGTAGTGCCTTCACTGGCGAATACCAGGCTGCCTTATCCGACCGGAATCTATATTCCTTCACTTACGGAATGGAGTCTATTTATCGGTGCGGTTGGGATGTTTATGCTCGGTTTTGTTTTATTCTCACGGTTTTTTCCTTTAATCTCTGTTTGGGAAATTAAAGAGGGACGGGAAACCAGTGTGAGAGAAGTTTCTGAGCGGTTGAAATCGTACCAGCCGGATCAAAGTTTAACAGAAACCGATTAATATGCAGTTTAATTAAAACCTAAACCGGGCGATTCTTCTGTCATTCCGCCTGCCCGACGAATTGTCCACCTGTGCGGACAGGCAGGAGGGGAGGGATCTTTTTAATTTTTAACATCAACCTGAATTGAGCGATTGTAGGGCGATTCGCTGAATCGCCGGCCGTATTTGTATTAAAAATGAAAATCCGTTTAGTAAAAAAAACAAGGTCAAAAACAAGAGAATCGCTCAATTCAGGATCAAAATAACAAGATTCCTGCTGAATGACATTTCACTTAATCGGTGATAGTCTGAGGTTCATAATCGCTCGATCAAGGTAAAATAAAACTTAGGAATTTATATGAACGATAAACCGGTCTTATTTCTACAAATTGTGTCACTCATTTTTATCTGGCTCCTTTTTATTGGCATCGGTATCTGGATAGTCAATTTACTAAGGTTGTCTATGCTGTTGCATGATGCACCTTCGGCTTCGATTGGTATCAGCATTGTAGCGATCCCGGTATTTTTTACTCTCGCAAGCATATTAACTTATGTCTTTCTTGGCTTGCGTAAACATCGCGATCAGGAGTAATGCCGATGAATCTCAGCAAAACTTTGATTTTTTTAACCTTAGTTATTTGTGTTTGCCCTGGCGGGGAAAATACATTATTTGCACAAGAAACTTTGCCTGGCTATAACCCGCAAAAGGGACAAAAACTTTTTGCTGCGAAAGGTTGTATCAACTGCCATTCGGTTTATGGATTTGGCGGGAAAATTGGCTCTGACCTTGGACGGTCTCTGGCCAATAAAGAAGCGTTGGATATCATAGCCGTCATGTGGAACCATTCCAATGAGATGAGCAAAGCCTTAGAACGCGGGCAATCTGTACCCCAGTTGGCGCCACCGGAAATGGCTGCCATACTATCATTTTTTTATTATCTGAATTATTTCGGCACTCCCGGTTCTGCCGGGCAAGGCGCACTTATCTTTCAGAACAAAGGCTGTTCTGCCTGCCATTCTGTTGATCAAAACAATAAAACGAACTCTCCGAATTTGTTTAATGAACCATTCAGCTCACCATTACAATTGGGACAGGCGCTCTGGAATCACGGCGGAAAGATGATGGCAAGAATTCGTTCACAGGGAATTCGAGTTCCCACTTTATCCGGTAGTGAGATAACAGATATATTTGCTTTTCTGCGCGGAAGAAATCCGGTTCTATTCTACAAACCACAGGAGGCCATCCCCGGTGATTACAAAACAGGCGCAAGGTTGATCAGAGAAAAACAGTGCCTCCGCTGCCATTCTATGGGTGGAAAAGGCGGTAAGATGGCTCCTGATTTCACTCAAATCAACCTTCACCGTAATGCCGTAGAAATTGTAGCCATGATGTTGAACCATGCTCCCCGGATGTGGCGGAAAATGAAAGAAAATTCTATAGCCTCACCAACGTTTACGGGCACCAATCTGGCAGATTTGGTAGCGTACTTATATTTTTCAAATTTTCGCATCCCAACCGGCAATGCTGTAAAAGGCGAAAAGTTGTTTCAAGAAAAACAATGCAATAAATGTCACTCATTACAATTGTCTACTAAAAGGATTGGTCCGAACCTGGCGATAGTACAAGGGCTGGATGAAATGATCAACATTTCTTCAGCCATGTGGAATCATAATATCAACATGCTGGAGCAGATGCAGCGGCAAAATATTCCTTTTCCGCGATTTAACGGTGAAGAATTAAAGAACTTGTTGACATTTATTCGATCTGTGCGCGAGAAAGAACATGAAGAGAAATAATATGAGAACTTACCGGAACTGTTTTAATAGTTTGCTGTTGATCGTCATCCCGATTCTTTTTGTTGGCTGTTCACAGGATTGGCAAGGCTATCAGAATGAATATAATCAGATAATAGAAGAAAAAGCTCTCGATGAGAATCAACCGGTTAAAATAGGCAAAAAGGTAATCAGTTATGAAAAATTGCAGGTGGCCGATTATTGTATCTCCTGCCACGTAGGCGTAACGGCAATCAAAATGGCCGATGCTCCTCAGCCAATTCAATCGCACCCGGGCGAGTTCCTGATAAAACACGATTGGCAGAAAATCGGTTGCACCATCTGTCACGGGGGCAATGGAGGTACCCTTTCAAAAGAAGATGCACATGAAGGTATGTTAAAAGCGGAGATGGTGCAAACCTCCTGTTACCGGTGTCATCCGCGCAGCCGGCAGCTTCCCGGCGCCAGGCAGCTTAATCACGGCCAAAAGTTATTCACCGATTTACAATGCAGCGGCTGCCACTTTGTCGAAGGCCTGGTTTTACCTCGCCTCGGTCCTTCTTTGAACGGTATTGGCAGCCGTATAGAAAGAAAATGGTTGCGCTACTGGTTAAAGAATCCTTCTGAAATGATGCCAAATGCCAAAATGCCTGATTTTTACCTCAATGATGACAATGCCGGCGCCGTTGCAGCTTATTTGAAGACCTTTAAGGACCAACAATTGGAGGGCGATCCGGAGCCTCGCAAAGGGGACCCTGCCGAGGGTGGCAACATACTTCGGCGGGCACGCTGCATTAGTTGTCATCCCTTCAATGGCCGCGGCGGCTTCCTGGGGCCTGATTTGGGCCGGCTCGGCAACAAAACCAATCGGAAATTTTTATTCGCTAAAATCAAGGATCCACGGCGTTTTGAACCAAATTCTACTATGCCCCAATTTAATTTTTCCGATCAACAGATTGCCGATGTGGCAGACTATTTGATCGACGAATATACCGATTATGATCTTGTAGATATTTTTAATGAAGACAGTTTGAAAGCCGGGAATGACTCGACTACGATTGAGAAAGGGCGCAAAATTTACAAAGAGTTGCGCTGCGTCAACTGCCATATTCTTGATAATGGAATTGAATGGATGCGCATTGGCCCAAAATTATCTGACATTGGCGATAAACCGTTAAGTGAGTTTGATTTTGGCCATAGTCAAATTCCGGGAACAAGGGGAGCCTATATTTTTGAAAAAATAAAAAATCCGCGCGCATTTGCCACGGCAGATCATCCTCAGAAAATGCCGCTTTTTAAATTAACCAACTCAGATATTTATGATTTAACACTGCTGTTGTTGAGTTTTAATCAGAAAAAAATTTCTTCACCACTGTTTATGGCTTTCCCGGATACATCTCTCTATAGGCCGCAGGGAGAATTCGGCAGGCTTGTTGAAAAATTCCAGTGTTTTTCCTGTCACCGTATCAACGGTCGCGGATTTAATCTTGCCTATGATCTGTCAATTGAAGGCAGCCGGGTTTCGCGACAATGGCTGTATGATTATTTGATGGTTTCCTATTCTCTTCGCCCTATTTTGGTTGAAAGAATGCCTATATTTAATTTTACACCCCAGGAGGCAAAAACCATTACGGATCATATTATGGCAAATTACACCAGCGGTTGGATTCCTCGTCATCCCGGAGAAGAATCCTCGCCGCAACTAATTGTGCAGGGGAAACAGCTTGTTAAGGAAAAAGGGTGCCTGGCGTGTCATATCCTTGGAGATAAAGGAGGCTATGTTGCTCCCAGTTTTACAACGGGAGCGTTGGCCGGAGATAAATTACAGGCGGAATGGATTTACCGGTGGCTGAAAGATCCGCAGAAAATTGTTCATGGTGTTCTGGAACCCAATTATGGTTTATCGGATCGGGAAGCGTTAGCAATTACAGCATATTTAATGACTTTAAACCATAAGGATTGGCGATGAGGATTTCCTCTAAATCCATTTTGGATTCTATATTGGCTTTTGGGCTGGCATTTATTATATTACAATGTGGCGGTAACTCTGTTTCGGGAAAAAAAGAAATTGCCGGCTCATCAGCGGTTCAAACCAAAGAGGTCTTTTTCGCAGACATGTATAATAATCCTTACCGGGAGGCTCATTTATCCCGGCATCAATACCGGGGAAAACTCATTTATGATCATTATTGTGCCGTTTGCCATGGTGAAAATGGCGATGGCAACGGCTTTAACTCTTTTAACCTGCAAGATTCCTTCGGAATTCGACCTTTCAATTTTGCCGATTCTACCGCAGCCCCCCTGCTTAAATTGGCGGAAATTAAAAGGGCCATTGAAGGAGGAGGCCGCGCGGTTGGCAAGTCACAATACATGCCGCCATGGGGTAAGACACTGCGTGATGATGAAATAATAGTACTGATAGACTATATCCGGACTTTTATACCGATGTTGTAATTGTATCGATGATTCAATTCCTTAAAATTTTATTCACATCTATTTTATTACTTCTGCTCAGCAATACGTCGGCAATTTCCCAGGTAGCTCATACCGAAGCCACAGGCAGTTATTCCGGATTATTCTTTTCCTATGAATCTTTTGAAAAGTCCGGTGGCTTTGCTGATGAAAAAAGAGGGATTTACCGGTTGGACCAGACTGTTTCCACCGCAATTCTAATTGCCATGTATCCGGGTAAAATATTTGGCTTCGGTATAGAAGCTCCATTGATTACTCGAAACATTCGGTTCTTCCGGCAAAACAATCAAACTAAAAGTAGCGGTTACCGGGAAATGAGTGATCTACGCTTTGTGGCGAAATATCAATTTGGCGTGTACAAAAGATACCGCTTGTTTGGTCGGGACCGGCTTTTAAATATGCTGGTGAGTCTGGTCGGGAAAATTAAATTCCCTTCTGCTTCAACGAATATTCGTGACCGAAACGGCACGGTTTTGGCCCCTTTTTTACAACCCGGCACCGGTTCCACCGATATGACGCTTGGTTTCATCTTTCATTCGGGTACGCAGAAATATTTTCGAATTCACGGCCATTTGACGACAACGTTTTCACTTTCTCACCGGGAGTATGTGCCGGGTAAGAGAATACATTTTACCCTCTCTTATATCCCGGTGCGAATGGGAATTAAAAATCGCTATTATCCTTTTCTTGGTTTAAAAGGATGGTGGAAGGACGAAGCCCGGATAGATAATGTCCCTCAGCCAAACACGGAAGGGCTGCATCTATACTTCTCTCCGGGCTTCCGGTCTACGTGGTGGTATCTTTCCGGACGGCGTGTCTTTTATATGTTTCAAGCTGCCTTTCAGATTAAATTATTGGCAACCCGCCATGTAATGCCCGGCCCTGTGTTTGGCTTTTATATAGGCACAAGACTATTTTTTCGTTAATGAATTTCTTAATTAGTGTCTTCGTGCCTTCGTAGTAATTATTCCTCTTCACTATTAAATATTGGGTAGAGGCAAGAAATTCTTATACTGTAGTTCTTGGTTAGATTTTTACTTGCTTATTATCTACAAAGCCTACATTCAGGTGAAGCACCGGGCTAAAAAAAGAGACATTTGTAACACTTTAGTTCTTTGAAAATGAGTTATTTGTGATGAGAAGAAACAAGTAGAAATATCTACTTCATGTAAAAAACTGAATTATCAATTTCACAAAACTAAAATGTTACAGCCATTTTAACAGGCTTGTAAAATTTTGCTCACCGTTTGGAAATGATTGTCATTTTTAGGATGCGGACAGTTCTATATTTTTCCGTCCGAATACTTTCATCGGGCATTTGCCGGCTAAAGACAGAATCCTCACTAAAAATATTGTGTGAATGAAGTTTCAAATGCAGTTGGTTTATCCGTCGATGATTGCGATTTTACAATGGCTTCCGCCTGCTATCATCCGGTTAATATAAAATGCAGGCAAATTTCCGGCTTTTTCCACGGTTTTGTATGAACCTTCCGATTTTCCGGCCGGGAGGTTTTTTTGTTGCTTTTTAAATTTGAACCTGCTTATTTTAAAGAAATAATTAGATCATGATCAGACAAAAAAGGAATTTTATGGATTCTTCCGTTTATATTCACCCCAGGGCGCTGGTGGAAAGCGAACATATCGGGCCGCGCACACGAGTGTGGGCTTTTGCCCATGTAATGAAAGATGCCGTCATCGGCAGCGATTGCAATATCTGCGATCATTCGTTCGTGGAAAGCATGGTTAAAATCGGCAACCGGGTGAAGATAAAAAATGGCGTGTCTGTTTGGGAGAAAGTAACCATCGAAGATGATGTGTTTTTAGGTCCCAATTGTGTTCTTACCAACGATATGAATCCCCGCGCCGCTGTTGCCAAAGGTTCAGCGGGATTTTTGCCGACCCTGATTAAAAAAGGCGTAACTGTTGGCGCCAATGCAACTATTGTGTGTGGTATTACCATCGGTGAATATGCCTTTGTTGCAGCAGGCGCCGTAGTCACTAAAAGTGTGCCGCCTTACGCTCTGATGGTTGGCGTGCCGGCAAAACAGACGGGATATATGTGTCAATGCGGTGAGAAAATTGATCTGTCCAAGCCGTGTGTCTGCGGCAGATCTTACGACTTGAAAGAAGGTGTTTGTACCTTGGTGCAGAAAGCCTGAAAAATATTATGAAAAAATGAGGTTTTTATGGCAAATATTACAATTCAAATTTCCCAAGAAGAACTTTCAAATGTGTTGGATGCCTGCAACATATTACAATCTTTTCTGGGAAAAATTGTTTCTCCAAATGAACTTTATCAGGAAAAATTTTTAATCGGTTTAAAAGAAGCGGAAGCCGGCGTCCGTTCAAAAAAGTTTGTTGAGGTAAAATCTTTTGAAGAATTCATCGATTAAACGTAAAATACAGAAAACTAATCGGTTTGCCAGAGATATTAAAAAGTTGTCATCTGAGGTGCAAGAAGAAGCTTACAAAATAACAGTGAAATTATCCTTTAATATTTTCGATCCCGATTTAAGAGTTAAAAAACTAATAGGATTTGATAGAATATACAGAGTTGTGATCATGAAAGAATATCGACTGATTTTTTCTTTTGATGAAGAGAATATTTATCTTTTACGAATTGGCCATCGGAAAGATATCTATAAAAAAATCGAAATTTAAATTCAATTTATGAAAACAATCAAACAGATCACATTTATCGGTGTCTTCGCTGCACTCTATTCGGCTTTAACCATATTTTTAGCGCCGATCAGTTACAGCAATATTCAGGTGCGGGTTGCCGAAGCGCTCACGGTTCTACCCTATTTAACGCCGCTGGCTATTCCCGCTCTGTTCATCGGTGTTTTGTTAGCCAATCTTTTTGGCGGATTCGGTCCCTGGGACATTTTCGGCGGCAGCTTTCTCACTCTAATTGCCGCCATTTTGACCTATCTGCTGCGCAAAACAAGAAAACCCTGGCTGGCTCCATTACCGCCGGTTTTGATCAATGCCTTCGGCGTCAGCGCCTATTTGCAGTTTATGATTCAGGGGTTCGAACCGGGCTTGAAAACATACTTTTTCTTTGTGTCAACAATCGGATTGGGTGAATTGATCGCCTGCTATGTTTTGGGATATCCGCTTTTGCGCTATCTTATGAAATCGGAGGTTATTTCAAAATATTTTCATCAAAATTGAACCGTTGCCGATCTGGTGCTTTCCGATCTGCGTCTGCCGGATGGCAGCGGCATCGACCTGCTGCGTGCTGCTAAAGCAAAAGAATATCCTTACGAAGTGATTATTATGACCGGCTATGCGACGCTGGATACCGCCATCCAGGCCATGCAGGAAGGCGCCAGCAACTATGTTACCAAACCGTTCAACATTGGTGAACTTTTCGTGCGTATCGAACGTGCTTTGCAGCAGAAACAATTGCGGCGGAAAGTCCGGCGGCTCAAGCGCGAGCTTCATGAACGATTCCACCCGGATAATATCATTTCCAACAGCGCTAATATGCAGAAAGTGCTGGAGCAGGTGAAAAATATTGCTCCCACCGATAGTTCGGTTCTCATCACCGGCGAAAGTGAGAAGGGAATTCAAAAAATATGAACGGATCAATCTTTGTTTCGCATAAATGGAAAGATGAAACCATCGAAGCGAAAGCCCGCTGGTTTCAATCATTATCTTTGGAGGAGAGGATGTACCTGCTTTGTTATTTCACTGATCTGATCCTGGCAGTGAATCCCGGCATTGTGGAGGAAAAATATACTCAACAAGCTTCAGGACGTATTTGCGTCCTTTCAAAAAAATGATGTTAAATATGTCATAATTGGGGGAATCGCTTCAGTTTTATATGGCGTTCCTCGCGCAACTTTTGATTTAGATGTCCTAATTAAGGCCTCGGAAGAAAATGTTAACCGTTTACTCAAAGCACTGAAAGAGGCAAGATTTGGTACTGCAACATTGATCACACCCAAAGAATTGCTGGAGAATAAAATCACTATTTTTAGTGACCGGGTTCGAATTGATGTTCAAACAGAGACACCCGGTTTAAATTTCCGGGATGCCTGGGAGAAGAAAGAGATCATGAATTACCGGGGACAAGTATTCTATGTCGTTTCGCGTGAGGACTTGATTGCCTCAAAAAAAGCGGCCGGTCCGGATGTTGATCCGGAAGATGTCCGCCTGTTGGAAATGGATAAGAGAGGTAAACAAAATAAACCATAATGAGCGTTCCATGGCCAAAATCCTTGTCATAGATGATGAAGACACCATCCGCCGGACGGTAGCAGCTTCGCTGGAAGCCGCAAAGTATCAAATTTTTAAGGCGGCTGATGTGAAAAAGGGGCTGAAAATTCTGGATAACGAAACCATTGATCTGGTGCTTTCCGATCTGCGTCTGCCGGATGGCAGCGGCATCGACCTGCTGCGTGCTGCTAAAGCAAAAGAATATCCTTGCGAAGTGATTATTATGACCGGCTATGCGACGCTGGATACCGCCATCCAGGCCATGCAGGAAGGCGCCAGCGACTATGTTACCAAACCGTTCAACATTGGTGAACTTTCCGTGCGTATCGAACGTGCTTTGCAGCAGAAACAATTGCGGCGGAAAGTCCGGCGGCTCGAGCGCGAGCTTCATGAACGATTCCACCCGGATAATATCATTTCCAACAGCGCTAATATGCAGAAAGTGCTGGAGCAGGTGAAAAATATTGCTCCCACCGATAGTTCGGTTCTCATCACCGGAGAGAGCGGCACCGGGAAAGAACTGATCGCCAATGCCATCCATCTTCTCAGCAAGAGAAGTGAACATCCTTTTATCGCCGTGAATTGTGGCGCCCTGCCAGAATCGTTGTTGGAAAGCGAGTTATTCGGACATGTCAGGGGAGCCTTTACCGGTGCGACAAACACCCGGGCGGGATTAATTGAAAGTTCGGACGGCGGCACATTGCTTTTAGATGAAATTGGTGATGCTTCCATTCCGGTGCAGACAAAATTGCTGCGTGTTCTGGAAAATGGCACAATCCGGCGGGTGGGCGATACGCAGGAACGAAAAATAAATATCAGGCTTCTGGCAGCAACCAACAAAGAGTTAACCCGGGAGATCACCGCCGGCCGGTTTCGTCAGGATTTTTATTACCGGATCAATGTAATTCCGATTCATCTTGCCCCGTTGCGCGAACGTTTAGAGGATATCCCGCTGCTTGCCAAATTTTTTCTGAAACGGCACGCTGCCCGGATTAGTAAACAGATAGAGGAAATTGATTCCGCAGTGATTGAAAAATTGATGCAATATTCCTGGCCCGGAAACATTCGGGAATTGGAAAATTTAATTGAGTATGCCGTTGCCATGGCGGATTCCGAAATGATTCGCATAAAAAATCTGCCCTTCACTTTTTCTCAGGAAAGTCCCGTGCAAAATAAAAGCAGGGCAGATCTGCTGCAGCAGGAAATTCTTCCCATTGCGGAAATAGAGAAGCGGCATATCCTGTTGGTTCTGGAAAAAGTGAACTGGAACCAGAGAAAAGCATGTGATCTGCTGCAAATTTCCAAAGTTACCCTTTACCGCCGGTTGAAAGAATACGGGATATCACCACCCGGGGGCAACGCCCCCGGGGGAAAAAAACGGAGTCAAGCCCTGAAGGGGCAAAATACAAAATTCAAATGAACAGATCGCACCGGCACCGGTAAATATTCCGCCCTTTCAGGGCTTGTTATTCTTTTTCCTCTTTTCTCCCCGGGGCGTTGCCCCGGGCTATTGTATTTCACCCCGTTGGGGCGGCTGAAAATGTATTTTAATTGCTATGAATTTCTCACTGATATCTAAAAGAGTATCACAGGCTTTTTCAGTTTGGGTAAAAAATCCTTTTAATTCGTACAATTTTGTAATACCTTCAATATACAGCATATAACCTTTGTTTTGGAATTATGTATTAACATATTATAATTTATTAAGTTGTGAGGTTGTATGCTGCTTTTTTTATGCTGGTTTCCCTTATTTTTATGCCGGTTAACTAACTGCGAAACTTGAAATGTTAAAAATTAAAAAGATTCCTCCCCGCCTGCAGCGGGCAGGCTGAATGACAGAAGAATTGCCCGGTTTATGTATGAATTATTCGGGGTAACGAATGAGAAAAGAAAAATTATGTTTTCAAGCCGATACAAACTTCTTGATTTTTACTTCGATTTTAACTATATTTTTCCCCGGTGAAAAATGGAGTATGGATGATCAAGATTGTTAAAGTTTTTTTTTGTTCGATGCAGATTTTATTAAAAATATAAATTCTAAAGTGCACCAGTCGAGTGCACTTTTTTTGTTTTTACCCGATTTGTCCGGAGGTTATTTTGCGATCTAAGTTAAAAACACTGTTCTCTTTACAAGAAACGGATTTAAGGCTAAAAGAATTAGAGAATTTGCGGGGGGATCTGCCTCAACAGGTTGAAAAAACAAAGCAGGAAATGATCGATACAGGAAATCGATTGCAGACCACGAAACAAGAACTCAAAGATGCCGAATTGGAGCAAAAGCAGCTTCAAACCGACATAAAACAGGCCAATGCGAAGCAGGAAAAATATAAGAATCAGCTTTATCGTGTCAGCACAAACCGTGAGTATGATGCCCTGACTGCGGAGATTGAAGCGGTAAAAGAAAATACCGACAAATTCGAACTGCGTATTCTTAAACTCGACGATATCCAGGAGGAGCTGCAAACGAAAATACAAAGTCTCGAAGAGGAAAAAACCAAATTTACTGCCAATCACTACGCTTTGGACAAAGAGCTGCAGGGAAAATTGAATCGGAGCAACCGGGAAGAGGATAATTTACGTTTACATCGCAAAGAACTGGTTGGCCGCCTCGACAGGCAGATGTACAGCACATACGAGCGGGTGAGAAAGGGGAAAAATGGCATAGCCGTTGTTGCAATCCAGCGAAACGCATGCGGCGGTTGTTTCAATGCCATTCCACCGCAGCGCTTGTTGGAAATCCGTGAAAAGGAAAAATTTATCACCTGTGAATTCTGTGGCCGGATCCTTATCTGGAATGAAAAGGAGAATAAAAAGTAAGATAAATGAGTTTGTTGATTTAATGCAAAAAACTGCCAAAGTTTTTGATCAATTCTGCAAAATGTGATTTATATTTTTGGAACATACAATATGTTGACAAACGCCCACGGGGAAACTTTGGAAGTTTAATTAATCAACAGAATCATAAATGACCGGTCGAAATTAAATCAATCGCAGCGTTTTAGTTCTTTGAAAACATGGCATTCACACCTTTCTACTCTCTCCCCTTCACAGGCTCAGGACAGGTCTTGCTGAAGTGTGAAAGAGGGAAAGATGGAGATGATTATTACGCCTCTTCAGGGCTATCGGGAAATATGATATACATTAACCCGGGACGCTGCCCCGGACTGATTTATCTCACCTTTTCAGAGTGATAAAAATTTGCAGAAATATGCTCTGAAAGAGCAAAATATACCGGCCCGGTGCGAAGCGCCGGGATTCGAAATGACAAGAACCTGCCGGCGCTTTAAAATATATTAATCTCAGTTATAATATGCGAAGGAGAGAATAATGAACGAAAATGCGTTATTTACATCAAAGTCAACTATTAAAAGTCTTTGGCAAGAGTATAGAATTTATAGAGACCATGTGGAATTTGGCACTCACTTTGGAGTTATCTCAATCCCATTTGATAAAATAGAATGCATTGAAGTACAAGAATCTGATGTAAAAGGATTGTTGAAAGGGGATCTCAAGCTAAAAGGATTTAAACCAGCATTCAAATTAGACTGGGCAAATTTTCAAGAGCATGTGGTTTTAGATAAAAATGAAGGTTTTTGCAAAAGATTTCTCTTTACACCTCAAAATCCAAACGAATTCAAAGAAGTACTGGAAAAGATTTTAAAGGAATATAGAGAAAATGGATAAACTTTCGCGTCTGTAACATTCTCAAATCAGACTGTTGGTTCTGCTGTGAAGAATTACCATCTAGCTGAAGCGCGATTTCCGGAATTATGATTGGTAATTATGCTCCGTGCTTTTCCGAAACTCTGTGCGGATATTTCACTGGCGGGTAAGCCAAACGTTAGTACTGAAAATTTTTTTAATAATACTGGGGATAAATAAAAATAGGAGCAGTATAAAAATATCTGTTTTATTGAAGTATCGTTGCTAATTGAAACAATTTTTCCCACATTCCCAACCTAATATTATTAAATCCAAAAAGTGGGTCAATCGAAAGGAATTGTGGAAACAGAAGTAATTTAACCCATTGCCAACCCAAAAATATTGGGATGGAAAACAGGAATAAAAATATTTTAAAACAGGATGGTTGAATTTTGAAAAAACTACTTATAATTGGTATTTTGAAATTTCCTGTTTAAGGGTTGCACTAATTTAAATTTAGTTTAACCGTAGCATTCGGTGTGCTGGTGGTATTCTGTTATGCTAAAAAATTACTGCATTTGATTGTCTTGCGCCGGCGCGATTTCTGTAATTTTGATTGTTATTCATGCTCTGTACTTTTCCGAAAATCTGTGTGTAAGTGCCGGCAGCAACTGAGCATGTCGCTATGTGCGTGCCGTTAGGCCGCAAAACAGAAAATGCAGTTGATAGTATTAAGGAAAGGAAACAAAAATGAAATATCAAAAAGGTAATTATAGACGTGGCGGTATAGGCCTGCTTTTAGGAACTCTGATTGCGCTGATATTAGCTGTTGCTTTTAAAGCCCCATGGATGGCTCTGGCAAGTATCGGCATATTTGGGTTCGGTGGAGGTATTGTGTCGATTTTGGTTGGTGATCGACGGCCATTGTAGTGTAGTAATTGTAATCAATGGCGCTAACCCGGCGCTCAACCCGAATTTAACAGCCGTTCTATTTTTGGGATTTTTCCGGATTTGGCTGTAGTTCTGTGCTTTTACCAGGTTCACTTCCTGCTGTCAAATCGGGTTAGCTTAATCGTTATCAGCCCTGAAGGGGCGAAATAAATCTTAAAAATAATGCCTGAGCACAGCAATAAATGAAGGCGGAGCACTCATTGTTAAAGGCTGAAATTTTTCAAAGTGCTAAAATGTTGACATCAATCTTAGTTTCAAACTTACTCGAAGACTGATTCAGTTTTTAATTTCAACGGGTCATTTATCTAAGTAACCATAAACGAAGTTTTGCTGTTTCGATAAGCCAAATCCGGGAACAAAGGGAAAAGAATGGCGCTTAAATTAAATGCAATAATCGATGGTGCTTCGCGGGGGAACCCCGGGCATGCCTCCGTGGGTGTTTTAATTTACGATGAATCCGGCAATCTGCTTCTAAAAGCTCATCGGTATTTGGGACAGGCCACCAATAATGTGGCGGAGTACCGGGCATTGTTAATCTGCCTGGAAGAAGCGCGTTTATTTGTCAATAAAAATTTAGCGGCAAATGACGACGGTTCGATAGAAATTTCCATCAATTCGGACAGCGAACTTTTAGTAAAGCAGTTTAATGGGATTTACCGCATTAAAAATCCGGCGTTGAAAGAACTTGCCGCTGCTGTGAGGGAGTATATTGCCAGGAACAAACTGACTGTTCATCTTACCCATGTGTTTCGCACGGAAACAAAAGAGGCAGACCGGTTGGCGAACCAGGTCTTGAATATGAGAGGGTTTTAGCTTGAACCGCTTAAAGCGGGCGCAAATGTTCCGTTGACAGAAAACAGGCACAGTCAACCGGCCATTTTTGGGAAATCTGAAAAAAGATGGTTATACATTCTGTTATCTTATACATTTTAGCATGATACCGGCTGCAGATAACCGGCGGACAATTTTGTTCTTTGATCCAAAGTATACCAGGTGATCGCTCTGTGCCGGCAGGTTCGGCATGGAGAGGAAAGTCCGGACTCCACAGGGCAGGGTGTTCCGTAACGCGGAGTTCCCGGTGACGGGAAGGGCGCTGCAACAGAAAATACACAGCCGTTCTGCAAAGCAGAGCGGTAACGGTGAAATGGCGGGGTAAGAGCCCACCGGTTCGGCGGCAACGCCGGACGTCCGGCAGACCCACCCGGAGCAAGGCCATGTAAATCCCGTTTCTCTATTATGGTTCGCCAAAACAGAGAAGAGAGCTGTCCGTTCAATTTCCCTTTGGGAAGACGGGAAGGGTAGGCCGCATCCCGAAAATTTGGGATCCCGACTTAGTCGGGAAGTTAAATGATCACCCTGTCTCACAAGTATTTCACTTGCGGGACGGACAGAATTCGGCTTATCGGTTTACTTTGGATCATAATTTATAGTATTACTTTACTTCTTTGAAAAACTGTAATTAGTGCCTTAACAAAAACTCTGAAAATCAGTGAAAGGTGTCATTTATGCGAGAGCAGCCTGCCCGCCGCAGGCAGGGAATCTAATGAAAACAAGATGTTATGGATTCCCGCTTTCACGGGAATGACAGAAAAAGAATGTTTTCGGTCGGACAATAATTAGTATTGAAAATATTTCACTATCTACTATAATGTGGACACAGATCAAATATTTTAGACTTTTTACGAGTTCGACAAATGTAACAATTTATCAGAAGTTTCCGGTTAGGTTTTTGTAGTGAATAACATAGTTAAAAATGAAATGGATGGTACGGTTTGCGCGTCCGCCTCGTGGTGAACCACTGAGAATGGAAAGGACGCTGAAGCGCCCTATCGAGGGAGCATCGTTTATGGTGCTTGCTAATCTTGGCCTGCCGGGCCACCATCAGGCGGGAAGATTTTCCTGAGTACCTGTATAATTACCATAATTTTTATTTATGAGAGAAAACTGATTTTATGGAAAATAAGTGGATTATTGTCGAGAAGTTTGATCTTTTCCAGCTTGCCTCATTTGCGCGGGAACTTCACGTTCCTGAAATCATTGCCGGGACATTGCTCAACAGGGGAGTGGATACTTTCGAAAAAGCCAGGTCATTTTTTCGTCCGGAAATCTCCCTGCTTCACGATCCTTTCACCATGTGTGATATGGAAAAAGCTGTCGACCGGGTTGTGAATGCCGTACGCAATAAAGAAAAAATTGTAATCTATGGCGATTATGACGTGGACGGCACAACATCGGTGGCATTGCTTTACCTGTTTCTTTTAAGCTTGGGAGTGAAACCGCTGTTTTATATTCCGGATCGCATGAAAGAAGGGTATGGCCTCTCTCCGGATGGTATTCGTGAAATTCACAAATGGGATGCCGACCTGATTATCACCGTGGATTGCGGCATCACGGCGGTAGAAGAAGTGGCTCTGGCCAATCGGTTGGGGATAGATATTATCGTCAGCGATCATCATGAACCCGGAGAGAAAATTCCCGGTGCATTGGCGGTTCTTAATCCAAAACGGAAAGACTGCGACTATCAATTTAAAGAACTGGCCGGTGTGGGTGTTGCATTCAAACTGATCCAGGGTGTGGGTGAAACGCTGAATCTGGATCCTGATGCTTATCACCGGTTTTTAGACCTGGTGGCTATTGGCAGCGCAGCGGATATTGTGCCGTTGATGGGAGAAAACCGCATTTTAGTAAATGCCGGTTTGAAACGTCTGAATGCCAGCGATAAAGTTGGAATCAAAGCGATTATTGCCAGTTCCGGTTTGGGAAAACGTAATTTGAATACGGGGCAAATCGTTTTTACCATTGCGCCGCGGATTAATGCCGTCGGCCGTATGGGAAATGCGGCACGGGCAGTTAATCTGTTAATTGCAGATTCCCAGGCTCAGGCAAACAATATCGCCACTATCCTGGAAGCGGTGAACCGCGATCGCCGGGATATCGATGAAGATACTTTCAACCAGGCGTTGGGGATTCTGCAGCAATCGTACAACAGGGAACGGGATAAAATTATTGTGCTGGCGCAGGAAAATTGGCATCCCGGAGTAATCGGCATTGTGGCGTCCAGAGTTGTGGAAAAATATTACCGTCCCACGGTTATGATCTCTCTCGATAACGGCACCGGCAAAGGTTCGGCGCGCAGCATCCCCGGATTTGATATTTACCAGGCGCTAAAAACCTGCGAGAAGTCGATGCTTGGTTTTGGCGGTCATAAATATGCGGCAGGATTGTCGATCAGATCGGAACAGGTCGATGACTTACGCGCCGGTTTGAATGAATACGCAACCGCTCATCTTGATGAAGATGCGCTGATCCCCCAAATGCGCATCGACGGGGAGGTAAAATTGGATGAGATCGATGCAAAATTTATGCGGATTCTCAACCTGTTTGCGCCGTTCGGACCGCAAAATATGCGCCCGGTTTTTATGGGGAAGAATCTTCAGGTTGTCGGCTCTCCTCAGATTGTCGGGAATAATCATCTTAAATTTAAGGTTAAACAAAATAGCAAGGTAATGGATGCCATCGGGTTTAATTTGGGGGATTTGATTTATCGCATCGAACCCGGCCGGAAAAATCTGGACATGGTTTTTGGCATCGATGAAAATGAATATATGGGCAGAACCTCCATTCAACTGCGCGTGAAAGATCTGCGTTAGAAGAGAAAAAATGAAAATATATCCGTCGAGTTTGGACACAAAATCACCTGCATTTAAACAGCGCCGTAACCGCATGTTAACTTTGCTGAGCGAACTGAATGTTCGCCGCAAAGCTATCCTCACTCCGAACGCAAAAGCGCTGGAAAAACTTCATAGCCGAAATAAATTTTCTGCCCGGGAACGAATACAGGCTACTATCGATTCCGATACAGCTTTTTACGAAACCGGGCTGTTTGCCGCCGATAAAATGTACCCGGACATTCCCGGCGGTTATCCGGCGGCCGGAAGTATCACCGGAGTAGGCACGGTTTCCGGGAAAAAAGTGATGATCATGGCCAACGAACCGTTGGTAAAATCGGGCGCCTGGGTTGGCATCACCTGCAAGAAAAATTTACGAGCGCAGGAAATTGCCATGGAGAACCGCTTGCCCATTATTTACATGGTCGATTCGGCCGGCGTTTTTCTGGATCGTCAGGCGGAGGTGTTTCCGGACAAAGAACATTTCGGCCGTATTTTCCGCAACAATGCGGTGATGGCGGCCATGGGGATCCCGCAAATTTCCTGCGTGTTTGGTTTTTGTGTGGCCGGCGGCGCTTATCTGCCGGGCATGAGCTCCGAATTGGCTATGGTTAACCAAAATGCCTGCATGTTTCTGGCCGGGCCTTTTTTGGTGAAATCCGCACTGGGGCAGGATGTGGATATACAAACCCTGGGCGGCGCAGAGATGCACAATGCCGTCAGCGGCGTTGCCGATTATATTTTCCGGGATGAACAGGAAGCATTCACCTGGATCCGTGATCAGGTGAGCATGATCGGCTATTCCCCCAAAATGGTTTTTGACCGTATCGAGCCGCGGGAACCTTATTACAATCCCGAAGAAATTTTAGGCGTCCTGCCGGACCAGCCGACCGGTGTGTACGAAATGCGGGAAATCATCGCCCGCATGGCGGACGACAGCCGGTTCGAAGAATTTAAGCCGGAATTCGGCAAAACACTGGTGACCGGATTTGCCCGTCTGGGCGGTTATGCCGTCGGCATTGTGGCCAACCAGGGCAAACCGGTGAAAAAGGTTATGCCGCCGGACCCGTACGGCAAGCCCCGGCCGCCGCAGATTCAGATTGGTAATGTGATCTACAGCGATTCCGCCAATAAAGCAACCCACTTTATCATGTTGTGTAACGAGCGCAAAATCCCGCTGATTTTTCTCCACGATGTGACCGGATTTATGGTAGGACGGCAGGCGGAAAGCGAAGGGATTATCCAGGACGGCGCGCAGTTTGTCAATGTGCAGGCCAATTCGATCGTGCCCAAATTTTCGGTGGTGATTCGCAACAGTTACGGCGCCGGCAACTATGCCATGTGCGGCAAGGCGTACGATCCCCGTTTGATCTTTGCCTGGCCCACCGCCAGAATTGCCGTGATGGACGGCGGCAATGCGGCCGACACCATTTTGCTGACCAAAAAAGATTTAAGCGAAGAGGAAAAAGCGAAAAGAAAACAGGAAATTTTGGCCAAATATGAGGAGGAAACATCACCTTATTTTTCCGCTGCAAGGCTGGTGGTGGATGAAATCATCGATCCGCGCCAAACCAGAGATTTGTTGATCCGGGGGATCGAAATGGCGGCCCGCAATCCGAATCTTGGTGAGTTTAAAACGGGCGTGATACGGATGTGAAAATCGACTGCTGTACGATTATGGCAAGCGAACGGATTGAATAAAATGTCATTTGGCTTCGCCGTCATTAATAGTCATTCGTTGTTGTTTCAATGGGAACGTTTGTAAGTCGATTCGCTGAATCGACAGTCCGGATTTACATGAAGAATGAGTAACCTTTTATTTTTTTAAAAATTGGTAACAATTTAGTTATTTGAAAATTATTCGGATTGCACTTCTTTCGGTAAGTCGGGAAAAATTGGCAGGTTTTCTTTTTGGGCAGAAGCCGGATAAATCCTGTTGTCGAAACCGTTCTATGATGTTCAGATTTCAGATCGTGGATTTATACCGATAACCGGGTTTCAGGTGGCATTAGCCTGATTCTGAACAGGTTAAAGCGGAAACACAAAAAGACGCGTTCCGTTTATCTGGACGTTATTACTTCCGTTTAAATCGGACGCTGAAAAACAAACGGACTTTTTATAACCGGTCACAGATTTTCACTTTAGGTATTCCATTTTCACCGGGTTGGCGATTCAGCGAATCGCCCTGCAGGTGTTCAAATATAGTTGCAGGCTGTATTCATTTTGAAAATAAAGGAGGTTTTATGGCAGGAATTGTTGGGTATGGATCTTATGTCCCTCGCTACCGCATAACTGTTGAGGAGATTGCCAAACAGTGGGGAAAAGATGCCGTATCGATAAAAAACGGCTTGTTGGTAAATGAAAAAACGGTGCCGGGAATGGATGAAGATACCATCACCATTTCCGTGCAGGCGGCCAAATATGCCGTGCAGCGGGCCGGTATCGATCCCAAAGAAATTGGCGCGGTTTATATCGGTTCGGAATCCCATCCGTATGCGGTAAAACCCAGCGGCACCATTTTGATTGATGCATTGGGAATCGGTCCGGATGTGCACGTTTCAGATTTTGAATTTGCCTGTAAAGCGGGGACAGAGGCGATGTATGTTGCCTACAGCCATGTGAAAGCCGGAAATATGGACTATGCCATGGGTATCGGCGCGGATACTTCGCAGGGCGCGCCCGGCGATGCGCTGGAATTTACCGCATCTGCCGGCGGTTCCGCTTTTATAATGGGCAAGGAACATGTTGTGGCGGAAATTGAGCACACTTATTCTTACACGTCGGATACCGCCGATTTCTGGCGGCGGGAAGGCAGAATGTATCCCAAACACGGCGGCAGATTCACCGGCGAGCCCGCTTATTTTCGTCATGTGGTCAGCGCCGGACAGGGAATGATGGAGCAGGCCGGCATGAAAGCCGAAGATTTTTCTTATGCCGTGTTTCACATGCCCAACGGCAAATTCCCGCTCCGGGCCGGGAAAAGACTGGGATTTACAAAAAAACAGATTGAACCGGGCTGGATTGTGCCCTGGATCGGCAATACCTATTCCGGTGCTTCGCCGACCGGTTTATCCGCCACATTGGATGTTGCCAAACCGGGCGACCGGATTTTAGTGGTTTCCTTCGGTTCCGGCGCCGGCAGCGACGCATTTGTGTTTCGGGTGACGGACGAGATAGAAAAAATCCGCAACCTGGCGCCGGGCTTCAAATCCATGATGGATGATCACAAAATTTATCTCACTTACGGAGAATATGCGAAATTCCGCGGTAAAATTCAGTTGAACGATTAATCGGATTTCTACTTTTCATAGAGAACAGAGGAGAAAAAACATGAGAGAAGTTGCAATTGTCGGTATCGGCATGACGCCGTTCGGCGAGTTGTGGCAGGATTCGTTACGGAATCTGTTTGCCAAAGCCGCTCTGGCAGCCATCGACGACGCCGGAGTGGATCATATAGACGGCATGTATATCGGCGCCATGTCCACCGGTTTATTTGTCGGTCAGGAACATATTGCTTCCCTGATGGCGGATTATCTGGGAATGCCGGGCGTTCCCGCTGCCCATGTGGAATCTGCCTGTGCTTCCGGCGGCATTGCCGTGCGCCAGGCATTTTTTGAAGTGGCTTCCGGCGCCGGTGAAATTATCCTTGCCGGCGGCGTGGAAAAAATGAACGACGGCGCCGATACCACCTACGTCCTGGCAACTGCCGCGGATCAGGAATACGAAGCATTTCACGGCGTTACATTTCCCGGATTGTACGCCATGATTGCCCGCGCGCATATACACAAATACGGCACCACGCGGGAGCAGCTTGCCGATGTGGCGGTGAAAAATCATGAAAATGGATTTAAAAATCCCAATGCCCAATTTCGTATGAAAATCGACCGGGAAACCGTGATGAATTCCACCATGGTCGCCGACCCGCTACGATTGCTGGATTGCTCTCCGGTTACCGACGGCGCCGCCGCCGTCATTGTCGCTTCGATGGATGTGGCTAAAAAATTGGCACGGCCGTACGTCAAAATCAAAGCTTCGGCCATGGCCACGGACAGTTTGGCGCTGCATTCCCGCAAGGATCTGGCGGCGCTGCCCGCGGTTCAAAAAGCTGCGGAAAGGGCTTACAAACAGGCCGGTGTTACGCCGGATAAAATTGATGTGATGGAAGTGCACGATTGTTTCACCATCGCGGAATTGGTGGTGATGGAAGAGTTGGGTTTGGTTGAGCGGGGCAAAGCCGGCGCTGCGGTTTCCGCCGGCATGACCCGGTTGGGCGGAAAAATACCGGTTAATACCAGCGGTGGTTTAAAATCCAAAGGCCATCCGGTTGGCGCTACCGGCGTTGCCCAGGTGATTGAAATTGTTGAACAGTTACGCGGCGCTGCCGGTGACCGTCAGGTGGCCAATGCCGGATTGGGATTGACACAGAATATGGGCGGTTCCGGCGGAAGCTGCGTCATTCATATTTTGGAGGCGATGTCATGATTGTACCACGTTATACCAGAGAAATTCCGCAACGATACCGTCTGGAAGCCGGGAAATGTAAAAAATGCGGCTATCTTGCTTTTCCGCCGCGGGTTGTCTGTCCCGAATGCGGTAATCGCAGGTTTGTAACGGTTCGACTTAAACCGGCAGGAACCATCCTGACCTACACCGTGATCCATGTAGCGGAGGATAATTTTGCCGCCGAAACGCCTTTTGCCGTCGGCGTTGTGGAAACAGACGACGGCGCGCGCCTGACAGCTCAAATTGTGGATTGCAAGCCGGAAGAGATCGAAATCGGCAAACGGGTAAATCTGATCTTACGGAGAATCCGGAAAGAAGGACACGCCGGTATTTTGCAGTACGGCTACAAAGCGGTGCTGCAGCGGTAAAACCGGTTTTTCCCGGATTGACCTGTGTTTTTGAATTCCGGTAATGGTTTGGCTTTTTAACACGCCGTGTCCGTTTAATACCTGCGTTGAGCAATTGCAGCGCGATTCGCCTGTCCGACTCAGGCGGGCTGAGTCGCCGATAGAATTCCCATAAAAGAAATTCGGTAACATTTTAGTTTTTTGAAAAACTGTGTTTTTAATAATTTGAACGAGCTTGATTGATGTCATTCCCCGCCTGCGCAGTCAGGCCCGCCTGTGCGGGCAGGCGAATCTCCGCTTTAGGCGGAGTGATGAATCTCATACCCCCTTTGTTTGTGAGGTGAGATTTCTCTCTTCGTCCCGATAAAAGTCATCGGAACTACGCTCGAAATGACATGTTTTGGTAAATATATGTTGATAACAAAACGTCCGTTTTTCAAATGACTAAAATGTTACGAAGTTTGAACCTTTTCGCCTTTGCGTTTCGGCAAGTTAAATCAGAGAACCTTATGAAAAAAAGTTGGTTGTCGGTATCATTTTTTTTCTTTTTTGCTGTTCGTGCGATATTTGCGCAGCCGGATACGCTGCGCATTGCCACATATAACCTGCTGTTTTTCCCCGAAAAATTGGCCAATGAGAGAATCCCGGAATATCGCCGGGTAATGCGGGCCATGGATCCGGATATTCTAATTGTGCAGGAGCTAAGTTCCGGCGCCGGTTTGCAGATGTTTTTAAAAGATGTTCTGAACGCGGGACAGCCGGATACCTACCGTGCCGCGCCGTACAATGACTACGATTTTAACGACAACGGCCTGTTTTATAAGCATGACAAAGTGATCTTCACTAAAGCCAATCATATCCAGACCGATCTGCGGGATATCAGCGAATATATTTTGTACGCCGGCAATGTTCGTTTTCTGCTCTATTCTCTTCATCTGAAAGCCGGTTATTATGAGACCAATATAGCCAGACGATTAAAAGAATGTACTACCCTGCGGAAACGCTTGAACGCATTGCCGGCGAACACCTATTTTATGACGGCGGGTGATTACAATATGTATTCCTCATCCGAGCCGGGCTTTATTAAGTTGACGGAAAAAGAGCAGGGCAACAACGGCGATCTGCATGATCCCATCAATCAATTGGGACCCTGGCATGAAAGCCGGCCGTTTGCCGCCATCCATACTCAATCAACCAGAAGAGAGGCTTTTGGCTACGGCTCCACCGGCGGACTGGATGACCGTTTCGATTTTATTCTGGTCTCCGCCAATGTGTTGACGGATGACGGCGTAAAAATTCTGCCCGATACTTACACCGCTTTCGGCAATGACGGCAATCATCTGAACAATTCCATTAACCGGATGCCCAACCAGGCGGTGCCGGATTCCATCGCCCAATCGCTGTATCTGGCTTCCGACCATCTGCCCGTATTTGCCGATTTTGTTTTCGGCACAACCGTTTCCGTTGCGGAGGAAAACAACGCGCCGCCGGCGGCATTCGGTCTGATGCAAAATTATCCCAATCCTTTCAATTCGGAAACGGAGATTGCGTTCTCGCTTCCTGCTCCGGCGGTGGTTCATCTCTCCATTTTCGATCTTGCCGGCAGATTGATTAAACAATTCTCCGCAGAATATACCGTGCCGGGAAATTATACTTATATTTGGAACGGAAAAAACGACGCCGGCGCAAACCCGGCCAGCGGGATTTATATTTTAACCCTGCAGACCGGTCGCTGCCGCCAATCCCGGAAAATGCTGCTGGTGCGGTGAATGATTGAGTCTGGTTAGAAGAATTTTAACCGCTAATTTCGCTAATTTTCGCTGATTGTTTTTTTGGAAGCAATGTTGATGGTAATTCGCGTAATTATCGGTTTTATCTTTGATTTATAATTTTTGCATAAAATTTTTTCTTGTAATCGAAACAAACTTTATTTATATTTTAACGTTTAAAATTTTGGGAAAAAACACGCGCCAGTAGCTCAGCTGGATAGAGCAACGGACTTCTAATCCGTAGGTCGCAGGTTCGAATCCTGCCTGGCGTACATAAAATTTCAAGAATAATCAAACCTTCCGGGTTTTCAAAGCCCGGCAGGTTTTTTTATTTGAAAGTGCCTGCTGCAAAGCAATTGGTAGGACCGAAAGGCTTTTCGCCCCTGCCAATCTGAAATCATAAATAGTTAATCCCCGTTCGTTATTCGCGGAAGCAGGTTTTCCCTGAAGGAAAACGCTTTTTCCCGGTTCCTGTGAATCTTCGGAGATTTGTTCGTAGAAATTGCTTGTTTTTTAACGCAGAGACGCGGAGGGCGCAGAGAGAGAAAAGTCGGGTAATGCCCGGAAATAAAGCTTTCCGGATTTTGAAAACCCGGAAGGTTTACATGGCAGGAAAAATTCAAAATTCATGCAGAGGTTTGCGAACTTTTTTCTTGACACCGTGTATGGAATGAAGTATAAAATTTACAAATGAAAAACAGGGAATGCGCCGCAACCGCTTTTTCCTAACCCCCTGTTCCGGTTACTATTTAGTGGGGGACGCGTCGAGAGACGATTTTAGGAATGATTATCGATGAATGTCGAATATTTTTTCCACCTAAATTGAGCTATTCTTAGCTTGAAACAACCAGCCAAAGAGTTTTATCATTCCGGAAGAATCTTGTTAGTTATGAGCGCCAAATCAATAAGATTCCTACGGAATGACATTAGAGTTGCTCAATTTAGGTACCATTCCCCTTCATTCAATATTCAACGTTTTCTGTTCGTCAATCATCGTTCAACGTTCATCGTTTATCATTCCGAAGTTCGTCGTTCCGAAATTTAGCATTCATTATTATTTCCGGTCTGCATCGGGAACCAATTCGTCGGGGCGAAAGGCCTTTCGCCCCGACAGCGGCAGATTTTTATGCTGAGCGGGAGTTGCACCCCCGTTCACTCCTCCTATTTAGTGGGGGATGGGTTGAGAGACGATTGAGACGAAAAAGATGGGCAGGAGTACAACTCCTGCCCCAGCTTCATCCTCATTTAGTGAGGTTTGTTTTGTTCTCTGTTGTTGAACCGGTGTTCACGATCGATGAGGATTGGGAACAATTATCTTTGCACGTCGCATTTGGAACATTCCCTTTCCTCCATTATTCAGCCCTCATCGTTCAACATTCTTCATTCCTTTTTAAAAGGAAGTGTAGATATGTGTGTACAAAGACCTGTACTTAGGTGAATGGCAAGGTTTTTTCAGAATACGAGCCGGCTTTTTTGTTTTGTCTTTCTATGTTTTTCCGCCATTTTATTTTTTAACTTGATTTTTCCCGCAGAAACATTATTTTAGATAATTATCTCATCTTAATCGAGCGATTGCAGGGCGATTCGCTGAATCGCCAACCGGATTTACATTAAAAATGAAAATCCGTTTAGTAATAAAAACAAGCTCAAAAACAAGAAAATCGCTCGATCCGGGTTTCAATAAAATTGCAAGTTGGCCATGTCAGAGCTTCTTATTAAAAAATTCAGACAGGAGAATCAATGAATATTTTTACCCTATTCGACTGGATTGTTATCGGCTTGTATTTCAGCGTGATTTTGGGAATTGCCTGGTGGGTGATCCGTCAGAAGCAGGAATCTCCGGAAGATTACTTTCTGGCCGGGCGCCATGTGGGCTGGTTTGTCATCGGCGCATCTATTTTTGCTGCCAACATCGGTTCGGAACATATTGTCGGCCTGGCCGGGACGGCGGCCAAATCCGGCGTTGTGATGGGGAATTATGAACTGCACTCGTGGCTGGCTCTGCTTTTGGGCTGGGTATTTGTCCCGTTCTATTTAAGAAGCCATGTTTTCACCATGCCGGAATTTCTGGAAAAACGTTATTCGCCATCGACGCGCTGGTTTTTATCACTGGTTTCCCTTGTCGGCTACATTTTTACCAAAGTTTCGGTAACCGTTTACGCCGGCGCCGTTGTTTTCGAGACCCTGATGGGCGTTGAGTTCTGGACCGGCGCGCTTCTCGTTGTGATTATCACGGGGATTTATACTATTGTAGGCGGACTCCGGGCCGTTGTTTATACGGAAACGCTGCAGGCCATTGTGCTCATTATCGGCTCGGTTACCGTAACCATTATGGGATTGGTGAAGATCGGCGGCTGGGATAACCTGATCGCCGTGGCGGGCAGCCAGCATTTCAACCTGTTTTTGCCGTTAAACGATCCGGATTTTCCCTGGCTGGGGATGGTACTGGCCGCCCCCATTGTGGGGTTGTGGTACTGGTGCACGGATCAATACATTGTGCAGCGGGTACTTGCGGCTCGGAATGAACAGCAGGCGCGCCGCGGCACCATTTTCGCCGCTTATTTAAAACTTTTGCCGTTCTTTATTTTTATCATTCCCGGTGTTATTGCCTATGCACTGGCCAAATCGGGACAGCTTCAACTGGGCGAGGCGGATCAGGCATTTCCGGCTCTGGTGATGGCCTTGCTGCCCGCCGGTTTTCGCGGGTTGGTTGCCGGCGGCTTATTGGCTGCGCTCATGAGTTCGCTGGCCGCCGTGTTCAACTCCTGTTCCACACTGTTTACCATGGATATTTATAATAAATTTCGACCGCAGGCGCCGGAAAAGGAATTGGTGCGCATGGGCAGAATTGTCACGGGTGTGATTGTCATATTGGGCATCGCCTGGATTCCGGTGATGCAGATCATTTCCGGCGAACTGTATCATTATCTGCAAAGTGTGCAGGCTTACATTGCGCCGCCCATTGCCGCCGTTTTTCTGCTGGGCATCTTCTGGAAGCGGATCAACGCGGCAGGCGCTATCACCGCGCTGGTTAGCGGATTTATCATCGGCATGCTGCGGCTGGGGATGGAAATTTTCAAAGGTTCACTCACCGGTCATCCGGTGCTTTTCGCGTTTGCCGATGTAAATTTTCTCTATTTTGCCGTTTACCTGTTTCTGGTCAGTATCGGCCTGCTGGTAGGTGTTTCCTATATGACAAGTCCGCCCGCCGAAGAAAAAATCCGTGGCCTTACTTACGCCACTACTGTATCGGCGGATCGGCAAAAATCCCGTTCAACCTGGAAAGGGCGTGATGTGCTGCTTTCGGTTGTCGTTCTGATTATCATTGTATTGATTTTTATCTATTTCTCACCGGCAGGTATCGGGTAGAGGTCAGCGTTGAAATAAAATATTCCCGAAATTTTGATCTTTATTTGAACTGCACAATCCACGAAACTCACGAAAGGCTCTAAAGGTTTTATCTAACTTTTTTTTCGTGTTTTTTCGATTCTTTCGCGGGCTGCCGGAATGATAATATCGTGCGTATTTTCGGACAGACGCTAATTAAAATAAGTGATCTCAATTAAACCTCGGTTGAAAAGAAAGTTTAATTTGGAATTTCCATCTTTACTTACAAAATTCAACTTGGCTTTCTGTTAATGCCAAAAAAGAAGTGCTCGATTTTGTTGATTTTTTGCAAAACCGTTATCAAATCTCCTCCGGGAAGGAAAAAGAAATCAAAATTAAATTTGTCTGAAGAAGCATCTGTCGGCTTGTGGAAGAGTCGCGATGAAATGCGGAACAGTAGAAGATGGGTTCGGAACCTGCGCAAACAAGAATGGGATAATTACGAAATAAGCTGATAACGAAGTTATAAAGCCGATTTTTACAAACGGTGAATTTTTGGATTTTCCCTGCGGTCTTTGTTCGGATTTTGGGCAAGAAATCAGGTGAGTCTCCTGTTGAAAAATCTGTTTGTGGCAGTGTCGGTAAAAAAGGAGAAATCGAATTATGTCTGTAAACGTAACTGTCGGGGAAAAATCTTATTTTCCGGAAATTGAAAAGATAAACTACGAAGGTCCCGATTCACTGAACCCTTTGGCGTTTCGATACTATGACGAAAACCGGGTGATCGCCGGAAAACCAATGGAGGATCATTTCCGCTTTGCCGTGGCGTATTGGCACACGTTGGGAGGAACCGGCGCGGATCCGTTCGGCCCCGGCACCCATGTTCTGCCCTGGCTTTACGGCGCCGACTCCATGACCATCGCCCGGAATAAACTGGATGCGGCGTTTGAATTCATTACCAAATTGGGGGCGCCGTTCTACTGCTTTCACGATCGCGATCTGGCGCCGGAGGGAGGAAATGTCGCGGAATCGGAAAAGAACCTGCGCACCCTCGTTGGACTTGCCGGAGAAAAGCAGGAAGCTTCCGGCGTAAAACTGCTGTGGGGAACAGCCAATGTTTTTTCTCATCCCCGCTATATGAACGGTGCGGCAACCAATCCCGATTTTGCAATTCTTACCCATGCGGCGGCACAGGTGAAAAGCGCCATCGATGCCACAATAGCGTTAGGCGGTGGAAATTATGTCTTCTGGGGTGGCCGGGAAGGATACTATTCCCTGCTGAATACGAATATGAAGCGGGAACTGGATCATCTGGGTATGTTTCTGCAAAAAGCCAGGAATTACGGTAGAAAAGCCGGTTTTACCGGCACGTTTTTGATCGAACCGAAACCGATGGAACCCACCAAGCATCAATACGATTTTGATACGGCAACGGTGACCGGTTTTTTATATAAATATGGTCTTGCCGATGATTTTAAAATAAATATTGAAAATAACCATGCTACACTGGCGGGACACACTTTCGCCCACGAAGTTCAGACAGCGGTAAATGCCGGGCTTTTAGGCAGCCTGGATATCAACCAGGGGGATCCGCACAACGGCTGGGACACCGATGAATTTCTCACCAATCTTTACGATGCGGTCGAGTTGATGTTAGTGTTGTTACAGCATGGCGGAATCGGCAAAGGAGGGATGAATTTCGATGCGAAAACCCGCCGTAGCTCTACCGGTGCCGAAGACCTTTTCATCGCTCATATCAGTTCAATGGATACCCTTGCCCGTGCGCTGCTGATTGCGGATGATATTCTGCAGAATTCGGATTTTCTGAAAATGAAACGGGCACGCTACAGCAGCTACGATGCCGGTGCCGGCGCAGATTTTGAACAGGGAAAATTCAATATTGACCAGTTGGCCGGATTAGCGGCCGAATACGGTGAGCCGAAACAGATCAGCGGCAAACAGGAGCTTTATCAACAGCTTATTAATAGATATATTAAATAACCGGCGTTAGAAATTATAAAGAAGTTTACTTTTTTTAACTAACTTCGCATCAGGTCGCTTCAGCGTCCTTCCCTGTTTTAGCCCCGTAGTTCACTGCGGGGCGGTCTTTGAATCCCGGCTGCGGGGCGGGCTGCTTCCGGGGGCGGGCTATTCTTTTAGTCCCAGTGTTTGTTTGATCTGAAAACTCTGTGTATCCTGCCTTTGCGCGGTAATCATCTCCCCTAACAAGCCAAGCGATATGAACTGCACACCCACAATAATAAGCAGAACGCCCAGAAACAAGAGCGGTCGGTTGCTCAGGTAGATTTTAAAAAAAATGCGCTGGTAAGCCAGGACGAGAGAAATAATACTGCCCAGTAAAAATGAGAACAAACCCAGCAATCCGAACAGATGCAGCGGCCTTTTGGTGTAGCGTGTCAAAAAAGTTACGGTGATCAGATCGAAAGCGCCGCGGGCGAATCGGGCGACGCCGAATTTGGATTGGCCGTATTTGCGCTCATGATGTTTCACCGGGATTTCGGTCACACGGAATCCGTTGTGATGCGCCAAAACAGGCAGGTAGCGGTGTAGTTCGCCGTAAATGTGAATGGAATCGATTACGTCTTTCCGGTAAGCTTTCAGGCCGCAGTTGAAATCGTGTAAGCGGATTCCACTGAAAAACGAGGTGAAAAAATTGTAGATTTTGGAAGTGTTTCTTTTCAGAAACGGATCGCGGCGTGTTTTTTTCCAGCCGGAAACAAGATCGTACCCTTCCTCTAATTTGGCGATGAGATTGGGGATTTCATCGGGATCGTCCTGCAAATCCGCATCGATGGTTACCACATAATCGCCGCTCACTTCCGCAAATCCCGCTGCCAGCGCCGCCGATTTCCCGTAATTCCGGCGGAACTGAATCAGCTTTACCCGGTTGTCGCGCCCATGGATCTCTTCAATGACCATCGCCGACCCGTCGGTGGAACCGTCATCTATGAACATCATCTCATAATCGCCGCTCAATTTGGTGGCGGCTCCGAGCAGTCCTTCATACAACTCTTTCAACGACTCCCGTTCATTAAGGAAAGGAACAATAATTGAAATTTTTGTTTTTTCGCCCGTCATTTTTTCGCTTTGGCTAAATGAATAATCTTCACATCTTTGGGATATTTTATTTTGAACCTGTTGTTGGGGAATTTCTTGTTGACCTGCATGCGGGTATAAAATAGCGAAAGCCGTTCTTTGGGATTTTCCCGGCTAATCTGAACATGCCGCGGCATCCTGATATTTTTAAAACGCCGGAACTGCCTGAATGTACAGAGGGTCGTATCTCCGTCGCTTCCGTTGAAAAGAACGTATTGCAAAAAAACCTGTTTGTCCGGTGCGGCAATATATTTTCGTTTATCCGTTTTCGTTTGAATGAAGTAAGTGAAATTTCCGTCTTCTGCCATGTAGTGTAAAGAATCCAATTCCGTTGCGGAGACAGTGAGCATATCCGGCAGCCGGGGCAAACCCAAAACCGCTTCAAACAGATTTTCCGTCCGCAAACCGATCCCTATCAGGCTGTTTAACGGTACGTTGCCGCCTTCGCTTTCAGACAAACTTTTTTCGCGGATATTGTAAATTTGTACCCGGTTGCCGGTGATCAACAAGCTGCCGACCGGCACGCCAAATGCAGCCTGAAGCTTCACCAAAAGTGAATCTGGCCGGCGGTAATAAATGGTTGCATTTCCCTGGAATCCTTCGACGGGTGATTCGATGGTCAGGTGTGCTTTCCCCTCAAACGATTCGATCTCCTGCCCGTGTTGCAGGGCTGTGTAAAACAGGGAGACCGGATGGGAGCGGTAAAAATCCGTTTTACTGCCGCCGGTGAACGGAGCGCAGGAGACAAAAAACAGCAGACTCAGAACCGGCAAAAATGACCGAAAAGAACGAGTAACGGGAGCAAAAACGGACTTCACGCTTATTTCCCTTCTGACTCCAGTTTCATCTGAATGGCTTCATTTTTCGGATCTTCCTTCAGGGCTTTTTCCCAGTAATTCCGCGCTTTTTTTACATTGCCCAGTTTTTTATAAATGTCGCCCAAATGATCCAGCACTTCCGCACCAGGCTCTCGTATGTCGATGGATTTTTGCACATATTTGAGTGCGGTTTTGTAATCCCCTGTCTTAAAATTAATCCAGCCCAGCGTGTCCCAATAAGCGCCGTTGGTTGAATCGTTGGCGATGGCTTTTTTCGCCATCCTCAATGCAGTTTGTAACCGTTCGTTTCGAACCGATAAACTGTAAGCGTAATTATTCAAAACAATGGCATTGTTGGAATCCAGCTCCAGCGCCCGCTGATATAACGGTTCGGATTGAGTGAAAGTTTTTTGCGTATCGTAAATAGAGGCCAACGTGAGGATCGCATTGAGGTTTTTCGGATTCTTGTTTAAAACCTGTTTGCTGATATCGATGGCATCATCATAATCTTCTGTTTGTAAATAGATATTGGCCAGAAATAGCTTGACCTGATCGTTATCCGGTTGTTTTTGCAGCACTTCCCGGCAAAGACGGATGCTTTCGTTGTAGCTTTTCAAATTGTAGTAGATGTTGGCCAGTTGCATTTTGGTTTGAATATCGTTGGGATTCAGTTGGATGGCGCGGTTGAAAGCATTGATCGCTTTCTGCTGAAATCCCATCTGATTTAAGACGTTGCCCAGAAAACTATGCACGAAATAATTATTCGGAAACTTTTTTGCCGCCTTTTCGAAAACAACTTTCGCAGAATCCAGTTCGTTCTTCCCGACTAAAATTTGCCCCATCAGCATCCATTGACGGGGATATTTGTCGTTTAATTTGATCACTTCCCGGATGTTTTTTTCCGCTTCATCCAGTTCGTGATGCTCTAATTGAATACGGGACAGGGAATAATAAGCGCGCCAGTCATCGGGGAAATCTTTAATCAGCGAGATGTAATGTTGCTCCGCCGTACTGGTGTCTCCTTTGGCCAGTGAAAGTTCCGCCAGACGAAGTCGGGCAAAATAATCGGAAGAATCCGCCGCGACTCTCTGACTGTACAATTGTAGCGCCTTGTCCCACTGCTCGCGCGCGGAATACAGCTCGACCAACCCTTCACGGACTTTTTCAAAACCCTCATTCGCTTTCATTGCATTCTCGTAGGCCTGGATTGCAGCCGTGGTATCTTTGGCCAGCTCGTAAGAATAGGCAATACCCAAATAGGCATCCTCGCTCATCGGTTCCTGTGTCAGTAATTCCTGAAAAGTTTTTCGTGCATCCTCAAAATTTCTGCTTTCCAGGTATAAATTGCCGATTTTAATCAGTACATCCGGATTGAACCCTTCAATCTTGTAAATCTTTCGAAATTCACGGATCGCTTTGTCCTTTTTTTGCGTGATCAGGTAAAGTGTCGCCAGTTTATAATGGATATCCGGATTGGTGGAATCAATTTGCGCAATCTTTTCATATTGTTGCATGGCCAGATTCATATTTCTGGTCTGTGTATATAGAGACGCCAACATTTGCCGGTTTTCAATATTATTCGGGTCCATTCGAATCGCTTTTCTTAGTGTAATGATTGCCGCTTCCGGCCGGCGCAAATTGGTATAAGCCTCGCCGATGGAACCGAGAATTGTTGCCGATGTGGAATCATAAAGATGTGCTTCCTGGAATGCCAAAAAAGCCGCAATCCAATCGCCGTTGCCGCTTGCCACCACACCATCCATATATCGTGAAGCTGCCTTGGGATTGTAGGAAACCGAGTCTTTCTTCGCTTCGTTCCGTATTTCTTTTTTGGCAACCGTATCCACCGGTTTGGTACCGGCACATCCCAAAACGGAAACCGCAGCCAATAAAATAAAAACAGAAATCTTATTTTGCATGTTTACACCAAATTTTAATTAAAAAATACACCCGTAACTGTAAATAATTTCATCAAAATAAATATCATTATCCGCAAAAAATATATGATTATTTTATTTGAATAACAAGTTAAAATATTATTGCATGAAATTACATAAATTACCCGCAGAATAGAATAGAGTCTGTCCGAAAACCCATTCAAGCCTGTTATTCCGGCACGTTTTTGACCGGGATCTTTCCATCCTAAGCACAAGATTCCCGATAGAATCATTTCGGGAATGACAGAAAAGATGGTTTTCGGACAGACTCCGGAATAATAATTCAACAATCACCTGGGAAATCGGACAAAATCCGTAGAGATTACCCGGCAATAATCCGCTTATTGAAAATATTGTCCAGACGATATCGGGAATTCAATCGGTTCACGCACCGTCCAGTGGAATAGCAGAGATAATATGGGACATAAAGTGAGTTCCGGTGTCTATTTCTACAAAATTAAAGCCGGATTTTTTACCGCAATCAAGAAGATGATCTTGTGGCGGTGATTTTCGTATTGTCCTGTTGTAAATTAGGAAGCGGTGTTTTTTGCCGCTTCCTTTTTTTGCTTTGGGGCGAACACTTTTTCACTAAATTTTAAATTACTAATTCTCTCCGTATTTCACAGTTTTCCCTTGCGAAAGTAAAATATATTTTCCAAATTAAATTTGCATCTAATTTGAGCGATTCTAATATCATTCCGTAGGAATCTTGTTGGTTTAGTGCACGGAACCAACAAGATTCTTTCCCGCTGTGGTCGGGCAGGCAGAATGACAAAACTCTTTGGGTGGTTGTTTTAAGCTGAGAATCGCTCAATTTAGGTAAAAGTTGCAAATTTTTTATCATCAGATCATTTTTAGGGGATATCACACCGATGTTAATAATCTGTCTGTTGATATCTTTCACATAAAAAAGGAGAAGGCAAATGGCAAAATTAGATTTTATTAAGCATGACCTTAAAAATCTGAAGGAACAGGGCTTATTGATCAAAATTCGCACTATCGAAAGTCCTCAGGGCGCATGGATTATTGTGGATGGTAAAAAAGTACTCAACATGTGTTCGAATAATTATCTCGGTTTTGGAAATCATGAAAAACTGCGGGAGGCGGCCAAGAAAGGTTTGGATGAATATGGTGTGGGGCCAACCGCGGTTCGAACCATTGCCGGAACCATGACTCTGCACAATGTACTGGAAGAAAAATTAGCAAAATTCAAAGGTGCGGAAGCGGCCATCTCGTTTCAATCCGGTTTTGCGGCGAATCTTTCTGCCATTCCCAGCCTGGTTGGCAAAGAGGATCTGATCTTTTCAGACGCATTGAATCACGCTTCAATCATCGATGGCTGCCGGCTTTCCCGGGCAAAAATTGTCCGTTATGATCACTGCAAGCCGGAATCCCTGCGGGAAAGGTTGGCGGAATATAAAGATCATCCCGGAAAAAAATTGATGATAACCGATGGCGTGTTCAGTATGGACGGGGATATTGCGCCGCTCGACAAACTGGTTGCGGTTGCTGAGGAATACGACATTATGACCATGGTTGACGATGCCCATGGCGAAGGCGTTTTAGGTCGGGATGGACGTGGAATTGTCGATCATTTTGACTTACACGGACGGGTCGATGTGGAAGTTGGCACCTTGTCCAAAGCTTTTGGCGTGGTTGGCGGCTTTGTTGCGGGCAGGAAAGAGATTATCGATTATCTGCATCAAAAAGCCAGACCGTTTCTGTTTTCCAGCGCCGTTACACCGCCGGATGTTGCTGCCTGTATCGCTGCTGTGGATATTTTAAGTGAGTCCGGTGAGTTGGTGGAAGTGTTATGGGCCAATGCAGAATATTTTAAAACCAAAATGAAGCACATGGGTTTCGATCTTGGTTTCAGTCAAACACCGATTACACCGGTGATCATCGGCGATGCTAAAATAGCTTCTCGGTTCAGTTCCCGCTTGTTTGATGAAGGCATTTTTGCCCAGTCCATCGGTTTCCCAACTGTGGCGCGCGGCAAAGCCCGGATCCGTGTGATGATTTCCGCCAGCCATTCGCGGGAGGATCTGGATTTTGGCGCGATAACGTTTGGCAAAACAGGCAAAGAATTAGGTGTGATATAGTCGGTTCGGGGCCGGCGTGCAAGCCCGGCCCCGGCCTGGCATTGATGTCCGGGCGAAAATTCCGCATCAATTTTAATTTACGCTCTAAAGATCGTGGTTAGGAAATAATTTTCCCTTTTCATTGCCACGAGCTTTCCCCGTAGGGATGGCTTTGCCAGGCTTGTGGTAGATTGGTAATCGCTCTTCTGCGGGCTTTGGCCCAAAAAGCAGATTATTTTTCATATTCTCTTCAGTCAAAAAAATTGAGGTTGGAAGGGGGAGGATCCCATATTTTCAACGGATTAAAATATTACCCAATTTGTAACACTTTAGTATTTTGAAAAATTACAATCATCCGGCATTTTGTCATTCCCGAATGCTTTTATCGGGAATCCATTTTCCGGATTAATGTGGATTCCCGCTTGAATCATGCGGGAATGACAATTTCGCGTGTCGTACCGGAAAAGCGAAATGGAACAATTGTTTCAAAGAACTAAAATGTTACCCCAATTTCCAATTTTATATCTCCCATATTACTGCAAACCTGTTTTCTCATTTCCCCACCGTTATCTGCTTCCCAACCTGCTCTGCTCAACGAAACCTCCTCACAATCATCGAAGCGTTGCTGCCGCCGAAGGCAAAATTGTTGGTCAGGAATGTATCGAAGCGGACATTTTTAGTGGCAGTTAGAATATTGGGATAAGTACAATTTTCATCAAGATGATCGATATTGATGGACGGTGCGATGAAATCATGCTTCATCATGATCAAAGCGGCAATCAATTCCAGCGCTCCGGCCGCGCCGATGGTGTGTCCGATCTGGCTTTTAGTTGAAGTGATCATAGGGTAATGACCGCCGAAAACTTGTTTAACGGCAGCTATCTCGGAAGGATCGCCCGCCACCGTAGAGGTTCCATGAGTATTGATGTAGTCTATCTCTTTGGGTGTGAGTTCCGCTTCCTGAAAAACCTGTTTCATGCAGCGAATCTGCCCATCAGTAGAAGGAGCGACCATAGAATAGCCGCCGTCACAATTGGTGGCGTATCCGGCGATTTCCCCATAAATGGGCGCGCCCCGGCTCAACGCATGCTGTAACTCCTCCAACACGACAATTCCTCCGCCTTCGGCAATAACAAAACCATTGCGATCTCTGTCGAACGGACGGGATGCAGCGGCAGGATTGTCATTATACTTCGATGGTAAAACTCCCATTGCATCAAAAAAAGAACTGCTTTGCCAGTCGCTGGATTCACCGCCGCCGGCGAAAACCACATCCTGTACGCCCCATTTTATAGTTTGGCAGGCATAACCGATATTTACCAGGCCGGTAGCGCAAGCATCGGATATACCTAAGCTTATCCCTTTGTTTTTAATTTGCATACTGATATTGGCGCTTCTGGATGACCCCATGGTTTTGGGCACGCGAATTCCCACCCGGCGGGGCTTGTTGTGCTTTTCCATGGCGTATGCCCCTTCAAAAACATCCACTGCGCTGCCTTCACCGCAGCCGACGATGACACCACAACGCTCATTTTGAACATCTGCATCCGATAAGTGACTATCCTCTTTGGCTTTTAGCGCAGCGAAAGTGGCGAATTGTGAGCCGCGCCCCATGGTTTTTAGTGCTTTTCGGTGAAAATATTGCGCGGCGTCCCAATCTTCAAGCCAACCGGCAACCAAACTGCTAAAGCCGTGTTCCTCAAAATCGGGACAATAAGTAATGCAACTTTTTCCGCTCCGTAACTTGTTTTCGATCTCAATCAGATCCAAACCCAGTGTTGAAGCTGCTCCCAAACCGGTGATAACTACCCGTCTCATCTAATTCCTCCTCTATGTATAATCCGTTTTTCTCTTTTTCACGGCAGCCGAAATAAGCAGGACTTTGAAATTGGTATAAAATATAAGAAATATTTTATAGAATAGGTAACAAAATATATGCAATTATGAACAAAGCGGGCGGCTTGACTCCTGCTCTGTTGCAAAGAAATATGACTTTACGGTGGAGGCTTAACATATCGTATTATACCGGGCCGTTTGAAGAACTATTACTCAACCGGTTTCTAAAACGGCATTCATGGAACCCTCACTCCAGGAAATCCGGTAATCGGCGCCGTAAGCATGAATCTGATCCCGTTTCATCTCAGCATGTTCCAGCAAACCGGTGTAAACAATCACTCTGCCTGCCGTATCGACCTCCACTGCCATCCGGAAGGCCTTTATCCGGGAATGGCCAAAAATGTCCTGCAACATTTCGATGACATAATCATAGCTGTGGTCGTTGTCGTCTAAAAGTACCACGTTCCATAATGGAAGTAATTTTGTGCGTCGTTCTTTTTTGGTCGTTGGTGTTGTTCGGGATTGTTCCATTTGTTTTATTGTTTTGTGACTCGTTCCATTTTCGGGTTCATTACCGGCGGCTGATTTTTTACAAGTAAAAAAAATTAGTATCCGCTCAATAAATCATGGTAGTGTAGTAATTGCCACTAAGGCGCAAAGACACTAAGAAACACAAAAATAATATTTTATGAATCTTTGAACCTTGGTGTCTTAGTGGCTAAAACCAAAAATACCATTAAATATTGAGTGGATACAAAAATTACTCCCGATGTCATTCCGAATAAAGCGGAGTGTAAGGGGGAATATAAATTAAACCTAAATCGAGCGATTCAGCCATATATAATCTCTTTTTAAATACCAAACGGGTTTTCATTTATTAGTCCAAAATCCATAGAAATCAGACTGGCGATTCAGCGAATCGCCCTACAATCGCTCGATTCAGGTTAAAGTCATATTCCGGTTTTTAATCCTCGTTCCGCTGAATCGGTGATTTGGAAGAACGGTTGTAGAACCTGCAGTATGGCCGAGCCTAAACGAAGGAATTTTCCTTTTTCCATCGAACACCAAACACAAAAAGCTGCCTGTTCTAAGTCGACAGGCTGATACAATGGCTCGCCCGTTTTATCTGTCTGACGCGATGAGATCATCCGCAGGTTCCGACTCTTGCCCAGACACACCGGCATCCCGGCTCCCGGCGACGAGTGAAACAAGCAGGAGCGTTGTTGCAGCCAAAGATCTCTTACATCCCATAATGTGATATCTCTTTCCTGTTGTGTCAAAAATGTGCCGAAGCTTTATTTAAAAAATTAAGATATATCCATGAAAAAATCAAACTGAATTTTTTAATGATTTGAGAATGCCGGTTTCTAAAAAATAGAATTTGAAAAGGAGGTATAAATAGGATATATTCTAACCTTATAATTAGCGTCTGAGCGAAAACTTCTGTTTTTATCATTTCGATCCGCCGGTTGGCGGAGAGAAATCTGTTTAACCTATTGATTTATCGCGGCATCCAGATTCCTCGACTTTGTCCCGATAAAAACCATCGGGGCTCCGCCCGGAATGACAAGTTTTACCGGTTTTCGGACAGACTCTAATTATGAAGCATTTATTACAATTTATCGTAACGATTCAGGTTAAGTATTCCTTGTAGAGCGAGACGTTGTCTCGCTGAGGCGATTCAGCGAATCGCCCTACATAAAAGAACACAATGCTGAATAGTTACAATTTATCAATGAATGAAAAATTATGAGTGAACAATAAATGATCAGAGTAACAAACGATGCAATCATAAATATCCGTGATCAGGTATTTGCCGGAAAGGCGGCGCTGGATGAAAATGAACGGAAAAATCTACTTCATTCCATTGAAAAAGAAATAGCGAAAATTATCAAAGATAACAGGTTTGTAAACTTTCCGGAACAGATATCCGTGTGGCAGGAAATTTTTATCTCTTTGTTCTCCGGCCAGTTGGCGGATGATTTTGCCGGTTCGGTTCGGTGTGAAACCTTTTATAATTTTGGCCGGTATTTGCTCGATTTTTCCGGGACAGGGGAGGCTATATTTGAAAATAAACGGTTGATCCACGCTTATCTGGATATTTTCCGCCTGTCGGAATTCTTAATCAGGATATACGGGGAAAACAGATGGGCTGATCTGATCCACGCCCTTATCGATAAAAGTAATTTTGCCATTGCCGAATTGTTCCGGCAGCGAGTGCGGGATTATGAAAATAAAACTTTGTTCAAGGTAATTCGCGGCGGTTCGGAAACCGGTTACAGTTGGCGCCAGGTTGATATTCTGGTGGAAAGCTACAGCAAAGCGTTATTAAATTCTCAATCTCAATATCCCGGTAAAGTGGCATTCCTCATGGAAAACAGCCTGCAAACAGCTTTATTGGACCTGGCCTGTTTAACAACCGGGATTGTTAATATCATGATTCCGGCCAACTCGGTGCCTCAGCATGTAGCCTTTATCCTCAATCAGACGGAGGCTTCTCTGCTTATAATTTCAAATGAAAAGCAGTTACATAAGGTGAAATCGGTTCGAAAAGAAATTCCGCATTTAAAACAGGTGGTGCTGCTCCAGGGGGGAAGTGTGGAAGATTGGGTGATGCCGCATAAAGAGTTCATCTCTTCCGCCGTGCATGTCTCCCACGAGAAAATAGAAGAAAGCCGCAGTCAAATCTCTATGGACTCTTTGGCTTCTATCATGTACACATCCGGTACCACGGGTGAACCGAAAGGGATCATGTTTTCCCAGATGAATATTGTATACAAGCGTTTTTGCCGGGCCATGGCGCTGCCGGAAATCGGCGATCAGGATCAATATTTATGCTATTTGCCCCTTTACCACACATTTGGCAGATGGCTGGAGATGATGGGAAGCATTTTCCGGGGGGCATGCTATTCTTTTATGGAAAATCCTTCCGTGGAAACCATGATTTCAAATATGCGGCAGGTTAAACCAACTATTTTTATCAGTATTCCCAAAAAGTGGCTGCAGCTTTATGACCGTGTTGCGGAAAAGGTAGATATCGAAGTGGATGACGAGTCGCTTATTCTGAAAGCGGTACAGGATATTACCGGTAATCATTTGAAATGGGGACTTTCCGCTGCCGGTTATCTCCCCGCTGAAGTTTTTCAGTTTTTTCAGAAATTCGGCATCGAAGTGATGAGTGGTTTTGGCATGACGGAAGCTGCGGGAGGAATCACTATGACGCCGCCGGGGCAGTATCGTGCTAATTCTCTCGGCAAAGCTCTGCCGGGAATTGAAATAAAATTAGGGGGAGATGGCGAACTGCTGATCCGTGGTCATTATGTGATGATGGGCTATTACCGGCAGAATAATGAAGAAACTTTTATGGAAGATCACTGGTTTCCCACCGGAGATGTAATGCGTATGGACGAAGACGGTTTCATCACCATTATCGATCGTAAGAAAGAGATTTACAAGAATGTTAAAGGTGAGACCATTGCGCCGCAAAAGATTGAAAATTATTTCCGGGATTTTGAATATGTGAAACAGGTTTTCTTAGTTGGCGACCACCGGCCATTCAACACCGTGTTAATCTATGCCAATCACGAAGTGGAAAATTCAATCTTAGATGAGATGTCCGCACGACAAAAACATGAGTATTTCTCTACGGTGATTGTGACCGTGAACCGGTTTTTGGCCCCCTTCGAAAGAATCGTAGATTTTCGTCTCATCGACAGGCCGTTTTCCGGCCAGGCAGGCGATCTGACCCCCAAAGGCACCTACAAAAGGAGGGTCATCGAGAAGAATTTTTCCCGAACCATCGAAGAAATGTATACTAAAAATTATACATCCATTTCTGTCGCCGGAATGGAAGTTCGGATTCCCAACTGGTTTCTGCGCGAAAAAGGATGTTTAAGCGGTGATGTGGTGGCTTTACCCAATGCGTTATCTATTCCCAAATTGCAGGCAAAACTGAGGATCGAAAAGGATAAACAAAAAGAGAAGCGGTATCGCATCGGAGATTTTTGTTACCGGATCGACGCCAATCATATCGATTTGCAGATTTTGCTCACAAATCCGCTGTATTGGCTGGGAAATTTAGATTTCCTTCATTTTACCGGCAAAGGAATTTTCCTTTGGTACCGGCAGGATTCACCGGATAAATACATCCGGTTATGTCAAAATACCGCCCAGCGACTCATCGATCCGGAGATTCAGGAAAAGATGAAACTTTTTATTTCAGCCCGGGAACATTCCCTTGCCGGACTCAATCAGGCTGTCGTTTTATTGCAATCGAATATCGCAGCCGATAAATTTTTAGCCGTGCAATATTTCCGGCTTCTTCTTGAAGATGAAACGCTGCCTATCTTTAAACTGACCGGAAAATTAATCATCCAACCTGCCCTGACCAACGACCTGATCGTGCGGCGCGAACTGTTCAAAACAGCAATCAAACTGAAGAAAGGATATGATCTTAAAAAGTTGTTGGAAAGTTTTCTGGACCGGAATCATGATTTGTTGGATGAGCAGGTGATTTATACTGTGGTAAATCTGGAGCGGGGATCCGGCGTAATCCAGGCGATTGAAGCGGTTTTGGCACAAAAAATATCCGGAGTGGAAAAGAACCGGAGCGATATTCTGGAGCATTCCGCTATCCCTTCTCTGTTTGATACGTTGAGCAGTTATGGGATTCATCACCCAACCTCGACAAAAAGGATTCGCCAGATTATTGTAAAATACCAGTTACGCAAAGACTTTCCGGAATTAGCCGAAATCGCCAGACAGGCACGGGCCCATCTTCGCCATGGTTTCCGCAGTTGGCTGGGTGAAAATCAAACTGTTGCGGTGGACATTGAAACCGGTGAAGAGTATAAATGGTCCGGTGTGATCATCACGGAACAAGACATGGCCCCAAAAGACCGGGCGCGAATTGTTCAGGCTATTTCCCAAACATCCATTTTACGGGAGGCCATTTTTCTTTTCTCGGAAGGTACTTTAATTCGGTTAAATAACATTCTTCCCGGCGGTATCTGGGTCAGCCTGCTGGATAGCTATCACGATAAATCGGTTTACCGGATAACGGTGCAAACACGCTTCCAGGGTTCATTCGATATTGTATTCAACCTGAACAAACAACGTTCCACGGAAGACGTGGAGGAAGAAATAAACTGGCTGATACTGGCCGGGGCCAGATTTTACCACAACGAATTAGTTGAGGATTTTGGCGGTTATCGGCCGGAATTCGATTTATGGAGCGCCAAATTCATCCCCGGTGACACAGTGGCAAAATTTTTGCATCGTGAAGGTAAAAGAAACGACGAGGGAACCCGGAAAAAACTCTATTATTTGTGGCCGTTTTTTGTCTGGAATGCCGCTTCATCCTATTATAATTTTTGGCGTCTGACCGGCTATCGCCTGCAATTGGCAAATCCTGCGCCGGATAACTTCATCATCCCTACCCATGATTATCAAACCAGAACACGGGTCGTCTCTTTTTCCGATCGGGTGGAATCCGGTTCGCTGATGAATCTGTTCAATCATTTTTATGAGAAATTTATCCGGCCGGTGCATGCCAGGTATCCCTTTTTAACCCGGAAATCGATCTGGAATTATGTATTCTCCGGCGTGATCGATGCAAAGGGAGAAAAAAGAGGGGTTGCTGTTTTGAACCAATTTCGTGCAGAATTGCAAAAATCGACACAGGCAGAAAACAGAGAGCAGATTTTGCGTTCGTTAGACACATTTCTGGCCAATGTGAAGGAGAACGGTTTCATTCCCAAGCAGTTGTTCTTCGCCATCAAGCGGTATCATCGCTGGTTTAAACTAAATAACAATGCTTCAACCAGCGCTCAGGCGCAAACTTTATATGAGATTTACGAATCCTACTATTTGCATGAATTGGAAAAATCCTATCCTGAAACCCGCACGCGATTTTTTCTCAGAACGGCATTTGAAAATTCAACTGCAAAATTGAAGAATAATCTGCGTACTATGGTTAAATTTCAGCGGGAAAAAATGGTGGATAAAGCGGATTTGCTTACTTTCACTACCAATATTCAGTCCGAATATGATTTGACAGAGAATGAAGCTTTTTTCCTGACCAGGTTAACTTATCCGCATCTGAAGCCAACGGATTCCGCAGCGCTGGTAAAAGTAAAAAGCGAAGGGAGCCAAATTGCCAATCTGGTTGTGCAACTGGAAGATTACGATGGAAACCCCTATTCAATCAGAGGTCCGGTTTCACCAAAAGAGATATCCCGCCTGCATCAACTTTTCATCGATACCAATCTGCTGGTTCATTTTCATGTGGATCATCAGTTTTTAGTAGCCCTTTCGGAGAGGGGATATATCATTGGCGGCCTGTTTTATGTTTATACGGAAGGAGATTCGGTGCACATGGAAAAAATTGTTGTATCCGACCGCTATCGCCGTAAGGGGATCAGCGAAGGACTGATGAATGAATTTTTCAACCGGATGAAGAGTGAAAACCGCAAGTTTGTCACTACCGGTTTTTTTCGGCCGGAGTATTTCTACCGTTTCGATTTCAAAATTGAACGAAAATATTCCGGGTTGGTGAAAGAATTGTGAAATAGCGTACCAAATCTTCCGTCCCCGGCCAGGGTTGCACCGTTGTCTGATCGTGTAAATTTCAACTCGATTTTAAAAATATTTTCATTATTTTAAAAATACAGGGCGGTTAATGTATGAAATAAAAGTAACTATTCAGCCACAAAGTCTCCTTGCCTGCATTGGGTAGGGAAGGCACTAATAAACACAAAGAAAAAGGTAACTATTCAGGTTGCCCGCTAATATCGCTAAAAAACGCGAATCGTTAACTATTTTGTCCTATTCGTATGATTTCGTGTAATTCGCGGGCTGAACAGGCAAACGATTTTTTCAATTTCTCTGCGCCCTCCGCGTCTCTGCGTTAAAAAAACAGGCGCTTTAAAACGCAGAGACGCAGAGAGCGCAAAGGAAACGGATTTGTTCAAAAAACTAAAGTGTTACGGTATTGTCACTACTCAGGCAGCCGGCGAAAGACTCAAAAAAAAACAGGAAAAAAGTTAGATGAGATCATTCGATTGTTTCGTCTGTTTTCTGCCTGTGTCAGACAGACGTGAGCTGAATAGTTACAGAAAAAGAAATGAATCAAATTATCACTTCTTGCGGCGGTGGATTTTGCTTCGTAATAAAACATGAAACATGATGTATTGGCTAACATAAAAAAAATAATGGTTTTCTTTATGAAACTTTATGGCCTCGTGCCTTCGTGGTAAAACGAAACCAAACTGAATAGTTACAAATAAAACCGATAGCAAACCGCCTGCCTGGTTTGGAATATATCGATCTACCGGGTTTGTCTTCGCTGTGTTGTGAATTCTCAATCCAAACTTAGGTGCCGCACGCTGAACTGAATATTTATGATCTATGAACTCTAAATCTGTTCTCCCCGGAGGAATGATGAAAAGGATTAAATCCGTCACGTCTCTCATACTGCTGTTGTTCATTTTCCGGCTATTCAATTATTCGCACGGCCCTCTCCCGCCGGTTGGAAAGTTTTTCAATCCATTCGCCGGCTTCTGGCAAAACAATGAAAATTCGGATAAAATTGATGATGAAATACAGGTGACCGGGCTGGAACAGCCGGTCCGGATTGTTTGGGACAATCGGCATGTGCCCCACATTTTTGCCCAAAACAATCACGATCTTTACTTTGCGCAGGGATATATTACGGCCCGGGACCGCCTGTGGCAGATGGAATTTCAGACCCATGCGGCGGCGGGAAGGATCTCGGAAATTATCGGCAAAAAATCTTTGGCATACGATCGTTATCAGAGGCGGATCGGCATGGTTTACGCCGCTGAGAATGCAGTACGGGCCATGGAGAAGGATGAGGAAGTGAAGGCTGTCGTCTCTGCGTATAAAGATGGTGTGAATGCTTTTATATCCACTTTGTCCGCGGCAACGCTGCCACTGGAATATAAAATTTTAGACTATAAACCGGAACCGTGGACGGAATTTAAAACAGCCATTTTGCTAAAAATGATGGCCCTGGATCTGACCGGTTCTTTTTCCGAAAAGCAAATGACCCTGACGCGGGAAGTGTTCGGAGATTCACTGATGCGGAAATTATTTCCGGATTTTCCGCCAATGGCAGATCCGGTCATTCCGCCGGGAACATCCTGGAATTTTACTCCACAACTACCACAAAAGCCGGATAAGGATTTTTATCCGATTCACCGGTACACCCGTGGAGTTCCAAACCGGGAAATAATTGTGGGCAGCAACAACTGGGCGGTATCCGGCTCGAAGACAACTTCCGGTTATCCCATCCTCTGCAACGATCCCCACTTGCATTTGAGCCTGCCTTCCATTTGGTATGAAGTACAGCTGCATGCTCCCGGTGTGAATGTTTACGGTGTTTCTCTGTTGGGCGCGCCGGCGGTTATCATCGGATTTAATGAAAACATCGCCTGGGGAGTTACCAATGCCGGATCGGATGTTCTGGATATGTATGCTATCAAATTTAAGGATGAAACGGATCAGGAATACTATTACGACGGCAATTGGGAGAAATCCCGTTTCCGGATCGAAGCGATCAAAATAAGGGGGGCGAAAACCGTTTACGATACCGTATGTTACACACGGCACGGACCGGTTGTGTACCGAAAGGGCGAGAAACCGTACTCCCGGCGAATCCCCCTCGATGCATCTCTGCGCTGGACGGCACACGATCCTTCCAACGAAACGGCGGCATTCCTGCGTTTGAACCGGGCAAAAGATTACGAGGACTATCTGCAGGCTTTACAATTTTTCACCTGTCCGGCGCAGAATTTTGCCTACACAGATGCAGCCAATAATATTGCCATCTGGCATAACGGTCTTTTTCCGCTCAGGTGGCGGGGTCAGGGGAAATATCTTTTGGATGGAACCGATCCTTCACACAGTTGGCAGGGGTGGGTGCCAAAAGGCCGGAATCCCCATGTGAAAAATCCGCCGCGCGGATTTGTAAGTTCCGCCAATCAGGTGCCGGCGGATTCTTCTTATCCGTATTATTTGGGCTGGAATTACGCGTCGTTTGAACGCGGTTCGCGCATAAACGAGCTGCTTGCCCGGATGCAGAATATTGAGCCGCAAGATATGATCAGAATGCAAAACGATATTGTAAATTTGCGGGCACGGACGATTTTACCGGCGCTGCTTCGCCTGGTGCAGATTGAAAAATTGGATACTGCAGAAACCAAATGTTACCGGGAATTGAAGAACTGGAATTTTGAAAATCGTGCCGGTCTCACCGCGCCGGTTATTTTTGAATACTGGTGGGACCGTTTCTACAGGGCAGTCTGGCTGGATGATATGCAGCCGGATGTTGGTTCTTTGCGCTGGCCGCGGCGGGATGTTACCATCGCTATGATCCTGAATGAACCCAATAATCGCTTTTTTGATGACCGGACAACGCCACAGATTGAAACACTGACAGATATTTCGCTGCGTTCATTTCATGATGCAATCGCCAACTTACGGAAAAGATTCGGAGAGTTTGGCGAATCCTGGCAATGGGGAAAAGCACGGGGGACAGATATTAATCATTTGGCCAATATACCCGGATTGGGACGCACCGGTTTACAGACCAATGGCAATTCAGGCATTATCAATGCCATCTCAAAAACTTTCGGCCCCTCCTGGCGCATGGTGGTGGCGTTGGGGCCGCAGGTGAAAGCCTGGGGCATTTACCCCGGCGGGCAGTCCGGCAATCCCGGTTCAAAATATTATGATAACATGATTGATGATTGGGTAAAAGGTAATATTTATAAATTGGTCTTTTTGAAATCGCCGGATGAAAAGAATTCAACACTGATTGGTGCAACAATTTTGCGAGGTGTAAAATGATTGGCATTTTAATCTGTTTTTTTCTGACACTTCTGCTGCAAATTTTTATGCCGTTTTGGTGGTGGATCCTTGTTGTGCCATTTTTATACTCCGTTTTTCGTGCCCGTTCAGTGGCAGAAGCGCTGAGAATAGGAGCGGTGAGTATGGGGTTGCTCTGGCTGGTTGTTAGTTTGTATCTGTTTTTCACATCAAGCGGCATTATTGCCGGGCGGGTGGCAGATATGTTCCGGTTGGGCGCCGGTTGGTTGATGATTGTTTTAACCGCCGGTCTGGCAGCAATCGCAGCGGGGGTCGCCGGTATGGCGGGATATTTGATGCGGAGCGGTTTTGTGAAGGGAAATTGACTATTTTGCACATTATCTTTACAATCGTGAAAATAAATTTGTTTTACGGCAATTATTCAATCAGATATAGCCACTCCTGAAATTTATAGACTGAATGCCATCTTTCGTTCAACTTTCCGGCCTGAATTATCCGAAGCCATGTGATCAGATATTTTTCATTATATCATTGATTTCAAACAGAGAAAATATCAAATTTGTGTTCAATCGTATTTAAAAATTAAATATCCCATAAAGGAGTCATTCTTTAAATATAATCTTAATTGAGCGATTGTAGGGCGATTCGCTGAATCGCCAGCCGTATTTGTATTAAAAATGAAAATCCGTTTAGTAACAAAAATGAGGTCAAAAACAAGAGAATCGCTCAATTCAGGTATAAATAATGGTACAATTAATGTGACTACTCAGCCTACTAAACACACGAAAGAAACGAAAGAGTAAACAGAGTTGAATAATTTTAAATTTTTCTTGTCTTTCGCGGGCAACCTGAATAGTTATCAATCATTAAATAATTTGGAGATTTTATCATGAGAAATTTTCGTCAATTTACGGGCATTATTGAACAAGAGGGAGATGCTTATGTGTCATTATGTCCTGAATTGGATATCGCAAGCCAGGGCGATACAGTGGAAGGAGCAAGAAATAATCTAATCGAGGCTTTGGAATTATTTTTTGAAGCTGCTTCTCCTACTGAGATTGAGCAACGGCTTCAAAACAATAATATATTTATAACCCAAGTGGAGGTTGCCGTTGGGTAAATTAATGGTTTCGTCAGGAAAAGAAGTTTGTCGAATACTTGAAAAACATGGATTTGCTGAAATTCGTCGCCGTGGTAGTCACATTGTAATGCAGAAAAAAATAAATAATTCTACATCATTCGGAACTTCGTATTAGTATTTTGCGATCAATTATTCGTCAATCGGGAATACCAAGAATAGAATTTGAAACATGATAATAGCAATAATATCCCAGCATAGCGAAACTGCAAATAAAATATAGGCTTTAACCTTTCCTGTTTTACATTTTTTAATTTGATCAACAGAATGCTCATGATAGAAAAATATATTCTATCTATCTTTACGATGGCTGCATAGAGAAACAATAATAAGTTTACGTAAAAAACAAAGTTTTACAAAGCAATAATACAGTTACGAAAAAGACTAAAACATTCGCGTATTTCGCGGTTCAACCTATTCTCCCATTCCTGCCAAACTTTCCCCTTCCAATCTTGCTACAATTACAGCGCCGCAGCTATCGCTTAAGATGTTTAAAGTTGTGCGGAACATATCCAGAATCCGGTCCACGGCAAGAATGACGGCTACTCCTTCCAGCGGCAGCCCTACTGCTTTCAGGATGATCGACATCATCACCAAACCGCTCATAGGCACGCTGGCGGCGCCGATTGACGCCAACAGCGCCGTCAGCACAATGATCAATTGTGCGCTGAAGGTGAGGTCGAATCCGTACACCTGGGCGATAAAAATGGTGGCGACGCATTCGTACAGCGCCGTGCCGTCCATATTTACCGTTGCCCCGATGGGCAGCGTAAATCCGGCAATTTTTTTCGAGACCTTTGAATTACCGGTAACCGCTTCCATGGTGAGCGGCAGGGTTACTATGGTGGAGCAGGTGGAAAAACCAAACAGCAGCGCCCGCGGCATCCCTTTGTAATGTTTGATTGGATTCACTCTGCCGATGACGGCAAGCAGCAAAGGCAAATTGATGAACATGTGGATAGCCAGTCCCATGAGCACAACGATAAAATAGAATCCCAACGATTTGAACGATTCGAAACCGGTTTTAGCCACAATGCGGGCAATGATGCCGAATACACCCAGCGGTGCGCTCCAAACGACAAACAGGGTCAGTTTCAGCATCACGTCAAATGCCGCCTGAGACAGATCGCTCAATTGGGCGCGCGGTTTTTCGCCGACTTTTGTGATGAAATAACCGAAAAGAATAGAAAAGAAAATAACCGGCAGTACATCGCCATTGGCCATAGAGGCAATGGGATTTTCCGGAATGATGTGGATGAGCAGATCGGAGAGGCTCTGTTGCGCGGCGGCAATTTGCTGCGGTGCCTTTTCCAGTCCGATATTTGCACCCTTGCCGGGCTGAAGCAGGTTCACTAAAATTTGACCGGTTAGTATTGCCATCAGACTGCTGACAATGTAGTACGCGAATGTTTTAATCCCGACTCGTCCCAAATGACCGACGCTTACTACAGCCGAGATGATCGAGGTTATAATTAACGGCATGATAGCCATACGCAGCAGACGGAGAAAAATTTCCGCCAACGGTTCGGCTACGGGCAGAATCGGTTCACCAATCCATTTCCCGGCCAAAATTCCCAGGAGGAAACCGATGAAGATGTAATGTGTGAGTGTGAGTTTTTTGAGAATCATCAGGCGATAGTCCTTGAGATTAATAGATGACTCTGTTGATTAACTCGTTTTTTGAAAAATGAAATCCACATATTGTATTTTTTGTTATAGCAATTGTCATTATATAGTGAAGCATCAGTGAAAACAGGACTTAATCAACAGAGTCATAGATGAACTGTAACTATTCAGGCAGGCTCTATAAATTAACTGCAATCATGCTTCGACTCTCCGTTCAACATGGCTATTAAAGCCGGCCTGAGCGGAGAATCGAAGGCTTCAAGCGTAACAAATAACAAGCATATCTGAATAGTTACGATGAACTTAATTTCTATGGTCGGTTTCTCTACACCCTCCGTACCTTCCTTAAGGCAGGGATTTAGGTGGATGTCCGGTGAGACGATAATATTGTGATTGCCTGAGTAAAAGGACAATCTGAAAAAGTTTAATTTATGAAAATTAGAAAACTTATGGCAAAAAGGCAAGCTATTTTATTGGCGTAATTTTTGATTCGATGAAAAATCAGAGCGATAAAAAAACCGGACTGCAAAATCCGATAGTTTATTTGCAGTCCGGTTGTTAATTTAAATGTTTGTTAAAGTTACATCTGCACCAGCCCGGCTAATTTTAAAATTTGCAGATAATTCATAACGCTTTGCAGTTTAACCTGGCCCGGATACTGGGCATCCAGCGCGTTTCTGATATCCAGGACGCTTCTTCCGCCATTGATGAGCGCCTGCAGTTCACTGGTGCTGCCGACTTCTCTGCGATTGTAAGGATATTTATCTTTCTCTTCACGGGGAATTTTGTTGATAAGTTCAAACACGCCGCGAAAACCGGCGTAACCCATCTCTTTCACTTTGGCCGTTTGTTCCGGGATAATTTTAGCCGCTCGTTTTTCTTCTTTGGTCAGCGTTACTCTTGCCGGTTTGGTATTGAGGTGTATGGCAACTGTTTTCATGTGTGTCGCCAGGGTGGAAAGGTGTGTTTTGGCAATTTGCCTCACACTTTTCTGCATTTTCGTCACATATACGCCAACTTTTTTCCGGTCGTTGGCAAGTTCCAATACGGATGCCAGCGTTGCAATTTCGTTGTCTGTTGCAGCGTTGATGCAGTTTTGCGCTTCTTTGTAAGCATCCGAAAAATTTTCTTTGGCGGCCTGATTCATAGTTTCCAGAGCGACGGCAAACTGATGTCCCAATCGCCGGGAGGCATTACTGGTGATTTCGCCGGCAATCTTGACGGCCATGTCATCATCCGCATTGGCAATGGTGTAAGCCGATGCGGCGCCGATAACAACCACTCGTTTCAACTGGGTAGGATCCGCTTTGTCAACCCGGTCGCCGGAGGTGTGGTACCATTGATCCGGCCAGGCGATCATCATCACACCGGGAACGTCCACGCTCCAGTCGTTGAAAATTTCGTGATCGGAAGAGCCATAGTGGGTTTCGATACTGTAATAAAACGGCTCGTCCGCGCCGGAAGGAGCCACAATCCTGTGCGGAACCTTGAAAAAACTGCTGCGATTCTGAATCCGTTCCCGGTTTCCTTCGCCAACGAAACGGTAATAGTTCTCGACTACATCGTTAATATAATGAGGATTGCCGTATGTGGTCCGCATTAGCTCCATAAACGCTTTGTTTTTACTCAGGTATTCTCCCACCATATCCATGTTGATATCGCACAATGTTTTTTCCATCAGGTCTTTATTGGCTTTTACCCACGGCCCGATACCGGAAAATTCCGCTCCCCAGATAAAACGGATCGTCCGTTTGGGACGCGGTAAACGTCCTTCTTCAATCAATGTATGCAGCACGCGGGCAACTTCAAGAATGGCCATACTGCCGGATATGTTGTCGTTGGCTCCCTGTTTGATGATGCCTTCAAACAGATGGGCGGAAAAGATGATTTCACCGGCATTCGGGTCTGTGCCGGAAATATGGCAGGTTACATCCTGGTACTCGTAAGGCTGCATGGTGGTTTTGACTACAGCATGTACTTTGATCTTTTGTCCGCTCAATAATCGTTTTTTAAGATAGTCGCCTTCCCGAACCGGCAGAAAAAAACCGAACTTTGCCTTGCCGCTGTCTGCGTTTTCTCCGGGCCTCCTTCGCCTGCTGCCGATGCCGCTCCAGGGAATCTGCAGCGGATCAAAATAAGGCCGGGAAGCGCTGATGGCAATCACACCGAGAGCGTTGTGCTGTATACAGGCGAAACTGTGCGCGGAACTGATTCTTCCCTCCGTTACTACAATTTTGCCGTCCACATCGGCGTCATCGATCTCTTTTTTAGTTCCTCTTCCTACCCAAACCAGTTCGGCTGTTACATCGGCGGAATTGCTGCCTTTAGCCAGCATGGCGCGCATGTCCTGAAACGAAGCCAATTTTTGTTTCATCGGTTCAATTTCCCACAGCTCTCCTTTAATGCCGTCCCAAACCTCGCCGGCGGGGAAACGAACAATTTCTGCTCCGGGCAAGCCGTACTGTTTGAGTTGATTGAGCACATACTGTGACTCAAAAAAGGTAGTCCGGTATTCTTCCGGCAGACGATCCCGGTTGTATCCGCCGGTTTCCATAATGTTGTTCCAGGCCGTCTCGCCGGATGCTTCCCCAATAATTTCGTTCATTTGGTTCTCCGGCAGGAATGTCCAGTAGAACCAGGGTGTGTATTGTGCAAATACACTACTGCTGAAAAAAAAGATAAACAGAACCGGTAAGAAAAACGATTTTTTTAACATGTTACCCTCCAAAATTGTAACTTACAAGTTTATTTTTATTATCATTCTTAAAACTTATTTGTGTATTTAGACCACAGTTCGTCACCCAATAGCCAATATCTTGCCACAGTCCGGTTTGCTGTTTTCAAACAATAATTGGTTAAAAATGTTTTGGCTGATTTCGGGCTTTTTTTATACAGTGCAACCGTCTGTTTTTCGATTTCAGGTTGCTGGGTAAATACTCCGGTTTCTATCTGCTGCCAGACTTTCTCAATATCCTTACTCATTTCCTGGTATCGCATGTAGGACAATTGACTAACGCGGCGAAAAGCCCACCAGGCGCAATCCCGGCGAAATTTTTCCCGGCCGTCCACCATGTACGTTTTCGGCATTCGTGATATACCGCAATAAAATGGCAGATGGGGAGTGGTTGCCGGGTTATCGTAGCCAAGCCAGACTACTCCGCCTATGGCATCCGGCAGCCAGGCGCGGGATTGGGTAACCTGGACATAAGTCGCTCGCTTGCAGGCTATGGTTCTTTCCCGCTGCACTTTGAACAACTGCATTTGCTCACGGTTCAAAAACGGATTGGCAATGGGACTTTTTACCGTCTTACCCTTGCGGTCGACGGCAGTGATGGTGCGTGTCATATCAAAAGGGGTGTCTTGATAGTAATTTCGGAAAATCTCCAGCATATCTTTCACCGAAAGCTTTTTCTCCGCTTTCACTGAGAACGGGAAGTTTTCACCGTTGGGATCCAAATGAAGCGATGGCGCCACAAGACTCAACACACGCCATTCCCGCCGGCGGGAGCCCATGCTTTTTCTGGATGCGTAGGCGTAACAGAATTCAAACGGTTTGCCGCTTTTGCTGTCCCACCAGCCCATCTCTTCGGCCAGTGAAAATACATTGTCGGAGGCCATGTAGTTTTCCGGATCGCTCAGATCGATTTGGCGGATACGGCTTGCATTTGCCGAAACCCCCACGTGGTCGTCCGGGATTCTCTCCGCCGCCCAGACGGCGCCGATTTTCCCTTTGCCCGGCCCCAATATTTCAAAATGCCAGGTTTCGTTGGGATCTGCAAAAGTGAAACATTCGCCGTAGTCGTTGTAACCGTATTTTTTTGTCAAATAGTCGATGATGTGAATCGCCTCCCGCGCGGTTTTGGTACGTTCCAGCGCCAGCCGGTACAATTCCGGGCAGTCCAGAATTCCCTCATCGCTGTGCAGCTCCCGTTTGCCGCCGAATGTGGTCTCGCCAATGGCCAGTTGATGTTCGTTGATCACTGCGTAGGCTGTGTTGATGTAGGCATACGTTTCCGGCACCTGGGGGATTTCGCCCATTTCCATCCGGTCGTCGTCGTTTGGCCCTTTTGTCCGTTTAGATTGAAAATAGACTTTGCACATCTCCCCTTTTTTGTACTTTTTATGCGGCACCAGGTTGATCCAGGTGCGGTCTGTATTGCTGTCGCAGGAATGAGAAGTCATGGTTGAACCATCCACGGAAGCGGCTTTGCCGACAATGACACTGGTACAGGCATCAAACCCCTGACTGTTTGCTACGCAGGTAAAAAACAAAAACATGCTTAAAAAAACAAGCAAACCTGCATTCATTGATTTTTTTAATTTCATTTCTTCTCTCCTGAAAAATGGGGTTTTTGTAACATTTTAATCCTTTGTTAAATTATATTTTTTTAATATTTGAATGAATCTCAACGATGTCATTCCGAATCCCTGCTTTTTGGGCTGAGGAATCTCGTACCTCTTTATTTATTATTGAGGGTAAAGATTTCTCATCCCGGTGAATCGGGGTTCGCCTGCCTGTTGCATGACAGGAAATGACATGTTATGGGCAGAAGTATAAGTAACATATTAAAAACAAATCGTCTGTTTTTCAAAGAACTAAATTATGACGGATTTTTTGTATTTTCGAAACCAGTCAGGATTTCATTTGTAACAGAATTCATCCTGTTAAAAACAGACCGATCCCTGCTGTTTTCAAAACCCTCTGGCAAAAAAGGTCCAGAACTGATCGCCTAATTCCCACCATTTGTTCATCGCCGCGCGGGCAAAATCGTTGGTGTATTGGGTGAGGTAGGTCCGGCATGCTTTTTTCCCGGCTTCTTTATCTTTGTTGTTCAGGAGTTCAGCCGCTTTCTTTTCAATTGCCGGCAGGTCGGTAAAGGCTTTGTCTTCGAACTGCTGAACGGCGTCCTCGATGTATTTCCGGGTTTGTCCCCAGGCCACGGTGGCTAATTTATTTGCCCGGCGGAAATACCAGCAGGCGGAATCGTCGCGGTATCGTTGCTGAGCACAGAATTGAAAGCTTTTGGGTAATTCTGTGGTTCCGGAAAAGATTGGAATTCTGGGGCTCTCACCCGGATTATCGAATGAAAACCAGGCAATACCGCCTACTTCGTCCGGGAGCCAGTCGCGCAGTTGAATAACCTGGGAATAAGAACAGTAAGCGCCGGCAATGGCTCTCCTGTATTTTACAGTGCCGGGTTTGATATCGTTGAGCAGTGTCATCATATCGCGGCTCATCCATGGATTGGCAACTTTACTTTTAAGCATGACCGGTTTACCGCTTGAATCCAGTTCAACTTCCCGGCGGTATCTTCTGCCTCTTTTGCGTTTTTTAACCATTAAATTTTTGGTTACATCGAAATCCGTGCCTTCGTAAGTTTGACGATATAATTTCATTACATCCCGTACGGAAAGTTTGTTTTTCGGTTTAACGGAGAAAGGCAGTTCTTCCATCTCCATATTCAAATGTAATGACGGCGCCAGTGTACTCAGGACAAAAAATTCCCGGTCTGAATAGGGTTTTCTGCCGCTGTACGCTTTCCAGAATTTGAATGCGCCGCTGTCGGGACTCCACCAGCCCATCTCCTGTGCCAGCGAGAAAACATTGTCGGATGTCATAAAATGGTTTTTGTCTTTCAGATTGATTGTGCTGATTCTGGGGATATTTGCCGAAATACCCACATGTCCGTCCGGAATGCGTTGGGCTGCCCAGACCGAACCGGTTTCGATGGGGCCGGCGCCGAAAATTTCCAGTTGCCACACTTCTTTGGGATCGGCAATGGTGATGCATTCACCGCCATCGCCGTAGCCGTATTTTTTTACCAATTTGCCAATCAATCGAATCGCTTCTCTTGCCGTTGTGCAGCGCTGCAGAACAATCTGCTCTAAGTTTTCGATGAGAAAAAGTCCTTCATCGTTGCGCAGTTCTCTTCTGCCGCGAATGGTGGTTTCGCCAATGCCAAGCTGCTTTTCGTTCAAGCAGGGATACGCGACGTTCAGGTAAGCGTAGGTTTCCTTAATTTCCGGGATTTTTCCTTTTAAAATTTTGCCGCGTAAATCCCAGGGCGTTTCAGTATGCAAAGTGCCCCAGTAAATATTGGTCGTGCTTCCTTCTTCATGGTTCTTATGGGGAACAATATTCACCCAGGTTCTGTAATTGCCGTCGCATGTGTGGCAGGTGATGACGGAACCGTCCGTTGTGGCTTGTTTTCCTACCGTAATACTGGTGCAGCCGTCATCCCAATTGTCGTAGCGAATGCTCGATTCATGCGCTTGTTGTGCCGCAAGTGGCATCGCCGCGAGAAGAACGGCAAAAATGATAAACAGCAGGCTTCCCGTTTTCTGTTTCAGCTTGAACATAACAACACTCCTCATTTTGTGATCATTGATTTATTTTCTGAAGTTTACCGAATCCCGGTCTGCTATATTGATAATCGCCTGGAATAGTATTTTGGCCAGATCCTCCATCACTTCCGGCGTGATGAGAGCGATGGTGTCTTTGGTGTTGTGGTAAAACGATTGGGTTCCATAAGCGGAGAATGAGATGGATGGAATACCGGCCCGGAGAAAACGGGCTGCGTCCAGTCTGGGTCTGGCAAGATTAGCGAAATAGGATGGCCGGAGAATCCTGTGGACATATTTTTCATTCGCCTGTTCCGCATAACGCCATAATTCAGGGAAATTTTTCCCCGCTGCTGCCGAAATTTTATCACCGTTGCCGACGCCGTCCAGGTTGAAAAAACAAACGGTTTTCCGTACCGGCACTTTGGCATGGCGCAAATAATATTTTGAACCGATAACAGCCTGCTCTTCTGCGCCGAAACAGATGAACAGGACAGACCGTTTCAATGGGATTGAAGCGGCCGACAGCGCTTTGGCAATGCCCATCAACGTTGCCACGCCGGAAGCATTGTCATTGGCGCCGGGCATCAGTTCCGGACTAACTCCCAGATGATCCAAATGCGCACCGACCATGATCACTTCATCTTTTAGCTTCGGATCGCGGCCTTCTATCATGCCAAGTACGTTGGCGCCCATTCCTTCCGGATGATATTCGGTAACATTTTTGATGGTCACAATCTTACCGGTTGCAAATGAATTCGGCTTTAATTTCTCTTTAATCTTTGTCACCACATCTTTGTGGTTCTTACTTGTTCCGGTAAAAATATCCGCAACAACCACTTTCCCGACATGGGAATAGATGAAATTTTCATCGTAAGCGTTATTCGGGTTGCCAATGGGGCCGTAGTTGTACAGCATCCCTCCGGCGCCATGCTTGACCGCATTTTTCAGCTTGTATTGGTGGAACGAATAAGGCCGCCATTTTTTGAACCGTGCTGCATCATCGGCGGGCGAAACCGGCACTTCCCGTTCGATAAGTACGATTTTTCCTTTGACATCGATTCCTTTGTAATCGTCATAGCCCAATTCCGGTGCGGTGATGCCGTATCCCGCATAGATTACTTCCGCCGTCACTTCGCCGGAGCCGGAAGTTGAACCGGGGATAAATTCATCATCAAAATGATATTGTTTTTTGATGACCCCCTCTTTGTAAGGAATTTGCAGCGAAACTTCGCAGCCCCTAAATACCAGCGTGTACGGGATGGGAAAGTTCTGGAAAAAGGTGTTATTGTCACCAAGCGGACTGATCCCCCAATCTTTGAAATGGCCGGCAACCCAGTGAGCTGCCGCATCAAAACCGGGTGTGCCGGTTAGTCTGCCGGCAAATTTTTCCGAAGCCAGTTCTTTTACATACTCAAAAATTTCATTGCTGGAAATTTGGTGAAGATTGTTGAGGAGTTGTTCCTCGGAGCTTTCGGCTACCTGGCCCGGAGCGGATGAATTGAAATTGAACAGAAACAGAAAAAGAAAAATCCAAAGGAAAGGTTTTTTGTGCATTAGTTGGCCTCCTTTAAAAATATCTGATAAAAGTAAGGTCTGGAATCATAGGGAATAAAAAAAAGTGGCTTCGAGAAGATTAAATTTAGTTAGGAATTCTGACTGTAGTCTCATAAATAATTCACATAATTCATTGATTCTTTAACTGGTTGCCAATCCAAAATAGGGAAGCGGCATTCTAAAATCAAGCTGTTTTTACAAAAATATTTTGTGTGTAAAGATTATTTCATGTAAAAAAATTGATGCTAAAAAAATCTGCCATAAAAATAAAAACCGTCTATTTGTTCTCTCATCAATGACCATACAGAGAATTACAACTGCCGCCGCCAATAGGTTCAAAGATTTTACGCTTAGGAAATTAGCGGATTTTTACAAAAAAGCAAACTTAGTGTTCTTGTTCATAAGTATGGAGATGTATACCTATTAAGAAAAAGCGAAATCAATTCATAATAACCCCTCCTGACCTCCCCTTATTAAGGGGAGGAATTTCCCCTCCTTACTAAGGAGGGGTTAGGGGAGGTTGATAGAATTATATGTCATCATATTTATGAATTCATGTACTTAGCCACAGAAAAGAGATGTCACAGAATGATATTTTTCTGTGGTATCTCATTGCTGTAGCCAAACATTCGCCCCGTCTGGACGGGAGTTTTTTCCCTGCATTTCCCAAGCAACTTTTCAATTTATTCACTTGTTTATCCAACCGATTTTTTGTATTTTTTCCTCGGGGGTTTTTTTCTGTCGGTTTTACGATTTTGCGGTATTTTCAAAAAATCAGGTGACTGATGCGCGCATCGTACAAAAAATTGATCTCATTTTTTCTTTTTTCAGCCCTGCTGTTTTTCCATCCGTCAATCATCTTTACCCAGATAACACTTCGGGATAAAATTGCCCAGATGATCATGGTTGGCTTTTCCGGCACGAAATTGGACGACAGTCTAACAGTTGACTTAAGTCAAAGAAATTTGGGCGGCGTAATTCTGTTTGGCTGGAATTGTGACAATCCGGTACAAATACAAACCCTGACTGCAAAAATAAGAGATGCCGCCAAAACGCCGCCGTTCATCGCTATCGACCAGGAAGGCGGAAAAGTGGCCAGGTTAAATGCGGGCAACGGCTTCCGGAATTCATACACCGCTTATGAAATAGGCACAATGTTCAATTCCGCAGATACAGCGGAAACGCAGGCGCGTACCATGGCTTCCTGGCTGGCTGAAAGCGGTATCAATCTGAATTTGGCACCGGTTGTGGACGTGAATGTATATCCGCAGAGTCCGGCAATCGGCGCATTGGGCAGAAGCTTTTCGGCCGATCCTGCCGAAGTTTCTCGTTATGCTGCGTTATTCATCGAAGAATTTCACAAGAAAAATGTGATCTGTACCTTAAAACATTTTCCCGGGCATGGCAGCGCCAGAAATGATTCACATCTCGGTTTTACAGATGTAACCAACACCTGGACCGAATCCGAATTACTTCCTTACCAGAACCTGATCGCCGCCGGCTACAACGACATGATTATGGCGGGACATCTTTTTAATGCGACTATTGACAGCCTCTATCCGGCTTCGTTGTCATATAAAACTATCACCGGATTGCTTCGCCAGAAACTCAATTTTACAGGGGTTGTAGTGAGCGATGCCATGTTTATGCGCGCTGTTTCTGACAACTATGGTTTCGAGGAGGCCATCGAGTTGGCAATCCGTGCGGGAACAGATATATTGTTATATGTGACCAATTTGAAAGACGGCCTTTCGCTACCACTCCGGGTGATCAATTGCATCGAACAGAAAATACAAGACGGCGTCATCCCTGAAAGCAGAATTGATGAGTCATTCCATCGGATTATGAAGCTGAAAAATATCTATCTGCAAGAAATAACAACCACGGGAAAAGTGCCGACATTATTTGATCTGCGCACTTATCCTAATCCTTTCCGGGATGTTGCTACCATCTATTTGGAAATTCCGGTGGCAACGGCCGGTTCAATTGTGATCTACAATTTATTAGGTCGTCAGGTTGCTGTTTTGTATGAAGGCGAATTGAGACCACAAAAATATGCCATCAATTTTTCTGCCTTCAAACGGGCGCCGGGAATTTATTTTGTAAGATTGAAAACGGATCAGGTTTCCCTTGTGCGCAAAATGTTGCTTACGCAATAGCGGACGAAATGTTTATAGCGCATTCCGAATGTTGAAAGTTTGAACATAGCTGAGCAGTTAGGAAAATGGTAAAAAATCAGTATCGTGCTTTATTTTTAAAACAGTTACATTAGTAATGTAATTATTTTTGCAAGATAATGACACCACAATGTCATTATCTTGAATCCTATTCCATTCCGGCACTATCATTTTTTCCGGAATTGGCTGGCGGAACGGATCGAAATTTAACCTGTCAATTTCCCGAATGTGTTTATTTTCCCGTCCTGTTGCAGAATCATCGCCCCGATATCTTTTCGATTCGTACAAATATCTGCAATTTCTTCCGGTGACAGGATCATAAATGCCGTGGAGAGCGCATCGGCTGTGGCCGCGTCATTTGCCAGCGCCCAGGCGGCGTGAACGCCTGATACCGCTTCCCCCGTGCGCGGATCGATGATATGCTTTCCTTTCCGTATGCCCGAACCGCTAAGTGAACGGTTGGTGAGAAGAATGCGCCGTAAAATCTTTCGGTGATCCCCGGGCTCGCTGACGGTTACCGGCCAGCCGGCCAATTTTTCCGGCGGAGCCGTGGCCAGCACCGAGCTTTTTCCTCCGTGAATGAGTGCGGCGTTAATCTCCCAATCTGCCAGCAATCCGGCGATTTTATCCACAGCGTATCCCTTGCCGAAACCGCCCAGATCAAGCATCAGATGGTCCGCTAAAACCTGCACGGAGAAATCCTCTTCATTCAGTTCAATTAGATGCATACCTGTGCGCTGCCGGGCAAGAGAGAGTTCCGTCTGTGTGGGTTCACGCTTGCTTTTATCGGGGTTCATCCGGCAGGCAAGCAGATGCCCGACGGTCACATCGAAAGCGCCGCCGGTTAACCGGTGCAGTTCGGTGCACCGCTGCAAACATTCGAATGCGTCCGCACCGATGCGAGCGGTTTCATTTATTTTCAGACTGTTCAGTTTGCCGATGTCGCTGTTATCGATGAAGCGGCTCAGCTCCAGTTCCAGCCGGTCGATTTCGGTAAAAGCTGCTTGTGCAGCCTGCATGGCGTAGGTTTGGTCTTCGTAGTAAATGAACAGCTCAAAAACGGTGGCCATGGCCTGATGCGAGAAGCGATGAGTTCCTGGAACTATTACCGCGCCGTCCCAATCGAATGCAGAACCGTTGTTCATCGGTAATACCGCGTCATGATTTCGTTGGTCACGTAGCCGCGAATTTCAATCCCGGGACGCAGTTCTTTGCGGCTGTCGAAAAGCGGCACGTAGAGTGTGCGTTGGCCGGGCGTCGGGATTTCATAAAATTTATGCAGCAAATCGTCCTCAAATTGGGGGGAAGACAGAATAACCGGCGCCGATGGTTCCTGCATATCAACATGGTTCCACCAGCCCACTTTGCGGAATTTGCGCAAATACCACGGCAGCGGCCAGTAGTCGTCATTGGGACAGATCACCTGAATGTAAAGATCGTGTCCCTGCGGGGCATTGCCGGCAATCTTTTCCAGCGCTGCCGGGATGTCTAGAATGTCCCGGCGCGGGTGCGAGTAAACATAAGGATTGCGGGGATCATCGTACCATTTGAAATTCAACTGCCGGCTTTCCCAGCCCAAATGCAGAAAACCTGCCAGCAGAATGGTCATCAACAGGGCTTTCCCGAACCGGGTTTGCAGTGTTCGCATCAGTTCCGCCACGGCAAAGCCTGCCAGCAAAATGAAGCCGTGCAAAAATCCCAGCATACTCCACGGGGTTTTGTAGGGGATCAGACAATAGATGACGGTCATGAAAATAGTATAAAATGCGATAAATTTGGGGAAAGCCGGTGTCTTTACTCCCTGCTTTTTAGGCCAAAAAGCAAAGATCGCTCCCAAAATGCCAAACAGAACAATGAATCCTTCGCTCCAAACCGGACCGGGACCGTTTTTAAAAAACAACAACAGGCGGAAATAGTAGTGCCACGGATGAATGTGAAAAGGGTTCGCTCCGGCGCGGTTCAGATAATTTTTGTAAGTGAGAAGAGAATCAACAAATCCGCCGGGATGCGAGAAGAAAGAGGAGTAGAAAAGGAAAGAGACGGAAAGAGCCGTAAATACCGCGACAAGAATATGGCCCGGCCGGATGGTTTTCACGTCCTGCCGGAAAGTTGAGTGCAGAAAATAAGTGGCAACGCCGGCCGCCGCCATTGAAGCGATTGCAATGATGGCAGTCTCTTTGGTGGCGTGCATCAGTCCCAGTGAAATTCCGGTTAAGGCAGCCCAAATCAATTTTTTATTTTGCAGATAGCGAAAGCCGAATACCAGCACGGCAAATGTGAAACAGAGCAGCAAAATTTCCTGAATGTAGTACCGGCTGTAAAATATCAGGGCAGGGGAGAGCGAAGTGAACAGCGCCGCCCAGAGCACGCCGCGCCAACCTAACTCCGGTGTGAGAAAATAGAGCAGTAAAATAAGAAGAATACCAAAAAAAACGGGCACAATGCGCAGGATCGATTCGTTGAGCCGGGCGAGAGATTTAACTCCGGCAATGCGGGCGGGGATCAAAGTAAAATAATTAAGCGTGGGGCCGTGGTATTCTACCGGGTTGTAGCGGTACTGGTTTTTCTCTAATAGAGCGCCGAATTTGACGGCGTGGACCGCTTCATCCGTATGCATGGGACGGAGGGACAGACCCGGCAGACGATAGGCGAGTGCAATGAATAAAATGAAAATGAAAATGAATGATTTTTGCTGAAATCTCAACTTGCCGGTTTTCCGTACACTTCCACTTCTACGTAATGGTTTAAATCATTGTTGGTGTTGCCGCGACTGTAGAGACGCACGTAACGGCCTTCGATTCCCTTGGCATCGATCAGCTTGCCTTCCGCAGTTTCTACATAATGCAAATCTTTACCGACGCCCAGACCGGATGAGTTGTCGTTGTCATTATTGAACACGGTTTTAACATTTTTGATGAAGTTGGCATCATCGGATACCTGGACGACTACATCAAAATAAACGCGCGCGGTTTTGTGGAAATGCCAGACCACAATGGCGTAAATGTTGTATTCCGCTTGCAGATCGATGGTGACATATTGTTTGAAGGGACCCAATTCCACATAACTGCCTTCAACCGCTTCTTTGTCGCCATCGGTGACCATGTCCACTTCGCCGATGATGGGGAATTCATCCGAGCTGGTCACCGGTTTATGTAAAGCAACATTTTTGGTGCCGGCCGGCGCTAAAAAGGGCGGACGCGGTTTGCCCCGCGGTTTTTCCAGATTGGGCACTTTCATATTTTGCGGCGTGCCGATAAACATCGGTTTGGGCAGTTTTATATCGATGGGCACTAATTTTTGTTTGCTCTGCGCTTTTTTGTCCTGGCCAATTGCCAGGGATGCAAAAGCGAACAGAATCATCAAACCGAACATAACAACAGTACTTTTTCTTTTACTGAACATCATCCGTTACTCCGTTTTTTTTTGTTTTCATCTGCTTAAAAAAAGAATTATGGCTATTTTAAACTCTCGATAAATTTGGCAATAATATGGCTAATCTTGTTATTTGTAATATCTCCTTGTTCTGTTTTAGAATATATCGTAACTAAAATATATTTGAATGTTGTTTGCACATAATAAATTATTCGGTAACCAGATCGTTTTTCCTTTTTTATATCCCGGTTTTTTGCTCTTACTTTATATACTGTAAAACCTGCATTTTTGATCTGATCTCTTCTAGTATGTCCCGTTTCTAATTCTTTTATTACTTCTTGAATATCTGATTTAATATGTCGATATTTTTTGGATAAATGTCTTATATTCCTTTTAAATTCCGGTGTAAATTCGATCTGAACTGCTTTGTGATTATTCTGCATCTATTCCTTCCCACAGTTCAGATATAGGTCTCGTTTCGCCCTGTAAAGCCTCCGTCCAACCTTGTTTGAAACTCTCTTCAGCAACTTTCAGTGTAATGCTCTCTCGAAATATATGTATTATTTGCAATAAAGATGGAAGATGTTCTACAGGTGTTTTATCTATTTCTTTAATTAATTGTCCGCGATAATCTAAAATATTTGTAGTCATCTTTACCTCTTCTTTATTGAAAAATGAAAATAGGCAATGTGCGCGTTTTTGAATTCTTCAGGGTACTGAATCGATTTTTATTTTTATTGGAAACTTCATTCTGTTATATTATCAATTTTATGATTTCTTGTAACTATTCAGGTTGCCCGCTAATATCGCTAAAAAACGCGAATCGTTAACTATTTTGTCCTATTCGTATGATTTCGTGTAATTCGCGGGCTGAACAGGCAAACGATTTTTTCAATTTCTCTGCGCCCTCCGCGTCTCTGCGTTAAA
>CAJVYQ010000008.1 GCA_913009825.1 uncultured Deferribacteres bacterium
GCTAAGACATGAAAGCATCCTGAAGGATGCTATCGTAAATAGGACGCTTTAGCGCCCTTTTATTTCTTAGCCTTGTCGTTCACGGCAAGGCGAAAAAGATTGAAAGAAAACACCTGAATAGTTACAATTTACTGTAAAAAGAATGCCAAAGTTATAGCCAACTATTTAAATTGTAATTATTAATTCGCGGGTTGAATGGTTACACTTTACGTTTTAATTCAATGTTTAATGTATCATAAGTCCACTTTCTTCCTGTCCGGGTTTTAAAATCCCGCTCATTTAAAAATCTAACAATATCTTTCTTAGAGACCCCATTCTTTAAATATTCACATGCTGCTTTTATGGCATTTTCAAACTGATCTTTATGTTTTTCTTTGACAGGAATATATTTTGGTATAAATTGAATTTTTCCCGGTCTCTTATATATTTCATAAGATTTGTTTTCCTCCCTCTTAATTCTTTCTTTATATTTTTCAGACATTTCCTTATATGCAGGGCAATCTTTATCACATTCTGCTTTAAAAATATTGTTTTCACATCTGCAATCAAATTCTACATCTGAATTAAAAATATATTTAATATTCGACTTTGTGCTATGCCGTATCCGGGACAAAGAACTTGAAGATAAAACACTTAGAACATCAAGACAATATTCTATCATCCAATCACGACATTGTTCTGCAGTTACTCCTGTATATTTAAACCATGCTGCAATATATTGAGTAATATCCTGACGAGATGGTTTACTCTCATCAATCGAGAACCTTGATAATGTTAATCCGTTTGAAACAAGATCTTTGATGCATGGATATATCATAATACTATTTTTCAACTCAAGAATTTCTTTTAATTTATTTAGATGTGGCGAAGCATTTAATGACATTTTATTTCCCTCCTATCTGTATTTCCATTATCACAAACACTCAAGCGATCATTAAATTTTTAGAACGACGCGTCTTATCAGCTCTTTTGTTCTTTTGCTTAATAATTTTAGAAATTGTATACAATTTTATTTCCTATCCTGCAAAAGAATATAAAAACAATATATGCAAAGTAAAAATAATTGGGATGGTAAACAAGAGAAAATATGTAATCAATCATGGGATTGCGGATTCTCATAATAGTGAAGTTGAGTACCTATTTATGTCATTCAGGAGGAATCTGGTTGATTTCAACTACAGAACTAACAAGATTCCTACGGAATGACATTTTGTACTCACACCCCTGTGATCGGTTGCGAAAATATGGCTCATCATGCAAACCTTCCGGAACATCTTCAAACCTTCCGGGTTTCCAAAACCTGGAAGGTTTAATGTGTTTCAGAGTAACAACTCTCCCCGGTAAATTTCATCAACCGGACCGGACAACCAGATATTTTCATATTCCGTATCAAAATCTATTTTTAAGGTACCGCCCGGCACCTGAACCGTCACCGGCGCCGTTACTTTGCCCAGCAGGTTTGCTATGATGGCGCCGGCGGTGGCTCCCGTGCCGCAGGAAAGTGTTTCCGCCTCAACACCCCGTTCGAAGGTGCGCATTTTCAATTCATGTTCATTTTGAATCTCCACAAAATCCACATTGGTTCCTTTGGGAAAAACAGGATGATGCGCAAAACCGGAGCCCAGTTGTGCAACATCAAGCGATTGAACATCTTCCAGAAACAACACATAATGAGGAACGCCTATTTCAACGTATCCGCCCGCTTCAAAACCGGAAGGCGCTCCGGCCTCTTTTCTTGGTTCCAAATTGCGGGGAGTATTCATTTTAATTTTGATCTCCCCGTTATCGATGCGGCCTTCATGGACAAAAAACATGGATTCAAATCTGGTTTTGTCTTCAATTAAACCCAATCGAAAAGCAAACCGGATCAGACTTCTGGCGCCGTTGCCGCACATTTCCGCTTCACCGGCATCCGGATTGAAATGGCGCATGCGAAAATCATATTTCTCACTTGTCTGCAGCAGGATAATACCATCGGCTCCCACGCCGGTGCGCCGGGCGCAAATTTTTTGCAAGAGTTCTCTATTCTCCACCGGGAACAGACCGTCTCTGTCATCTATTAAAACAAAATCATTACCGGTAGCCGAGTATTTGTGAAAGGGGATTCCCATCACTTTAATCCTTTATTCAGCAAATTAAAATACAATGCTTCAATTTTATCGGTCATCTGCCTGGCGGTAAAATGTGTCATGAAATGTCGATACCCGGCTTTTCTCAATCGCTGCCGCTTCTCCGGATCCCGGATTAAATTTTCCACAGCCCGGATGAGCGGCGCCGATTTTCTGGCCGGTACAAGTATTCCGGTTTCATTATTCCTTACAATATCCAGCACACCATCGCCATCGGATGCGATAACCGGCAACTTCACCGCCATGGCTTCTAATAAAGCAAGGCCATACGCCTCGGCATAAGAGGGAAAAATAAAAAGGTCTAAACCGTTTAGAAGACGCGGAACATCGTCACGAAAACCGGTGAAAGTTACTCGTTTATCCAATTCCAGCCGCACGGATTCGGCGCGGATTTCTTCGGCCTCTTTTTCCTCGCCATAGCTGGCGCCGCCGATAATCAGAAATTTCACGTGCGGGTATTTTTTTTGCAATTCCGCCGCCATGTGTAAAAATTCGTAATGGCCTTTCCAGCGCTGCAAGCGTCCGGTTATGCCGATGACAAATTCATCTTCCGTAATGCCAAATTCCGCCCTTGCCGAACGGCGCCACTCCGGATTGGGATAAAACCGGCCGGCATCGATGCCCAGATGAATGGTGGTAACATGATCGGCATCTACCGGATGGGTCTGCAAAATATTCCGGTGAATGGTTTCGGAATTGGCAACCATAAAATCCACATTGCCGTAAAGGAAACGATGGAAAGAATCATTTTTGCCTTTTTGTGTGCCGATATGTTTAACCAAAATGAGAGGAATTTTGCCGGCTATTTTCAGCGCCGGCACCAAAGTCCACAAATCGCGCCCATAGTGACAGTGGATGAGATCAAACCGGTTTTTCCGCAGATAGCCGGCCATTTTTAGGATCGCCGGCGGTTGGAAATAGCCGCCGAATGAAAGGGCTTTCACCGGTAATCCGGTGCTTCGCGCCTTTTCCGTCAATTTACTTTCCGGCGAAGATAAAATGACGCTGTTGTGACCGCGGGCTAAGAGCTGACGGGAGATATCTGCAACATGCATCTCCATGCCGCCCCATGATTTGGATGAACAGACCTGGAGAATTTTTAATTTTTTATCTGATTGGAGTGCCATAAAAGAAAAATTGTAATACTTTAGTTTTTTGAAAAGCAACAATTAGCAGGCAACTTGTAATTACCGGATGCTTTTATCGGTCTGTCTGCAACAAACAGTCCACTTAAATCATACGGAAATGACAGAAAAGCGGAGTTTTCGATCAGGAAATAAATAGTTATCAACAATTTTCAGTCCTCAATTTTTTCAATTTCTCTGCGCCTCTGGGTTAAAAAAACAGGCGCCTTCAAACGCAGAGACGCAGAGAACGCAAAGGATGCAGATTTCAGTAAAAGCTAAAGTGTTACGAAAGACTCAAACTGAATGGGCAGACTGATGACCGCTGTACAAATTTTCCCGGCGGATGTAATTAAATACGGATTCCGGCAACAGATAGCGCACAGACTTTTCCTGCCGGATCCGCTCTCGAATAAGAGTGGAGGAAATATCGATCAGAGGCGAATCGACATACAAAACACGGTCTTTGAAACGGGCTGCCGCTTCATCCACGGAATAAGCAGGCCTGGGATAGACCACAATCTGCGCCAATTTAACAATTTCATCCGGCTGAAACCAGTTGGGCAGATCAAACAGGCTGTCCGACCCAATAATCCAGAACAGGTTTATTTGTGGGGGAAAGTGGTTTTGCAGAGTCCGCAGCGTTTCCACGGTGTAAGATTTGCCTGCTTTTTTTACTTCAATATCGGAGAGGGAAAATCTTTCGTTTGCCGCGATGGCAAGGCTTACCATGGTTAAACGGTGCCTGATGGGGGTAATATTGTTTTCCTGTTTATGCGGTGGATCGCCGGCGGGAATGAAGATTATCTTGTCCAATTGTAATTCTTCCCGAACCCATTCGGCGATGATTAAATGGCCGTTATGGATGGGATCGAAAGTGCCGCCGAATAAACCGATTTTCATGAGATAGTCTAATTCTTCTTTTCCTGAGTAATTTTATTCTGAAGAGAACGCAACTCGCTTTTCACGGAACCGACATAATGGCTCTTCGGATATTTGGCCATAAATACCTCGAATACCTTCTCCGCTTCTTCCCATTTTTCCACTTTTTCCAAACAGACTCCTTTATTGTAGAGCGCTTTTTCCGCATAAGGAGTGTCATAATAATTGGCAAGTACCAGGTCATAATAAATCACGGCAGCATTGTAATACCCCATTTTTCGATAGATTTCCGCATTGCCAAATTCTTTCCTGGCAAGTTTATCACGACATTCAGACAATTTCTTTTCAACTTCATCCCGCAAATCGCTGGTTGAATATTCTTCCAAAAATTTCTGAAATTCCGCTATGGCTTTCAACGTATATTTTTGATCCAACTGGTAATTGGGGGACAGTTCATAATAACACATCCCCAGTTTGAACTGCGCATCGTCGACAAAATCGCTGTTCGAATAACTTCGAATCAGCTTTTCAAATTCCGAAGCCGCCAGAATGTATTCTTTCGAACCGAAATGAGATTCACCCAGATAGTATTGGGCCTTGTCGGCAATTTTTGTTCCCGGATAATTCATGGTTAATATAGTAAATTGAGATTTTGCCCGTAAATAATCACCTTTATCCAATAATGCTTTGGCTATCTTTAACCGCTCATCAGGCCCTAAATTTGGGTTTAGTTTGTTGGACGAACAACCCGTGATAATCAATAAGGCAACAAAAAATCCGGCTGTGAGAAAAGGCCTGAATTTCAATATCATTCTTACTCCTTCATTAAATCTTAAACTACTTACTTTGTCCGCATAGAATAAAAAAGATAAATGACCGTACCTGAAATAGCAAATAAAAAAACCGGTTCCAGCCATTTTTTCCAAAATCCCCGCCGTTGAATATATTCTCCTGCCAACCAGGCGTAAGCAGGGGTTTTAACCCGACGAATATCCGTTTCACTTAAGGCATCTTTGTAATGTCTCTGAAAATGCCTGGAAAATAATAGTTTGTTTTGCTGCACATTACTCACTTCAACGAAATAATCGGCATTTAAGTTTCGTTCGAACCGTTTTCTCTGCCATATTTTTTTCTTTAACGCAAGGTAGGTTATCTGCCAGTTTACCCAGCGAAAAATGATCCTCTTCCCGGATGAGACGGAATTTTTCTCCGACAGAACCAACCTGAATTGAAATCGATTTAACAGCAAATCATAAATCATTGATTTTTGCACTTCGGCAAATGATGTATCTGCGGCAAAGATTACAACTTGAACCGGATCATTTGGAGTGATTACTTTCGCTGCTAATAACTCCTGAAACGATGAATCCGCGAAGCTGCGCAGCAGATCGAAATTGGCGGGGGGTTGTTTCGTTTCCTGACCAAAACATGGCGGCCGGAAAGCAAACCACAAAAGCAGAAAGAACAGTTTCTTCAAACTTACCATCCAAATCCCCATTGAAAGGAGAGAAAATGCCATCGCGTGCTGTTGCGGTTGCCGGGTTCAATCATTAACGCATAATTCAACACCAAATTGGGAGATTGATACACCGGATGATCATAACGATTCGGTTTTAAATTTAGCAATCCGAACCCCACCGTCAATCGGTTCTGGGCCAGATTTCGATCCCGGTAAAAACCGGCGCGTAAAAAAAATTGGTTCAGGATACCCTGCTCAAAGCCAAAATGCAGTTCTCTTGTGGTCTGCTGAGATTCTTCCGTTAAATTCCGCACATCCACTGCCAATGTAGTCGAATGAAAAGGATGATAGGCCATACCCACATTGACCGTTTCATCTTCGAACCGGTCATAATTCAAATGGAGATTTTTCATCTTGCCCGGCATGCTGATGAATACAATGCCCACATCCAGTTTGGGATGAGTGCGAATATAGATGCCGTAACTGGACCCTAATCCGCGTTGTAGTGTATCGTTAACAACTGCCGTGTAATAGTTGATCGTACCGCCCATTTGAATCTGGTCCGCCAGGCGGACGCGCAGGACAAAACTTTCCACATGATGGTCAAAAAAATCATCCCCTTCAAAAAATTGTGTATTGGGATGGAAAGATTCCCGGCTTTCCAATTCTTCGTGATTAATAAAACTTGCTTCAAAATTGGGAGTCGAAAGCACCACCGCTTTGGGCAAAGTCTGCACAATACGCAGCCATTTTTCCGAAGTGGATTCCGGCCCGGAATGGTTGGAATAGTAATGAAATATTCCCGCACTCACCAAGGGATTAATCACCAGGCTGAATTTGATTCCTTTGTCTGCCTGTGCAAAACGGAAAGTAGCCGGATTGTAAAAAGCAGTAGCCAATCCACCTTCAACTGCTGTAAATGCCGCACCCAAACCAATTGCCCGGCTTTTGGAATAATTAAGCGTATAAAATAAGTTTTGCTGTGCCCGGCTTTCGGCGGTCAACAGCAAAATCAGGCTAATGACAATAAGTTGTATTCTTATTTTCAAATCAACTCCGTAATACCAGGGCTGTCAGCAAACCGATACCGGTTATGCCAACCACCATATAGGAGAAAACATCACCATAGCGGGTATAAAAAGTCAGTGAGTTTCGCAGAGGAACATTTCGCACTAAAAATGTCCGTTCCCCCAATTTTGTCTCCCCCAAAACAACGCCATACGGATCTATGAACGATGAAATTCCGGTATTGGCGCAGCGAACAATGCCAACCCGGTTTTCAATTGCCCGGAAAACCGCAATCCGGGCGTGTTGATAGGGCCCGCTTGTTTTACCAAACCAGGCATCGTTGGTGACAATTGTGAGGAGGCGCCCACCCATTTTAATCAATCTCCGCACAAGATCGGGATAAACAGATTCATAACAAATAACGCCCGCTAACGGCAGAAGTTCATTTTTGTATTTCATAGTGAATATTCTGGCTTCTTTGCCGGGATCAAAATCGCCGGTACCCATGTTCAGTTTTTCTAAAAAATCATGAAAAAACGGCAGGGAATCTTCAAACGGCACTCTTTCCCCAAAAGGTACCAGGTGCATTTTCCAGTAAGATTGAATGGGCGCGGCATCCGGCTGGAAAAGCAGCAGTCCGTTGTATGTTTTATAGTTTCCCTGCCCCAAAAACCGGTAATCGGGAGAACCGGAAAGAATGGATGCGTGCAAAGAATCGGTGAGTAGAGCAATCTTATTCAGGTAATCCCGCCGTCCCGGAGCACGGATGTAACAAGCGGTAGCTGTTTCCGGCCAGACAATTAATTCCGGGTGCTCCTTTCCGGAGGCATAAGTGAGGCTGTCATAAATCTCAAAATTCCGTTGTAAAAAAGCCGCATCCCATTTCAAATAAGGATCGATATTTCCCTGCACCACGGAAGCCTTTATTTCCTCTTTGATATCATCCGGATTTGGAGATACAAAGAATGAATAAAGGTACGGCAGGACAAACAGGAGAATCAGAACGAAGATACCGATCACAACGTGTTTTATACGGTGTTTCTCTCTGATAAAATAAAAAATAAGGACGTTGATTAATACTACCCAGAATGAAACGCCGTAAGCGCCGGTCACATCCGCATATTGGATTAATTTTGTATAATAAGTTTGAGTATAAGCCAGGCTGGTCCAGGGAAAACTGAGCGAACCGAGGGATTTAAGATATTCGATGGCAACCCAAATGAATGGCAGAAAATAAATATGTCTGCGCCCAAACCGTTCCCTGAAAAGTACCGCCACCACTGAAAAAACGGCAAGATAAAGTGGCAGAACAAGGAGCACACCGATGAGTCCGGGTAAAGTTACCCAGCCGATCCAATACAGGGTTCCGGAATTCCACAAGAATCCTGCAATGTACCCCCATACCAGAGCTTGTTTAAAGGAAACATCTTCTATCAGAAAAAAAAGGGGCAGTAAAGCCCAATATGCAAAAAAACCAAGCTGCAGCGGCGGGAAAGCCAGGCTCATTGCAAAAGAAAAGAGCAAACAAAGAGCAAATCTATTCCAGGCAGGAGATAATTCTTTGAATATCATCATTCGGTTTTTTTCTTATTTTTTACATACGCAGGTATGCTCAATAATATTAACTGTATAATCACACTTCGACCAAGTTTATCCTGAGTTTGTCGAAAGGTTCAGCATGGCTTTTGGGGGGCATAAACTGAGACCGGAAGCCTTTCGGGCAACAAATCTCTATCATCTGTTCATCAGCTCCGGGAAAGTTATTCACTACCACTATGTTGCTGCCGGTCCAGATAACCCTGTAAAATCAAAACTGCGGCAATCCGGTCTATGGCGCCTCTGTGCCGGGATAATTTTATGCCCATTTCCCGCAACGTTTTTTTGGCCATATAACTGGTGAGCCTTTCATCCCAAAAATCAACCGGAGTATGAAAACGGTCAGCTATTTTCCCGGCAAATTCTCTGGCGTTTTGTGAAGAAAAACCGAGGGAACCATTCATATTAACCGGTAAACCGACAACAACGAGCTCAAAATCATAGACAGACCAAATTTGATCTAATTTTAACCACAGCTGTTCTTCTGTTTTATATTCAATGGTATCGAGCGGTTGAGCGGTCACCTTTAACAGATCACTGATAGCTGCGCCAATTCGCTTTGCGCCAAAATCCAACCCTAAAATCCGTCGGTTAAAAGTCATACGTTTTTAAATTCATCCAACGGTTTTTTCAGTACATTTTTCAGGATTTTCCCGGGTTTGAAATGTGTTTTGCGCCGTGGTTTTACAAAAATAATTTCACCTGTTTTAGGATTTCTGGCCTTAGGTTTAGCTTTCGTCTTTTTTACTTCAAAAACACCAAAATCCCGGATCTCAATTCTGATCTCCGGATCCGCTTCCATCAAATATTCCCGCATACTTTCGAAAACGGCATTGATCACATGTTCAATCTGATATACCTTCCCATTGATCAGTTGGGCGGTACGCCTGGTAATTTCTCTCTTGGTGATCGTTTTCATGACAGAACATCCTCTTTTAATTCAGACTGCCAGAGATTGCCGATCGGGCTCTCCCGCTTTGCCCAGTTCATCCAATCGTTCAACCCGGATTACACCCTTCACCTGATCTATTTTTTTAATAATCCGCGTTAAATGTTGCAAATTACGAACTTCAACCAACATGTTACCATAAACCAGGGAATCGACTGTTTTCATTTCGATATTCACAATATTGGTATCTGCGTTGGTAATCGCTTCGGAAATATCGTGCAAAAAGCCTTTTCGATCTTCGGCAATCAGCTTCAGTCTTACCATAAACTGGCGGTGTTTCTCAACATCCCACTCCACATCTACATGTCGCTCCGGGTCTTCCATCATTGTCAGCAAATTGGGACAATCCGCCCGGTGGATCACTATCCCACGGCCACGGGTGATGAAACCGATGATTCTATCCCCTGGTACCGGCTGACAACATTTTGCAAACGATATGAGCAGGTGATCCAACCCCTGAACCCGAATACTATCACTGGATTTTCGTTTCCTGCTGACAAATTTTTTAATGAACGACTCTTCTTTTCCCCCGATTTTTTCCGGCGGAATTAACTTGCTGACCACGCCCTGCACCGAAATTTCACCTCTGCCGAGAGAAGAAAAAAGTTGTTCCAAATCCTGGAAACCGTGCCGCTGGGCAACATCTAACAGGTCGTCATCGTCGATCTTCGTTCTGGTTTTTTTAAGATGGCGATCGAACAGATCGTGACCCAGTTTTATACTTTCTTCCTTCAGAGATTCCCGAACCCATTTTTTAATTTTACCCCGCGCTTTCGCAGTTTTCACATATTTAAGCCAATCGGGATTGGGGTTCTGTTTCGTAGAAGTGATGATTTCGATGGAATCACCACTATTTAATTTGCTGGTCAACGGCACAATTTTGCCACTGACCTTGGAACCGATACAGTGCATTCCTACGTCGGTATGAATGGAAAAAGCGAAATCGATAGGCGTAGAACCATTGGGAAGCTTTACCAAATCGCCTTTCGGTGTAAATACAAAAATCTCATCATGAAAAAGGGAAATTTTTAAATCTTCCATAAATTCCTGCGGATCGCGCACATCTCTCTGCCAATCCAAAACCTGGCGCAGCCACATGAGTTGTTTATCGAACTCATCCTCCTTCGCCTTGCCCTCTTTGTAACGCCAATGAGCGGCAATCCCATCTTCCGCCGTACGGTGCATTTCTCTGGTTCTGATCTGAATTTCCACCATCTTTCCTTCCGGTCCGATAACGGTTGTGTGAATAGATTGGTACATGTTGGATTTGGGCGTGGCAATGTAATCTTTGAACCGTTCATGGACCGGCGTGAACAGCGTATGCACAATCCCCAGGGCAAAATAACATTCATCGATACGGTCAACGATGATCCGCAGAGCAAACAGATCATAAATTTTTTCAAACGGAACATTACGCACATGTATTTTCCGATAGATGCTGAAAAGGTGCTTGGGCCGCCCGATAATCTCTGCAACTATCTGAACTTGAGCCAATTCTCTTTTTATCGGTTCCGTTAGTTGCCTGATATACCGTTCCCGTTCTTCGCGTCTGCCCTCAACTTTGTTCGACAATTCTTTGTAATCATTGAGATTTAATACTTTAAATGTCAGATCTTCCAATTCCCATTTGATGCGCGCAATTCCAAGTCTGTGTGCCAGGGGAGCATAAATTTCCCTGGTTTCCAACGCAATCCGTTTCTGCTTCACTTTGGGCATATATTGGATGGTACGCATGTTGTGGAGGCGGTCGGCAAATTTAATCAAAATCACACGGATATCCTGCACCATGGAAAAGATCATTTTCCGAAAAGTCTCTGCCTGCCTCTCCTCAAGACTGCTTAATTGAAGTTCCCCAATCTTGGTTACACCATCAACTAACAGAACAATCTCTCTTGAAAATTCTTCTTCTATTTCCTGAAAAGTAACGCCGGTATCTTCAACCACATCATGAAGCAGGCCGGCAATAACCGTTATATAATCCATATCCATTTCAGAAAGAATTTCGGCCACACGGAGAGAATGGATAAAATAAGGATCTCCGGAAAGGCGAAGCTGATCTTTGTGAGCGTCGTGCGCAAAACGGTATGCTTTTTCCAACAAGCTAAAATCGACGGAAGCATCGCTGGCCAATAGCCGGGATTTTATCGATTCGAAAATCTGATAAAATTTTTGTTCGTGTGATAACGACATAGTTCGACTCGGTCTAAAGTTCCGGGTGCCTGAAATAAGTTAAACCTGCATTTAGCGATTACCCTTTTTCACGATTGTTTTTAACACCGGACGGGTTTTTATTTTTTTGCATAAATCAAATGAAACCGGATTGTCGATTAAGCAAATCGACCTGCAATCGCTCAATTCAGGTTAAAACAAAAAAGCAAGCGGTTTTTTAATGAAGAGAACTTGCTTTCCTATTCTTCAGGGAAACCACCAACATCCTGGTACATGGTTAAATTTTCAAACCGGGCGTATTCATCGATAAATGTTAGTTTTACCGTGCCGGTCGGCCCGTTTCTCTGTTTGCCGATAATCACTTCGGCAACCCCTTCCAGCGAATTACCATCGCTGTCATGTGTAATATCGTACTGTTCCGCCCGATAGATGAACAGAACCAAATCCGCATCCTGCTCGATAGCACCGGATTCCCGCAGATCTGAAAGCAACGGCCGTCTGTCCCCACCACGGGATTCCACTGCCCGGGAAAGCTGCGATAATGCAACAACCGGAATAGCCAACTCTTTTGCCAACGCTTTCAGTGACCGGGAAATGGCAGAAATCTCCTGCTGCCTGTTCTCCAAATAAGATGAACCGTGAATTAACTGCAAATAATCGACAAACAGCAGTCCCACATCTTTTTCCGCTTTCAACCGTCTGGCTTTGGCCCGCAGCTCTAAAATTCCCAAACTTGGCGAATCGTCAATATAAATCGGCGCTGCAGCAAGCTTGCCAACGGCAAAACTGAGCCTGGGAAACTCGGTCGTAGGCAATTTGCCGGTACGGAGAAGATGTGAATTCACCCGGGCTTCGGCGCAAAGAAGGCGCATGGCCAGTTGGTAGTTCGCCATTTCCAGACTAAAAATCCCCACCGGAATTTTGTGGTCTACGGCAGCATTGCGCGCCATAGACAGGGCGATGGCCGTTTTTCCCATGGAGGGCCGTCCGGCAAGAATAATAAAATCGGATCGATGAAAGCCGGCAGTCATCTCATCTAATTTCTCGAAACCGGATGGAACCCCGGCAACGCCGCCTTTACGATGGTGCAGTTTTTCGATCTCTTCAAACGTCTCATGTAATAAAGGATCGATATCAACAAAGCCCTGGCGCAGACGCCGTTCCGAAAGGTCAAATATAGATTGCTCCGCCCGATCGATCAAATCGTAAACGTCCTCTTTGAATGCGTAACTTTCCGCCGCAATATTGGAGCTGACATTGATCAACTTGCGCAACAACGATTTTTCCAGCACAATTTTCGCGTGATATTCCACGTTTGCCGCAGAAGGCACCGACTCTACTAACTCGGTTAGATAATAATTACCGCCAATCTCTTCCAAATGACCGCGGCGGGTTAGTTCGGATGCCAGCGTGATCAAATCAACCGGCTCGTTTTTGTCGTACAGACTTATCGCGGCCACAAATATTTTCTGGTGAGCGTTTTTATAAAAATCTTTCTCGTTGAGTACCTCGATCGCTTTCCCGCTGGCATCCCTGTCCAGCATCATGGAACCTAAAACCGACATTTCAGCTTCGATCGATTGAGGCGGCACCCGGTCGACATTTTGTTGTGCACGGGGTTCGGTCAAATCCTGTTTTTTCTTTTGATTTGCCATATTCTATTCTATTTTGATTCCTTCTGAAATTCGATGGTACCAGGGTCTTCTCCGTTTAATATTCCGTCGTATAACCGCCTGAGGTAACGAACATCATCCCATGCAGGATATTTCCATTGCGGATTTCGCAGCAGAGCCGCAGGATGGTAAGTAACAATCATGTGTATCTCCCGGTAACAGTGCAACTTCCCACGTAGATTGGTTAACGAACTTTTTGTTTTAAGCAGGGTCTGGCCGGCAATTCTACCCATGGCCAAAATCAATTTGGGACGAATTATCCGTATTTGTTCATGCAAATACGGTTCGCACTGTTCAACTTCCGTTGCCAGCGGATCCCGGTTATTGGGCGGGCGGCATTTTAAAATATTTGCAATAAAAACATCCTCCCGCTTAAAATGAATGGAATCTAAAATTTTGTTCAAAAGTTGCCCGGCCCGGCCCACAAACGGTTCTCCCAACCGGTCTTCTTCAGCGCCGGGAGCTTCACCAACCAACATCACATCTGCATTGGGATTCCCCGCGCCAAAAACAAAATTTTTCCTGCTTTTGCCCAAGGGACATTTCTGACAATCTTTGATTCTCAAATAGAATTCGTGTAAATTTTCCGTTCCATTTTCAAAAGTCATTCCGTTCTCCACCTTTCCCAAAACAGGGTGTGAACCGCTATTTATTTTATTCTTATTTTTCAGCGTCTGTTTCAGCAATGCCCATTGTTCATTGGACAGAATATAGCCGTTGCCGTAGAGCTGTTTCTGTTGCTCAAAATATGTCAAAAGCAAGTCGGTCATTTTCGGCTGCGAGTGAGACATGATAAAATACCGGGAATAATATGAATAATTGGTTGAATCTAAATTAATGCAATTCTGGTTTCAGGCTTACCACATTTCGACTTTCTGTTCTCAGCAGGCTGGCCCGCCTGCGAGGAGCAGAAGATCACGATGGCTTCCCTTTCCGGCCAGTCCGAATCCTCCGCAAGTGTTTCCTGATAAAAAATTAAAATATTCGTAACATTTTAGTTCCTTGAAATAATTGTTCCATTTCGCTTTTCCGAAACGACACGCAAAGTTGTCATTCCCGCATGATTCAAGCGGGAATCCACATTAATCCGGAAAATGGATTTCCGGTAAAAGCATTCGGGAATGACAAAATGCCGATGATCGCAATTTTTCAAAATACGAAAGTGTTACAATATTCAAACTCAAATTAATCATTCAAAATAACCTGCGGGAGGATTTTCGGACTTAATCAACAACATTATTCATATAAGCAGTTTATACTTCAATTGTGGTTTTAAAAGAAGCAGGTTTCAACTCTTTCAGCACGGCAATTTCATCTATTATTTGCCGGGCCACATCAAATTTTTCCATTAAGGAAAGATCTTTTTCTTCGCCCTCCCGGGAAAGAATTGTTACCCGATTGGTATCGGAGCGGAAAGCGGCGCCTTCTTCATTGGGATTGTTGACAACAATCAGGTCCAGATTTTTCTCGCGAAGTTTACGGAAAGCATTAGCGACGACATTGTCCGTTTCAACGGCAAATCCCACAAGAAGACGATCTTTTTTCTCCTTGCCCAACTCCGCCAGGATATCGGTATTTCTCTTCAACGTGAGCAAAATTGAGTCGCCCTCTTTTTTAAGTTTCGAAGGACTGTAATCCGCCGGCCTGTAATCGGAAACCGCTGCCGACATGATGACAACATGGGCGGAAGAATAAGCCTGCAACACAGCCCGCTCCATCTCTGCTGCCGTACGGACAAAAATGGTTTCCGCGTCGTCCGGCGGCGTTAGTTCCGTATGCCCGGTGATCAGCATCACATTCGCACCCCGGCTTAAGGCGGCTTCAGTTAGTGCAAACCCCATTTTCCCGGACGACAAGTTGGTGATGTAACGCACCGGATCCAGAGGTTCTTCTGTTGGACCGGCGGTAATCAAAAAATTCAACCCGGAAAAATCATTATTGCGCAAAAGTTCAATTCTTGCTGTGGAAAGAATTCGCTCAATAGATGCCAGACGACCGGCACCGATGGTATGACAGGCCAATTCACCGTGACCGGGATCTACAATTTTACTGCCATATTCACGCAACAGGGCTACATTTTTTTGCACCACCGGATTGTCCCACATTTCCGTGTTCATTGCTGGGCAAAGGATCGTTTTTTCCGGTCCGGCTACCATCACCATGGTTGTCAGGAGATCGTCCGCAATTCCATTGGCCATCTTACCAATAAAATTCGCCGTGGCGGGACAAATCAACACCGCATCCGCATCTCCCGGGATACCGATATGACGGGTGGCAACCATTTCATCAGCCGGAAACATCTCTGACATCACAGGATGATTGGACAATGTCTCAAAAGTAAGCGGAGTAACAAATTGTTGTGCATGTTTTGTCATTGCCACCTGCACATCGATACCCATTTTCACCAGTCCGCGAATAATTTCAGCAGCTTTATAAACTGCAATTCCACCGGTGATGCCGAACAGAAGTTTTTTATTTTGCAGGGTGTTCATTGTTCTTCTGCTTTTCTTTCTTTTCTTTTTCAGGATATTTTATCTCAAGCTTATCTTCCATTAATTCCCGGATACTCTGATGGACAGGTTTCTCCTTTTTTTCAAACACTTGTGTTCTGGTTTCAAAATTTATCTCTTCAAACAGGTCATCAGTATCATCTAAATTATCATAAAAAGGTATCTGCGCGTTTCGCATGCTGTTTATTTGTCTTGCGCGCTTTGAAATGGCTTCCACTGCTTCATAAATGGTTGATGTCTTTTTCTTCAATTCTTCCAAAGGTAAAGTTTTGATCATTTTTATTAAGCCTCCAATTTTACTATTGCTTTTTGAATTTCTTCTGCAACACGTTTAACGGTTTTTTTTAAATACCGGTTGACAATTTGAACATCGTATTCTTCTGCATACTTCATCTCGAATGGAATTCGCGCCAATCTTTCCTGAATTTGTGCAGGACCTTCTGATTTTCGTCCCTGTAAACGCCTTTGCAACTCTTCTAAAGAAGGAGGTGCAAGAAAAATGAGCAGTGATTGGTTCGGAAAGGTTTTCCGAACATTTATTCCGCCCACAACATCGAGATCTAGAAGAACCACTTTCCCTGCCGAAAGCAATTTTTCAACCGGCTTTTTCAAGGTACCGTAGCGAAAGGAATGAACGTTTGCCCATTCAATAAATTCTCCCTTTTCAATATACCGGTCAAATTCCCGGTCGGTTAAAAAGTAATAATCAACACCGTGGCTTTCTCTGTTCCGCCTTTCCCGTGTCGTTGCGGAAATGGAATATCCGTATTCAGGATGCTGCTGTCGCACAGCCCGGATCACCGTGGTTTTCCCCCCTCCTGATGGAGAGGAGATGACACACAGCAAGCCGGGTTTGTTTTTATTCCCCTTATTCATCGTCGAAATTGGAATCCTGAATTCTTTGCGTTATGGTATCCACCGTATTTGAGGACAGCACAACGTGATCGCTATCCATTACCACAACGGATTTTGTTTTCTTACCCAGTGTAGCATCCACCAATTTATTGCCGTTTTTTGCTTCGTTTATCAATATACGAACCGGCCGGGAATGAGGCGAGATAACGGCAACAATCCTGTTTCTGGCCACCATATTTTTAAACCCCACACTAATCATGGAATAGGATATATTTTGCCGATTCTGCTTATTCAATGTTCTGCACCTGCTCTCTTATTTTTTCGATCTCTTCTTTTACGAACACAACCCGGTGAGAAATCTCCGCATTGTTGGCTTTGGAACCGATAGTATTGGCCTCACGGTTCATCTCCTGAATCAAAAAATTCAGCCGTCGTCCCACCATTTCCGGGCTATCGACAAAATCCCGGAACAGTTGCACATGACTATGAAACCGGACACATTCCTCGGTAATGTCCAGCCGGTCCGCCAAAATAGCGATCTCCATCTCCAAACGGTCGGCGTTTACTTCCGGATCCTGCAAAATCTCTTTGATCCGCTCCTTCAGGGATTGAAATTCCACCGGCAGGCGATTTTTGGAAATTTCTTTGATTTCCTGCACATATTTTTCGACCTGCACCAGCCGCTGCAACAGATCGACAGCCAGGTTTTCACCTTCCAGAGCGCGCATCCGGTTCATTTCATCCAGTGCACAATTAATCGCCTCTTCGGCAAAAGGCCAGAATTCATCATCCGGTTCGATCTCTTCGATAGGCGTAAAGATTTCGGAAAATTTCAAAATATGTTCTAAGCTAATTTCATCTTGTAAATCCAATTGCTCCTTCATATCGTCGAGCATCTTTTTGTAACCGCGCGCGGCTTCATAATCAACTTTGATATCCAGATCGGCCACATCTGCCGCCTGCAAAGATACAAACAGGCTGATTCTCCCCCTTTGCACTTTCCGGCGGATTAGCTCCCGCGTATTATTTTCATAAGCGGTTAAGAATTTTGGTAATTTAATGGCTACATCCAGATAGCGGTTATTCACCGAACGAACCTCCGCCGTTACATGAATCTTTTGATTGCCACTTTCACCGTGGCCGAAACCTGTCATACTAACCAACATAAACACCCAAATATTTTTTCGATAAACATAAGATATTTTAAAATTTACGTAAGTTAAATTATACGAAAAAAAACGCTGCAAAGCAATTCTTTTTTCGTGATTTTTTACTCTGTCGGGTCTGCAATTATAGAAACAGTTTTGGGGGGAACAGCTTAATTATGAATATCCGGCCTACTCGGGCAAAACGATTATGGGCAAAAATATTTCAATATCCACCACAATTTAATACACTGAGATAACAAACAGGTCGTAACCAATCACAGGGATCCATTTGAAGGCTGCAAAAGATCATCTGTCAATCGTAAACATTCTTTCACACACCCCTCTATATCCCCACCTCAAGAGGGGACTAAAATCCCTCCTTGAGGTGGGACATAGGGGGGTGTAAAGAGTCAATTCTACTTAATCCTGTGATCGGGGGTTACAATTTTAATTCTTTGAAAAATTCCACCCCGCAGCAGGGAGCTTCATCAATTGCTGCACACAGGCATTGTTCTTACGATCTATTTCGCCCCTTCAGGGCTAAGAATCTATTTTTAATTCAAATCCCGGCGCTTCGCACCGGGCTGGTATATTTTACTTTTTCAGAGTGTATTCCCACCCTGAAAGGGTGAGATAACCCAGCCCCGGGAAGAGCCCGGGGTTGATTTATATCCTATTTTTCCATAGCCCTGAAGGGGCGTAATTATTATTTCCTTTCTCCATTCTTTAGCAAAACCTTTCCTGAGCTTACCGAAGGGGGAGGTTAGGAGTGGTTGAATTCAATTTTTTCAAAGAATTAAAATGTTACGAAATACCCAATCCTGAATAAGATTTCGTTTGTCTCGTGTAATTAGTGGGCTGAGTAGTTAAAAGGATTTTATAAAACTGATCATCGGGTTGAATAGTAAAACTGTAAAGCGAAGAATGGCTAAAAGGTTCTTTAATAATTTTGTTCGTTCAAGTGTAACCATTCAGGTTTCTACAGAGGTATACAATACTTCTTTTCGCCGTTATGGAACTTGAGCCGGTTTTCTTTTGTATTTATCTTCTTCCAAAGATAGAGTCAGAGAAATTCTGTAGGTATTGCCCAAATCCTGATGGCTTAAGAAAGCGGCGTCAAAACGGAGACGGGGTAGTTGTATGCCGGCGCCGGCGGCAAAATGGCCGATATCGTAGCCGGCGCGAAGGAAAATCACATTGCGGTACCCTGCCTCCAGTCCCGCATGCAAATCCATGCTGACAGGGCCGATATTTTGCTGTGCGGCAAATTTCCTGCCCTCAAACCGGGTATCCACATCAAAGGCAGGCAAAAACTGAAAATCAGATATATGTACCGGCCAGGCAAACCCCCATTTCAAATTAGGGCTGATCAACTCTTTGTTCCCCGTATCCCAGGCGATGAGCGTGGTCGTTGCATCCTGCAGATTAACGCCCAATCTCAGATCCCGGTAAACCGGCATTAACAGGCCAATATCGAAGCCAACTCCCCAGGCGCTGTTTACATCCACCGATTTCCGGATCATTTTAATATTACCGCCCAACCAGATATTTGCGCGCCATTTCTTCGCATACGAAAAATACCCCACATATTCAATATCGTTGGCATTATGGTCGATGACGGGCACATTGCGTATTTTCTGACCTGTGTTATCTTCAAAAACAGCATTCAGCGGTAAATCCGGATTTTTCAAAACAGTGAAAGGAATATCATCAATCCCCATGCGCATCAACCCAAAAGAGAGGCTGGATTCCGCTTTAAAAGGGAGCGCAACAACGGCAAAATTGTTTTTCACTACACCGGCAAATCTTTCGGCGTACATCAGGTGAATTTCCGGATACTGCAGCCGCGCCAGTCCGGCAGGGTTCCAATAAGAAGCAATACTGCCATCCGCTACCGCCACAAATGCACCACCCATACCAAGCGCTCTGGGCCCGGTACCCACACTCATCAACTCACCTGCATATTTAGCAATATGCTGAGCCTGAACAAAACCGGTGAAAAAAAACAAAGCAGTACAACCAAAAAGGAAGTTTCGTATTTTCATCGTCTATTCCAAAGTTTCAGTCTTTCCAATGTTAAACCGGAAATCAGTGAAAAAGATTCCAACTTTCTTCGCTCCGGAATTTATGATTTGATCATGGTCAGTACCATTTTCATTTTCTCCATCGCCTTCAATCCATGAGGTTCATCGGCGGGCATAATGATCATATCCTCTTTTTCTAAAATATACGATTCGCCGGAAATGGAGATATCCACTTTGCCATCAAGAACATACACCATGGCATCGAAGGGCGACGTATGTTCGCTGAGCGCCTGCCCTTTATCAAAGGCAAACAGAGTAACAATGCCGGTTTTTCTTTCAATCAGTGCTTTACTGACAATGGAATCGGTTTGGTAATCAATCATTCCGGATAATTTTTGCGCCGTCATTTTTTCGCTCATTATTTTCCTCCGTTTGCCATCTTTTTTAATTCGGCTAATTTGGTTAAGGCCTGAAGCGGCGTTAAGTTATTGATATCGATTTCATGCAACTGCTGTTTAAACCGGTTCTCTTCTTTGCGAATGAAAAGATCCAATTGAGAAGAGCCGTTTTTCTGATTTGTTTTCGAACTGCGCGCCAATCTGGGTTGATGAGAAGGTGTCAGTTCATCATTTTCCAGGTTTGCCAGCACTTCACGGGCGCGGGCAATGACATGCTCCGGCAACCCCGCCAACCGGGCAACCTGAATTCCATAGCTGTGATCACAGCCGCCCGCCACAATTTTACGCAGGAATACTATCTGATCTCCCCATTCCTTGACATCCACATTGTAATTTTTTACCCGGGGCAGAATCAGCGCCAACTCGGTCAATTCGTGATAATGGGTGGCGAACAGTGTTTTCGCGGCAACTTTTGGGTGATTGTGCAGATATTCCGCAACAGACCAGGCGATGGATAACCCATCAAATGTGGAGGTGCCGCGGCCGATCTCATCCAATAAAATCAAACTTTCGTGGGTAGCGTTGTTCAAGATATTCGCCATTTCGTTCATCTCCACCAAAAATGTGGATTCGCCGCCGGCCAGGTTGTCCGACGCTCCCACTCTGGTAAAAATCCGGTCTACTATGCCGATAACGGCGGATTTTGCCGGCACAAAGCTGCCCATCTGCGCCAAAAGTGTGATTAAACCAACCTGACGAATATAGGTTGATTTCCCGGCCATATTCGGTCCGGTGATGATCAGCACCTGTTCCTCACCGGTGGATAAAAAGGTGTCGTTGGGAATAAATTGCTCGCCCACGGGAAGCAAATTCTCCACTACGGGATGTCGTCCTTCTTTAATCTCGATAGTTTCGCCGTCATTGATAACCGGTTTTACATAATTTTCCGACCCGGCAACTTCGGACAGGGAACGAACCACATCAAGTTGCGCAATCAAACGGGCGTTGTTCTGAATTACCGCCGATTGATCGGATATTTTTTGCCGGATATCTTCGAAAAGTTCATACTCAAGCGCCGCCATTTTTTCTTCTGCAGTCAGAACTTTTTCCTCGTACTCCTTCAGATCGGGCGTAATATACCGCTCCGCATTGACCAGCGTCTGTTTGCGAATGTAACTCTCCGGAACTTTGGTCAGGTGAGTTTTTGTTACTTCGATATAATAACCGAAAACTTTATTGTAGCCCACTTTAAGCGACGGAATTCCGGTTTTTTCCCGCTCCATTTCCTGCAGCGTGGCGATCCATTTCTTGCCGGAAAAAGCAATTTTACGATATTCATCCAGATCCCCATTGTAGCCTTCCCTGATCAATCTGCCTTCAGTAATGGTAATGGGCGGATCGTCCGTCACGGCGCGTTCAATTAAATCGGCCGTGTCTTGCAGGGGTTGTAGATTGCTGCAGATCCGTTTCACAAAATGCGATTCCATTTTCTGTAAAAGCTGTTTGATTTCCGGCAATTTCAACAAGGAATCCTTCAGCGCATTAAAATCCCGGCCGTTGCCGCGCCGGGCGGAAATTTTTGAAATCAGCCGCTCCGGATCACCGATGGATTTCAGCATTTTTTGCAGATCAGAGCGAAGATCGACCGAGTGGAATAATTCTTCAACGGCATCCAGGCGGGCATTGATCTCCCGGACACTGCGTAATGGGAATTGAATCCAGTTTCGCAGCAAGCGCCCGCCCATTGGTGTGATAGTGCGGTCGATGATAGAAATCAGACTGCCTTCTTTACGTTCGCCCATCAGGGTAGTCAGAATCTCCAGATTGCGCAAAGTGGCCGGATCCAAAATCATGTATTGACCGGGATAAGTTCGGTTCAACTGCCGGATGTGGCTCAATTCCGATTTTTTGTTCTCCTGCAGATAGTGAAACAGTACGCCCGCCGCACTGATTCCCGCATCCAAATCTTCACAGCCAAATCCTTTCAACGAGGAAGTTTTAAAATGACGAGTGAGAGTTTCGTAAGCGAAGGTGTAAGAGAATAACCATTCTTCGAGCCTGGTGATGGTAAAATTGAGAATGTTGCGGACGTTTTTCTTCAAAAAGTCGGATTGTTCCCCGGAAACCAGAACTTCGGAAGGCTGGGAATTGAGCACATAATCCTGCACATCTTTCAGCGAAAATTCGGTTACGGAAAATTCACCGGTGGTAAGATCGGCTTTGGCCAGGCCACAAATTTCACCCTTAAAATAAACAGAAACCAGAAAATTATTCCGCTTGCTCTCCAGCATATCATCGGAGAAAACCGTGCCCGGCGTAACAACTTCGATCACTTCCCGCTTGACGATGGTTTTGGCTTTTTTCGGGTCTTCCACCTGCTCACAAATGGCCACCTTGTAGCCGGCTTTCACCATTTTGGCCAGGTAGCCCTGGACGGAGTGATGGGGAAATCCTGCCAGGGGAACAGCGCCCGAAGTGCCGTGGCCTCGTGAAGTTAGCGTCAAGCCTAAAACTTTCGAGGCGATCTTTGCGTCCTCAAAAAATAACTCGAAAAAATCGCCCATCCGAAAAAAGAGAATCTGCTCTTTATGTTTATTTTTGATAGACCAATATTGCTCCATCAAAGGGGTGATGTCAGCCATCGAATTCTTTCGTTCGTTTGTGTTAAAAATCACAACTATTCAGGCATGCTCTATATATTACCTAAATTGAGCGATTGTAGGGCGATTCGCTGAATCGCCAACCGGATTTACATTAAAAATGAAAATCCGTTTAGCCATTTAAAACAAACTCAAAAACAAGAGAATCGCCAATTCAGGTATTAACTATAATAACACTTCGACTAAGTTTATCCTGAACTTATCGAAAAAGAAGGCTCGGCATGGTTTTTCTGCCCGGTCTGAGCGAAGCCGAAAGCCTACTGTGCGTTAAATAACCGGCATACCTGAATAGGTACAAAAAGTTAGGAAAATGGATGGTTTAAATCAAGAATAATTTGGAGAAGCGAAATAGATTGATGGGTCACCGGAGCAGCGGAATACTGAATTGAACGAATGTAACCTTTACATAATTGGAGCGATTTTTTCATTTACAAGGATGCAAATCATTAAGATTCCTGCTTTCGCAGGAATGACACTCATTATTCGCCCCGGCAGGGGTTGAACTCCTGCCCAAGCATAAGAATTTGTGGAAAAGCCGCATGTTAGCTGCTGTTTCTTAATTCCCTAAAAAATGGATAACCGTAACTTTAAAAACCATCCGGCCAGATCTCTTTTTCGAGCTAAAGCTCGACCAACTGAATTACTGTTTTTGAGTTTGTTTTAAAGGTCTAACGTGTTTTCATTTTTTCAGGTAAATCCATAGAAATCAGGTTGGCGATTCAGCGAATCGCCCTACAATCGCTCAATTTAGGTATAATTAAAATTCTACAGATGTTTACAGCAGGCATCTGAATAGCCACTCATTTTCAATTATTCAACTAACTTTCCAGAACCAATCTCCCGGATTTGTAGGGTGTTTTTTCACCTTCCAGATACAATTCCAGATTTTCTCCGATCGATTTCACTTTGCCCGCCGCTATTTTCTCAGCGGGTTTCTGAATCTCGTCGCGCCACAAGCTGATATTCCTACCGATGACCAGCGATCGGGTCCGATAAATTTCCAGTAGTCGACGGTAATCTCCCGCCAATAATATTTGATAATTGCGGTACAGAAAAGTAAGTAGCTGCGGAAAAACCATCCCCTGGGTTATCGCGGATTTTTCGGGAACAAAATCGGCAAGCGCTGCAGCTTCAGGCACAAACGGAGTCGGCTCGATGCCGGGCGAAGCTGCAACATTTACACCTATTCCCAGAACAGCGCCGGTAACCGAATTTCCCCGGGTGAAAGTATGAGCCAAAACACCGCTCACTTTAGCATCATCGATAAAAATGTCATTCATCCATTTTATCGCCGGTTTGCCTTGCAGCCAGGGGATTGCATCCAATGTCTGCAGTACCGATACAGCCGCAACAATCATAAAACCGGAAGCGAAATTTTTAATCATTTTATTTGGCGCCACATAAGCGGACAGATGAATGTTGCCGGATAAACTGCACCAATTTCTGTTTTGAAAACCATGAAAATTTTTCCCTGCTCCGGCAAGACAGAGAACAGCAGCGGGAATTTTTCTGTTTTGTCGCACCAAATCGATCAACACATCGTACTGAGAAGCCGGTGCATTTTCAACTAAAAACAGATATCGCCAAAATTCTGATTTTTGTTCGTTTCGAAAAACAGCTTTCCCATTAAACAGCCGGATTAAGAGGTGTAACAGGTTTTTTTCCATGCCGGAAAAATCGACAGATTTCCACGGTTTTTCTTCCGGGAAATAATTTGCGGCAAAATCGGTCTGATCGGTAAATACTTTCAATGCAGCAAAAATCACCTTTGCTAAAATAGAGTAGGTCGACAGAACCTGTGCCGACCTACATTTGTTAACAACAACGTATAAACGTTTTTTCTCTCCGGAACCGTTTTTTTTGATTTCCGTTTTAAACCGGTTGTTTTTTATTTAAGATGAAGAATGAACAATTGCCCTAACCATTGCCCTGTGCATCCATAACAGTGATGGCAGCCATATTCACAATATCATTCACTTCATCACCGCGCTGCAGAACATGCACCGGTTTTTGCAATCCCATCAAAATAGGACCGATCGCTTCCGCTTTGCCCAGATGTTCCACCAATTTGTAGGCTGTATTTCCGGATTCCAGATTCGGGAAAATCAAAACGTTTGCGCCTCCTTTCAGGGTGCTGAACGGATAAGTTTCTTCAATAATACCCGGATCGACAGCGGTGTTGGCCTGCATCTCACCATCAACCATGAGGTTGGGTCTTTGCTCATGCAATATCTCCACGGCACGCTGCACTTTTCGGCTGGATTGCTGAAGTGTGCTGCCAAAATTGGAAAAAGAAAGCATGGCAATTCTGGGTTCCACGCCAAATCGTTCCGCTACTTCTGCGGTACAGATTGCAATTTCTGCCAATTCCTCCGCGGTGGGATCAATAATTACCGTAGTATCTGCGAAGAAGTAAACTTCATTCTCTGTCAACATGATATATAACCCGGAAACTTTTGAGATACCCGGTTTCATGCTGATAATTTGCAGCGCGGGGCGAATGGTATCCGGGTAATGACCGGTAAGTCCGGCAACCATTCCGTCCACATCACCAAACTGGACCATCATGGCGCCAAAATAATTAAGATTTTGGATCATTTTTCTGGCTTCTACTTTGGTTACGCCGTGGCGTTTGCGCAAATCATACAATTCATCGATATAAACTTCCAATTTGGTCGAATTCACCGGGTCGACAATTTCGACACCTTTCAGCTCGAGATGGAGTCTTTTTTGATTTTCACGAATTAGTTTCGGATTGCCGAGCAAGATCGGTTTGGCAATATTTTCGCTTAAAATAATTTGTGCGGCGCGCAAAATTTTATCTTCTTCACCTTCCGGAAAAACAATTTTTTTAGGATCAGATTTAGCCCGGTTGATGATAACCCGCATAATTTCCCTGGACCGTCCCAGCTTCGCTTCCAACTCTTCTTTGTATTTATCCAGATCAATTGTTTTTCGGGCCACGCCGCTATCCATTGCCGCTTTAGCCACTGCCGGAGCTTCCCACAAAAGGACGCGCGGGTCTAACGGTTTTGGAATAATATAGTCCGGACCAAATGAGAACTGCACATTTCCATACGCCTTGATCACCGAGTCAGGGACGTCTTCCTTGGCAAGGTCTGCCAGCGCCCGAGTCGCCGCCAATTTCATCTCTTCGTTGATAAATTTTGCGCCAACATCCAGTGCGCCGCGAAAGATGAATGGAAAACCCAAAACATTATTAACCTGGTTTGGATAATCCGACCGTCCGGTTGCCATAATTACATCATCACGGGCATCTTTTGCATCCTCGTAGGAAATCTCCGGATACGGATTGGCCATAGCCAAAATGATCGGTTTATCTGCCATCGACTTAACCATCTCTTTGGTCACTGCATCTTTTACTGAAAAACCGGCAAACACATCGGAGTCTTTCATAGCGTCGGCGAGAGTTCTGGCATTCGTTTCCCGGACGAACTTTTCTTTATACGGATTCATTCCCGCTTCACGGCCTTTGTAGATCACTCCTTTGGAATCACAAAGGATTAAATTTTCTTTTTTTACACCAAGTTTAATATAATAGTTTGCACAGGCAATCCCGGCCGCACCGGCGCCATTGCATACAACCTTCACATCGCCAATGGATTTGCCGACAATTTCCAGCGCATTTAACAGACCGGCGCCGGAAATGATCGCCGTACCGTGTTGATCATCGTGAAAAACCGGAATGGACATCTCTTTCTTTAAAGTTTCCTCGATATAAAAACATTCGGGCGCTTTGATATCTTCCAGATTGATGCCGCCAAAAGTGGGTTCCAACAGTTTACACAGTTTGATCACATCTTCCGGGTCCTCTGAATTGACTTCGATATCAAATACATCCACATCCGCAAACCGTTTGAAGAGAACCCCTTTGCCCTCCATAACCGGTTTGCCGGCAAGCGGGCCGATATTGCCAAGCCCGAGAACCGCCGTGCCATTGGAAATGACCGCCACCAAATTTCCTTTGGCAGTGTACTCAAAAGCGGCATCCGGATCGTCATGAATGACATTACAGGGAATTGCCACACCCGGCGTGTAAGCCAGGGCCAGGTCTCGCTGGGTAATACAGGGTTTTGTCGCCACTACCTCAATTTTCCCGCGCTTTTTTCCGCTGTGATAGTTCAGCGCATCTTCCTTTGTGATCAGCATGTTTCAATCTCCTTAAAATAAATAAAACAGATAAATTCCTTTGTTGTAACTCAACAATAAACAATTTTTCCGGTTTCATTTTATCCCCTGCGCTCCGCTCATTCCGAAACATTTTCGCCCCGGCCTTCATTGCGGTACCTGTTTGATTATAACAGGTTCGATCTCCAAAATTGCCAGACAAACTTACGATATAACGCAAAAAAAGTCAATACGAAAACGTTGAATAATAAATCGTGTAAAAAAATATTCAGACAAACAGAAAACACGGTTACAGGCAATAAAAACAAAAAGTTGCCGGGTTCTCGGCTGGAAATTCAGAGGATATTTTTCTCTGCTGCAAAACGCTCCAACTCCCCGCGAAAATTGGGATGGGCAATATTAATCAAAGCTTTCGCCCTTTCGCGCAGGCTTTTACCGTGCAGATAAGCCACACCATATTCCGTCACCACATAATGCACATCACCACGACTGGTTACCACTCCCGCGCCTTCTTTGAGATGGGACACAATCCTGGAAAAAACGCCGTTTTTGGTCACGGAAGGAACGGCAATAATTGGTTTACCGTGTTTAGAACGGGTGGCGCCTCGAATAAAATCAACCTGTCCGCCAAAACCGGAATAGATGCGATAGCCGATGGAATCCGAACAAACTTGCCCGGACAAGTCCACTTCGATGGCGGAATTGACGGCTACCATTTTATCGTTTTGAGCCACCACGAAGGGGTCGTTGGTGTAATCGCAGGGTCTGCATTCGATCACCGGATTGTTATCGACAAAATCATACAATTCTTTGCTGCCCAAAATGAAAGTGGCAATCACCTTTCCTTTGTGCAGGGTTTTTTCAGAACCGGTAATGATTCCGGATTCGATAGCGTCCATAATGCCGTCCGACGCCATCTCCGAATGAATGCCGAGATTCTTTTTATCTTTCAGGAAAAACAGGGTAGCGTTGGGAATTCCGCCAATCCCCAACTGCAATGTGGCACCGTCTTCGATCAGGTCTGCAATATATTTTCCGATTTTCTTTTCCACATCGGTGAATTCACCTAATTTCAACTCCGGTAATTCTTCCGAGACCTCTACAATCCGGTCGACGCGGGAAACATGGACAAAAGAATCGCCGAGGACGCGGGGCATATTTTCATTTACCTGGGCGATGACAAATTTAGCATTTTCCACCGCGGCTTTGGTGCACAACGTTTCCACACCATAAGAGAGGAAACCGTGTTCATCCGGCGGCGACGTATGGATGACAGCCACATCGATTGGCTGTTCGCCGCTGTGAAACAGGTTTGGGATTTCATACAGGAAGATAGGCACATAATCCGCGCGCCCTTCATTTACCGCCCGGCGATCCGCCGGGCCGACAAAAAGAGAACGATGGCGAAAATGTCCTTCCATCCCGGGGGCAGAGAGCGGATCGCTGCCAAGGAGCAGTACATGAATCATCTCCACCTCTTCCAATTCATCTTTTCGGGCCGCCAGCGCATTCAGCACCACATAAGCAGTGGCGGCATTGCCGGAAATATAGACACGATCATGACTTTTGATCTCCAAAGCCGCTTTTCCCGGGGTTACAACTTTGCTCCGATATTGCTCAATCCAGCGCATAGTATAATTTTCCTGTTACACTTCCAGAGACGATTCTAACTGCACAAAAGGCAGCCCGAAACCTTCGGCTAAATGAATTTTGGTGCATCCGCCATTATGTGTATAAACTCCCCGGGCAAGCGTTTTATTCATTTGCAGCGCTTTTTGAATACTCAAATTGGCAATATCACGCAAAAATGGCAGCATCGCGTTGCTCATCGCATAAGTTGCGGTGCGGGCGACGGCAGAAGGCATATTGGGCAGGCAGTAATGGATCACATTTTCTTCGATGAAAACCGGATCCATGATGGTGGTAGGCCGTGATGTTTCCACACATCCTCCCTGGTCGATGGCCAGATCGATGATCAAAGACTTGGGACGCATGGATTTGACCATCTGTCGTGTCACCAACGTGGGTGTCCGTTCACCGGGAACCAGCACCGCACCAATCAGGACATCGGCAAATTTTACAGCTTTTTCGATATAATATTCATTAGAAACTGCGGTAAAAACCCGTCGCTGCAGATTCTGCCTGATCCGGCGTAATTTATTGATATTGTGGTCTAAAATGATCACCTGCGCACCGAGACTTGTGGCGGCATAAGCGGCAGATGTGCCGGCCACACCGGCGCCCAAAATAACAACAATGCCGGGAGGAACTCCGGGAACACCGCCCAACAGAATACCGCGGCCGCCGCGGTTGGTCTGCAGATACTGGGAAGCAACCTGAATAGCCAATTGACCGGCAATTTCACTCATGGGAACCACAACAGGCAAACTGCCATTATCTTCCTCGATGATCTCTACACCAATCGCGGTGATCTTTTTTTTCAGTAATATTTCCACCCATTTTTTGCGCGCTACCGCCAAATGCAAAGGACTGAAAATGATCTGTTCCGGCTGCATCAACTCATAATCCTGCGCTTTTGGCGGCGCCACTTTTACAACAAGATTGGCCCGCCCATAAATCTCTTCGTTAGTATAAACGATCCGGGCGCCAACCCTTTGGTAATCTTCATCGCTGAAACGGCTTACATCTCCGGCACCGGCCTCAATAAAGACGGCATGCCCCGCTTTTAACAAAACTTTGGCATTGGCCGGAGTTATGGCAACCCTGCCCTCAAAAACGTGATTTTCTTTTACAATTCCAATATTCATAAACAGATACTTTATGCAAGCAATTCGTTTATTTTTGATTTTAATTCGCTTACATCGGACGATTTTACAATGTACGCGTCGGCCAGCCAGGAGCTAAAATCATCTTTGTAATTGGCAAATGCAGTATTGATGATCACTTTCAAATCGCGATTTTTTAATAACATCTCTTCCAATGTTTCCAGGCCATTCATACCTGTCAGACGGATATCCAGCACAACCAGATCTATTTTTTCATCGTTTAAAACGGTCAAGGCCTCCTCACCGGACTCCACAGTAATCACATCGTAATTGGGTTCACTTATTTCCTGTTTGTACAAAATGCGGAGATTTTCTTCGTCCTCAACAATTAATATTTTTTTCATTGTTCTCTCCTTATCAAACAATCAAATATTTTTTCAAACGTTACTACTCAGGCATGCTTGTTGTTGGATGTACGGGAAGCCTTCGACTGAGTTTATCCTGAGCTTGACGAAGGGCTCAGGCCGGATTTAATAGCCATGCTAAGCGCCTGCCTGCTGCGGGCAGGGAGTCGAAGCGTGATTGCAGTTAATTTTTTATGCATACCTGAGTAGTTACTTTCAGATTTTATTTTTGTTCAATCGGTCAAATTCTGCCGGCCGGGGTTAAAAGACATTTTCACAGCATTTATCTATGCCATTTGTTAGTTTTTAACCAAGCGTTTTGGGGGGTTCAGGCGACAAAAAAGCAGAAAGCCAAACTTGTAGAACAGAAGAAACCTGAACATAAAACCGTATTAAAAAGAATGATCATGGCCATAAAAATGAAAATGCCACAGTGATTTATTAACCTTCTGCAGGCTTTCACGATAAAAATATTGCTTAAAAACAGACTCAATCCGCCACATCCCGAACAGATCATCAGAAATCGCGTCGGCAACGAATCATGGATAAAATTACGATTTGCCCGAGAAAATGTCAAGTTAAATTCAAAATATTGCAGTAACTTAAAAATTTAAAAAAAAACTCCCCGGCCCGGTAAACGGAGGGGAGTTTAAAAAAGGAAAGCGTGCAGTTCTAAATATATGCACCTTTTTTGATCAGATGACGGCCGATTACCAATCGTTGAATCTGATTGGTACCTTCGTAAATCTGTGTAATCTTTGCATCCCGGAAATATTTTTCGATGGGATAATCTCGCATATAACCGTAGCCGCCGAAAAGCTGCAAGGCATCGGTAGTCACCCTCATAGCCGTATCGGCCGCGAACAGCTTACACATGGCCGATTCCCGTGCCACATCTTTGACGCCGGAATCGATCATTCTGGCAGCCTGATAAACCAATGCGCGGGCAGCTTCCACCTGGGTGGCCATGTCGGCCAACATGAATTGTATCGCTTCCATGGAGGCGATGGTCTGTCCGAACTGTTCGCGCTCTTTGGTGTAATCCAATGCCAGCTCCAACGCACCCTGGGCAATACCCAGCGCCTGCGCAGCAACACCGGGACGTGATTTATCCAAAGTTTGCATGGCAACTTTAAATCCCAGCCCTTCCCGGCTAAGTATCTGATCTTTATGAACACGGCAATCTTCAAAAATTACTTCGCTGGTTGCAGAAGCCCGAATGCCTAATTTATCCTCTTTTTTTCCGTATTTTAAGCCGGGCATTCCATCCTCTACGATGAAGCCGGTTTGACCGCGCACACTTCTTGCCGGATCTGTCGTTGCAAAAACGGTGTACAATTTTGCCACACCACCATTGGTAATAAAATGCTTCACACCGTTCAAGACATAATAATCACCGTCACGAATGGCTTTGGTTTTCAAACTTGCCGCATCGGATCCGGCGGCAGGTTCAGTCAAACAAAAACCGGCTAAGTATTTTCCGTCCGCCAAATCGGGCAGATATTTCTGTTTCTGCGCTTCATTGCCACTCAACAAAATAGGAAATGTGGCCAGAGCGGTTGCAGCCAGAGAGAGAGAAATACCGCCGCATGCCCGGGACAGTTCCTCAACGGCAACGACCAGGTCCATCACATCACCGCCCAAACCGCCGTATTTTTCGGGGATGTAAATCCTGAAAAAATCCAGATCGGCAAACATTTTTACGATATCCCAGGGAAATTTGTCGCCTTTGTCATATTCGGCGGCAACAGGTCTAATTTTTTCTTCAGCAATTTTGTGCGCTAACTCTTTTAACATCTGTTGTTGTTCAGTCAGAAAATACTCCATAATTCCTCCACCTTAACTTATCATTTTTTTTCTTGAACCGTTTCCTTAATTATTGTTTCGTATTTATTATCTGATCTTGATCAGAAACAGAATCCTGAATCTAATGATCTTTTTGCTCTCCGTTCATGTTTTCCAACGCGTCATGAGCGGCATTTTGTTCTGCCATTTTTTTATTCTTTCCCCTGCCAATGCCCACTATTTTGCCGTGGACGCGGACAGCTACTTCAAATACTTTTCTGTGTTCAGGCCCGGTTTCGGTTTTCACCTCGTAAGACGGAAGTCCCAGACCATGCGCCTGCGTTGATTCCAACAATTGACTTTTATAATTTTTATCCAGCTCCCGCAGCAAGATTCCTTTAAACTGACCGAGAAGAAGTTTATGGATCACCGCTTTCGCAGCGATATATCCACCGTCCAGATAAACAGCGCCCAACACTGCCTCGAAAGCGTTGGATATAATGGAATGGCGCCTGCGTCCGCCGGAACGATCTTCACCCGGTCCTAAAAACAGATATTTACCAAGATCGATCTTTCTGCCAATCTTTCCCAACGTTTTCCGGCTGACCAAAATGGATTTATACTCGGTTAGCACACCTTCCGATTTTTCCGGAAACAGTTTGAACAAATATTCCGTTACCACCAAACCCAGGGCCGCATCACCAAGGAATTCCAATCTTTCATTTGTCCGGATGCGATCTTCCCCGGTAACGGAAAGATAAGAGCAATGCACCAGAGAAAGTTCCAGATAGCCGGGATCTTTGAACCGGTATCCCAGCTTCTTTTCCAATTCCGGTAATCTTTTGTCGTCTTGTCCCCGGTGAACAGAAAAGATTTTCCTGATCGATTGCCAGCTTATTCTCATTTAAAATGCAATCATTTTCCCTATTCTCTGAACCGCTCGATAATCAAACTTGCATTATGACCGCCAAACCCGAAAGAATTGGAGATCGTTGCATTAATCTCTTTCTCCACGGCAACATTGGGGGTTACGTTCAAATCACATTCGGGATCTGGAGTTTCATAATTAATTGTAGGCGGAATAACATTATGTTGAATTGCCAGGGTGCAAACAATGCTCTCCACGGCGCCTGCTGCACCCAACAGGTGGCCTGTCATGGATTTGGTGGAACTGATAGCTATATTGTTCAGTTCATCGCCAAATACGCGTTTGATCGCCATGCTCTCAATTTTATCATTGAAATGAGTTGAAGTGCCGTGTGCGTTAATATAATCGATATCAGCCGGTTGCAATCCGGCATCCCGCAAGGCAAGCTTCATCACGTTGGTAGCGCCATCGCCTTTTTCATCCGGTGATGTAATATGATAAGCATCTGCAGTATACCCAAGGCCGGTGGCTTCCGCATAAATTTTTGCGCCGCGTTTTCTGGCGTGCTCCAACTCTTCCAGAACCAAAATACCGCCGCCTTCACCCATTACAAATCCGTCTCTATCGGCATCAAAGGGACGACTGGCTTTTTCAGGTTCGCTGTTTCGTTCCGAAAGGGCTTTCATGTTGTTAAAACCGGCCAGTCCCATGGGCGTAACCGGGGCTTCACTACCTCCGGCGATCATAATATCGGCGTCGCCATATTGGATGGAACGAACCGAATTACCAATGGAATGTGCACTGGTGGCACACGCAGAAGTAGTCGCATAGTTAGGACCTTTCAGACCGTAGATGATTGAAATGTAGCCCGGGGCAATATCGGAAATCATCATGGGAATGAAAAACGGGCTTACCCGCGATGGCCCTTTGCGGAAATACTTGCCAAACTCACGCTCGAACGTCACCATCCCGCCAATTCCGGAGCCGACAATTACACCGATTCTGGTGCGGTCTTCCCGGTCAAAATCCAACCCGGAATCCTCGATGGCTAATTGGGCAGCCGCAACGGCATATTGTGTAAAATCACACATCCGCCGCACCTGTTTTTTTTCGATATAATTCACCGGATCAAAATTTTTCAATTCACCGGCCATTTTGGATACATGGTCTCTGGTATCGAACCGGGTAATCGGAAAAATTCCGTTTTTTCCGTTTTTAAGAGAATCCCAAATATCATCTATGGTCAGGCCGATCGGGGTTACTGCTCCCATGCCAGTAATCACAACTCGACGTTTCATCATAAAACTCCTATCTTGTCCATAATACACAATAAAATAAAGTTAAAATCTCCCATCGATAAACCGGTGGGTGACTGTAACAATTTTATTACCTCCTGAAGTAAGCGATTGCAGTCTCATTCGCCGAATCGACATACCGGCTAAGAAGCAGCGACTTACAAAACCTTCGGCTCATAAACCGAAGACAGGACTTGCGAAATACATTTGCCGGTTCTAATATCGCTGCCTTAAAACCAAACGAATCAACACAGAGATATGAATAACGCTAAATTCAACGGTGTGATGAATCCCAAAGGAAAAATCAAACTATTTGACCCGAGATTTCTCCATTCTCTCTCCTCAATCCGGAATGACATCGATGAAAATTTTTGAAGGGAGAATAGTTACGGTTTTAGTCTTTTCGCAACATCCGCTATGTTGATGTAGCCCTGAAATAAATTTGGCAATTTCGGGTAAATTTCCCGGTGAGTAACAAATAGAATCATGCCTATAATTGACACCAAATGATTAGAATAAGTAATCAAAAACCTCTGGGAATATTTGCATTTCCTATGCGGTTTTGTTTTAGCTTTGCAGCCACGTGTGCATTTCTTCACCGGCCATTAACGGGATTGAACAAAAGTTAAGCACAAAACGAAACCCGGGAAAACCGGTATATTCCCTGCTAATTTTTACAACCACATTTATATACAACAATTTCCAAGAAGTACCCGATAATTAGCGTCTGACCGAAAACTCTGAAAAACAGTAAAAAACGTCATTCCTGCTGTGCCCGAGGCAGGCGGGAATGACGGAAAAGTGGGGTTTTCGTTCAGGCACTATTTACAGCAAACCCCAACCACCTCAAAAAAAAGGAGAAATCACATTTTTATTTTGAGATGTTTGGGGTTCAGTACCGAAGCAAAGTTATTTTTCGGCAAGTTTCGCTTCTAAATATTCGATAGCGCTTTTAACAGTGGCAATTTTTTCGGCATCGTCATCCGGAATTTCAACATCAAATTCTTCTTCGAATGCCATTACCAATTCAACCGTGTCGAGTGAATCTGCACCAAGATCATCAATGAAATGAGCTTCGGGCGTTACCTGATTCGGGTCAACACCCAACTGCTCAACAATAATCTCTTTCACTTTGTCTGCTGTTGCCATTCGATGTAACCTCCTTTTTAGTTATTTATCTATGCAACTGAATAATCTGCCATGAAGACAGAACAAATTAAATTGTTTACATGCGCATACCACCGTCGACGCGGATCACTTCTCCGGTGATATATTTTGCATTTTCTGAAGCAAGAAACAGAACCGTATTGGCAACATCCTGCGGAGCGCCGAAGCAATTGAGGGGAATTACCTTTTTATAGGTTTCTTTCACCTGTTCCGAAAGTTTTTGTGTCATTTCCGTTTCGATGAAACCGGGAGCCACCGCGTTTACCGTAATACCGCGAGGCGCCAATTCTTTGGCGGCTGACTTTGTCAGTCCGATTAAGCCCGCTTTGGAGGCGGAATAGTTGGCCTGTCCCAGGTTACCCATCAAACCGACGACCGAAGAAATATTAACGATGCTGCCGGTGCGTTTTTTCATCATCTCTTTTGCCGCGGCGCGGGTGCAGTAAAAGGCGCCTTTCAGATTGATGTTCAATACTTTTTCCCAATCTTCGTCTTTCATGCGGATCATCAAAGTATCCCGCGTTATGCCGGCATTATTCACCAAAACATCGATCTTGCCAAATTTGTCCACTGTTTTTGCAATCATCCCATTCACATCTTGCGAGTCGGACACATCGCACTGAACGAAAATGCTTTGATTACCAAGTTCTCTGATCTCCCGCGCTGTTTTTTCACCTTCTTCCGCCAGCACATCCGAAACAACCACCGCCGCCCCCGCATCGGCAAAACTCATCGCAATCACTTTGCCTATTCCCCGTGACGATCCGGTAACGAGAACAACTTTTTCCTTAAACCGAGACATTTATCTTCCTCCGGAATAAACCATTCAAAAAGAATCTATCTCCTCTTTTTTTCCGATGGGAACACACGGTACACTGCGATCGATCCTCTTCAGTAAGCCGGTTAAAACTTTTCCCGGGCCAAGCTCATAAAATTGTGTCACACCGTTTTTGATGATGGTTTCCATCGTTTCTACCCAACGGACAGGATGGATCAATTGGCTGATTAAATTCTGACGAATCTCTTCGGGATTTTGTGTCGCTGCCGCAGTTACATTTGCCACAATGGGACAAACAGGTTCATGAATCTCCGTTTCATTCAATGCCTTTTCCATCTTTTCCATAGCGCTTGCCATAAGAGGAGAATGAAAAGCGCCGCTTACCATCAATTCAATCGTTTTTCCGGCGCCGGCTTCCCTGGCTAATTGCATCGCTTTTTTTACTCCATCGATGGAACCGGAAATAACAAGCTGGCCGGGCGAATTAAAATTAGCGGGTACTACTACATTATCCGTATTGGCTACTTCGCAGATTTCCGTGATTTTTTCTCCGGATAATCCGACGATGGCTGCCATGGTTCCCGGATTTTCCCTTCCGGCATTCTGCATCGATCCGCCCCGCAGTTTAATTAGTTCCAATCCCTTCTCAAATGAAAAAGCGCCGCAGGAAACCAGAGCAGAATATTCGCCCAGACTATGACCGGCGACAAAATCGGGAACAAATCCCTTTTCACGCAGCAAAGAATATACGGCATAACTATGGGTAAAAATAGCAGGTTGGGTAATGTAGGTTTGTTTCAACTCCTCTTCCGGACCGGAAAAAGAAAGTTTTTTCAAATTAAAATCTACTATTTCATTGGCAGTTTCATAAATTTTTTGCACGGCGGGAAACGCATCATACAAATCTTGTCCCATACCAATATATTGCGAGGCTTGTCCCGGAAATATAAAAGCTAGTCCCATTTATAGCAACTCCCCAATTCTTAAAACCTAACTAAGGCTGATCCCCAGGTGAAACCACCGCCAAATGCAACCAACAGGACCAGATCATTTTCTTTGAATTTGCCCAAATGGTAAGCCTCATGCAATGCAATCGGAATGGAGGCAGAGGAGGTATTGCCAAATCTATCCAAATTTACATAGACACGGTCATCCGGCATGTGTAAGCGTTTGGCAATTGCCTCGATGATCCGAATATTGGCTTGATGCGGAATAAACAGATTTACATCATCCCCGTTAAAGCCGTTCCCTTGAAGCACTCTTGTTGCCGCATCCCCCATTAAAGTAACCGCATGACGAAAAACTTCTCTGCCTTCCATTTTCAGAAAATATTTTTCCGGGTTTTCTTTTGCTTCCGACGGAGGATATATTGAACCGCCGCCCGGCATATTTAACAGGTGATTCAACCGGCCGTCACTTTTAACAAAGGTGCCGACGATGCCTCTTTTGCCATCGGAGGGCTGCATCACGGCACAGCCGGCCCCATCGCCAAAAAGGACACACGTCCCGCGGTCATTCCAGTTTATAATCCTGCTTAGTATCTCCGCGCCGACCACCAAAATATTTTTATATTTTCCTGAGGAAATCATACCGTCGGCCAGGTTGAGACCGTAAATAAAACCGGTACATGCGGCACTGATATCGTAAGCAGCTGCGTTGACTGCACCGATTTTTTCTTGTAGAAAACAAGCCGCCGATGGAAAATACATATCCGGCGTTACAGTAGCAAAAATGATTATATCCAATTCTTCGGCCGGAAGGTTTGCCTGTTTCAGGGCAATTTCCGCCGCTTTGGCCGCATAGAAAGAAGTTCCTTTTCCGGATTCGGCAATACGCCTTTCACGGATTCCGGTTCTGGTGCGAATCCATTCATCGGAAGTATCCACCATTTCAGCCAGATCGTGATTGGTTAAAATTTTGTCGGGAACAAATGCCCCCAAACCTGTGATCATCGAGAATATTTTTCTATTTTCCAAACTTATGCTCCCTGATTACGCGCAATCTCTAACATTAACTTATGGTTCAAATCCTGCTCCATCATCTTTCGGGCCTCGCGAATCGCATTTCGAATTGCTTTTGGCGAGGAACGGCCGTGGCTGACCACACAAACTTTATTCAACCCTAACAGAGGAACGCCGCCATATTCCTGATAATCCATTATTTTCTTCAATTTTCTGAAAGCGGGTTTCATCAAAAGAGCGCCAACATTTGCCGGAATATTGTGTCCAACATTCTTTTTCAACGTCCGCGTAAACATCCCCACCACACTTTCGGCAAATTTCAAAACGATATTTCCGACAAACCCGTCGCAAACAACCACTTCCGCCAAGCCGCCAAAAATATCCCGTCCCTCCACATTACCGATAAAATTCAGGGTACTCTCTTTGAGCAGCTTGTGGGACTCACGCACCAACTCATTGCCTTTGGATTCCTCCTCACCAATATTCAGCAAACCAACCTTAGGCCGGCTGATATCGAAAATATGCTCTACATAGACCGATCCCATCACGGCAAATTGCAGCAGATTGAGCGGCTTGCAATCCGAATTTGCCCCAACGTCGATCAGCACACAGAGCCCTTTTTCAGTCGGAATGAATGAACCGAGACCAGGCCGGTTCACTTTTGGCAAACGTCCCAGAGTCAGCAGAGATGAAGCCATAAACGCACCGGTATTTCCGGCGCTAACCACAGCATCAGCCAGGTCTTTTTTTAAAAGCTGAGAACTAACAACAATGGAAGAATCTTTCTTGCTGCGCAACGCATGGGTTGGCGATTCCTCCATCCCAATCACTTCCGAGGCGTGATAAATTTGAATCGGCAAGTTTTTAATAGAATATTTTGCAATCTCCCGCCGAATTAAATTTTCATCACCGACTAAAATAATTTCATATCTCCCCCTGGCCACCCTGGCTGCCTGAATAGCACCATCAACGGGAGACTCGGGGGCAAAATCGCCTCCCATCGCATCAACGGCAATTCTCATTGGTTTCATTGTTGTTTAGTCACACTGATTGTTTTTGAACTAAAAAAGAAAAACGGCGTCATCAAAGATAAGCACCTGTTCCCGGAAATTTAATGGCCGATTAAACTATTTATTCCTTTGGCTGGTAGACCATCTGACCATTATAATAGCCGCAATGAGGACAAATCCGGTGTGGCAGTTTGGGTTGATGACATTGCGGGCACTCGGATAAATTAGCAGCCGATAATTTCCAATGAGTACGGCGTTTATCTCGACGAGATTTTGAAGTTTTCCTTTTGGGATTAGCCATAACGTCTTTAATTTCCTTCTCAATTTATTACGCTTGTTTATTTCTCTTCCATTTCATGCAGTAAATCCAGCAATCCTTCCCAGCGCGAATCATTCGTTTTCTGCGAACATGTGCATTTTTCAACATTTAAATCCCTGCCGCACCCCGGGCAGATTCCCTTGCAGTCCGGTGAACAGACCGTTTTCATCGGCACCATTAACAGCAGTGTATCCAGAACATCCCGGGAAAGATCGATCTCCTTTTCATGGGAGTAGTAGATCCGAATGGAATCATCCTGAGTCTGCCGGTCTTCATCGATCAAATGGCTCCGGCCACCGGTCCCCAAAATTTCAAAATATAACCGGTATTTTCCGGTTAGAGATTGATCAAACTCTTTCAGGCAACGGTCACAAGTAAAATGAGCTTCCGTTTGGAGCGCCGCCTTAATATAAATATGCGTTTCAGTCTTATCTATTTCCAAATGGCTGACAATCGGATTAGGAAACATCACCGAATCTTCCACTTGCAACTGCCCGGCTGATTCCTCAAAATCCAGTTTCTGAAAACCGTCCGCCAAACTGTTTACGACAATTTTCAAAGCTAATACCGCCTAAAATGTTACAAAAAAGGCATATTCCCCGCTTCAAAATGGTTTAAAATATAGATAAAAAAAATTTATTAGTCAAGTTTTTATTTTACCGGATTCTACCAATCAGGAGCGCAAATAGCGCGAAATAAGTATAAAATTCCAGTCGTTTACCATGGGTTGCAAAAGCAGGCAGTTTGCATAATATTAAAGGTGAATCACCGGTCGAATATCCGTTAACGTGATTTACCGGAAAATTACCGGCAAGAAGAGGAGATAATTTAATGCGTCTCTTGCGAGTTTTCTGCTGTTTTTTGTTGCCGTGTTTTCTGTTTAAAATCGATGCTTCCGCAACGCGAATCTGACCTTTTTCACCGGTTATTATTATCAAAAAAAATTCTTCTCAGGGTGAACTGATTGAATGATTAACAGATATAAGACCATTCTTCCTTTTAGCCACAGAAATGAAATGCCGCAGATTTTATTAATTTTTTATTTCTGCGGCATTTCATTTCTGTGGCTAAAATTTGTTTTATAATTTGATGAGGCGGTTCAATGTTCCGCCAGTCTTTTTAAATGGATACACGCACACCTTTCACTCGCCGAACTTCTCCCGCAATTTCGCTCTTCTGTCGGCAAAAAATGGTTCCGCATCTTTGCGGGTGTACGTTCTACCGGCAAAATCACGTGTGAACAGGTTGGCCAGGAACCGGTTTTCAAAATCGGCAATGCGTTTGCCGTAAATGTGGAAAGAATCCGATTCATCTAGGTAGCGTCCGATTTTCACCTCCCGACCAATCCGTTTACTAACTTCGGCGGCAACATATTCCATGATATGGATGAAGGCAAAACAGTTCATAAAAGAGGCATCGTAAGCGTCACGGCTGCGAAAACGGATATTCATATTTAAGGTTGGGTTACCTTTTTCATCGTTCAGGATTCGGAACCACATACTCTGCAGACAAGCAGGATCGTAGATATCCGTATCCATGTACGGCTGCCAGGTGATCGCCTGAGCCTGGCGGGTGAAGGGCTGCGCAGCAAGTTTTTCGATGATATATTCAATCTGATCGATCCGGACAAAAGTTTGTTTTTTCCCGTTAACTTCTGTTTCAACCGTTTTTACATAATTGTGGTCGAAGAGAAAATGGGCCGTTTCCCGTTCATGGAATCTTTTCTTTTCCAGATCCGGTAAGCTGCATAAGAATCGATCGAATTCACTTAAAGGAACCTGGTAGGCAAAAAGTCTTTCATGGTAAGTGTATTGCCACCGGGTGTCTTCGGGATCCAACGGATTCCGAACCCAATGATCTTTGATTCCGTCCCGGACTTCCTGCACATACTCCTCCAGGTCTTCAAAACCGCCGGGGATCCCGCCCATGTGGATCATCGGTTCCGCTGCCGCATTTTCAATGGAAATCAAAATTGAACAATCTTTACTGGGGGGATCAAGGTAGTTTCCATTTTTATCTTTGGCATCGTACTGGGTTCGAATCCCGCAGCCGTAGGCATAAAGTCCCAGCATGGCATTCTCCCAGGCCTCAGCCAGGGAAACTCCCGAAACGGCAACCACAGGAATGTTTCCGTTTTCAGCCGGACTGATAAGATGAATTTTGGCCTTTTTCTGCCGGAGTATTTCATGCAAAAATTTGGTTTCCATCGATCCTCCCTTTGCGTCTATTTCATCTGTTTGGCGAGCGGAATTTTACCAATTCAATCTAAATTCCGAACGAGATGTCAGCTTAAATATTCATGAATTGCGCCGGCGGCTTGCCGGCCATTGCCCATGGCCAAAATGACGGTAGCTCCGCCTGAAACAATATCTCCGCCGGCAAACACACCTTCTTTTGAAGTAGCCCCGGTCACCGGATCCGCCCGGATGAACCCGCGGCGATTTAATTCCAACCCGGGAGTAGTATTCAGAAGAATAGGATTGGGACCCTGGCCGACGGCCATGATTACCGTATCGATGGGGAAACTGTATTCGGAACCCTCGATAGCAACAGGCCGCCTTCTGCCGGAAGCATCAGGCTCACCCAATTGCATTTTTTGTAATTCAATTTCCCTTACCCAACCATCTTTATCACCTTTTATTTCAACGGGAGATTCAAGCAATCTAAAGATAATTCCTTCTTGTTTAGCGTGATGTATTTCTTCGTTCCTTGCCGGCATTTCAACTTCGGAACGGCGGTAAATTAAGTAAGCTTTCTCCGCGCCTAACCGTTTGGCCGTTCGCACGGAATCCATGGCCGTATTACCGCCACCAATAACAGCAACATTTTTACCGACGTGAATGGGAGTATCCACTTGCGGGAAGAGATAGGATTTCATCAGGTTTGCCCGGGTCAGGAACTCATTTGCCGAGTACACACCATTCAGGTTCTCTCCCGGAATATTCATAAAATAGGGCAATCCGGCGCCGGTACCTACAAAAACGGCATCGTATTCCGCCCGTAATTCGTCAATCATTTCCGTAATGCCGATCACATAGTTGGTGCGAACATCAACGCCCAATTGGGTCAGCACATTCACTTCTTTTGCCAGGATCGCTTTAGGTAAGCGAAATTCCGGAATACCGTAACCGAGCACACCGCCGGTCATGTGCAGAGCTTCAAACATCGTCACATTGTATCCCCTCTGAGCCAGATCTCCTGCCACAGTGATTCCGGCCGGCCCGGAGCCGACCACAGCCACTTTTTTTGCAATGCGGCGTTCCCGTTCCGGAATTAGCATTTTATCCATTTCACGGGCGTAATCCGCCACAAACCGTTCTAATCTGCCGATCGCGATCGGTTCGTGTTTGATCCCCATTATACAAGGCGCCTGGCACTGTTCTTCCTGGGGACAAACCCGGCCACAAATAGACGGGAGCACATTTTTTTCCATCACTTTATAGTAAGCTTCAATAAATTTCCCTTCGGCAGTCAATTTAATAAATTCCGGTATATCGATTCCCACCGGGCACCCCGAAATGCAAACCGGTTTTTTACATTGCACACAACGGGATGCTTCCCCGATTGCCATTTCCGGCGTATAACCTAAAGGAACCTCTTTAAAATTATATATTCTTTCTTGCGGATCCTGTTCGGGCATCGCCATCGCTTCATGTACTATTTTCTTGGCCATTACTTCCTCATCTTAATAATTTTCTTCATGAGATACGATTTTCATGGATTCCTTTCCATTTTTCCCATGAAAGTTTTTCCTGTTTGTGGTACATCCGCTGGCGCTGCACCAGCAGATCGAAATCAACCAGGTGTGCATCAAAATCCGGACCGTCCACACAGGCAAATTTGGTTTCACCGCCAACCTTCACACGACAGGCGCCGCACATGCCGGTCCCGTCAACCATGATCGGGTTAAGACTCACGATCGTGGGAATTCCGGCGGTTTTGGTTGTATTGGCCACGGCGCGCATCATGGGCACGGGTCCGATACAGAAAACACGATCTACCTTTTTATTGACATCGGCAATCAGGTCATTAAGCGGACCGGTTACCAACCCCTGAAAACCGTAACTGCCGTCGTCGGTAGTTACATAGAGTTTGTGACTGGCCTGCTTCATGTGTGATTCCAAAATAACCAGAGAATGGGTTCTTGCTCCGATAATGGAGATCACTTCATTGCCGGCCTGTTTCATGGCCAAGGCCACAGGGTAGATTTCCGCGACACCTACACCACCGCCCATGCAAACAACACGGCCGTAATTTTCCACTTCCGTCGCCTTACCTAACGGGCCAACCACATCTAAAATAGCGTCGCCTTCTGCCAATGTACCGAGTTGAAAAGTGGATTTGCCAACTTCCTGAAAAATGATGGTGATGGTCCCAGCTCCCACATCTGTATCAGCAATAGTTAAAGGGAATCTTTCTCCGTTTAGATCTATTCTCAAAATTACAAATTGGCCCGGTTTGCGTTTCCCGGCAATGGCCGAGGCCTGCAAAACAAATTGTTTAACATTTGGTCCTAATATTTTTTTACTTAAAATGGGAAACATTCTCAGTCCTCTCTTAGTTTTTATTCTGAATCAATTCGGCTTCCGAAAAGAAAAATGCTGCCTCTAGTTTAGCATTTTCCGGAGAATCCGAACCGTGAACAATATTGTTTTGTTTACTGGAAGCAAATTCTTTGCGAATGGTCCCTTCGGCAGCTTCTGCCGGATCCGTAGCCCCGATAAGTTTGCGAAAATCTTCCACGGCATTCTCTTTTTCCAACACCATGGGAACACATCGACCGGATGACATAAATTCCACTAATTCACCATAAAAATGGCGTTCTTTGTGCACAGCATAAAATGCACCGGCGGTTTTTACATCCATTTTGGTTAACTTCATAGCAACCAGCTCAAAGCCGGCCTGTAAAATTCTATCTAAAACTTTACCGGCGAAACCTGCTTTTATACAATCAGGTTTAAGTATTGCTAATGTTCTTTCTTTCAATTCAGCCTCCGTCAGTTTACTCAGCCCGCCTGATAGTGAACCATCAGGCTAAGAAAAGGCAGCGCTATAAATAGCGCTGCCGGGCAGGATGCTTTAGCATCCTTTTTACTCTCAGCCCCGTGGTTCTCCACGGGGCGCCATGGCATAGATTGAGTGCTTTCTTTTTAACCCGACTGAATCAGCTCAGCCCGCCTGATAGTGAACCATCAGGCTAAGAAAAGGAAGCGCTATAAATAGCGCTGCCGGGCAGGATGCTTTAGCATCCTTTTTACTCTCAGCCCCGTGGTTCACCACGGGGCGCCATGGCTTAGCCAGGCAGCCCGCTCGAAAGTCGGGAATGCTACTGAATTTCTATCTTTTCTTTTTGAGCAAATTCATCGGCAAAATTAAATCCGATATCCAGCGCTCTCAGATTCATCTCCTGGGTTCCCTTGGGGGCGCGGCGTTTAACCGAAGCAGTGAGCGCCTCTTTGGAAACCACATCAATTAATCCTACCACAATCCCCAGCGCGATTACATTGGAATAGATGGTTCGTCCCATTTCCCGAAGCGCCAGATCGATAATAGGCAATTGAATTAATTTATGAGGAGGATTATTCAAATTGGGCACCAAGTTGGAATCGACCAGCACCAGCGCATCATCGGCTAAATCCCGGAAAAACCGGTTATCTGGATTGTTCCCGCCGTAAAACCGGTCGTATGATCTTTGTGCCAACGACATAAAAAAATTGATCTCTCTGGTTTGCGGATAAGTAATCACATCGGAACTTATCACCACATCTACCTTGGTTGCTCCGCCGCGAACCTGCGCTGTGTAAGTGGGACTTTGCAGTGCGTATTTTTGATCGAATAAAACAGCAGCCTCAGCAAAAATGGCACCGGCAAGAATAACGCCCTGACCTCCCACACCGCTAAAGCGTAAATCTATTCTTTTCTTTTCCATCATTTATTCTCCTTCTGCTGAACTTTTTCAATTAACATACGGGTACGTTCAGTGTATTCCAGTTTAGAGTCATCCTTAATAAATTCGCCCATGACATATTTCCCTGCCAATTTTTCTTCACTCATCTTTTCGGCTTTTCTCATCGCAACCCCGCGTTCCTTTATCCAATGCAGCATATCAACGGGATCGCCTAACCTGTTACGACGGCCAAACTGCACCGGACAAGTAGATTCGGCAACGACCAAACTGGCGCCTTTATGCGCAAATGAAGCTTTGATATACTTTTCCAGAATCAAACCCTGGGCAACGGTACCACGGGCTACATAAGTAGCGCCGGCGCCGATAGCCAATTTAGCAATATCAAAATTAGGCTCGACATGTCCGTAAGGAGAAGTGCTGGCATAACTTCCCGGCGGCGTGGTGGGTGAATATTGTCCGCCGGTCATGCCGTAAATGTTGTTATCATTGATGATCATATTGATATCGATGTTACGGCGGCAAAAATGGATGAAATGATTGCCGCCGATAGCGGTGGAATCACCATCCCCGGCAACAACGATGACATGCTTATCCGGCCGGGCCATTTTCAGGCCGGTTGCAAATGCCAGGGCGCGGCCATGTGTTGTGTGAACCGTATTGAAATCAACATAACCCGGCATTCTGCTGGTACAGCCAATTCCCGAAACAAGAACAATATCATCATTTTTCCATCCCATGGCATCAACCGAACGTAAGATGGCCTTCAATAAGATGCCGATACCGCAACCGGGACACCACATGTGTGGAATATATTGATTGCGAAGATACTTGCTATAGTCAAAAGTCATTTTATATTACCTCCTGCAATTTGGCCAATATTTCTCGGGGACGAATCAATTGTCCGCCTACCTCCTGAACGCCGACAATGTCTGCATTTCCATTTGCCGCACGCTGAACCTCTAAAATCAATTGTCCCAAACTCATTTCCGGCACAATAATTTTTTTTACCTGTTTCGCTATTTCCAAAACCCGTTTCTCCGGAAAAGGCCAGATTGTTAGAGGACGCAGCAAACCGACTTTTATACCCTGTTTGCGAGCTTCATCGATGGCATCGATGGCGGAACGGCCAACCGACCCAAAGGCAACAACGGCGATCTCAGCATCATCCAGATGATATTCATGATTACTCAAAATTTGATCCGTATTGCCTATGATTTTCCGTTGTCTTCTCATTTGAATGGCATCGACTTCCTCCACATCAGTGGTGGGAAAACCGGACTTGCCATGACTCAATCCGGTGATATGAAACCGGTAACCTTCGAAAAAGTTTGCCATCGGCGGTACATCACCAAAGCGATCATCGAACGGGAGATATTCTTCGGGCGGCACCGTCGGTTTGGTTCTGTCGACGATTTCAAGCGAACCGGGATCCGGAAGCTGTACACCTTCGTGCAAATGCCCCAGAATTTCATCTAACAAAATGATCACAGGAATACGAAATTTTTCCGATAGATTGAAGGCACGAATCGTTTCACTGTAGATCTCATCCATGAAAGCAGGAGTTACGGCAATAATTTCATGATCGCCATGAGTTCCCCAGCGCACCTGCATCAGATCAGATTGGGAAGGCGCCGTGGGAAGACCGGTGCTTGGCCCGCCGCGCATCACATCGACAATAACACAGGGAGTTTCAGAAATACACGCATAGCCCAGATTTTCCTGTTTCAGTGAAAAACCGGGACCGCTTGTTGCCGTCATTGCTTTTTCCCCGGCAAGCGAAGCACCGATGATTGCACCCATGCTGGCAATCTCATCTTCCATCTGCATAAAAATCCCCCCGACTTTTGGTAATTTTCTTGCCAGCTGCTCAGCAATTTCCGAAGACGGTGTGATCGGATAACCGGCAAAAAAACGACAACCGGCGTCAATGGCTGCCTGGGCAATAAGATCGTTTCCGCCCCATAATTCAAGTTTATTACTCACGATTACCTCCGCTTTCAGGTTTTTTGTGTGGATTTCAAAATATTAAGTTTAAACTGCTTAAAATTTGAAGTCACTAAAATTAGACCTAAATTGAACGATTCTTAGCCTGAAACAACCACCCAAAGAGTTTTGTCATTCTGCCTGCCCGACGAACCGCAGGCGGGAAAGAATCTTGTTAGTTCTGTGCGCTAAACCAACAAGATTCCTACGGAATGACATTAGAATCGCTCAATTCAGGTTAGAATAAAGTACCTCTCTGTTTCATTTTAGTTACTGTAAAATTTCATGATATTTCAATGGCAAAATCGGGACATTCTATCTCGCAAAGCATACATTTTGTACACTTTTCCAGATCGATGACTTCCACCACATAGCCCTCCCACTTGGCCGGGTCTTTGCGCATTGCCAATACATTTTGCGGACAAACATCCACACAAATGTCGCATGCCTTACAATTCTCATTGATAATTTCAATTTTTGCAGGAGATTTATCTTTCTTTTTTGCCGCCTTTGGAGCAGCAACAGCTGCATCTGCCATAATCTAACTCCTTTTAATGATAAAATCATTTTAGTTCGACAACAGTTAATCCAACTTTTTTAAATGTTCGATTATATTTTTTTTTGTAATCTCATCAAAATCATTTCCGTACATTCTCAAAAACAACAATTCCCGAAATTCTTTCCCGGACAGCTTTGGCGGAAACGAGGAAATTGTTATTTCTCTGGCCATATCATACATTGAAATCCCCATCATAAACCGCTCTTCATTCGATCGGTTCATGATCATTTCTCTGAATCTCTTTTTTATATGCTCCGGTGTATCATTCATGACAACATTCCAAGTACAAGTCATAAACACTTAAATTCTTGGCCCATTTTTGCACATAGTTTAAATCATATTTCCCGGACAAAAGATTTTTAATATCATTCATTTGCATTTCAGAATGAGAATCCATGGCCCATAGTAATTTAGATAAAATCAAATCTTCTAAACTGACATAAAACGTTTCAAAATCGCTAATTTTTTTCTTTTTCCTTCGTTTAAACTCATTACGGTGAAACTCATCATCTTTTCGAATTATGCAATCAATTTTTATAACACTCTGATTGTTTATCATATTAAACATCGAATAATACTTAATTGAATCTTTTAATGCATCTTCAGAAATATAATAGTCATCTTTAAACAGATCAAAAAATCTTGATGCTTCTGCTAAAGATAACTCAATTACAATATCAATATCACGTGTCATCCTTGGTAAAACATAATAATTCATTGCAACTGATCCGGTGATCATAAAAGGGATGCCTGCATTTATTAACTTTTCAGACACATCCTGAATTATTTTAAGTTCATAATTCATAAACTTTCATCGCCTTTTGAACCGTAACCCCAATTTCCGCGGGACTTTCCACAACATGGATACCCGCCGCTTTCAACGCTTTCATTTTATCGGCTGCGCTTCCTTTACCGCCGGAAATGATGGCGCCGGCATGCCCCATTCTACGCCCCGGAGGTGCCGTACGGCCGGCAACAAAACCGACCACCGGTTTGTCCACATTTTTTTTAACAAATTCCGCGGCTTCCTCTTCGGCGGTACCGCCGATTTCACCAATCAGCACAACCGCTTTTGTATCGTTATCTTTTTGATAATAGGCCAATGCATCGACAAAAGTGGTACCGATTACCGGATCGCCGCCAATACCGATACAAGTAGACTGGCCGATTCCCAATCCGGCAAGTTGATGAACCGCTTCGTAGGTCAAAGTTCCGCTGCGGGAAATAACGCCAACCGGCCCGGGTATATGAATAAAACCCGGCATAATGCCGACTTTACATTTTCCCGGAGAAATGATTCCCGGGCAATTCGGACCAATTAAACGAGCAATGCGGGAAAGCAGGTAATTTTTTACATTCACCATGTCCACGGTGGGAATCCCTTCCGTGATGCACACAACCAATTTCACGCCAGCGTCGGCAGCTTCCATAATGGCATCGGCAGCAAAAGGCGGCGGCACAAAAATAACCGATGTGTTCGCACCTTCTTCCTCCACCGCTTCCGCAACTGTGTTGAAAATAGGAACTTTATCATCAAATTTCCGGCCTCCCTTTCCGGGAGTAACACCGGCGACAACCTGAGTACCGTATTCTATCATCTGTTTAGTATGAAAAGAACCTTCTCCACCGGTAATTCCTTGTACCACCAATCGAATCGATTCGTCAATGAGAATGCTCAATTTTTCCTCCTAAATTTATTATTTTTATTTTCGTCTTTTTTCATCATTTATGAATTGTTGCAACTACTTTCTCCGCGCCGTCTTTAAGGGTGGTAGCTACAGTAAATTCCAGGTCGGAATTATTCAGAATTTCAGCCGCTTCTTCCGCGTTCGTTCCTTGCAATCTGATGACAACCGGAACATTGATATTCACTTTGGAAACGGCATCGATCACGCCTGTGGCAACGCGGTCACAGCGAACAATGCCGCCAAAAATATTTATAAGCACTGCTTTCACGTTTTTGTCCCCCAGCAAAATTTTAAAACCGTTCTCCACAGTTTCCGCGCTGGCGGATCCGCCCACATCCAGAAAGTTGGCCGGTTCCGATCCGGCTAATTTGATAATGTCCATTGTAGCCATTGCCAGGCCGGCGCCATTCACCATGCAGCCCACTTCGCCATCCAGTTTGATGTAGTTCAGATTGTATTTGGAGGCTTCCACCTCTAACGGTTCTTCTTCGTTCAGGTCACGGTATTCAACCAGATCTTTGTGACGAAACATGGCATTGTCATCTAAATTGATTTTTGCGTCCAGGGCAAGAACACGGCCGTCTTTAGTAACCACAAGCGGATTAATTTCCGCCAGGGATGCGTCAACGGCCACAAAAGCTTTATACAGGGCCATCAGGAACTTAACCCCGTTTTTAAACTGATCTCCGCTTAATCCCAAACCGAATGCCAGTTTTCCGGCCTGGAAGGGCAGCAATCCGGCAGCCGGATCGATATACTCTTTCAAAATCTTTTCCGGAGTTTCCGCGGCAACTTTTTCGATTTCTACGCCGCCCTCTGTGCTTGCCATGAAGACCAATTGGGATTTTGCCCGGTCTAACACCACACCGACATACAGTTCCCGCGCAATATCCATGGTCTCTTCAATCAGCACCTTATGAACCTGTTTTCCTTCCGAACCGGTTTGATGTGTAACCAGCGTCATGCCGATCATTTCGGCGGCCAGTTTTTCCGCTTCTGCAACGCTGCCGGCTAATTTCACACCGCCGCCTTTGCCGCGGCCGCCGGCATGAATTTGCGCCTTTACCACTACCTTACCGTGCAACTCTTCGGCCACCTCCCGGGCTTCACCGGGTGTAAATGCAACTTTGCCCTGCGGTACGGCTACACCGAAGCGTTTCAAAATTTCTTTTGCCTGATATTCATGAATTTTCAAAAGAACCTCCGCTTAAATTTGAATTTAAAGATTGATGAATTATCAACAAAAACAACATTGTTTCACATATAACCGGTATTCACTTATTTAGATCCTGAATTGAGCGATTCTAATGTCATTCCGTAGGAATCTTGTTAATTTATTGCTAATATTTAAAAAGATTCCTCCTGAATGACATGAGAATTGCTCAATTTAGGTATCACATACTTCGAAAATCACCTCTGCATTAATTTCAAAATAGTGATGACTAATAATATCATGCATCACCCTGGCTCCTTTCCAATTGATATCAGCATACAGGGAAAGAAGTTTTCCGTTGGTAATTTTATCAAAATTTTTCAGACTCTCTCCGACAGCAATTAATTGCATACAAATTGAATCTAATTTTTCCATACCGGCAGGAGAATTTGTAAAATCGGCAACATTATTTAGCGGTATAAATCTATCTCATATAATGTCCAATGACTTGAGAATTTGAGAAAGAATTTCAGAGACAAGTTCTCTATCATACATCAATAACATCCCGTTCGATTCTTTTTTTCAATTGAATATTCATTCCATCACGCAATCGGATAGTATCCACTTTAACACCAAAATAGTCTTCCAGATCAACTTTAATACTACCCAGAAGAAATAAGTCCGGCTTTTTCTGTTCAACAATAATATCGATATCACTTTGTTGATCAAATGTTCCTCTCGCCACCGATCCAAAAACACCAATTTTCACAAACTGATATTTTCCTTGATATTTGTTTTTATATGGCTTTATTTTTCTTAAAATTTCAGATTGATTCATTGACAAACTCATTATGTTGTGAAAAACCCATTTTTTTTAACTATAAGTTTCACAAATAAAAAATCACAGCATGTGCACAATTCTTGTCCCGGTTAATCCTTTCATTGCATCCACATGTTTTTCTATAGATGTGATCATTACTATTTCGCCACCCGATTCCAAAAACCGAATAGCCGCTTCTATTTTCGGCCCCATACTTCCGGCCGGAAATTGACCTGCGGCCAGGTATTTCTTTGCTTCGGCAACGGTAATTCGATCCAAAGCTTTCTGATTTGGTTTTGCATAATTGAGATAAACTTTCTCAACGGCGGTTAAAATGTAAAGTTCCCTGGCGCCGATCTCCGTGGCCAGAACAGCCGAAGCCAGGTCTTTATCGATAACACCGTCGACACCTTCATACGTGCTGTCCTTTTCGATGTAGATCGGGATACCACCGCCGCCGACGGTAATGACAATCACTCCTTCATCAAATAAACGCCGGATGGTATTTTTTTCCACAATCCGGATCGGTTTCGGGGATGGAACCACACGCCGCCAACCCCGGCCCGGGTCTTCCCTGATAGTCCATCCTCTTTCCTTTTTGAATTTTTCCACATCCTCTTTGCGGAAAAAAGGACCGACAAATTTTGTGGGATTCCGGATTGAAGGATCATCACGGTCAACGATGACCTGGGCGAGGAGGGTAACGATTTCCCGGTCTATATTTTCCCTGATCAGTTTATTTTGCAGCGATTGTCCGATCATGTAGCCCATACCGCCACATAAATCGGCTACCAATACGCCAAGAGGTACCGGCGGCACCTGGTCGCGGGCAATCTCTACACGGATGAGAGCATTGCCTATTTGAGGGCCATTGCCATGACTAACTGCCAGCAAATAACCCCGATCAATCATTTCCCGCACACCAAGCAAACTACGCCTTGTATTGGCAAATTGCTGGTAAATGTTTCCTTCCTCGAATTCACGAGTTATAGCATTTCCCCCTAAGGCGACAACAGCTCGCTTATTCGCATCTATATTTCTCATTGTTTTGCTAAAAAGTCATTGACAATTTTTCTTAAATCAGGTTCACCGATCACCTGCAGATCATAGCGCACACGGGTTGCCGGCTTGTCAATTTTAACCACTTTCCGCAAATCGATAGGCGTAGCTACCACAACGGTGTCACACTCCACCCGGTTGATGGTTTTTTCCAGATCAGCAACCTGTTTATCGCCGTACCCCATGGCCGGCAGTAAAGTCCCGATGTAAGGATATTTTTTAAAGGTCGCGGCAATAGATTCAACCAGATAGGGCCGCGGATCGACAATTTCTGCAGCGCCCAGTTTTTTTGCCGCCACAATGCCGGCGCCATATTTCATTTCACCGTGAGTAAGCGTTGGGCCGTCTTCGACAACCAAAACTTTTTTACCGCGGATCAGAGAAGGATCATCTACCGAAATAGGAGAAGCTGCATCTACAACCAAAGCTCCGGGATTCACCTTTTGAATCGATTCCCGCACTTTCTGGATATTTTCCCAGTCAGCAGATTCTTCTTTATTGATGATAACAACATCCGCCATCCTCAGGTTGGTTTCTCCGGGAAAATAGGTTAGTTCGTGCCCCGGACGATGGGGATCGACAATTGTTATGAACAGATCCGGTTTGTAAAAGGGCAAATCATTGTTGCCGCCGTCCCAGAGAATAACATCCGCTTCTTTTTCTGCTTCCGCCAAAATATCACCGAAATCCACACCGGCGTAAACCACATTACCGGCAGCGATATGAGGTTCATATTCTTCCATCTCTTCGATGGTACATTTATTCTTAATCATATCATCATAATCGGCAAAACGCTGCACCCTTTGCGCATTCAGATCTCCGTAGGGCATGGGATGACGAATGGCCACTACTTTCTTACCGGCATCTTTCAATATTTTGCTGACATACCTGGTAGTTTGACTTTTCCCGCATCCGGTGCGCACAGCGCAAATGGCAATCACCGGCTTTTTGCTCTTAAGCATTGTTTGTTCACCGCCCATCACCATAAAATTGGCGCCGGCTGCCATCACTTCCGAAGCTTTGTGCATCACATATTCATGACGGACATCACTGTAAGAAAATACGACCAGTTCCACCTCTGATTTTTTGATTAAATCCGTTAACTCCGCTTCCGGATAAATAGGAATTCCATTGGGATACTCATTTCCGGCTAATTCCGTCGGATATTTTCTCCCTTCTATATTGGGAATTTGTGTTGCCGTAAACGCGACAACATCATATTCATCGTTCCCGCGAAAATAGGTGTTGAAATTATGAAAATCCCGGCCTGCCGCACCCATGATGATCACTTTTTTCTTAGCCATTTTTTACTCCATTTCTTTATAGGGTTTAAGAAATTTTTACCCACACTACTTCAAAAAAAATAGCACCCATTTCCGGAATGGATGCCAAAATACAAACGACCGACAAACCCTGTCATAACGTGCCAAACTTTTTAATGTCGTTACACTTGCGTTAACATACAAATAATGTAACTATTCAGGTGTTTTCTTTCAATCTTTTCACCTTGCCGTGAACGACAAGGCTAAGAAATGAAATGGCGCTAAAGCGTCCTATTTACGATAGCATCCTTCAGGATGCTTTCATGTCTTAGCCTGAGGGTTCACTCTCAGGCGACCTGAATAGTTACCAAATAATAAACACTTATTTACAAAATAACGATGAAATTTAACATATTTTTATTTATATATCAACCCTTTTGTCACAAAATCGTGGATATAACAAAATATTTACATCAATATCTGAGATGACAAAATTCAATCCGAATTGCCGGCTTTTAGACCGGAAAGGTTGATTAGTTACAGGCGGGTCAAACCGTACTGCTTCTATCAGCAAGAACAGGAAAGGTTTCCCCTTTATCTTGATCAATCGAGTAATATTGCACCAACAGATTGTCGATTTCTTCCCCCGTTTCCAACAGATGAACGGAGCTGCGGATTCTGCTTGCCCCCGGTTTTCCTTTAAGATAAAACGCTAAAAATTTCCGTATCTCTTTTAGGGCGCGTTTTTCTCCCCGGTATTGAATCGCTAAATACAAATGTTCCCGGATTAATTGTAAAAATTCAAAATTTGTCGGAGAAAAAGGTTCCCGGCCGCTTAACAACTCCTGAATCTGACGGAAAATCCAGGGATTACGAAGAGCTCCCCGGGCAACCATAACAAAGTCACAACCTGTTTCCTTCATCATCCGGATTGCATCCTCAGCCTGCCAAATATCGCCGTTGCCAATGATGGGAATTGTCAGATTTTGCTTCACTTCCTTAATCAAATTCCAGTCTGCCGCACCGGAATATCCCATAGATCTGGTACGCGGGTGAACCGTGACCGCCTGAATCCCGGCAGCTTCCAGTCTCCTCGCTGCTTCTGTAACTACAATCGTGTTTCTGTCCCAGCCGGAGCGAATTTTAGCCGTGACGGGGAGTGATACGGCACCGGCCACCGCAGCAGCAATTTTTTCCAAACGCGGTAAATCTTTCAACAGGGCTGCACCGGCCCCTTTTTTAACGACTTTTGGTACCGGACAGCCGAAATTGAGATCAATCAGATCGGGGCTGTAATTTTCCACAATTTGGGCTGCGTTGGCCATAATTTCCGGCTCGCTGCCAAACAACTGAATACCGAAAGGCCTTTCATTCTTTTCAAATTCCAACAATTCCAGTGACTTTTCATTTTCCCGGACCAGGCCATCTGCGCTGACAAATTCACCAAAAAGAAGCGAGGCGCCGGTTTTTTTTAAAATTCGCCGAAATGCTTTGTCCGTATAGCCTGCCATTGGCGCCATCAATGCCGGAGAAGAAAATTTTATTTGCGAAAATTTTAGTACCATTTCTTTCGCACCATTCCGTTTTAGCTCTTTCGTCCCTGCTATTCGATCCGGGCACTCTCTAATATAGAAGAATTTATCTCATTCCGCAAGAAATGAGGTGAAGGTTGCAGAATAATTAGGAGACTTACTGGATGTAAGTCGAATCGGTGATTCGACCTGCAAACACTCCCTGATATTTCAGCTCTTTGAAAAAATGACCGGTTTGTTAATAGGGCAAAATTTAAGCGGAATGACGACTTGGTGTGTCATGTCGGTTTATTGAAATGAGTGAAATTGGGCTAAAGTCGTCGCCATAAGTATTGTAACCAAATATCAACACGATCTAAAGATCGTGGTGATGAATGAATTTTTCAGGCTAACGAGACTGTGGAGCAATTATAAAAATAATTATGCCGCCCGGGGAGAGGATACATTCCATATTTTAATAATCTTTACTTGACATTTCTTCATGTATTTCTTATCTTTAAAACCGTTTAAAAATAATGAAAGCGAGGGAATAAAGATGGCTAAGCGTTGTGATATTTGCGGTAAAGGCCCCATGGTTGGGAATAATGTCAGTCATGCACACAATTTGAGTAAACGCCGTTGGCTGCCAAACCTGCAGAAAGTGCGGGTAACCATCGATGGCAAAACAAAACGCATGACGGTTTGTACAGAATGTATACGCTCCGGTAAGGTGCAAAAGGCAGCCTGAGTATTTTTTAACATGGTTGCAAACGAAAATAAAAGAGCGGTTCCAACCGCTTTTTTTATTTCAATTCAACTCTGTGGCCAAAGCATAGCTTGATCCGGCATTAATCCAGCCAACAACCCTTTTTCTGATGCGATCAACTCTCCCCCCTACTAATTTCCACCGGTTCTCATTTTGATCGAATTTATAGATTCTGATTCGACTTTCATCGATGCCGTTTAAATTGGCATCCTTATAGGAGAGCCTTACTTTAACCGGATCCGTTACTTCGGTCGAAAACTCAATTTTCCCCATCAGCAGGCCATGGGTTTTCCAGCAAAATCTTACATCCGTATTCTCGGCAACTGTGTCGGGAAGAATCACCACATCACTAATTCCACGGAACGGGTCTCCGACCCAAACATTTCCGCCCATTTGGGGCTTAATCTGCTTCACCCGGACAAACCGGGCGAAAGGTATATTATCATCGGTTTTCAGAATGTGGGGATTTTTCCTCTGTTTGCTGTACAAAACAAAACTTTTCATCATCATCACCTGTCCTCATCATTGTATAATCATCATTTCATTCACTGGTTATTCACTCACATAAAGTTCAAATTTTGTACCAAAGCCACTAACACATTAATTGATAATATGTTACAACATGTTTTATGTTGTTTAGGAAATGAAAAGGAAAAATAAATGGCTGAAATCAGCCAATTTTCGGCTCATTTCAGCCAATTGGTTCATCTCAGCCGTTTTTTAGAATACGGGAGGAATGGGAATTTAACGAATAAAAACTTTTGCAACATTTTAGTCTTTTGATAAAATGTGCCTTTTTAATAGTTGATGAATTTTTACGATGTCATTCCGAATCCCCGCTCTTTTGGGTGAGGAATCTCATACCTTTCTATTTATGAGTCCACTCTAAAAAGACCCGGCAGGTTTAATCTCACCTGAATTGAGCGATTCTCTTGTTTTTGACCTTGTTTTTTTTACTAAACGGATTTTCATTTTTAATACAAATACGGCTGGCGATTCAGCGAATCGCCCTACAATCGCTCAATTCAGGTCTCAATTATATTTGGGGAAATTTAATATTTATCATCAACAACTTAGCTAAAACCTGCCGGGTCTAAAACGGGATAATTATGGTTTTTAGAGTCGTTTCATGGATATTTCAAAAAATTAAATTGACAAAAACAGATCGATAATTTACGGCGCACCGTAATGATGCGCCGCAAAGTATCTTTGGGAGCATGAGCAATCTATGATTCATTAACCTGCCTGTTTCTGATAAAGGCAGGAATATCATACACATCTTCCCCATCGCCTTTACTGCCTGAAGAATCGCTGAACTCTTTCTGTTCCTTGCGTTTGAAAGTGGGAATGTCCAATACACGCCGCCTGGAACCGATGATATCAAAGAAAGGATTCCGGGTTTCCAGAACATTACTGTTCGATTCGCCATCCAAACCTGTGGCGATTACCGTAACCCGGATCTCTTCTTTGATGTTTTCGTCCAAAATAGCGCCGAAAATAATGTTGGCGTCACTGCCCACAGAATCGTACACAACGGATGTGGCATTTTTCACATCATCCAGCGTAAGATCGTATCCGCCGGAAATGTTAATCAAAATACCTTTGGCGCCTTCGATGGAGATTTCTTCCAATAAAGGACTGGAGATCGCCATTTTGGCCGCCTCCATCGCCCGGTCCTGACCATCGGCAATGCCGGTGCCCATCAGCGCATTGCCCATTTCAGCCATAATTGCTTTTATATCGGCAAAATCCAGATTGATCAAACCGGGAACGGTAATCAAATCCGAAATGCCCTGTGTGGCATGGAGCAGGATATCGTCGGCAATGCCAAATGCTTTCAGCAGCGGCGTCCCTTTGGGCACAATGGAAAACAGTCTTTGATTGGGAATGGTAATCAGCGTGTCCACTTTTTCACGAAGCAACTGAATTCCTTCCAAAGCACGTTTGGTGCGCTTCATTCCTTCAAACTGAAACGGTTTGGTAACAATGGCCACGGTCAAAGCGCCCTCGCTTTTAGCAATTTCCGCTATGATGGGAGCCGCACCTGTGCCGGTACCTCCTCCCATGCCTGCCGTGATGAACACCATATCCGTGTCCGACAGGGCTCTTTTCACTACTTCGCGGTCTTCTTCAATCGCTTCTTTGCCGATTTCAGGATCAGCGCCGGCGCCGAGTCCTTTGGTTAATTTTTTGCCGATTTGAATTTTTTGTTTCGCCTTGTTTACATTAAGCGCCTGTTGATCCGTGTTGATCACAATGAAATCAACACCCTGGAGACCGGCTTCAATCATCCGGTTAAGTGCATTGCCTCCGGCGCCGCCAATGCCTACTACTTTCATTCTGGCATTGGATTCGCCCTCTTTGTCAAGTTCAATTGTCAGGGACATAGCCCCCTCCTTCCTGTTTGGTTCAAAGATAAGATTATTTTCTTCTTCCCAGTCAAATTGTAATTGATCCATGATTCACCTCTAAAAATTTTTACTCCAGGAATAAAATTTAGTCCCGATCGATTTCATCCAGTTCATAATGGAATCGAACATGTGTGCTTCGTCCGTTTCTTCTTCACTGAAATCATTTTCTTTTTCATTAATTCCATACTGAATCAGCCCAATCCCGGTAGCATGAATGGGTGATCCGGCCAATCCGACCAGTCCACCGAAACCATGGGGCACACCCATTTTAACCGGCATATCAAAAATCTGTTCGCCTAACTCAATAATTCCTTCCAACATGGAGCCGCCGCCGGTTAGAACAAACCCGGCGCTGAGGAAATCAGCATAATCGGAACGGTACACTTCCCGTTTTGCCAGCGTCAAAATTTCTTCGATTCTCGGCCGGATTATTTCGGTGAGAAAAGATTTTGGCACCAGCGAAGAAGGCCTGCCGCCCACACCGGGTACTTCAATCATTTCAGTTTGATCCTCTCTCCGCCCCAGTGTGCAACCGTATTTCAGTTTTATTTTTTCCGCCTGGTCCAGGGGCGTCCGTAATCCCTGGGCAATGTCATTGGTAACATTCCTGCCGCCCAAACCGATCACCGCCGTGTGCCGGATACTGCCTTCGTAAAAAAGTGCAATATCGGTGGTGCCGCCGCCAAGATCGATCAGCCCAACGCCAATCTCCTTTTCGTCATCCCCTAAAACGGAATAACTGGAAGCCAACGGTTCCAGCACCAGATTTTTTACTTTCAAACCGGCGCGTTGAACACAACGGTAAATATTTTGTGCGGAAGTAACGGCGCCGGTAACAATGTGCACTTCGGCTTCCAGGCGTACTCCCGAAAATCCGATAGGCGTCTTAATGCTGCCCTGATCATCCACGATGTATTCCTGGGGAATAACATGAATAATTTCCCGGTCAATGGGCAGCGAAACAGCTTTTGCCGCTTCGGTCACCCGCCGGATATCGTCCGCTTTAATTTCATGATCCGGCCCGGAAACAGCCACCACACCGCGGCTGTTGATGCTGCGGATGTGATCGCCGGCGATACCCACATAAACCGAATCAACCTCGACACCGGCCATCAATTCCACCTCTTTCACTGCCCGGGTAATGGATTGCACGGTTTTTTCAAGATTGACGACAACACCGCGGCGCAAACCGTCGGACGGCGCCATACCGACACCGATCACATTCAGCATTTCGTGCTCATCTACCTCGGCAATGATAACGGCAATTTTATTCGTACCGATATCCAAACCGCTGTAAATCCGGTTTACAGCATACTGTTTTCTTCCCGTTTTCTCCGGCGCCGGCACCGGTTTTGGTTCCACAAGCGGTTTCCGTTTATGGTTGTTCCTCTCCAAAACGGTAAACAGGTCCGGCGTATCACCAAAATATGCTCTTTTGCTCATAAGCTCCCTCTCTCTAAAACTTTCTGGAGTTTTGTCTATCTTGGATTCGAAATAACGATGACAATTTTTTTTCGTTTAAAACTTTGCCACCACTTGTTCGCGAAATCGTAAATCAACATATTTTAAAGAACCGTATCTTTTTTCTTCTTTCACGCGCGCAAAAAATGCCTGCAATTTCCGGGCTTTTTCATAAAAACCGCCAAAACCGAAATAGGCCGGAAAACGGGCATCATTAAAATTAACCAAAAATCCCTTCCGGTTATCGTAATGAACTTCAGACAAATTTTGGTACAGGCCGGAATCGACACTTCGGATCAGATTAAACAGGTTAATCGCCTGGATAACCCGATCCGATTCCACCATTGCCCCGGGATTTTCCCGAAAATTATCGATGCCGGTGATGATAGGCAAACCATGCAACGCAACCGATTTCAACCTGGGCAGCAGGAAACCGGTTTCATCCACAGCAAACAGATGTGTACCGTTCAAAAAAGCGACCGGTACCCTTTCCACAATGTCGATGCGCAAAGTCGATGGAAAACGCCGGGAAATCAATGCCGTTTCAATGTAAGGATGAACCTCGATTGCCTTTTGAATATCCAACAGATCAATGCCGGTGATATTTTGTCCCTTCCTGACCGGAGCGAGTTTCAAAATTTCATCCGTGGTCACCAGACGATTTCCTTCCACATCCACATCGCTTAATCGCAGCGTGGTGCTGTGGTTCATCCATTCCACCAGCTTATTGCCGAGAAGAAACAACCCCGCGGCGATTGTTAGAATAACTATACTTTTTGTGATTTTCTTCACAAGCATTTTGATCTTTCTTTGCCTTGACCTAAATTGAGCGATTTTCTTGTTTTTAAGCTTAATGCTGAAACCAAAAAGGTTTTCATTTCTAATAGTAATCTCTGCTGGCGATTCAGCGAATCGCCTTACAATCGCTCAATTTAGGTTTGAATAAACTTTTTATAAATACCACTACCAAAAGTAGTGGTTTTTTGAATTAATAAACTGCCGCGACATCTACTGCACTATACAGCAAAAATGTCCGGTTTATAATTTTCTCTGCCTGCCAATCAACTTTACAAGCCCGGCATCACTACTTTTGATCCGTTACTAAACTTCTTCAATCAACCAGGATAAGCTTACATAAATCAGAAACAATATCATGAGCTGCATTTGGTTTCGCCATGCCTTTCATTTTTTTCTTCATTTGTGCTAATCGGCTATCATCATCTATCAGAGCCTTAATTGTTGTCAGTAAAATATCACCGGTGGTTTCGCTTTCCGGCAAATATTTGGCTGCTCCCGTTTTTTCCAATTCCATTGCGTTGTACTTTTGGTGATCGCCCGTCGCAAACGGAAAGGGGATCAATATAGCGGGAATCCCCAAATAGGTTAATTCCGCAATGGTAGTCGCCCCGGCACGACACAAAGTCAGATCACAAGCAGTATAAGCAGTGTACATGTCTTCGATGAAAGCAAAAAGATGCAACCCTTCCAAATCACCCGATTCCCGGGCGATTTTATCAAAATGATTCGGCCCGGTCGCCCAGACAATTTGAATACGGTCATCTGCAAGTAATTGGCGTGTAATGCCAAGAAGAAGCTTGTTAAGACCCAAACCACCCTGACTGCCGCCGAAGACAAGCAAGGTTTTTTTATCTGCTGCCAACCCAAATTTTTTTGCTGCCGATTCCCGGTCCAAATCAACTTTCATCTGACGTACCGGATTGCCGAAAACTTCTATTTTCCCCTGATTTTTGAAATATTGCCGGGACGAATCATAAGTTAAATACACCCGTTTTGCCACACGGGACAACAACCGGGTTGTCACACCGGGGTAGCTGTTCTGTTCCTGAACCGCGGTGCTGATTCCGGCCACCCGGGCGGCAAAAACCACCGGGGCGCTCACATAGCCGCCGGTGCCGATGACCAGATTGGAACGATTAAACAGAAAATGGAAAATGAGAAAGAGCAGGCTGCCCGGCAGTTCAACGGGAATCAAAAAATTTGACAGAGCAAAAGATCGACGAAAACCCCGGATTTTAATGGTGCTCAACTGAAATCCCAACTGGTGCCGCAGACGGTATTCAACGCCTCTCTTTGTGCCCCAGAAACGGATTTCGCAGGACGGGAATCTTCGTTTAAACTCCTGCGCTAAAGACAGCGCCGGGAAAAGGTGTCCGGCTGTGCCGCCGCCGGCAAAATCAATCCGTTTCAATTCCTGCAAAACTCTTACTCCCTCAAATGGGCCACTGATGCACCCTGTCTATCGCCGTTCCGATCTTCTTCTTTTTTTTCCTGCCAACCGGAATTCGTTGTGTTGGGAAATATTCAGCAAGATACCGATTCCGGCCAGAGAAGAGATCATGAATGATCCGCCGTAACTGATCAACGGCATGGGCAGCCCTTTTGTCGGAAACAGGTTGCAAACCACGCCGGCATTTAAAAAAGCATACAGCGCCAGGCTTGTTGTAATTCCGGTAGCTAAAATGGCACCGCCCTCATCCCGGCATTTGTAGGCGATCCGGTATCCTTCCATCACAATAAGAAGAAAAAGGGTTAACAAAATCAGGGCGCCCAAAAAGCCAAATTCCTCGCCTACGATAGCAAAGATAAAATCCGTGAACGGTTCAGGTAAAAATTCCAGTTTCTGTGTGCTGTTGTCCAATCCCTGCCCTATTAAACCGCCGTTGCCCAAACTGATCAACGATTGCTGCACCTGGTAGCTCAACGGCAGATCATGAAAAATGGAATCGAAATAGTTTTTTATACGGATCCACTGATATTGCTTCAAAAAAAATGGCGCCGCAACCACTCCAAGCGTAAGGATGGTGCCGATGTGAAGAAACGGCACTCCAGCCGTCAAAAAAATCACCGTACCGATGGTGAACAAGATAACCACCGAACCCATGTCCGGTTGTTTCAACAGCAGCACAGAAACGAGGCCAAGAACAATAAATTGCGGCAGGATTCCCACTTTCCAGTCATCCAGATACTCTTGTTTGCGCACCATGGCGTCGGTGAGGTAAAAAATGATCGCCAGGCGGACAAAATCCACCGGCTGAAATTGAAAACCGTAAATTTTGATCCACCGTGTGGCCGTACCGTGCGATTCACCAAAAATCAGCACCGCTGCCAAAAGCCCAATGCCAAGCAGGAGCCAAAATTTAGCCGTGCTGAGCCACATTTTGTAGGGGATCAAAGCGGTAATTGCCATAACAATCAATCCGGCAAGGACACGGTAAAAGTGTTTGCGAAAGAACAAAGAACCGTCTTCGTATTTTTTCAGCGCCACATGATGGCTGGCGCTGTAAACCATAACCAGCCCGATGCAAAGCAGCAAGATGACAATGCCGAACAGGAAATAGTTGTAGCGATTTTCTTCAAAATTCCGTTTTATCATCGTATTTTAAACAGACTCAGGCTAAATAATAACAACAGGATTCCGACAATCCAGAAGCGGACAACAATTTTTTGCTCCGGAATTCCCTTCAATTCGTAATGGTGGTGCAACGGAGCCATGAGGAAAATTCTTTTCCCTCCCCGGTAGCGGAACGAAAGCACCTGCAAAATCACCGAAAGAGATTCCACAACAAAAACACCGCCGATGACCAACAGCATCAACTCTTTCTTGGTTAAAATTGCCAGGGTTCCTAAAGCACCGCCCAAGGTTAAACTGCCCACATCACCCATAAAAATTTCCGCCGGCGAAGAGTTGAACCAAAGGAAACCGATAGCAGCACCCAACATAGCTGCACAATAAACGGTTAATTCCCCTGCATCTTTGAGATACATCACATTGAGATACTCACTAAAGTCCACACGTCCGCTGATATAACTGATAAAGGCCCAGGCCAGCGCGGAGATGCCAACCAGTCCAACCGCCAGGCCATCCAAACCATCGGTCAAATTTACCGAGTTGGATGTAGCCGTGACCACCAAAATAGCCACCGGAATGATAAAAATGCCCAAATCGATGACATAATTCTTAAAGAAGGGGATGAACGTTTGCGAATGGATCCCCTCGTAAACAGGAGAAAACCAGACCACCAAACCGATGAAAAGTCCCAGCGAAATCTGGCCGGCCAATTTATATCTGCCAATCAACCCTTTCGGATATTTTTTTATCACCTTCAGGTAGTCATCCACAAAACCGATGAAAGCCATAAAAACGGTTGCTGCTAAAATGACCCAGGTGAATATGGTATCCAGTCTGGCAAAGAGAACCGTGGGCACAACAATGGCAGTAAGAATGATGATGCCGCCGAATGTTGGTGTGCCGGATTTTTTCTTGTGGCTCTCCGGTCCGTCGGCATCAATCTCTTCACCGATCTGTTTGTGGCGCATGTAACGGATCACAATCGGCCCGATGTAAAAACTGATGAACAGCGCTAAAATCGCTGCCGCTGCGGACCGGAATGTAATATAGCGAAATACATTAAAACCAAAAAAGTGATCCCGCAGCGGATATAGCAGATGATATAACATGCTTTTTCCTCAGATCAGCAAAATTATTGACGAGTCACGGTTTGCAGTTCCTGCCAAATGGTCTCCATTGCCATTCCTCTCGAACCTTTAATCAACACTACATCTCCGTTTTGCAGCAATGTTTGCAGATCCCCGGCCAACGTGGATTTATCGGAATAGACGCGAACCTGTTTTCCGCCGGCCCGGGTAAACCCTCGTTCGAACGCTGCGGCAAAATCCCCGTACAACAGCAGCAGGGTCACACCCGCTTCCGCCGCCTCTTGGCCGGCTTTTTCATGGGCCGCTTCACTGACTTCCCCCAATTCCAGCATATCTCCCAAAACAGCAACAGCCCGGCCTTGCCGGGTGCGAATCAGATGAGAGAGCGTTGCCAGCGCCGCCCGCAAAGAATCCGGGTTGGAATTATAGGCATCTAATAGAATAGCAGCGCCATGCCATTCATGTTTTTCCATTCGTTTGGAAAAACTGCGGTGATTTTCCAATGCCGTTGCAATATCGTTTAGCGGAATGTGCCAATAAATACCAACTGCTGCCGCTGCCAACGCATTGCTGATTTGATGTTCCCCCGGCACCTGCAATTGGACTTCCACCTGATTTTGCAGGCGAAAACCGGCGCAGCCTTCCGGATTCAAACTTAAAAATTCGCCGCGCACTTCCGCATCATGATGCAGGCTGTAGCGAATCTGTTGCCGCACTATCTTTGCCGCAGCCATAATCCGGGAATCATCCGCATTAACAAAAGCCAGCCCATCTTCAGGCAGGCTTTTAAATAACTCGGCCTTTGCTCCGGCCACATCATCAACCGAACCGAAAAACTCCAGATGGCCGGCGCCGATATTGGTGATTAGCCCATGATCCGGACGGGCAATTTCGCATAAACGCTCGATCTCTCCGAAATGATTTGTCCCCATCTCAATCACTGCAATTTCAGTGTCGTCCTCTATCTGCAGCAATGATAACGGCAAGCCGATATGATTGTTCAAATTCCCCGGCGTTTTGACGATTTTGTATTTTTGTGCCAAAACTGAGGCAATCATCTCTTTTGTGGTGGTTTTACCGTTCGTGCCGGTTATTGCCAGTACGGGAACGGCAAACATGGCACGGTAATTTCCGGCAAGCTGCTGCAATGAGAACAGCGGATCATCAACGCCAATGATCGAACCCTGTCGACCGGATAAAAATTCGCCCTGCCTGTCTTTCCGCACCACACAAGCTAATGCGCCCTTTGCCATTGCCTGCGGGATAAATGTATGTCCGTCGAACAGTTCGCCGCGCAAAGCAAAATAAACCGCTCCGGCTTTCAGAGTCCGGGTATCGATGGAAATCGAACCGACAATTTTATCCCGAAACGGAGCGCCGGGGTTTATTTTTTCGCCAGTCAGGCGGATAAATTTTTTTAATGGCAACGATTTCACAATTTTTTATCCCGACATGGGCTGACAAACTATTTTACATTTAAAATCCTTCGCCCGGCTGTTGGCTTTCGGCTGCTGCTTTATCACATACCCGCTGCCGGACAAAACCGGATCGTACCCGGCCTGGGTTAAAATTTGAATCGCATCGCGAATACTTTTTCCCACCACGTTGGGTACTTTTTCCCGTCTGGTGTTTTTGGCAATTTCCCCGCTCAGGTTGAGCATGATCACTTCATCCGAATCCAGCAAATTTCCCGGCTTCGGATTTTGAGAAACCACATACCCGCCGCTACCTTCCGAGCGAACCTGAAAAGCAAGATTGGTCAATATTTCCTTTGCCTGATAGTAATTTAACTCCGTTACGTCCGGCACCCGTATTTTCCGGTGATTTTTTACATAAGATGGCCGAGTCTGTCGCGGTTCGACCCCTGTATCTAAAACCCGGCGGATAATATTACGGAAAATGGGAGCCGCCGATTGAGAGCCGTATTTATAGCGGCTCTGCGGTTCATCTACCATTACCAGACACACCAATTTGGGTTTGTTCACCGGAGTAAACCCAACAAAAGAAGCAATGTATTTTCGCTTTGAATACCGTTTTAAAACAGAATCGTATTTCTTGGTTGTGCCGGTTTTTCCCGCGATGGCAACTCCTTCAATCCCGGCAGGTTTTCCGGTTCCCGATTCTACAACAGCTTGCAGAATATTTTTCAATTGGTGCACCGTCTTCGGATAAAGTACACGCCGGATAGTGTCTGGCCTGGTTTTAGAAAGGGTATTTTTGTAAACATCCGAAAAGACGTCATGCAAAATCCGGGGTTTTAACAGATAACCGCCATTGGCCACAACAGCATACGCATTGGCTAACTGTAAACCTGTCACCAAAACACCGTAACCGATAGGAAAACGCGCCAGATCACTTTTGCTCCATTTCATATAATTGGTAAATTTTCCTCTGTCCTCTCCTAACAGATCAATACCACTGGGCATACCGAAACCAAAAGCACGGCCATAATTGTAGATTCTTTGCTTCCCGATTTTAATGGCCATTTTTGCTACACCGATATTGCTGGAATGAACAAAGACCCCTTTTACCGTCAATGTTCCGTACGGTTTATGATCCGTGATATAACCACCGGAAAACATTTTTTTTCCGTTCTCGCAAAATATTTTGTCCGTCGGTTTAAAAATCCCTTCCTGCAAAGCCGCCGCAGCCGTTACCAGTTTGAAAGTGGAACCGGGTTCGTACGGATCAACCAGCGCCCGGTTGCGTCTCTCCGCTCTACTATAGCTACTGTAATTATTGGGATTGAAAGACGGGTAAGAAACCATAGCCAACACTTCCGCAGTGGAGGGGTCTAACATCACTACCATACCGCTTTTGGCGCCATATTTTTCAATCCCCTTGCGCAATTCTTCTTCTGCGATCAACTGATAGTCGATATTCAGGGTTAAAACAAGACTTTTGCCACTAACAGGCGCTTTTTCCGGTTCACCGATGGTTGGCACTAATTTTCGTCGCGCATCGATAAAAACCTTTTTGAACCCTTGCTTTCCTTCCAGCAGATGGTTGTATTTTTTTTCGATCCCTGCCAGACCGGCATTGTCGATATTTGTGAAACCGAGAATATGTGCGGCCGCCCTGTCGTAGGGATAAAATCGTCCCGTTTCTTTTATTTTCGCTACCGGATTTCCTTTAGCGAACTGAATTTTTTTGCTGGTTTGCAGATCCACACCGCGGGCCAGCCAGACAAACCGTTTCTTTTTCAGCAGGTTCAAATAGTAAGAAATATTGTTACCGGTAACACGGGCAAACTGCCGGGCGATTTTCCGCTTTTCCACCAACTGTGTAGGATTGACGCCGAAGGAAAACCGGGCGATATCAAAAGCGAGTTGGTTAAAATTGCGATCGTAAATCCCTCCCCGTTCCGAATACAACTTCACAATGGTTTGTGATTGGTGATGGGCGATCACTCCATTCGCTTCACCGTTAATAATCTGAATAAAAAACAGACGTACGAGCAAACCCAAATAGAAAATGATGGCGATTGCCGCCCAGAGATTTTGCGTCCAGCGACGATACATCGAACTATTCTCCCAGAGAATGAATCAACGTATTCGGATTCTGATAAGCTAAATTGTCCAACTGAAGCAAGTCGGTCAGCATCTCAACAGACGAAACGGTGGAATCATCGTCGTAATAAACTACATTCGCCTTCCGGTTACGATCGATCATGTGCAAACGTGTTTCGGCAATTTTTCGGATTCGGTCGTTGGCCGATAATTCAAACATTTTTGCCTGTAGCAATTTGTTTTCTTCCACAAGTTCATCCACCCGGGTTTGCATGTTGGCAATACCGAACAACATTTCCTTGATGTAGTTACGTTGAATCAAATGCGCCAGAGCAAACAGAGTTATAAAAACAACGATCAAAATAAAATTGCGGGAGAAAAACGGTTGATTAACTACTGCAACCGGCCTTTTTGGTCTCACATATCTACTCATACAAATACCTGATATTTTAGTGGTTCGATTTAAATATTCAGGTAAAATACAACAAAGTTGAAAGTTTTTTACACCCCTTGCAACCCTCTTGAGGGGGTACGGGGAGTGTTCCTCTATCTACCTGAACGGTTTCAGTTTATTCAAACATGAACTCAACATAAACCGGCATACAAAGTTATAAACGTTCGGCAACCCGCAGTTTAGCGCTGCGGGCACGGGGATTTTTCCGCACTTCTGCCTCCCCTGCGGTAACAGGGTGCCTGGTCAGAATTTTTAATATACCCTTCTGTCCGCAGATGCACTGGGGAAATTCCGGCGGACAAGTGCATCGTTTCTCATTCTCACGGAAGAACCGTTTTACCAGACGATCCTCCAAAGAGTGGTAGCTGAATACCGCCATCCGGCCACCCGGATCGAGATGATCTATCCCCGCCTGCAAAGCAAGTCGCAGATTCTCCAATTCCCAATTCACTTCGATACGCAGACTTTGGAACACCCGCGCCAGCGATTTATTGAGATGTCCGCGATGAACCACTTTTGCCACAACTGCCGCCAGTGCCGCGGTTGAATCTATTTTCCTCCGCCCCCTTGTCCGGACAATAGCTTTAGCGATGGCTCCCGCCCGGCGTTCTTCGCCGTACTCCCAAATCACGTGACGCAATTCCGATTCCGAATAGGTGTTCACCACGTGATAGGCGCCCTGTTTTTGCCGGCGATCCATCCGCATATCCAGAGGGCCTTCATTTATAAAACTAAAACCGCGGTACCCCACGTTTAGTTGATGGGAAGACACACCTAGATCCAATAAAATTCCGTTTACTTTCTCAACCTTTTCCTCGGCTAAAAAATCGGCCAGATATTTGAAATTTGCATGTTTCAGCACAACCTGATTTTTCCAGGGCCGTAAATTTTCCGCACAGGCAGTCAACGCCTCGTCATCCTGATCCATGCCCAGCAATTTCCCATACCGAGAAAACCGCTGCAACAGGGCGCGGGCATGGCCGCCGCCGCCAACGGTCAGGTCCAGATACACGCCGTTCCGATTGGTCGACAACCAGCTTAAAACTTCATCCACCATCACAGGTTGATGAAAAGATAGTTCCTGTTGCTTTTTTTGTTGACTCAATTGATAATACCCTATTCCAAATACAGCTCCTCCGGTAGATACGGGAAATAACATGCCAACGCCAATTTCCTGCGCATCTCCAAACGTAATCTGCTGATCGGTCAAAAATAGTTCTGAAGATGAAAGCAAAAGTAAACTTTCATCCTGAACCGTTTGATACCAATCTCTACCATGAGAAACTGCCATAGGATTCTTCAAGTAAATGGAACGATTCAACCCACGAAATACACGAAGCACACAAAAGGTTCTGCAAAATGAAAAAGCTCTGAATTCTGATGTCTTTCATTTATTTTGCGGGCATTCCGACTAGTTACCATTAAATAATTAGTGTCTGACCGAAAACTCCTTTTTTCTGTCATTCCCGCCGTGCCTGAAGCAGACAGGCGAAAGCGGGAATCCATAACATCTTGTTTTCATTCAGACACTAATTAAAAAGGAATTGATAAAACTATTTGGCTGCGTATTTCTGAATTTGCTCTTCCAACACATCTGTTGGCCAGATTTCAATTCGGGTACGCATCCCAAGTAAAGTTACTTCTTTGTCTATTCCGGCTTTTTCTTTGAGGTTATTGGGGAGGTAAAACCGGCCAAGCCTGTCGACTTTAACAGGCAGCATTTTTTGCTGCAATCCACGTATTTTCCACAGCTTCCCGGAATTTTCTTCAAAATTCTCGTCCGCCAATCTATCCAGTCTCTCATCCCACCGGGAACGCGGATAAACCAAAATGCAGGAACCTGTCTCCATAGTTAGCAAAAGTTCATTGCGCTCATCTTCATCGATGGCTTTAAAAAAGTGTTTGGGCAGGCTCAACCGGTTGTTCGCTTCCAGCTTCGCTTTTTTATTTCCGTTAAAAGTCGCCACGCCTTTTCCTGTCTGCTCCCTTTTAGCTCCTTTTTTTCCCTTTGTAATTATAACACATTGAGTTTCAATTGTCAAGAGAAATATTATTTTTTTAAAAATAAATATTTTCCGATCTGATCCTGTATTCCGGATAGTCGGAAATATTGCACATTATTATTTATTATTTAATAAGTTACAAGCATATAAAAATAAATTAGAGTTATGATATTTATTGGAAATATAAAAAACAGGGGGAAATAGGAATTTTTTCTACAAGACAAGGGGAATTCGTAACACCTTGGTTTTTCGAAAAATAGTAAGTAATATTCAGACTGTCGTTCCCGCATGCTTTTAGCGGGAATCCATTGCTGCCCTCAAGTAGATTCCCCGTCTGCAACAGGCAGGCAGCTTAAAGATTGTATGTCTGAACCATTACAATTGGAAAATTAAAGAAACAGCAGAGACGTTGGAAATCGATCGCTCCAATCTGTATAAAAAATATAACAACCTGGAATTGAAAAACCGCAGATTAAACAAACCAGACAGTAGTTTCTGGTTAGTTAGATTGTTACATCTCTGCAACTTGCGAGATCGTACCGTGACAAACTACGGGGCAACCTGAATAGTAACTTTAACTCGAATGATTCAGACTACCGGAGAAGGAAAGAAAAAAAGAATCAGGGCTGAATCAGAAAAGGTTTTATCTGATCGAAACGGGTAATATTGTGCTTTGTTAGAATGGAAATGAGATGGGGAAACATTCGTGCCGGCGTGCGGGCATCTTCCTTTGCGATATGATGTGTATTCAATGGAATGTTAAAATAGTAAGCCAAATCGGGCAATTTTTGCGTATCCGTTCCCCTGATAAATTCCCGTCTGATCTTCAGCGTATCGATGGTGCGGTTCACTAACTTTTTGGCTCTCAACTGTTTCAATTCTTTATTGATCACGCGCAAAACGAAATGGGCTTATGAGCAACCAAAACTTTATCACCCAAAAACTAAAACAGAGCCGGAAGGAATTGTTCGAAAGAAAGTGCGTTTTGCAACGGTTCCGAATCGATGTGAATACCGGTTTCGCCACCGGAAACTTTTTTGAACCGTACATCCTGTCGTAGGATAATTTGTCTTATTTTTTCCGCAAGAGAGGCGGGAATATTTTTAATAGGGACGACCGCATCGGCAATCTCCGGCGCGAAGAGGGGCTTTCATTGTTCCGTCAAAAACCGGTGAATTGTGTTGGACAGAAAAGAATCGTTGATGATATTTGCGGTTCCGGTGGCCACAGTCTATCTGTGATTACGCATCGACCGGCAAGGCCGGGAGGTGAACGCTCAAATAGTCCTCTTTACTTAAATTGTTTGTACACCAATCCAGAATAAACGGTTCCTTGGTAAACAGAAGCACCTGGTTTTGTTTACTTAAACTTACCAAAAAGTGCATCATGTTTGCCATGCGTGTATGATCAAAATGAACAAACGGATCATCCAAAATCAACGGCAGCGATTCCATGGTTTGGCTCAGTAAACGAGTCAGTGCGACGCGCAGCAACAAGTAGAGCTGTTCCTGTGTGCCAAAACTTAAAAAGTCGGAGGATCCGTACGATCCTTTTTCCGGCAGCACCAAATTCAGACTCAGTCCATCGGGGTTCACTTTCACATCGGAATAGCGTTTATCGGTAATCTTATCTATCGCCTTGCTGAGGAAAGAGTTGAGAAACGGAACCACGCTGCGGTGATAATTAAGCGCTACTTCCGAAAGCACTTCTTTGGCAAGTTTCAGTTGGGTGCGCATCTCCAGCAGCCTGTCTGTTTCCGCCTGTGTCTGCGCTAATTCTTCCTCAACTTCAGCCCGGGGCCGGAACTGTCCCAACATGGTATCGATTCTTGCCTGCATCGCCTGCACTTGTTTTTCATGCTCCTGACGCGCCTGATCGATTTCTAAAAATGTATTCTCAAGTCGACCGATGGCTTTACTGCTACGTTTTCCCTGTACTTGCGGATATTTGACCAAGAGCTGTTCTCGCCGGCGCATGAGAGTTTCCAGATCTTTCAAAATTTCCTCCTCCGATTGCAAAGACAGGATGCCCCGAATCTCCGACTGTAACTTTTCCCGGTTTTGTCTGATATTATTCAGCGCTTCTCTTTTCTGTAAAAGTTCGCTAAATTCCGTTTCTGCTGCACTCAAATCAGCCGTGTCGATATTTATCCGTTCGAACTGCTCCCGCAGTATTTTTTCACTCTCCGCAATTTTTTCGTGGAGGGCGGTGATGCTCTTCTCCGACTGTTCCTTTTCTTGTTTCAACGAGACGATTTTACTATAAATCAGACTGAAATGGTGGTATTCTTCATCCACACGCTCCAGGGTTTCACCATCTATCTTTTTCACATTCACCGATTGTAAATATTTCAGTAATTGAAAATCCACCCGGTCCCGTTCCTTAAAAGCGCTGTCCCGTTCATGAATAAGACGCAGATAATGTTCATTCTGCAAGCGGCGGGCTAACAATTTATTCAGGGAATCTATGCCGAACCGGCGAAAATTTTTCATCAAATCGAAATAGATCGCTTCATATTCCCGGCGGTTTTCCAGCAATTTTTTCTGCAATTCATTTGCCTGCAGGGAAATCCGTTCTCTTGCTTTGCGATAAAACAGAAAAACAATGAAACCGATGAGAAAAAAACCGGCGGAAACAGGATAACCAAAATCAAACCGAAAAAAATAGGAAAACAGCAGCATAAACAGGGTGATGAGCGCCGTACCGCCGATGATCCATTTTCTGTTCTTTGCCGTCGCCCAGGTTTGTGATTCCAGCAGATCCAGCCGTCCCTGAAACTCCTGACCGGTTCCTTCCACTCTTTTCAGCGCTTCTTCCTGCCGGTTGAATTTATCGAAATCGGAAGGCTTCAGATCATTTAATTTCTGCAACGATTTTGGCTCAACACCATCCTGCAGCAAAGCCAGTTCCTGCTGATCGACTTCCTGCTGCGCCCGGACAAAAGTTTTGTTTCTGTGCCGCCATTCTTCACTTAAGTTGAGAAAATATGTATAAGGCATGAGGGAGTAAATCGATTCATACTTCCGCATCGAGCCGATCTCTTTGTCAATTTCTGCAATCCGGGCGTTTATTTCCTTAATATTTTTCTTTTTCTCATCAATCTGTTCCCGGTAATTCTTCCGGTACTGCTGCCGTCTGACAACCGTGCTCCAAACTTCGTCCGGAATGCTTTCCACCACAGAAAATTCTTCAGTATCGGTACCAAGCGCTGCTGTGCCTTGTTTCGCTGTTTTCAGGTGATTGAGTTGCTTCTCCCGCCGTTCTATCTCTTTTGTTGTAATGTGATAGTTCAACTCGATTCTGCGAATATTCTCCCTCTCAATCTGCTGCTCCAGCCTGTTTTTTTCGATGATGGTCTGCTTCAACTCCTCCCGCGCCAGGAGTTGCGCCTCGTACTCCTCTTTGATGCGATGCAATCGCAATCGTGCCTGCGGCAGCTTCCGCTTTTGTGCCCGATCCGTGCCGATCCGGGCGATCTCATTTTGCAGATGGGCGATGGTCTGTGCAGCGGATTTTTCCCTTGCACCGCTGTCCAGTACCCCAATAATCTCATTCACAAGCTGCACCGACCCGGCAATGGCTTTCACTTCCGCCTGCCGGACAAAAACAGTAGATTCGAAAACTTCTTCGGCCATGCCCAACTGTTCTTTCAAAAAGGGAATATTTCCGTGTCTTTTTATATTGAACCGGTTAGTCACATCCTCGCCGGTCAGTGAATCAAACAGATGGGTGGGGATATCCGAATCGGTAAAATTTCTGTCCACCTGATACCTGCGGCCATCCGCTAAAACGTACCACAACCGGCCGCCATATTTTTCACTCTGCCAGGGCTGAAATCGCTCCCACAACGCATTTTCCTGGGGCGTTGCCCGCCGGGAATGGTAAAATCCGTACAGCAGATGCAGAATAACCTGCTGCAAAGTCGACTTTCCGGCTTCATTGGGTCCGAATACCAGGTTGAATTGCGGATGCAAATCGAGCGAAAAATCCGTCAATTTGCCAAAACCATCGATGTGTATTTTTTCCAGTTTCATGTATTCGGTGTCTCCGGCTTCAAATTTATTGACCGAAATCAGTTGAATGTCAATCGGTTTGCCAATTCAAAGAAAAAGGTTTTAACCCAAAATGTTTCTTTTGCTGTATTTTCGTGTTTCATACCCGTCGTTAAAAAGCGATATTAAAAAATGATTTTCATGCCGAGACGTAAAGAATACGGAAGTGAATCTGACGAATATGACTGGTTCCTAAAAAATATTCCGGGAACAATAAAGTAAGCACGATACAACCTTACAGATTTGGACAATCCCAATAAATAATAAAAATGTAATCTGGACTCAGAATTGACCAATATGTATTGAAATTGATTGAATCGGTCCCGTTCAATTACTTGATCAGTTGATTGTACATACACACCTAAACCAAGAGAAAAGAGTTTAAAAACAGTTGAACTCAAATATATTGCATAATCCTTTCTGTCCCCGGATTTTAATGGAATGCGCGACATACTATCGCCAAAGTTATATTGATGATAAGTATACTCAAAAAATGCATGAACAGAGATTTTCAAGAAATCATATCCATAACCAAACCTGCAAACAAAATGTGGTTCAAAGTCACCACTATAAGAGACACGAAAAGGATAAGCGCCCATATCCAGAATAATGCTTTTGTTGATATGGTTGGTACTATCCACATCAGTCAGAGAAAAGGAGATTTTTTTTGAATATAAATTGCTTGTTCCAGACAGGATAAATAACAGAATAAAACAGCTTTTTATTATTCTCATCTTAATTTCACCATTTAAGATTTACTGATCAATAGTAATAAAAGGTTTCATATCAAAAATTTATTTTGTTTCATTCCATTTTTTTGCATCACACTAACTACCAAACAATTGCCAGGTTCGATGATCTTGCAATAATTTTTTTGTAAAAAAATATCATCTTTCAGTAATAGATCGCGAAGTGATGACTCTCCCGTTAAAAATCCTTATGTTTACAACAAATATAGCCCATTATTTATATCTGATTACACGATTACTTTGATCCCGGGGTAACCATACCGGTCAACCACCCAATCTAAATTCGGATTCCTATTCTCATTTTTAACAGCAAATACCGGTTATTCATTATTCTTCATCCTGCACAATTCCCTTCCCCGCAAACGCCATCAAGCCGTACGTAAGCGCCTTTGTTAAATGTTGTTTTTCCGATTCTTCAGCCGCTTCAATCCGGGCGAGAAAATTCTTTACAAATTCACCCCGAACCGTTTTCTCTGCGGCCAGACCGGCAAAATCGAAACCGGGAAGGGTTTCGTCCGTCAGCAGACAGAATGCACAAAATGACTGTATCTGTTCCTGCAAAATTTCTAAGTCTGTTTCAATTTCCGGCGCCGGGCTGCCGGTTAGTTTTATTTTTGTGTAGGTGGTTTCGTCCACATTTTCCCGCAGCCATTTTTCAACAGATTCTTTAACATCTTCACGACTGTTTGCCGCAGACACATCCACATTCCCTATTTTGAAGTTCCAGCGATTCACCGGAATGATTTCCGTTTCAATCTGATCATCGGTTGCGGTAATCAAACCGACACTATGTCCGTTCTCTTCTCCGAACCCAAGCGGTTCCGGACTGCCGGGATAGAAATACTCGCCGCTGTCCTGCCGGTGCAGTTTTCCCCGGTGGTAGTGGCCAAGCAACGCCAAATCCGCTCCGCTGTTTTGCAATTCCGCGGGCAGAAAAGGCGCGTGGGTCTTTTTCCCCTCCGGCACGCCGGACATATCCGAACCGTGAAACAGCAGAATATGTTTCCCCGCTCCGGCGACTTTGAAATTCTCCAGCGGCTTCTTCCGAACAGAAGGCGACTGATGCGCCAGCCCCCAGAGCATTACCCCCTGCGTCAATTGAACCGGCGTAAATTCCCCGGCTTGAAAAATGGTTACATTGGCAGGCCAGTGGAGAAAGCGGTAGAGAGAATCCGCCACAAACGGATCGTGATTTCCCGGTGCGATGAAAATCTTCACCGGCGCGATGCGGCGAAACTGACTGATAAGAAATCCGCCGGTATCCCGCGTGAAACGTTCTTGCTCGAACAGATCGCCGGCGATGGTGACGGCGTTCACTTTCTTTGCCGCTGTCATATCTAAAATTCTTTTCAGCGCTTCCCGTAAATGCTCTCTGTGTTTTCTTGCTTCCAGACCGGTCAAACCGGTACCGGCAAATGAAGCGTCCAGATGCAAATCGGCAAAATGCAGGATTTTGTAATTCATCGGGATAAGCCTTTGTTAAGAAAGAAGATCGTACAATTATATCCGATTATTTATGTTAGTACACAGAAAACTGTTGAAGATACCTGTTTTTAACTACAGAAATGAGACATCACAAAAAAAAATCATTTCTGCGGCATCTCATTTCTGCGGCTAAAAGTAATCGATTTTCATTCCCGGATCCATTACGATTAAACTTATTCAATCTTCAAAGGATGAAGCAGCTACCGAATTTCCAGTCTCTACTCTCTCCCTTTTCCCGGAATAGATATTGCCTTGCGGGCATATTCACCGGCAAGAATTTTTCGGATGCCCGGCAGCGAGAAATCGGCTAACTGCAATTTAAACCGGTGCAAAATCTTTTGCAAGATATTTTTTATTCGCGGTTCGAAACATTGCCATTTGGCATGCGGCATCTCAACCTTTTGCGGCGGGACAAATATTGGCAAAAGCGCAGTAGTGACAGGACATGTATCCCGGTGTGGCTTCATAATTTCGCCGCCGGATCCCCTGTGCGGCCTTCATAATTTTATCGTAAGCTTTGTCAATCATTTTGGGTTGAACCTCTACGGAACCGGTCAAACCGGATTCAAGGAAGTGTAGTTTTACTCTGCTCGGATATTCATGATAGTTATCATGGTAAGCGATAGCATAGATACGTAACTGCAGGCTCTCTTTGGCGCGCTTATCCGCTTTCTCCTGCTCCCGCACATTGGAAGATTTGTAATCCAGTATTTCTACTCCGGCATCGGTTTTGTCAATTCGGTCCCAGCGGCCGACAATGCGGTTGTGTTCCCAGATAAAGCTGAACTCTTTTTCGATGAACGTGGGCAGCCGGGTTTCTTTCTGCTGATTATTGTAAAACTGAGTCAATGTTTCCTGTCCGGCCAAAAATCGCAGCCGTTCATGCTCCCGGGAGATGAACCCTTCCGAAATCCAACTGTCTTTGAAAACCCGGATCATCTCATCCGGCGACATGGGCAGCGAGCGAATTTTGCGGCGCAGATACTCCTCCACCGCTTCGTGCAGCGCTTTGCCGTAAATCACCGAATGATGCGGCAGAATGGGCACACGCAGCACATGGACATATTTGTATTTCAGCGGGCAGGTCAGGTAGTCGTCAATCTGATAAAAACTGAGCGAGATCAGCTCATCATCGGGAATGGGAGCAAACAGATCCGTATGCTTGATATTTACCGGCGCGTTGCGGGCGATCTGCTCCATGGCTGAAGCGCGCACGTAATCTTCATCGGCAACAGGCCGGTCCAGCGCCTCCGTCACAAATTGACTCACTTTCCGGGGACGTACGCCGCCGTAATCCCTGCCGCTGGTTAAGTACAGTTCCTTTTGCGCCCGGGTCATGGCTACGTAAAACAACCGCCGTTCCTCCTGCAAATGGGAGTTGGCCTCCGGCGCCGCTTCCCTGACCAGTTCATCGGGGAGACTCAAGCGCTCCGCGCGGCGATTGTGGGGAAATTTTTGCTGCACCAGTCCCACCAGAAAAGTAACCGGGAATTCCAATCCTTTTGCTTTATGAACCGTGAGTACATGCACGGCATCCGTGTCGATATCTGCATCGGCGGTGGCGGGATTATCGCCGGCTTCAATCAGCATATCCAGGTAATTGACAAAATTCTGCACCCGGTCAACCTGGGCAACGTAACCGAAGCCGCGGACAATATCAAAAAACTTAGCGATGTTTTGCACTTTCAGATCATTTTCCGGTTTCTGAAAATTGGCCAGTTTTTTCAGATAGGTGGTATTGTCCAGATATTCGTACAACACAACGCCTGTGGATTTGTCGCGGCTCATCTGTAAAAAATAATCGATATCCCGCAAAATTTTGCGGATGGTAGCTATAGATTCGGTAGAAATTTTTCCCGCCGGTTCGGACTCGCCAAGATTTTCGAAAACGGCGTACAGAGTCAGGTTTTGTTTTTTGGCCAGGCGGCTGCATCGCTGCAAGTCAACCATTTTCAGCATGTAAATTTCCGAGCTGGCCAGATGAAACAAGCTCACAGAATCTTCAATATCTCCGATCACACGCAGAAAAGAGAGCAGCAGTTGGATCTCCGGCTGCTGATACAGACCTCTGTTCCCGGAAAACCGGTACGGAATGCTGCGCATATTCAGCGAGCGCAGGAACGGATCGGCATCGTTGTTGGTGCGTACAAGAATGGCAAATTCGCGGTAATTGCAGCTGTTTTCCTTTTTCTTTTTCAGAATCAGGCCGGCTACGGCGTCGGCCTCGCTGGTTAAGGTGTCATGATGCAGGTGCTCGACCATGGGCGGGAGATCGGCAAAATGGGCGACCAATTGTTTGTCAATATTGATCTTCACCTCCAACCGATCCGGATTGTTGTGCTGAATGAGCCGGTAAGCTGCATCTAAAATTGCCTGAGAGGAACGGTAGTTTTCCTTCAGCACAACTTTTTGGGCGCTGGGGAAAACATCGGTAAATTCCAGAATGTTGCTGATGGCGGCGCCGCGAAATTTGTAGATGGACTGATCGTCATCGCCAACTACAGTGATATTTTGTCCGTCACCGGCAAGTAATTTCAACAGTTGAAATTGGGCAAAATTGGTATCCTGAAATTCATCCACCAGAATGAAACGGAACTGTTTCCGCACGCGCTGCAACACGGAAGGATTTTCCCTGAACAACTTCAACACCAGCCATACCTGATCGCCGAAATCGATATTGCCCTGTTTTGTCAGCAGTTCCTGATAGACCCGATAAGTCCGGGCAATTTCCATCTGTTTCCCCGCTTCATCCTGCAAAGTTTCATCTTCCGGGTGCTGCCCGGCTTCGGCCAACAGGTTTTCAGCGTAACGCAAATAATCGTCTGGTGAAACGTCCTCATCTTTGGCGCGGCTGATCAAATTCAGGATAGCATGGATAAATTGAGTGGGATCGCCAAGCGGGCGGTAGTAATTTAACGGAAATTCGAACAGGTTTTCGCGGAAAAAAATGTACTGCTCCGGTTGAGACAGCACACGCAAATCGGACGTCATACCCAGGTCGATAGCGTACTCCCGCAAAATCTTGTCGCCGAACGCATGAAACGTGCTCACATTGATGTTGGCGTACCCGTACGGCAGCAGCACATCCACTCTCTCCTCCATTTCGGCTGCGGCTTTGTCGGTAAAAGTTAACGCCAGAATTTCTTCCGGCGCCGCCATTTTACTGCCGGTCAGATAAGCAATGCGATAGGTGATCACTTTGGTTTTGCCGGTACCGGCTCCGGCCACAACCAGCAAAGGCCCGGTTCCGAATGTAACCGCTTCGCGCTGCCGTTCGTTCAGTCCTTCCACTATTTTTTCAACGGTTAATTCCATTTGCAAATCGCTTTTAATATTGGCTCATCGCCACATAAAATATCTCATACCTAAATTGAGCGATTCTTAGTTTGAAACAACCACCCAAAGAGTTTTGTCATTCTGCCTGCCCGACGAACCGCAGGCGGGAAAGAATCTTGTTAGTTCTGTGCACTAAACCAACAAGATTCCTACGGAATGACATGAGAATCGCTCAATTCAGGTCATAGTAAAAAATATGAGGTTTACCACCACCGTTTTTAAAGTTCTGTCCCAAAGGCACTAAATCACAAAAAATATTAATATCGAAGCTGTTAAATTTAGTTGTTTTGCAAATTTCAATTTTGCAAAGAATACACTCCAACAATCCCTCAGTTGTATACAACCGCCAGGTTGAAGATGGTTTTTATGTCCCACATGAATATGCACTATATATTGCGTAAGTACTTGTTTATTAGTTTAAAATCAAACATGCAGTGTTCAATTATTCATGGATTTTCTCACAATCGACTAGTAAACAAGAACTTAATGAACAATAAAGCACCTGATTTAGCGAGGTCTGAAACGAAGAACCATGAATGTTTTCTGCTCATAATATAAATCCAAAAGTCAAGGAAAACTTATGAGTAATAATAAGCCCTCAAGGGGGGACACAGGAGATGTTGAACAATTAGTTCTCTGTTCATCTGTTCATTACATCCGGTTCACTCCGTTCATTTTTTTATCCCGTCAAAAAACATTTTAAACCCCCTCTCCCTTTTCAACATCAGCTTTCACCCCTTTAATGCTCAGGCCTTCCAGCGACAGAATGATCAATCCCAGCACCAAAACGGGCAAAATATTGATGCCGTGCACGATAACGGCATAAGACAGGGCCGGGCCCTTCGGCACCAGAAACAATCCCAGGGCAAGCTGACATAAATAATGATAGGTGCCAACATAGCCCGGCGAAGACGGCACCAAAATACTGATGGTAGTCATGACCAGTAAAACCAGCACCGAATACCAGGGCAGCGAATAGATCGATGTAAAATCGAAGGCGTAGAACGCTAATTGGAAGATGAACGCATACGCGGCCCACATCAAAACAGAGATGAAAAAAACGATAATATAATGATACCGGTATTTCAGCGGCACCACGCCATCCAGAAAAGAGAAAAGCATCTCCTCAAATTTCCGGGTGAATTTTTCCGGTAAAAATTTTTCCGCTTTTTTAATCAGAATTTTTGTCGTATCGCGGTATTTTTTCATCAGCAGTAAAACAACAAACAGGATACCGATGAAAACAAAACTGATGTAGCCGCTGGTGCGGATCCATTCGGGAAACGGGAAAACCACAATAGTTAACGCCATAATAATCAACAGGGTGAACACATCAATAATGCGTTCGATTACGATAGTGCCGAAAACAGCGCTGGCGGGAACCGGATTTTTCTTGGCCAAAACATAAGCGCGGACAAACTCGCCCAGATGAGCCGGGAGAAAAACATTAAACATGTAACCGATCATCAGGGCATCAAACAAAGAAGAGATTTTTACGCGACTAACCGGCCGCAGTAAAAAACCCCAACGAACCGCTCGCAGCCAATTACTAAAAATATTCACACCGACGCCCAACAAAATGAACCAGTAATTGGCGTCCACAAACGTTTCGTACATCTGGCCAAAATCCACCTTGCGAAAGGCCAAAAAAAGAAATACCAGACTGATGAGTAAACCAATGGCAACTTTTGTCTTATTCGATTTTAACATAACTCCATCTGCCTTCCCTGGTTTGATTAAAAACTGATTCCATCGCTAAAAAAAGCGATGGAATCAGTTTTTACTTTTTCGTATTTATCGTCCGGTTCACAGTTTTTTGCCGGTAAGGATTTAAGTTAACTTCTCTATAATTGCTGTTGCCAGCAGCGGGATCATGATTTCATGATGGCCGGTGAATTGAAATCCTTTGCCGGCGCCTTCCGTCGGCCGCTGTACCACATTTACGCGCGGACGGTAGTGCTGAATCATGTCAAAATTGGCCGTGTAAAAGTGGGTAACCGGGCTGCCCAAGTTGCGGGCAACCGTGAGCGCTTTCAAAAACACTTCAGGGAGGATAACCGTGGAACCCACATTCAGGACAACGCCGCCGTGACCCAGTCCGGAAATCACATTGGCCAGAATGCGAAAGTCCCGCAGACTGCGCGAACCGATAGCCGCACCGTCCGCATTGGGGTGCTGGTGGACAATATCGGTACCAACGGCCACATGAACGGTCACCGGCACATGCAACTGATAAGCAGTGGCCAAAATACTTTGTGACAGAAACTCCGGTTTGTCCGCTAAAATTCTTTTGCCCAGAATTTCACCGAACCCCAAATCCGGATCGTTTTTCAGTTGAACGGTTTCATTCACAATAACAGCCGTATCCCGGGACATGCCGAAAGTGCCGTCTTTCAGATTGGTTGACACGTCTTCGGATGTCTGCCCCCAGTAGGCTGTTTCCACATCGTGAATGGTTCCGGCCCCGTTCAGGGCAATAGCACTGATCACGCCCCGTTTCATCAGATCGATGACAACCGGCGATAAGCCGCACTTGATAACATGGGCGCCCATCATCCAGATGACCGGTTTTCCTTTGTCGTGTGCGTCCACAATCAGATCAACAAATTCCTGCAGATCTTTTGCTTTTAAAATTTGCGGCAGTGAATTCCAGAAGGCGGCAAACGACTGCCCTTTTTCCGCAACTCCGGCAAACACTTCCACAGCTACTTTGCTTTGCCGGTTAGAGATGGAGATGGTTTTCACCTTTGTGATATCTATTTCTTTGTATCCGGACATGTTTCACCTATTTTTTTACCGGATGAACGCCTTTGTACTCTATCAATTCCGCCACTATTGAACCGACGACGATTTCACTTTTCATCATTACCGGCGTATGAGTTTTGTCCACTGTCAACCAAACTTTCAACCTGCCCTTGTGTTGAAATATGCCGGCGCTGCGTAAGATGGGTTCCACAACGATGCAGGAAAACTTTCCGGCTTTCACCCGCACCGTCTCTTTTTTTAGTATTTTCACCTCCAACGGATACAACTTGCCGTCGGAAAAATTTTCCACGGAGATGGATTGTCCCAACTTCAAATCCTGCGTGCGAATGAAATAGAGCGCCGACAAGACATCCTGAGCATACAGCGGTACTGCAAACGTATCTTTTTGGGTGATCACCCGCCGGTTTTCCTGATCGAAAATATTTTTCACATCCGCTTTGTATTTTCCTTCCCGCAAATGTTTTTCGAACCGCCGGGAAAACATACCGGTTGAATCCATGAAAGATTCCACTTTGTCACGCACCTTGTAAAAAGCGGAAAAAAAATCGTTGGATTCGGCACGGGAGACGATGTGATAACTGGGCAGCTCGTTGACTTTAATTATTTCGGGAATTTCCATGTACGCGTATCCGGCTTTAATGGGCCCGTAGCGAATGATAAATTTCAGATACTCTCCGGTTCGGAATGCCTCGTTTTCGATCACACGGTCCAATTCGGAAACCGTGTTGGTAGAATCTGATATTATCTCCGTTTCCTGGGCAAAGCCCGACTGATACGAAAACAACCCAATCAAAAATAAAATACAGAATCTTTTCATATAAATTGTCTCATATTTTCAGCGTTGCCTTCCCAACAATCGTTCCGGAAAATCCGGATTCCCTGTCCGAACTACATTTTTACAGTTTGCGCCACTTTGTCGAATACCCGCTCAACAGGAATCAGTTCCATGCAATTGAAATGCTTGTCTTTCTCTTTTCTGATCCGTTCACATTCCGGCAAAGACGGCATTAACGCGGCATCCGGCTGTCCGTACGGTCCCCAGCGGCGGGGATGACACGGACCGGAAGGACAGTACAAACCCACTACTTTTTTACCGACCGCCACAGCCAAATGGAGCGGCCCGGTGGAATTGGCCACAACCGTTTCCGCCCGCCGGTACAAGGCCGCCAATTGCTTGAGATTCAAAACGCCATCCAGCCGGATATGCTTACGTTTCGCCGGCTTCAAAACAGAATCGAGCAAAAATCTTTCGCTTTCCGCCCCGGTAAAAACAACGGTTAGTCCCAACTTTTCATCTATCTGATCGGCAAGTTCGGCAAAATGGATTAACGGCCAGTCCATGGCCGAACCGCCGCTGCCGGGGTGCAGAACGATAAAGGGCTGCTTCAGTTTATAAACGTAAATCAGCTCATCTATCTTTGCATCAGCTTCCTGCGGAATGGTAAAATCGAAAACCAGATCGGCTTTTTCAATTCCCAACGGTCGCAGCAGGGTAACATTCAAATCGGCTTCATGCAGGCCGCTGTTTTTGCGATGGACAAACACTCTTTTGTTGAAGAAAACAGAAAGCGTCCGGAATCCGGTACCAATTCTGATGGGGACCCGCGCCAAAAACGCCGCCAGTGCCCAGTCCGGTTCCGGATGCAGAAAGATGACGCCGGAAAAACGATGCCGGTGCAAAAAATCCACTTTGCTTCTGAATATGGCGAAATCCTCATCGATCCAGGCACGGTTCACAAACGGATGATCTGTCACGACAGGAAGCGTGTATTTCCGCACCAAAAAATGGATTCCCATAGCCGGAAAATGCTGCCGCAAAACACGGGCAACAGGGGTGGAAAGAATAACGTCCCCCAATCGATCCGTACGGATGAGCAGAAAAGTTGAACGGTGTTCCTTTAAATGTTCAATCCGTTTCATCCTCATCATCATTCCTGTTCGATTCGGCTAAAAAAGCGTCCGCTAATTGCAAAATCCGCGGCAAAATCCGTTTAATTTCCCTTTCTATCTCCCCGTAAATTTTACGATAATTTTCCTTGTCCCGTCCAATCGGATCGGCAATATTAACTTTTTGCATCCATCCGGGTTTCCGGTCGAAGGCTTTGAGTGTGAAAACATTGTCGGTGTAACGGGGAAAATGGGCGCGAATGAAGCGTTCATGATCGCGGGCCATGGCTAAAATCAAATGCGTATTTTGCAGTAACGATTGCGTCACCCCCCGGGAGAGGTGATCCCCAATATCGATGCCCTGTTCGGCAGCAACATCAACTGCATGATCCGTCGCCGGCATATTCACAAAACCACCCGTTCCGGCCGATAAAACGGAGATTTTGTGCCGGCAGGCAGCAGGGATCATTTTTTTCAGAATCCCTTCGGCCATGGGACTGCGGCAACTGTTGCCGGTGCAGATAAACAGAACCGTAAATTTTTTATCCATATTTTTTGTCATTTTTCACCCGAACGGAAAACTTTCATTCTTTAAAAATTATGGCTGTTGCACAACTCGTAAGCTACTTCAGCAGCGCCAGCGCCGAATTAAAAACTTCTTCCGGCGAAATATCCCGCAGGCAGGCAAGGGTTTTACGCGGGCATTTTTTTCTGCCGTGATCCGTGCACGGGCGGCATGCCATCTCCTTTTGCATCACCGCCTGTTTTTCCGCTATTGGACTGAAACCAAATTCCGGAACCGTGGAGCCGAAAATAGTAATCGTAGGGATGTTTACCGCGCTTCCCAAATGTGTGGGCGCACTGTCGTTACAGACCAGCAACCGGCATTTTGAGAGGAAATATGCCGTTTGTCGTAAAGTCAACTTGCCGATAAAATTGACTGCACGGCTGCCGGCATCGGCAATGATGAAATCTCCCAGCGCAATGTCTTTACTGCCGCCGATCAGACAAATCCGATAGCCCCGGTTGAGAAACAGGTCTGTCAGTCCGGTAAAATTCATTTCCGGCCACCGTTTAGTGAACCAGATTGACCCGGGAGCAAGGGCAATAATTTTTTCTTTTCCGGTCAGATCATTGGCAGCCATCAGACCCTTTACCATCGTTTCATCCTGTTCGTCCGGGAACAATTCCTGGCGGATCACACCCAAATTTATCACACCAAACGGTTTCAGCAAAGACAAGTTTCGTGACACCTCATGTCCTTCGTAATTGTACTTCACTACGTGAGAGTACAACCATTTTGCCGGACTGCGGTCAAATCCGATGCGGATGGGAATTCCCGCCAGCCGCGCCAGCAAAGCGGTTCGATAAGAACGATGAGGAAGCAGGGCAATGTCAAATTTTTCATCTTTTATCTTCCGCACCCATTTCTTCAAATAGGAAACGCTGTTTCCCCGGCTATGTTTATCATAATTCCAGAGTTTTTTCACAAAAGGATTATGTTCTAAAATATTTTTTGTCTCCGGTATCACCATTGCCGTAACCTGACTGCCGGGCAGTTCCTGGCGAATTGCCCGAAACAGAGGGGTTACCAGAATGACATCGCCGGGGAAAGCGGTTTGAATCAGCAGGATTTTACTCATTGGTTCGGCTCCGTTTCCGGGGCGGTTTTCCACCGCCGGTGCAGCCAGAACCATTGTTCCGGATGAAGACGAATATCCTGCTCCAATCGGCGCACATGAATTTCCGTCACTTTCCGAACCGCGCTTCTCAGGTTGCCTTTTTCCACGGCGAAATGAAGTCGTTCAAAATAGATCCGATAGCGGCCGTTTTTTAACAGGGCCGTTGTATAAACGATGGGAACCCGGTTACGGAAGTGATAGACCGCCGGCCCGGGCGGTGTAGAGGCGAGACGGCCAAAAAACGGAACAAAAACACCGTTCCTGCCCGCATCCTGATCGGCAAGAAGACAAACCATCTCACCACGACCGAAAATTTTAGGGAAAGTGGATTTGGCATGTTCCCGGGAGATAATTTTCAGCCCGGAAAGATTCCTGTGTTCATTGATCGATCTGTCCACTTTACTATTTCTCATTTCAGCCGCCACAGCCCAGGCGGGAAATCCTTTTAAAGCAACAGCTGATCCCAAAATTTCCCAATTACCGATGTGACCGGTCAGCAAAATCACTCCCCTGTCCTCATTCATCGCCTCTTCCAAAACCTCCCAGTTAGCCGAATCGATGAACTGATTGATATCGTGGCGAATAATTTTGGGCAGTATGATCTGTTCAATGGAAACGCGACTGAAATGGAAGAACACTTTTTGGGCCAGACGTTGTATTTCGGCATCGGTTTTCCCGGGGAATGCCCGTTGCAAATTTTTCACCGTTACATCTCTGCGGATTTTCAACCGCTTGAACCAAAAGGCGCCCAGTTTATTATGAAATTCGATGGCTTCCGGAATCGGTTTGGCTCGCAGCCAGCCGCTTAGAACCCGGAAAATAAAATACTCAAAATTATTTTTTAAGCCGATTCTATCCATTTTTTCATTTTAACATTGCAAGCTGTCAAGTTAATAAATTCAATTTTATCATTTTAGTACGTTTGTTACATTCATAAAATCCTAATACTTTAGCTATTTGAAAATAGATAGTACCTAAATTGAGCGATTTTAATGTCATTCCGTAGGAATCTTGTTGGTTCAGTGCACAGAACTAACAAGATTCTTTTAGAATGACAAAACTCTTTAGGTGGTTGTTTCAAGATAAGAATCGCTCAATTTAGGTAGTAATTATCAGGTTGTCATTCCCGAATGCTCCTATCGGGAATCTATTTTTCAGATTCATCTGGATTCCCGGTCTGCAGCAGGCAGGCCGCTTAAATTATACGGGAATGACAATTTAGTGTACTGTTTCAAAAAACTAAAGTGTTACATAAAACCAAACATTTGCCGGCCGGATTTGACTCACTCATTTTCCTCATCTTTTGCCGCTGCTTCCATTTCATCTTCCTCCCAGCGGCGGTAGGTGCGGTAATTACGAATGCGCACAAAAATGAAGGCGATAATCGCTATGAAGGGTAAAATCACCCAGAAAAAAATATCCGATTGAAAGATAAAATTCCAACGGTATTTTTTCCCCACCTCTTTGAACACATGCCACTGAAAAGATTCCTGATTCATTTCCAGTACATCGTCGAATGCCCGTTCCCATCGATTGTATTTCCGCGTCTTTTTCAGAATATCGCTGAGCGCATCCCAACCCAGCGCATCCACAATCATCTTCACGGAAAAGTAGCTCTCCGCATACGCCAGATTGGCTTTGGATTGCTGAAACCGCAGCACATTTTCAATTTCCGGTAATGTCAGCAATGAGTTGGTCAGGTTGGCCTTCGACAACGTGGAAATATAGTTGGAAAAATTTTCTCCGGAGATTATCATTGCCACCCCCTCTTCAAACCAGCGGGGAATGATACCGGGAGAAAAATTCTTGCCGATCAGCACGTGTACCAATTCATGGCGAAGCACAACCGGCAATTCTTTGCCATTTTTTTTTGCCAATGAAACGTAGACAATCCCCACCTCGGGTTTGGTCACCGCCTGACTCCATTCCGGCACTTTTTTATTAGTAAGTTTCTGCCAGCTCTTTTCGTCTTCCGCTAAAAAAATATTCACTTCACCGGAAAATGGAATTTTGAGCCGGGCCGTGATTTCCGCCAGCGCTTTATCCGTCGTCTGCAAGGTGGTTTCGGCAACGAAACGGTTCCCCCGGGCATAAAATATCCGCACAGAATCATTGCGCATTACCTGCCAATCGGCCGAAAATAACGGATGTATCATCAGCCCGAATAAAAAGAAGCAGAAAAATGTAAAATTCAACCGTTTCATATCAACTAAGTGGTCATAAGATAATTCAACGGTTTTTCAGATTCAAGGATTTTCATTGCGGGAAGGGGACATTAAGAATAGAGAAAGTCAACTTTCCACTGCCAGAGGCGGTGGCTTGAAATATTGCCATGGAAGATGCGATGGGATTCATACCTCAATACCGGATAATTCAATTTCCCTTTGTCAATATCTTTTTCTTTTTTCTCTTGCCATTTTACATACTTACGAATTCGTTCTTCGTCAAGGCCGACTGTACTTACACAGTACCTTCGTGACCAAAAATGTCGACATCAATACTGTTTACCAACTCTTTCGTAGCTATGAAATAGCCGTATCGATAACTTTCCCTTTAAAAATCCCATTATCGAACTGCTGAATATTTTTGGGGAATCTCTATCACTAAATGCACATGATCTTCTTGGATATTTAACTCTAATATCTCCACCAAATCTTTCTGCTTGCATAAAAAGTATAACTATTGCTTACAATACTCGGCTATCTCATCCTTTAATATTTTAAAGCGATACTTGGGACAAAAAACTATTATGATACTTGCATTCATAAATTGGTTGACTTAACTTTGTAAACCGTTTCATTGGATTGTACCCCCCTGGTTTATCGCACTTTAAAGGGAGGTACAACTTATTTATGATCCGTTATTAATACAAACGGAAGAACCTTTTTAAGAAAACCACTACCTGAAGCAGTGGTTTTATGAATCAATAAAAACCTTCTCACAGAAAGGAAAGGAGGATTAAACATGTGTGTAACCAATCGGAGAGATTTTTTTAGAATTGCCGGAAGCGGTTCGGTGGCGGTTGTTTTAACCGGCGCTTCCGCTCTTTCTGCGTTCAATTCCGAAAGGATTGATACGAATTTCAATGTAGTAGAACAAATTGATCCCTGGATTGAACTGAACATGGAGCATCTGGCTTCCAATGTAAATGAAGTGCGAAGAAAAATTGGAAAGAGACCGATCATGGCCGTAATAAAATGCAACGCGTACGGTCATGGAGCTGTAGAAATTGCAACCGCACTGCAGAACAACAGCCATATTCAACATTTTGCGGTAGTAAAAGTCAGAGAGGCTCTCACTTTACGACAAAATAACATCCGGGGAATGATTTTGAATATGGGACCATTCAATCGGAGCGAGGCAAAAGAGGTGATTAAACATCGAATTTCCCAGGCTGTTTATTCTGATGCGGTGGATGTTCTTGCGGAAGAAGCACGAAAGCTCGGCAAAACCGCCACTGTTCACATTTATCTGGATACAGGATTGGGCCGCGTTGGCGTGCCGCACCGGAAAGCGCTGGCCTTTATTGAAAAAGTATCCGCCATGCCTGAAATAAAAATTGAGGGCATTTTTACAGGAATGACCGAAGATGATGAGATGGATCGGATGCAGATAGAGCGCATCACAGCAGTTTGCGAAGCAGCCAATATGAAAGGTATCAATGTTGGGATTCGCCACGCAGCAGCAAGCGCAGAAGTGGATCGCTATCCGTTTACTTACCTGGATATGGTACGGCCCGGCAATTGCCTGGTCGGTTTAGAACCGGAGAGACAGCACAGCATGAAAATCAGACCGGTAATGAGTTTTAAAACCCGCGTTATTTATGTAAAAAAAATGTACCCGGGAGAATCCATTTCTTATCACCGGGCATATAAAATAACCAAAGAGACTTTAATTGCAACGCTGCCGTGCGGCTATTCTGACGGTTATCCCCCGGTTGTTTTAAATAAAGCCGATGTGCTTATCAGAGGCAGGCGGTACCGTACAGTTGCACCCATTACGGCGAACCATACGATGGTTGATATTACCGGTGCAGAAAATATCAGAATTGGTGACGAAGTCGTGCTTTGGGGTAAACAGGGAAAGGAACAGATCACGAAAGTTGAGTTGGAAATGCTGGCCCCCAACGCGACAAACACTTATCGCATGGCAACCCGAACACGTTCATATTTGCCCAGAGTAGTTGTCTGATGTTGGTGATAAATCGAGGCATTTTACGCAACCCCGGAAGCTGAATTTGTTTGCAACTCAATTTTCGGTTTTATCTCAAAACGGCCATTTTTCAGAGAAGGAGAATGTACTCTATCTTACAATGGGTAAACCGTATTTTTTTGCTTTGCGGTAAATCGTGGCGCGGCCGATTCCCAACTTTCTCGCCGTCAGGGAGACGTTGCCTTCGCATTCCAGCAGAGCTTTTCTGATCGCTTCTTCTTCCAGCTTTTCAATCCAGGTATTCAAAGTTTTACTGGTATCTACAACCTTGCGTTCTCCGATCACACGAACATTGGGCGGCAAATCATTGACAACAACCTCGTTGGAAGAGGCAAGTAGTACAGCCCGTTCAAGTGCATTTTCCAACTCTCTCACGTTTCCCGGCCAGTGGTATGCCATGAGCATTTCCAGAGCGTCGGAGGAGATTTCCCGCACTTCCTTTCCCTCCCGGTCGGCATATCTTTCTAAAAATAACTGGGCCATGATGGGAACATCCTCTTTACGTTCACGCAGAGGAGGAATTCTGATGGGAAATACGGCCAGCCGGTAAAACAGGTCTTCCCTGAATTCGCCTTTCCGGATTGCTTCTTCAATATCCTTGTTGGTGGCGGCAATAACCCGCACATCCACTTTAATTAAATCGTTTCCACCAACCCGCTCAAATTCCCTCTCCTGCAGAACACGTAAAACTTTAACCTGGGTTGCCGGTGACATTTCTCCGATTTCATCTAAAAAAATGGTACCGCCGTCCGCTAATTCAAATTTACCGATCCTTTTATTGGAAGCGCCGGTAAACGAACCTTTTTCATGACCAAAAAGTTCGCTTTCCAACAATGATTCCGGCAGTGCGGAACAATTTACCGCTACAAACGGTTTGTTCTTTCGCTTCACACTACCATAATGAATAGCACGGGCGATCAGTTCTTTTCCTGTGCCGCTCTCACCCTGTAACAAAACCGTCACACTGCTGTCGATTACTTTGTTCACCGCACGAAAAACGTCCTGCATGGGACCACTCTGGCCGACAATGTTTTTAAACTGATATTTCTCTTGCAATTCCTGGCGCAATTTTTCCACTTCGCCGCGCAATTCATTATTTTCGATGGCATTGCGGATAGTGATCAGCAGCCGGTCGCCGGAAAATGGTTTGGTGATAAAATCGTATGCTCCCATTTTCATGGAACGCACCGCAATATCGATGGTGCCATGAGCGGACATCATGATAACCGGAATCCGGGAGTACTGCTGTTTGATCTGCTGCAGAGTTTCGATGCCATCGATACCGGGCATCTGAATATCCAGCAAGATCAAATCGGGCACATCTTCCCGCAGAAAACGGAGACACGCTTCCCCGTTGGATGCATGAAGCGGAATATAAATTTTTTCTTTTTTCAGATGAATTTCAATCATACGGCGAATATTTCTGTCATCGTCAACGATTAAAATTCTGTATTTCTTCTTCACTTACGCAGCCTCCATTTGAACCGTAAATTTATTAAACTGGATCGCAAAATAGCCGGTTTTCTATCGATTGAAATCAAGAACGAAACACCAATTTCCTTTTTTATCGGCAATTTACAGCAAAAAAGTGAATTCCCCTTCACATTGCCAAAAGAACAGTCATTCTTTTACAGTAAACCATCACAGGGGTAAGTGAATGATCTCTTATAAACCGCTGAAGCAGCTAAAATAACTTTTTTATTTTAGCCCACAACTTAAGTCGCGGGCCAACGTATCGACACGGATTTAGGATGTTTTCATACATCCTGTGACCGATTACATTTTGCAGTTTTACATCCTCATGGTGAAAGAAAAAGTAACACAAAATTCATTTTTTGTCTCACTGCCATCCCTTCAGCATAAGAAAATTGTAACTATTCACGAATGCCGGTTTCATGATGTGAGATAAACTTTCGACTCCCTGCCTGCAACAAGCAGGCGGAAAGTCGAAGCATGAGCAACGTTACCGGATAGAGCCTATCTGAATAGTTACAAAAAAATTATTAAATTTCCGGGTTGGGAAAGAAATTCATCCTAAATCCAAGAGGAAAATACTAAATAAGACCTTTAGAATCAAATATTTTTTTTAGATTTTTTTCCCCCGTCACAATTTTTATCTCAATTTCCAGGATATGCAAGTTGCGCAATTGCGCTCTGATCACCGGATCGATTCGTTCCGCGTCTTTTTCGGTTGTAATGAGCCAATCGGCCTGATATCTTTCTTTCTGTGCCAGTAGCTGCTCAAGTTCTTTTCGCTTAAAAAAATGGTGATCATTGAATGAACGAAAAAAAACAACGTTCGCAGCTAACATTTCCAGTGTATGTTGAAAAGATTTTGGTTTGGCGATCCCGGCAAAAGCGATCACCTTTTTCCCTGTCAGAGCTGCAAGAGGCAGGCGTTTTGTCCGGTTTGCATCGACAATTCCGGCAGGAGAATAATTGGAATAAATAACAGGCTGTTGTAATTTTTTCTCTACATCCTCCCTGATTTCCGCCAGACTGCGTTGCGTCTGATTCAGCCGTGTGACCCAGATCAAATCAGCGCGTCGCAACTGGGTAAGCGGTTCACGCAATTTACCGGCGGGGAGCAGGCGTTTCCTTCCCCACAAATCGGTTGCGTCCAATGTGACAATATTCACATCCCGGTCGATTTGCCGGTGCTGAAACGCATCGTCGAGAATGAACAGGTCCGGCTGTAGCTGCCGCATGGCCATTTTGCTGCCGCGAAGGCGGTTAGCATCTACAATGACAACCCCATTTTCCAAATGGCGCGCCAGGATGCGCGGTTCATCCCCGGTTAAAACCGGCGCAGTCCTTTCCAGATTTATTCTATCGAGACAGAGAGTTTGACCCGATTTCCTGCCGTATCCCCGGGTGAGAATGGCCACTTTTTTGTTTGAACCGTTAAAATAGCGCGCCAAAAAACGAACCAAAGGCGTTTTACCCGTCCCGCCCACCGAAATATTTCCCACACAGATAACCGGCCGGGGAAGACGAATTACCGGCAGTAAGCCGTGATCAAAATAGAAATTGCGGATTTCCATCATGCCGCCGAAAAGCGCCGAGAGAGGCCAGAGCGGCAACGAGATAAAATCAGATTTTGAAAAAGGCATCTAACTTTTGCTCTTGTTCGATCATTTCGGAATCGAGCCGTTGTTTAAGTTTGTTGAGTTCTTCACCGGCGAGATCCTGTGGTACCCGGAACGGTTCGCCAATATTAATCAGGACTCTGGCAAACGGCTTGGGCAGCATGTAACGATCCCAACTTTTGAAACGAATAGCGGGCCGGGAGGAAAAAGATACCGGCAAGATGGGAACCTGCGCCTGTTGAGCCATTAATATAACACCTTTTTTCGATTTGTGCGGCGGACCGGTGGGGCCATCCGGAATGATGACCCCACTTTCCCCCTGTTGCAACAAAGTTACCATTTTATAAAACGCTTCCCTGCCGCCGCGGGAACTGCTGCCGCGTACAGTCGTGTAACCCAGTTTCTGAATCGTTCTGGCAATCATTTCACCGTCCAGATGCCGGCTCACCAACGCAACCATTCGATGAAATCGGAAGAAATAAGCACTCATTAAAAAACGACCGTGCCAGCTTGCCACAAGAAAATTCTGCTTCTGCCGCCACAGTTTTTTCACAATCTCTCCCCCTTCTACTTTAATCCGGTAGGTGCGGCCCAGCAACAGGATAAAAACCCAGCCCAGATAAACAGACAAGTAAAATTCAATTTTTTTCCTTAGCCGCAGTTCCGCAACAGATTCAGTCATTTTCCCTCATCATCGAAAAAGCCAGTTCCGCCACCCGTTTGGCGGAACCTTTACTTCCCAATCGTTTTCGGATCAAATTGAAACCTGATGCCATTTTTTTTCGCTCCTGTTCATTTTGCTGTAACTTCAACAGAACCGGCAGCACTTTTTCCGGACAAAAATCATCCTGAATAAATTCCGGTACTACAAGTTGCCCGGCAATAATGTTGGCCATGGCAATATAATCTACCTTGATGAGTTTTTTGGCCAACCAGTAGGAAAATGGCGACACTTTGTAAACCACCACGAACGGCGTGCCAACAATAGTGCCCTCCACAGTGGCCGTACCGGAAGCGACTAACATCAGAGATGAATAGGCCATCAGCGGGTAGGTTTCCGGCACCCGCGTAATTTCCATATCCTGTAGGATTTTATCATAAATTGCAGCCGGGACATTTTCGGAAATGCTTACACAAAGCCGGATTTCGGGAACCTTCCATTTAAACTGTCCGGCAATTTCTACCATATCGGGAAGCAGGCGGTGAATTTCCTGAATCCGGCTTCCCGGCAGCAACGCCATAACAGGAGCACCTGCCGTCAGATGATATTTCTCATAAAATTCATTTTTTGTGGGACGGATTTGCAACGAATCCAAAAGGGGATGCCCCACAAAGGTGACAGGAACGTTGTGGTTTCGGTAAAAATCTTCTTCGAATTTAAAAATTACTGCCATTCTGTCAACAAACCGGGCGATTTTTTTTACACGGTTTTTCCCCCAGGCCCAAACCTGTGGACTGATATAATAGAGCACCTTTAGCCCCAAATGATGCACAAACGCCGCAATGCGCAGGTTAAAACCGGGATAGTCGATCAAAATGACCAGATCCGGTCTCTGTTCCCGGAGAAGCCTTTTTATGTGATGCAGTACTTGCCAGATAAAAGGCAGATGTCTGATGACTTCTGAGAAACCCAAAAAAGCCATTTGCGAAATATCGTATTCCGTCTCCATACCGGCGGCACGCATCTTTTCACCGCCGATGCCCCAAATTTTGATTTGGCAATCGATATTGCGCAGCTCCCGCACCAGGCCTGATCCGTGCAAATCACCGGACGTTTCGCCGGCTATGATGAAAACATTTTTCATTGTTTTAGCCCCAAAGCTGCCAGCGCAGAAAGATTAACAACGACACAAAAATAAAACTGGTCAACGTGCTTCGCTCCGAATGTAACGCTTTTTGCAGCGAAGGAATTCTTTCCTGTCCGCTGTTGTAAGACGGCAATTTAGGCAGGATGCGCGGCACATTTTGCCTGTAGGTTTGGTAAATTTCGCCAAAGTTCTTCTGCAAATATTCTTCTTCCAGACTGATGATAAACGCATACTGGACGACAAACAGAACGAACAACAGCAGCAACATCCACGGCATCCAGGGCCACGCTGCAATACAGAGACCGGAGGCCATAAGAAAATTTCCCAGGTATAATGGATTGCGCATAAAAGCATACGGCCCGGTCATCACCAATTCTTCGCCGCCGGCGCCGGATGTGGTGCGCGTAGCGCTGCCGGCATGAGCCACCGCCCGGATGCGAATCAGTTCCCCCACAACGGATATGGAGATGCCGATTAGAAAAGTGTTCCAGGTCGGTTGGGCTAAAATCAAAACCGCAATGATCAGCGGGATAGGAGTGTAACTTCGGTTATCAAAAAAGAATTTGCGAATATCCACAGTAACTCCGGTTAGGTTTTAATTTTGTCACAATTCAGTTTTTTGAAGCGACACACTAAGCTGTCATTCCCTGCTATTTTTCAAAAAACTAAATTGTGACGCGTTCGTAAAAAATCCCAAAACTTGCGCATGAATCTATATAGAGACTGAACGAAAAGTAGCTAAATTGTATATCAAACATCTTGTTTGAATTATAATCTTATTGAAAAGCAGGAAACTAAACAATTTATAAAACAAGCAAGATGCATGTTTTCCACTTTTCGTTAAGACACTATATATGGCGAATAAATGAATACACACCATATTATATGTTGATTGTATTTTTAATTTGTCGACTTTCCACGAGTACGTCAAATTTTTTTAATGATCACAGAGTTGTTAAAAATCATAGGGGAATTGTAAACACCCGGAGAAATTCAATTGCTTACCGGAAGAGGTACGAAAACTCCTCTCTTGTTGCAGATTTCGGAAATTACTCAACTTTGCGATTTGCTACTCTACCTCTACTCTGTTCCGCTTAATTTCATCCAATATCATCTGGGCAACTTGCAACGCGTGCAAACCGTCCCGGCCGCTTACCACAGGTTCTGTTCCCGACAAAACCGCATCCACAAATGATTGTAATTCCAACTTTAACGCATTCTCTTCCTCCGAGGGCAACTGCCGGTAAACAATCTGTTTGCGCACACCATCCTTTTCAATGATTCCCCAGGAAACGGGAGAATAATTGGACGAAGCGTCCGGTATTGTCTTCAACTGGTAAACTTCCGCCAAACCGGCTAACAGATCCAAAGAAGCGTACATATCCTGTTGGAAAAAGCGTATTTTCCGCATTTTTTTCAGTGATATCCGGCTGGCGGTTAGATTAGCCACACACCCATTTTCAAATTTAATTCTGGCATTGGCGATATCTTCATTTTCCGAAATCACCGAAACGCCGTTGGCATCGATGTTTTTTACCGGGCTTTTTACTACCGACAAAATCAGATCGATATCATGAATCATCAGATCCAGCACAACAGCCACATCGGTTCCCCGCGGATTAAAAGAGGCCAGACGGTGTGCCTCAATAAACCTGGGTTGTAATGTATCTGTGGGTAGTTTTTGAAAAGCGGGATTGAACCGTTCTATGTGGCCGACCTGTAACACGATTTCCTTTTCTTCGGCCAGACGAACCAGCCTTTCGGCCTGCTCGATGGAAGATGAAATCGGTTTTTCCACAAATACGGATTTGCCGTCCCGGATCGCTTCGGCGGCCAGGTCAAAATGTTTCACAGTCGGAACGGCGATACAGAGAGCATCGATTCTGTCGAGCAGGTCTGCATAATTTGCCAAAAAATCTACGCCCAATTCATTCGCCACACGCACACCGCGTTCCCGGTCGATGTCGTACACGCTTACCAAATCAGCTGCCGGAATTTGCAGCAGATTCTGGCCATGATAGCGACCCAATTTGCCGACACCGGCGATGCCTATTTTGAGTTTTGGCAAAATCTCTCCTTTTTCTGTAGATCAAACCTTCCGGGTTTTCAGATAATTACGGATATCACTATGTCTCACGATTTTTCCTTCATAAAACAATTCATACCATCGAAGAAAAACCTGGAAGGTTTTCTTCCTTTTTACCTCCCACTTTTCAGACTTTCAATTTCATCCCGAATTTCGGCGGCTCGTTCAAACTGGAGGTCGATGGCGGCTGCGCGCATCTCTTTTTCCAAAAATTCCAGAATATCTTCTCTGGCCATATCCTCCCCGGGCAGATGGATTTTTGTTTTCTTCTCCCATCTTACCGTTTTTTCATCCGCGATGCGGGTAGAATGCATCACATCTTCAACGGATTTGTACACGGTTGTCGGTGTGATACCGTGTTCTTCATTATATTGCCGTTGTATTTCCCGGCGCCGGTTGGTCTCATCGATCACTTTCTGCATGGATTTAGTAACGTGAACCGCATAAAAAATTACCTTGCCGGCGACATTACGCGCCGCCCTGCCGGCAATTTGCATTAACGACCGCTCCGAACGCAGGAAGCCTTCTTTGTCCGCATCCAACACGGTAACCAGGGATACTTCCGGCAGATCCAGGCCTTCCCGCAGTAAATTAATGCCGACCAAAACATCAAAATCCGCCAGACGTAAACCCCGCAGAATCTCCATCCGGTCCAATGTATTCACTTCGGAATGTAGATAGCGCACCCGGATACCGGCATCGGCCAGATAATCGGTTAAATCTTCCGCCATTCGTTTTGTAAGCGTGGTTACCAAAACGCGCTCCTTTCTGGTACAACGTTGGCGAATCTCTGCAATCAGATCATCGATCTGTCCTTCGATCGGCCTTACTTCTATTTCCGGATCCATCAATCCGGTGGGACGAATGATCTGCTCAACCACCACACCTTTGCATTTTTCCAATTCATAATCAGCCGGTGTTGCCGACATAAAAATGATCCGGTGAAACATAGATTCAAATTCATCAAAATAGAGAGGGCGGTTATCCAGAGCGGACGGCAAACGGAAACCGTGCTCAACCAGTGTTTCTTTGCGGGACCGGTCGCCGCGGTACATGCCGCGAAACTGCGGCAGTGTAACATGGGATTCATCCGCAATCATCAAAAATTCCTTGGGAAAATAATCCAGCAACGTGGCCGGCCGCTGTCCCGCTTCCCTGCCGGAAAGGTGACGTGAATAGTTCTCTATCCCGGAACAGTAGCCGATTTCCAGCATCATCTCCAGATCGTAGTTGGTACGCATTTCCAATCGTTGGGCTTCTAACAATTTATTTTGACTACGATATTCAGCCAACCGTTCTTCAAGTTCAGTACGTATCCTCCCCATAGCCATTTCCAGTTTGGGCTGAGTGGTTACAAAATGTTTGGCAGGGTATATCGCTAACCTGGGCATATCGGAAATAATTTCTCCCGTCAATGTGTCTATTTTGTAAATGGACTCAACCTGGTTGCCGAACAATTCCACCCGCACCGCCTGTTCTTCGTAAGCCGGAAAAATCTCCACAACATCACCACGCACCCGAAAAGTGCCGCGATGAAAATCGATATCATTACGTGTGTAATGTATATCGATCAGTTTCAGCAAAATTTCATCCCTGTCGATCTCCTGACCCCGTTCCAGAAACAGAAGCAGATCGCGGTAATCATCCGGCGAGCCTAATCCGTAGATGCAGGATACGGAGGCGACAATGATCACATCATCCCGTTCCAACAGAGCGCTGGTGGTTTTTAAACGCAGCCGGTCTATTTCATCATTGACGGAGGTATCTTTTTCGATGTATGTATCGGTTGTAGGCAGGTACGCCTCGGGTTGATAATAATCGTAATAGCTGATAAAATATTCCACGGCATTCTCCGGAAAGAAGGATTTCAACTCCCCGTAAAGCTGCGCGGCCAGTGTTTTATTGTGAGAGATAACCAGCGCCGGTTTGCCGTAGTTGACAATGACATTGGCGATGGTAAACGTTTTGCCTGAACCGGTCACTCCTAAAAGTGTCTGGAACATGTCACCGCGGCGAAGGCCTTCCGTCAATTCCGAGATGGCTCTCCCCTGGTCTCCCTGCGGTTCAAAATCCGATTTTAATTTAAAAACGGCCATCTATCCTTTTCAATTTATGAGAAAACCTGCATTTTAAATTAAATTAAAATATACAGGGGAATGCAGGTAAAATCAAGCGGAAAACCGGAAGGACAAAAACCAGAATGGCCGGAAGCAGTTCTTTCTGCTTAAATTCTTTGCAAATTCCGGAATCTTGATGTACATTGTTACTTATTTTGTAACCAAACAGGTTACCGGAAGAACATAGGAAAACATAACTTTCAAGAAACTTGAATTTTTGTAACATTTTAGTTCTTTGAAATAATTGTTCCATTTCGCTTTTCCGGGTAAAACCTCAGTTACGGGTGGAAGTATGCATAAACCTTATTTTTGTTTTTTCAACCTTAATAGCTGCAAGTAGCCCCACCCCATTTTTACCTTATTACCTTATTTTTCATGTTTTCATATCACAACTAAGGTAATAAGGTTTAGAGACTTGGTTGCAAATCATGCTATTAAGGTGTAAAAGATAAAAATAAGGTTTTCAGAACTCTAAAATGGGTAGCTCAGGCTACAAAATAATGAAGCGATACCACTTTTATCCACCCGTAACTGAGGTTTTACTTTTCCGGTACGACACGCGAAATTGTTATTCACGCATGATTCAAGCGGGAATCCACATTAATCCGGAAAATGGATTCCCGATAAAAACATTCGGGAATGACAAAATGCCGGATGATGGCAATTTTTCAAAATACTAAAGTGTTACGAATATTTTTAGAAGTTTCTTGTATTCATCGAGACGCGCAAAATAGGCGGGTCTTGGTCACTATTCAGATACAATACGTTTATGTTGGAAGCTGTTTTACATCCCCCGTACCCCCGAAACGACTATAGTCCCTTTTTGTGGAGGTGCGGGGAGTATTCCTTCAATCTGCCTGAATAGTAACAGAAAAAGACACAAGTCGCAAAATTGCAAAACATTCAAAATCAGGGAGATGAAATATGCAAGCCGTCATGATGGTTGCCGGAAAGAGTACGCGTACCTGCCCTCTAACACTCACACGCCCTAAACCGCTGCTGCCGGTTTTAAACAAACCGCTGATCTATTTTAACCTGGATCAATTAGCCGGTCTTGTCGATGAAGTCATCCTCATTACCGGGTATCGCAAAGAGTCGATCGGCGATCTGTTGGGTAACAGTTACCGGGGAATGAGGATTGTTTACCGGGAGCAAAAAGAACAGTTGGGAACAGGTCATGCTGTTTTGCAGGCGGCCCCGCATATCAGAGGTCCGTTTATTGTGATGAACGGAGACGATCTGTTTGCCCGGGAAGACATGGAAATGTTAACGAATTACCGTTTTGCCGCGCTGGCGTTGAAAGTACCGGACCCGTCGCTGTATGGCGTCTACAATGTTACGGAGACTAATCAGGTAATCCGCCTGATAGAAAAGCCGAATGAGGAGATTGGCAATTTGGCAAATGTTGGCTGCTACCTGTTCCAGCCATCCATCTTCCCGATCCTGGAAAAAACCGAACCGAGTGAAAGAGGTGAAATCGAAATCACGTCAGCCATTCAAACTATTGCCAAAATCGAACCTTTCTTTGTTTTGGAACTGAATAAATATTGGCTGCCCACCGGCTATCCCTGGGATTTGCTTAAAACTCAAAATTACTTATTCGATCATTACTTCCGGCCCGAATCACAACAGGTAAGCGAACAGGACCTGACCATCACCGGAAATGTTCAGATCGGAGAAAACACAATTTTGCAGCGAGGAGTTGAGATAAACGGTCCGACAGTAATCGGGGATCATTGCGAGATTGGCGCCGGAACATTCATCGGCCCTTACACGAGTATTGGTTCCGGATCCATCATTGGCCGCGGCAGTATCATCGATCATTCTATATTTCTAAAAGAAGTCACTGTAGGCTTAAACAACCTCATTCGCTATTCGGTTTTAGGCGAGCACGTTTCTATAGGAGAAGCCTGCCATTTCATATCCCAACATCCCGGGCGGAAAAAAATCACTTCGAAAGTAAAAGGAAAACAGGTTGATGTGCAACTGCCCAACCTGGGAACCATAGCGGCGGATCATGCGGAAATTGGCGCTCACACTATCATCTATCCGGGTTGTAAAATCATGCCGACAAAAGTGATCCCCATAGTAAGCAAAATTGAGCAGGATGTTTGATGGGGTTCAGGGAAAAAGAACGAACTCCGATCAATTCTCAAAAAGAATAAAATTTTCTTGATAAATGAACAATAAAACATTAAATTTTAACCTTTGTAAAAATTTAATGTTAGATGTAAAGGCAAAACGAGTTGCAGTACGAAATTACAATCAAACCTCAGGCGATAAAAGATGGGAGGAAAATTCCGGGAAAAATTCTTAAGCGAATATTTGAAAATATTGCAGAAATAGGAAATGATTTACATGGAGATATCAAACAATTGACTAATTTTAATCCGGAATATCAATTGAGAGAGGAACTTCAGGATTTTGAGGATATGAGAGATCTCCGCGAAGCAAAGGAAAAAGAGAAAAATAGTCGCGGAATGAGCTTGTCAGAAGCAAAAAAAGAATTGAATATTAGATAACAACGTAACTATTAAGGTATGCTATATTCATGAACAGTATTAACGCTTCGACTCCCCGCCTGCTGCAGGCAGGGATTCGAAGGCTTTTTGCGCAATAAACGAAAATCATACCTTAAATAGTTACATAACAATAAACAACTGCACCGGACCACTATTCTGCCGGCACTCCATAACGGCAGGTGAGTTAACTCGATAGACGCGAATCTTGCTTTAATGAGAGGGAAAGGAGAACTTTCATGGTAATGAAAAAAATGCGTGAGCATACCAAAACATTTCTTGTTATTTTGGTACTCGCATTTGTGGGCACAATTATCTTCGACTGGGGTATGAATGTAACCGGTATCAAAAAACGCCCCAATGTGGCGGGCGAAGTAAATGGAGAAGAGATCAAATGGGATCAGTTCAACCGCCGCTATCAACAATTGGTCGAGAATAAGCGTGAACAGGGACAGGACAATTTGTCGGACAACGACATGATGCAGATAGAAAACCAGGTCTGGGATGAAATTGTTCAGGAAATTTTAATCAGGCAGGAAATTCATCGCCGCGGAATTGTCGCCACGGACAGCGAGATTGTCATGATTCTGAAAAACAATCCGCCGAAGATTTTGCGGGATGTTCAGTCATTTCAAACCGACGGTAAGTTTGATATGCAAAAATACCGCGCTGCTTTGACTGATCAAAATCCACAGAATCAGTCATTTTGGCTGCAGGCGGAAGATTATGTGCGCAATTTTATGCTGCCTTACCAAAAATTGCAGGAACAAATTGCCGCTTCCGTTTTTGTCACGCCGGAAGAAGTTCGCTGGAATTACATCAAGCAGAACGAAAAAATAAAAGTCCAATATATTTTCTTTGATCCCAATAATATCTCCGACGATGAAGTAAACGTAGATAACAGTGAAATCGAAAAATATTACCGGGACCATGAAAAAAAATATCACGAACCGGAGAAACGGAAGATCGATTATGTCATGTTTCCGTTCGTACCCACTGCTAATGATTCACAGGCAGTATTCAGCGATGCCAAAGACTTGATGAAACGGATCAAAAATGGAGAAGATTTTGCAAAGCTGGCAAAATCATACTCGGAAGATCCCGGTTCTGCACAAAAGGGTGGCGAGCTCGGATTTTTTGGCAAAGGGACGATGGTTAAACAGTTCGATGATGCCGCATTTTCTGCCAAAGTTGGCACGGTTGTGGGTCCAATTAAAAGCTCTTTCGGTATTCATATCATCGAAGTGGAAGAGAAAAAAGTGGAAAATGGGGAAGAGAAAGTAAGAGCCCGGCATATTTTACTAAAATTTACAACCAGCAGCCAGACAGAAAGCGACATGAAAACCAAGGCCAGTCTTTTTGCCATGGATGCTATGGAAATGGGTTTTTCCGAAGCGGCGAGCAGGGATTCTCTTAAGATTGAAACATCGCCGTTCTTCATCGAAGGCGGTTTCATTCCGGGCATCGGATTTTCACGAACCATCAATCAATTTGTTCACAAGAGTAAAATCGGAGATATCCGGGAAGAACCTTTCTATACGGATCGTGGTTACGTGGTGGCCAAAATCAACGATATTCAACCGGAACGGACAAAACCTTTAGCTGATGTTTCTGCCTCTATTAAAAGCATGTTAATCCGGGAGAAAAAAATAGAAGAAATTGGTAAATATTGCGCCGGTGTAAGATCTAAAATGTTAGTGACTGCCGATTTTCAAACCATAGCAGAAAAAGATTCTTTGAAAATTACGGAGACAAATCAGTTCTCGCGCAACGATTATATACCTCAGGTTGGCAAAGATCCTGATTTCACCGGAACCGCTTTTGGCCTGAATGTAAATAAAATTTCTCATCCGGTTAAGACCGCCAGAGGATATTATCTCATCAAAGTGATTGAGAAAGTACCTATCGATGAAGCTAATTTTGAAGCACAAAAAAATACGCTGCGGCAAACAATTCTGAGTAGAAAACAACAGCAGGCTTTCATCGATTGGTTCAACGACTTGAAAGCGAAAGCCAGGATCAAAGACCTGCGACAAAACGCATAATACGGAGAATTGCCGTAATCCCATTTGTAAACCAAAAAAGTATCCGCTCAATAAATCATGGTAGTGGTAACTATTCAGGCTCAGTATTCCTTGTAGAGCGAGATGCTGTCTCGTTGAGGCGATTCAGCGAATCGCCCTGCATAAAAGAACATAATGCTGAATAGTTACGCTAAGATTTAAAAAGATTCCTCCCCGCCTGCAGCGGGCAGGCTGAATGACATGGGAATCGCTCAATTCAGGTTTTATAAAGTAGTCGTCAAATCCCGGTCCAAACTTCTGTATTGAATCGCTTCACTTACATGGTATGCTTTTATTTCAGCACTATTTTCCAAATCTGCGATGGTTCGCGAAACTTTAAGAATGCGATCGTAAGCCCGCGCAGAAAGGCCTAATTTGGTGATAGCCATTTTTAACAATTCCTGACTCTCTTCATCGATAGAACAAAATTTGTGTATCTCTTTGGATTGCATGTGGGCATTATAATATATAGTTTTGTAAAATTTAAAACGATCCAATTGAATTTGATGCGCTTTTTTTACCCGCTCTTTAATGGCGGCTGAATTTTCACTTTTTGCCCGGGAAGCCATGTCTTTGTAAGACACGGCAGGCACTTCGATATGAATATCAATCCTGTCCAACAATGGCCCGGAAACCCGCGCGCGGTAGCGTTGAATCATGGGAATTGTGCAGGTGCATTCGTGATTGGGATCGGTCAGATAGCCGCAGGGGCAGGGATTCATTGCCGATGCCAGCATAAAATTTGCCGGGTAAGTTAAACTGATCATGGCGCGGGAAATGGTTACTTTGCCATCTTCAAGAGGCTGGCGCATCACTTCCAATACATTTTTTTTGAATTCGGGCAGCTCATCTAAAAACAACACGCCGTGATGTGCAAGGCTCACTTCTCCCGGATGAGGGATATGTCCGCCGCCTATTAATCCGGCGTCGCTGATGGTATGGTGGGGAGAACGAAAAGGACGCTCTGCAACCAATGCGGTATTTGCCGGCAGAATACCGGCAACCGAATGTATTTTTGTAGTTTCAATGGCTTCGTCAATAGTTAAATCAGGCAAAATAGTCGGCATTCTTTTGGCCAGCATGGTTTTTCCGGAACCGGGCGGCCCGATCATCAAAATATTATGCCCGCCGGCAGCAGCAACCTCCAAAGCCCGTTTTACATGTTCCTGCCCTTTCACATCGGAAAAATCGATAGTATAAGATTGCTGATTGCTGAATACATCCACCATATTCAACCGAAACGGTTCAATTTCTGTTTCACGGTTCAAAAATGAAACTGCTTTCTCAAGACTTTCAACGGGAATCACATCGATTCCTGCCACCATCGCGGCTTCGCGGGCATTTTCTTCGGGCAGCATCACCCCTTTAAGCCCGGCATCACGGGCGGCGACAGCGATGGGCAATGCGCCCCGAATACCACGCAGATTGCCGTCGAGGGAAAGTTCGCCAAGTAAAATATAATCGTTGAGAGAATCCTGAAGAAGAGTACCTGACGAAGCTAAAATTCCGATGGCAATGGGCAGATCCAGCGCACTCCCCTCTTTTTTAATATCGGCGGGCGCCAGATTGACAATGATTTTTTTAAGCGGAAAACGATAGTCACAATTTTTGATGGCCGCTTCCACCCGCTCCCTGGCTTCCCGCACCGCTCCATCCGGTAAACCGACAATGCTAAAATAGGGAGACTGCCCTTCCAGATGCACTTCAACTTCAATAACATAGGCATCGATACCAAGAACTGCAGCGCTTAAGATTTTTGAGAACATGCGATCCCCTTATATCATTTACCTTTGAGCCTCTTTGGATCAATCGGATATTTCAAAAAAAACCGGTAGATTTTTCCGCTTCGGTTTCACTCCATATCGATGGATTTGATGAAAGCCTCCACCTCTTTCATCATCTCTTTCTCTTTTTCCTGATCATAACCTCCGGTGTAACGCAGATTGAAAGAGATTGTGTTCCTTTTACCATCGATGGTGTAACGCCACGAATACATGTAATTGATTACGCCGGAACGTTGCACCTGATCCAGTACTTCCTCAGGAGTAAGATGTTTTACCCTAAATATCTTTACCATGGCCTGTTCCTGTCATTCAATAATTTTGAACGGAGTACGCATTCTTTTTCTAACGAACCCGTTTAATAATGTGATATCCCAGCGGGGTTTTCACCACGCCGGAGATCTGCCCCGGTTTCAATTTTAACACGGCATCTTCGAATTCTTTGACCAGATCACCCTTTTCGAACAAACCCAAATCGCCTCTGTTTTTCTTGGCGCCCGGATCGATGGAATATTTGACAGCCAGCTCATTAAAATCCGCACCGTTTAACAATTCTTGTAATACTTTTTTAGCATCGGTCTTGTTTCTTAACAAGATGTGCATGGCATGAAATTTAAAACCGGCAATATTTGTTGCATCGGTGGTGACGGATGGTTTCCAGATATACCCCTCCACCCGGACTTTGACCCAGTTCCCTTCTTCTTTTATCACTTTCAATTTTGTGCCGGCATTTAATTTGCCGAGAATATTACCTTTGGGTGAGGAGCGCAAATTCTCTATTTTTGCTTTCACCCAATAATTCTTAGTAGTTTCCTGACCCATTACCATAGAAAAACATAACGCTGCCAGCACAAAACTCATGAACATCTTTTTCATCGAATTATTCCTCCAATCTTTAACTACCAGGTTCCCGAACAGATTTGATTATATTGTTTCTGTGTAACTACTCAAGTATGTTCCATAAATTAGCTGTAATCACGCTTCGACTGAGTTTATCCTGCAAATCAAACAATAAGCATACCGGAGTAGTTACGATTCTGTTCCAATTCACTTTTCAAAAATAGTTTTACGTCTTCCAGCCTGGGGATCCCTTCTCTTCCGCCCAATTGGCTGCATTTTAAAGCGGCTGTTGCATTGGCAAATTTCATTATTTGCGGTAACTGCCATTTTTTCAATAAACCATAAACAAAAGCGCCATGGTACACATCCCCTGCGCCGGTAGTGTCGACAACTTTTACCGGGAACGCAGGTTCGTGCCAAAATTGTTTCCCATCAAATCCGATGGAACCTTCATCTCCCAGTGTGGCAACGACCCGGTCACACCCCATCCGGTGAATGTGCCGCATGGTGTCATCCATGGAATTACCATCACTGAAATCGTGTAAAAAATCTTTCGAGCAGATAAAATAATCTACAAAACGAAAGAACTGTTTCATCTTCGGGCGCAGGCTGCCGGCATCCATCACCACTTTCGCGTTCGCTTTCTTTGCCAGTTTGGCGCTCTTTAAAGCGGCGTCCGGATCCCGTCCGTCGATCAATAAAAATGCTGCATGTACGAACGGTTCAAACTGAATTTCACCGGTGCTAAAAAACAGACGCTCATCCCGTTGCAAAACAACCGACCGCTTTCCGCTGTCCTTTTCAATCCAGACAAATGCCTGTGCCGAGGGTGTATCGGCAACTACCTTTACAAAACGAGTATCTACGCCATCTTGTTCCAGGGCACGGCGAATAAATCTGCCTTCAATATCGTCACCCACTTTGCCGACAAACGCAATTTTGCCCATTCCCAACCTGCCGAGTGTTGCCAGCGCAGTGGCGACAGGACCGCCTCCCTGCTGAGAATAAGCGATACAATCCGTTTTCTGATTCAGCGCCGGATATTTTTCAACGATGGCCAGATAATCGAATGCGCACAAACCGAATCCGACGCACTGCCACATTTTATTCATTTCCCGGCAATCTTGCGAGAGTGATCGACAATTTTTTGTTGCGTTCGGCGGGAACAATCACCGATGCAATCGTCTTCTCCCGGTACCCGGCGGCGGATACCTGAAATGTGTATTTGCCGGGAAGAAGCAAACGATAGAAAAAGCCGGTTTTGGCATCAGTCCGGCCCGGCGCCACAACCGGAGAGAAATCAAACTCCGCTTGCAGAATGGCGTCCACACCGGTTCCCCGGTTTTTATTACGGACAAAACCGGAAACACCCGCTTGCAGGGTCCGGTTTAAAAGATACGTCACGCCTTGCCATTGAGATTCCACCAAACCGGCAATCTCCCTGAACGAAGGGAAATACTCATCCCCGGTTTCAACAATAAACGCAAGGGTGCGAAATTTAGCGTACAACCAATTGGCGCTTTGGCCGGATTTTCCATTTAACGGAATCGTTCTGTATTTTTTGCCCTTCCGGTTTCTCTCCAGACGGTCAGCAAGATGTGCAGCCACATCACGGATCAATTCCGCATCCGGCGGTTTCATCTCATTCGCCCAGGGAAAGAGCACCGATTCGCCGAAACTGTGGTAATCGACCGCCAGAACGAAGCGTTCCCGATTCGCTAAATTCACCAATGCCCGCGTCTCACTTTCGGAAACCGGCGCCGTGCCGCGGTAATACCAGGTTTCCGGTTGATCGCTGCCGCCGTCAGACCAGTTGAAATTATAATTGCGATTCAGATCCACACCATCTGAATCCGGTTCAAAAATACTGTTTTGATTGTTATCATGCAGATTTTTTCGCCACCACGGAAATTTCAGATGATTGGCGATGACATAATCGTACCCGTCCGGGTTGAGACAGGGTACAACCCACACGGACAAATTTGTCAACCAGTTCGCCACCTCCGGTTCAGCCTGATGAGTGACAAGGCGACGAACAATACCCAGACAAACCTGTATGCCAACCGGTTCTCTGGCGTGCTGCCCGGCCATGAAAAGTACGGCGGGTTTGATTCGGTTTTTCCCGGCGCCATATTCAGATATTTGAACCGCAATAATCGGCCGCTTTTGGTGTTGCGACCGGCCGATTTCTTCGACCCGCACAATATCGCTGTGTGCAGCTTTGAGTGAATCAATTTCCGCCAGAATCTGCGCGTAACCGGGATAAACCGGATCAACGGTTTCCTGCTGTTCGGATTCGATGACAATGACCGACGGAATGCCGGCGTTGTTCAGCGTCAGCACATCCCGAAACCGCCCGCTCACTTCCACGAAATCGGCAACAACCTGCTCTTTTTTGATGAACTTCATGCGGCGCAATTTTGCCACCTGGTCATCCGATTGAGGAAAAATCCGGATGATGACACGATCGCCGGTTTTATGTGTCTTCTGCCAGTGGTGAAAATAGAAAGCCAATCCAACAAAAATAACGAACACAGAGAGAACGATTACTAAATAATACCGATATTCTCTTTTTTTCCCGGCCATTTTATCGCCGCTCAGTTTCCCCATTTGTTAACTTCATCCACCAAATATTCTACAATTTCACTTTCCCTGATTTTAGCGACAGTTTCACCGTTTTTGTAAATCAGGGCAGAATGTTTGCCGCAGGCGACGCCGATGTCCGCCTCCCTCGCTTCGCCCGGACCATTCACCGCGCAACCTAAAATGGAGACGGTTACATTTTTCTTCACACCGCCGAGTTTTTTTTCCACTTTTTTAACGATACCGATCAGATCCACTTCTATTCTGCCGCAAGTGGGACAACTGATAATGTCGAGGCCGAACTTGCGCAGTTCCAGCGATTTTAAAATTTCAAAACCGGCTTTCACTTCTTCCACCGGATCATCCGTCAGCGACACGCGGATGGTATCGCCGATCCCCTGCCACAGTAAACTGCCAATGCCGATCGCGGATTTAATGCTGCCCTTCTCCTTCAAACCCGCTTCCGTCACACCGAGATGAAGCGGAAAATCGACCTGTTCGGCGAGCATCCGGTTACTGAGAATCATGGTCGGCACGTGAGAAGATTTGATGGAGATAACCAGATCGTCAAAGCCGAAATCCTGACAGATTTCCACCTGCCGGAGCGCGCTCGCAACCATCGCTTCCGCGCTTGGATAGCTATATTTTTCCAGTAAATCTTTTTCAACCGAACCGGAATTGATGCCGATGCGAATGGGAACCGATCGTTCTTTCGCGGCGCGCAGCACCGCTTTGATGCGATCCGTCACACCGATATTCCCCGGATTGATACGTATTTTGTCCGCACCGGATTCGATTGCCTGCAAAGCCATGCGGTAATCGAAATGAATATCGGCAACGATGGGAATGGAAATTTGTTTTTTTATCTCCTGCAACGCCTGTGCGGCTTTTTCATCTGGAACCGTCAGCCGGATAATCTCGCAACCGGCCTCTTCAAGTTTCTTGATTTGGGCAACCGTAGCTGCGACATCTTCCGTTTTTGTGGCGGTCATGGATTGGACGGAAATCGGCGCATTCCCACCGATGACCACATTCCCAACCCGGACAATCCGGGTTTCCTTCCGCTTTATTTTAAAATATTTTTCCGGCATCTTTTTCCCGAATCAGGCAATTGCGTGCTTAACACCCCCCGTACTCCCCTCTTGAGGGGAGTACGGGGGGTGTATACCAGCAGCCAAACAAAAACAATCTTTTACACACACTTAGTGATCGGTCACCTGTAATTTAATTTTTCACGAGCAGTTCGTTATAAAATAAACAATTATCAAATTTAAAATCAATAGAAATATCTATTTGATCCTTTCAATCGGTTGCCGCCGGTCAGCGGCTCCCCGCGTAACCAATATGAATCGATTGCTCGGAAACAATTTTACAGCCGACCCATTTGTCGCAGTTTTTTCGCACTGCCGGCCACCAAAATCTGATAAGCCGATTGCATTCTCCCGTTCCGATCCGATTGAAGAATCCAGCTTAATCCGGGCGGCGGCGACTCGATACTCAGCGGATTGGTCAGATATTCGCAGCGCAGGTTTTCCACAACAATACCGGCAAAGGCCGGGAGAGTGAATAATCCCGCAAAAAAATAAGGAGGAAAAACAATATGTTTCTCTTAATTCTCACTTTTTCTTCGCCGCAGAAAATTGATCAAACCCTCCGGATCATCTGTTTGAATGCCGTCCACGCCCCACTCTATAACCTGCTGCCATTCATTTTCGGATGATTCATCTTCATCCATGATCACGATGGCGCCTGCTTCATGACATGCCCGGGCAAAATCCGGGGAAAAAGCATCCCGGGTCGTAGCCACAACCGCAGGATGGAGCATTTGTAATGTAACCGGTAACAACCATTTATAAATTGGGTCCGGCATGGCGATACATCGGGGGCATTCTTTAGCAAGCTTTCTGAAAACCGGCAATCGGATCGACGGACTGTACCAGAAGGCGTCGTTTACCATATTATATTTTTTCAGCAATTTCACAAGTTTGGCCACAGGCGCTTCTTTCATATCCAGGTAAACTCCACACTTACCCTGACAAAGTTCCAGAATTTCCTCAACGGTAGGGATTTGAGTTCCTGCCCATTCCGCACCGACCCGGCTGCCGATGTCAATGGTTCGCAATTCATTCAGCGTAAAGTCATTCACTTTTCCCGTGACGTCTTTTGCATAGGAATCGACGTCATCATTATGAACGCTCACCAGAACCCCATCTTTGGTGGTGCGCACATCAATCTCAATAAAATCGACACCCAGTTCGATGGCTTTTCGGTAAGCCGGCAGACTGTTCTCCGGAATGCCGCGATGGGCGCCACGGTGGGCTACCACATAAATGCCACCGTTTTTCGGCGGATTGAGTTCTGTTTGTTTTTGTGAACTGCAGCCGGGTAAAAAAACAAACGGAACCAAAACAGAGAGATACAAAATTTTTTTCATGATCTGCCAAACTAATTTGTTCCTGAATCGAGCGATTCTCTTTTTTTTCGCTTATTTTTGCTATGAGAGCCAAATTCGGTTGGATTATTATTTCCAACATTTAATTAGGCGACCTTTTGAAAGTAAGAATCGACGAACTTTATTGGATTAAAGGTTTTTAACAAATCGATCATTTTTTGTGGGACTA